>CAYYVN010000003.1:0-181935 GCA_964475165.1 uncultured Verrucomicrobiota bacterium | reverse complement strand
ACGTTGAGCATCAGGCGGCCCATCGAGGTGCTGGTGTTGAACTGCTGGGTGACAGAGACGAACGCGACCTTGTGCCGCTCAAGCACGTCCATGATCTTCGAGAAGTCGATCAAGGAGCGGCTGAGGCGGTCGACCTTGTAGACCACGATGGAGTCGACCTGGCCCGCCTCGATGTCGGCCATGAGGCGCTGGAGCGCCGGGCGATCCATGTTGCCGCCCGTGAACCCGCCGTCGTCGTAGCGGTCCGGCAGGCAGACCCAGCCCTCCGAGACCTGGCTGGCGATGAACATCTCGCCCGCCTGCCGCTGGGCGTCCAGGCTGTTGAACTCCTGCTCCAGGCCGTCCTCGGTGCTCTTGCGGGTGTAGACGGCGCACCGGACGGTCGGCGGTTTCTCGGTCGCCTTACTCATCGTCGCCTCCGTTTCGTTTGAGGTTGAAGAAGTGGTAGCCGTTCCAGTGGGTGCCGGTGATGGCTTTGGCGACCGCCGACAGCGTGCGGTAGACCTCGCCCTCGTGCTCGAAGCCCTTGGGCAGGACGCGCACGACGATCTCGCGGCCCTTGTAGAGGCGCTTGATGTTCGATCCGGCCATCGGCAGGCGCGAGTCGCTGTCGAAGGCGACCGAGGTCTGGCGGGTGAGCGCGGGCCGGTCCTCGGTCTTCCGGACCTTCGGCGCGGTGGTGCGCAGGTCGGCGTCGTTGGCCAGTTCGTCGGCCCGACGCCTGGCCTGCTCGGAGAGGTCGCCGTGGGCGTTGGCCTGCAACCGCCAGGCGATGCGTTTGACGAGGTAGTCCCGGTTGCCGGTGCGCGTCGGCTCACCGAAGGCCTCGACGTGTTTGGATCGCAGCTCCGAGACCGTCATACGGCCCAGGGCGGCGACCTCTTTGGCGATGGTCATCGTCATGGTCTGCGTGCTCCTTTCATGTGTTCGTTCGCTGTTTCTCGTGCCTGCCGAGAGGCTGGCGACGTGAACACATGAAGGCTCGTTCTCGCCCCCTCATCAAGGGCTTCCGGGCGGAAGTTCGAAGATTTTTCGGGGGTCCGAGAAGGACGCGAACCAGGCGCGTTCTCGGTACTCTGGCGCAGGCGCAGAACGCCCCTGGCGAGGATGGCCGCGACCTCGCGGCGGCGCTCCTCGGGGGTCATGGCGGCGGGGTCGCGGGTCGCGTCGTGGGCGACAGACGCGGGGCGTTCGGTCGGTGCGGATGCTGGCATTGCGGGCTCCTTTCGGGCTTGCCCACAACGGCCTTCGCCTGGCGACCGGTCCGATGTCTGGCGGGTTGATGCTGCTCGTCTACGGATTACATACGCGCCGGAAGTTCGAAATGGCGCTGGGGTCCGAGACGAACGAACCTGTTAACCACTGGCGGGCTGTTCACCAGAGAGTCGGAGAGTTTTGGGGGTTGCTCTCGGGGTCCGAGACGGAACGTATACGTTATCGCTCGGACCCCATCTTCTCCGTTTCGGAACAGAGAATGCGCCCACGGCGGCGGGAACGCCGAAACCCCTTGGAATGGGCGCGAAAAGCGAAACGCCCGATCACCTGCGTGACCGGGCGTTCGTGTTAACCGGATGGTACGGAAATCTTCCGAGACGGAAAATGGCTCCGCAGACAGGGCTCGAACCTGTAACCTAGTGGTTAACAGCCACCCGCTCTACCATTGAGCTACTGCGGAACTATTTTTCCAATGAAACTGTGTGGCGCGGAGCTGACTCGAGGGAGCAGCTCTTCTGCCGGTAACTATAACAGGGCCAGGAGCGCTGTCAATGCCGCAGGTCAGCGCAGCAATCGTTGATACCCTGCAAGGCAAAGTGGCGCAGATAAAACTCGATGGCCGCCTGGACCCTGGCTACGACGAAGTTGGCGGCCTTGCTCTCCGGCTCCTCGATCATCTGGAACCGATCGAGATTGGCATACAGCCGCGCGCGCGCTGTCTTGATCGCCTGTTCATCATAGGTGTAATGGCCGCAGACCCGCGCGATCAACAGACGCAGAGCGGCATCATCCCGGATATGCTCAGGGGATAGTTGCTTGATTTCATCTGTCATCCATTTTTTCCAGGGTGTGCTGGTGAAAGTCTGCTGAATGAATAAGGCGCGCAGCCTGGAAGCTTCGGCTTCCGGCAGCCAGCCTTCGCGCACCAGTTTGCTTTCCAGATCGGCCAGGGCCAGGAGCGCATCGGTCTCCACCAAGCCGAACTCGGGCGCCACATTCATGCCGGTCACACCCAGTTCGGGATGGACGCGACAGGAAGCCGCCGAGAGATAATCGCCGTTATGTTCCTTGAAGCCCACGCCGTATTTGGCGGCGATCTTGACCAGGCGCGCCGTGCCGCTGGCATCGAAATGCCCAACGTTACGGTCGATTTTACAGAGGGTGCCGGTCTGGCCGACCACGCAGGTTGGCAGCGGCGATTTATCCTGAGTGAGACAGGCGGTCAACTGCCGCAGAAAGGCCTCATAGGTCTCGGGCGTGGTCAGGCCGCCTTGGATATCTTCGGTGCCAACCTCATAATCTATTTCCGGACAGCCCAGCTCGCGGCGGGTGGTTTCGCAATAGGCGATCAATTCCGCCGTCCACTGCACCAGCTGTTCCTGCGAGTAGGGGTGAGGGCATTTGGTGGGATCGATATGCAGATAATTGAAGCCGGCCTCGATATCGGCCGTGAAGGAGCGGCGCGCGATTTCCATGGCCTGGGCCACGGGATATTTTTCATCAAGCTCCACATTACGCTGCCAGGGACCGCCATGGTCGCGGCAGATATAGAGCGGACCCTGGTAGCCGGTTTGGCCGGCAATCTCGCGCAGCAGGCTCACGAAGGCGCGCTGATCCATCCCGCCCATCAGATAGCCATGGCCCAGTTCCAGCAGATCAACCTGGTTACGTGAGGCGATGAAAATCGGTGGGCAGCGATATTTAACGCAAGCCTGGAAGGTGGCGCGCACAACCACCTCCGAAACAGGGCCCACACCCAGGAGGGTGCAGGCTTTTGCGGACTGTTTGAGCTGCGCGGCCAAAGTGCGCAGAGGGATATGTTGCGTAGTCATAGAGACACTCCTTGCTAAGCGGTTCAGCTGAACAGATGGCCCCGCGCCGCCGTATAGTGATGGGGCAGAGCGCGGGTGAAGATGCCCTCACGCACAGCCGCCATACGCACCGGCAGGCCATAGGCCTTGACGCGGGAGAGCATGCCATAGCTGCCGCAGATGCGCTGGGCGGGCGCGCGCGTGATCTGGCCTTCGAGCACAAACTCATCATCCAGGGCGCCCAGGGTGCGGAAGACGCTCACTTTACCCGGCTTGAAATCGAGATCCACGATCCCCGGCAGGCCCAGGGCCGGCCGGCCATTCGGCGCACGACCATCCACATTATGCGGCAGGAGCCGGGCGCCCTTATCGGCCCAGGAACAGGCCGTGGGTCCACAATGCCAGATAGCCAGACTATTACGGCGTTCATCCCAATCGACTATATCCACCAGGGTCGTGGGGGTCTTGGTGAGTTGAGCGGCCAGCAGCATATCCAGCGCCCCACCGGGATCGCCCTCACAGGCCGTGGGAATACCCAGATCGTTGAGCGCACTGATAGCCGGGCAGGGCCAGGCGCCATAGATGCTCTGGAGTTCCGGCCAGCACCGGATGGCCAGGCTGGCGAAACGCCCTTCACGGGTCAGATCGCGAATAGCCTGCAACATGCGCGCCTGCTTGATGAGCGCGGCCTGATCCACGGCAACCTGACTGAACCGCTTGGCAAAAGCTGTGCCGGCGCGGCGCATAGCTGTTTCGGGGTAGCTCTGGGCGCGATCCACCAGGCGTTGGATGGGCACATTGACAAATTTAATGCGGTAACGCCGTTCGATCTGCGCCCGATCCTTGGGCGAGATATCTATATCGTAGAACTTGGGCACAACTCCCTCGCCGATCAGCCCGATGCGCGAGCCGGCGGCTGCTTTGGCAGCCGCGATCAGGCGCGTAGCCGTGCGCAGGCGGGCGATATTCTCGACCGCGCGCAGCTCGCCGTAGAGCGTCCGGAAACGCGTCCCGCTCAGGGCCAGATGCCCGGCCAGGAAATTGGCTCCGCAGAAACTATTATGGCCGACATGCGAGCCGTGCACTGTTTCGGCTCGCGACCAAAGCACCAGGGGCACCTTCAGAGCATCGAAGAAGGCCAGAGCAGCCTTGCCCTCGGGGTAGGTCGCCACATCGAGCACAGCCAGATCGGTTTTGTTCATGAGCCGCGCGGCGGCGCGGCCAGCAACGGCATTCTCGAAAGCCTGGGGACTGGCCAGACAGGCGGCGCCCAGGCGTTTAGCTGTTTGCTGCATCTGAGCGCTCCGGCGCTGGTATTGGTCCGGGGTAAATCCCCAGAAGGATTTACGGAAGGCAATGGCTGTGAAACCGATCGTCAATTTGGAGCTCATCTCATTCCTTTCTTATCTGATTGCTAAGCTGAACCAAGTTCTCTCTTCGGCCGGGAGGCGTTGGGTCCGACCCAACCCTCTAAAAATTATTCTCCGTGCTTCTGCTTCCTCCTTTGATATTTGCTTAAAGCCTCAAGTCTGGCGCAGAGCGGTCACGGCAACTGCCAGCGCGGACATATCGCCGATCTCGGGTCCCAGGGTGCTGGGCGCTATCTTACAGGCTGCCAGGGGCCAGGGCCATGTATATTTGGGCAATTTATCGCGCAGCGGCGCCATGATGAATTCGCCGGCATGCACAGCGATGGTGCCCAGGAGCACCACTTGCGGATTGAGGATCATGATCAGATTACCCACCCCCTGAGCCAGGCGCTCGGCCAGTTCATCCCACTCGGCCAGAGCAAAAGCGTCGCCCTCCCGCGCCGCCGCCATGAGGTTTTGCACATCGAGCTTCTGCGGATCGCCGCCGGTTTTCGTCAGCAGACTGGTCTGGATATCGTCGCGCTGGATTTTTTCCCAAAGCCGCTCGGCCAGGCGCCGCCCGCCAACGAAAGCCTCCCAACAGCCCCGCCGCCCGCAACCGCAGAGCGGACCCTGAGGATCGATGAGATGATGGCCCACTTCCGCAGCGGTATCGGTATGGCCCTGGATCAACTGACCATTGGCGATGATCCCTCCGCCCATGCCAGTGCTGAAGGTGAGGTAGACCAGGTTGGGTGTGCCGCGATAAGCGCCGAAATTATATTCGGCCAGGGCACAAGCGTTGCCGTCGTTATTGAAGAAGACCGGCACCTGTAAAATGCCGCGCACCAATTCCACGATGGCCAGATCGCGCCAGTCGGGGTTATTGGGCGGCGCAATCAGCACGCCGCGTTTGACATCCAGGGGCCCGGGCGCAGAAATACCAGCGGCGCGCAGGGCGGCCGGCTGAACCCCGGCCTGTTGCATCACGCTGGCGCACAACCGCGCCAGTTCATCCCGGTAATGTTGGATGGAAGCATAGCCACCGGAAGCCATCCGACTCTGGGCATGGATATGGCCAGCGGCACTGCCCACGCAGACGGAAGTCTTGGTGCCACCGATATCGATCCCCAGAATAATCGAATTATCCTTACTCATACGTTGCTCCTCTTTGTGCTCACGGGGCGATGATAGCATACTTCAAAAAAATAACCCGGCATTGATGCCGGAAATAACAGCTTCCAGAAAGGCATCGCGGATGACCCGATAACCGGCATCGTTGGGATGATTGGCCGAAGCTTGATCCATCAACTCCCGCTCCCAACCCGGCACAGCGGTGATGGCCTCATAGACCAGCGCTAAGGGTATGCCATAATCGGCGGCGATCTGATGAATGCGCGGGTTGAAGCCGCGAATGCGCGCCTGTTGTGCCCCGCGGTCACGGTACGCATTACTGATCACCGGCGGAATGGTGGCCAGGACCACCCGGCAGCCATGCTGCAGAGCGATCAGCACCATCGCACGCAGGTTATCCTCGGTGTGATCATAAGGGTCACCAAAGAATTGATCATTGGTGCCTTCCATCAGCAAGACCACATCGGGATTGATTGCCTGCAAGAGGGCTGTATAGCGGCCCAATCCCTCCTCGGTGGTTTCGCCTGGCTCGCCAGCATTGATGGAAACAAAATGTCCGCCGCAAGCCGCGCTCAAGGCGCGCTCCAGCAGCACCGGATAGCCGCTAGCCGGCCCGCCACTGCTGCTCCCGCCGCCATAGGTGATGCTGTCGCCGAAGGCCAGCATCACCAACCCTTCGCCGGCACCATCGGTGTAACGCGCCAGGGGCATGGTGGTGGGCAGTCCCCAGCAGGCGGAGAGCCGCCGGCCGCTGGCGCTGCTCTTGGCATACCACATCCCGGAAGCCTGCTCGTAGACGGCCGCATCGCTACAACCATCGCCATCGTAATCGCCCGGCACAGCGCGATAGGGATGCCCGCCAAACCAGAAAGAATCCAGAGCGCCTTTGGTGTTCATGACGTACCAAAAACCGGTCGGGCGAAAATACATGGCCACTTGCGCGCACCCATCGCCGTTGTAATCGGCCGGCACAGGGCGCGCTTCATTGCGCCCCAGGGCATAGCGCACCAGCTTGCCGGTGGCGCTTTGATGAATGAACCAATCCCCGTTATTGCGCTCGTAAAAGGCCAGATCGGCCCGGCCATCGCCATCGTAATCGGCCGGCACGGGACGGGCATTGCCCCAGCCAAACTGGGCTCTCAATAACTGCCCGGTGCGGCTGGCGAGGACGAACCATTCACCGGTAAAACAATTGAAGAGGGCCGGGTCGGCCCGGCCATCGCCGTCGTAATCGGCCGGCACAGGACGCAGGCCAGGGCCCCCAAATGGCACCATCACCAGGGCATGACCCCGACTAGATAAGAGCGCACCCCACAGGCCAGTGCTTTCCTGATAAAGAGCCGGATCGGTTCGGCCATCGCCGTCGTAATCAGCCGGCACAGGCCGATAATCCTCCCCGCCGAATTGACCCTGCCACAGCCGCTTAGTGCCGCTGAGCAGAATATACCAATAGCCGGATGGATAATCATAGGCGCAGAGATCAGTTTTATAGTCGCCATCGAAATCCAGCACGGCCGGGTAACGGTGATAAGCGCCGTTGAAAAGCGTCCGGCGCCCAAACTGCACACTATTGGTTTGGGCCGGCGGTGTGCGATGGCCGATCAAGGATTGGAAGACCACTCCATAGGTGCCGGTCGGCACAGCCACTAGCTCCAGACTGCCGGTGCCGCTGGTGGCATGCGTGTAGGCAGCCGGATAATCAGTCAACTGCCAGCTCCCCTGGGCGGGCGTCACCTGGATGGATAAGGAACCCAGGGGTAAATAAACACCGGAGAAAGTGAGCTCTTCATCGTCCACGATAACATTGGTCTGGGCGGGCGGTGTTTGATAGCCAGGCAGGTGATTGAAGGCGATGGCGTAAATGCCGGTGGGTGCCGGCACAGCTTCCAGACTGCCGGTACCGCTGGTGGCATTGGTGTAGGCGTCAGGAAAGGCGGTCATCTGCCAACTCCCCTGCGCGGGCGTCACCTGAATGGCTAACGTGCCATCGGCTTGTGCCAGCCAGGATCCCAGACTGCAGAGTATTAGGGGAAGCCAAAAGCGTTTCATGGAAAAATAGCCTTCCGTTGCATTGTATAAACTGCCCTTCGCTAATCAAGGAGAAAGCCGCTGGCGGGCACCTGCAATTTTTCATTTGGTTTTACGGGACACAAGCGGCTAGAATGTGAGGAGATGAGCTATTATTCCTATCAACCATCCTGGGAGCGCATGCTGACGCCGGCGGTGCGCAACCTGCTGATCATCAACGGCGTGGTCTTCGTCCTGCAACTGCTCTTGCAAAGTATGGCCGGCGCCTGGTTCACGCTGCTTTTCAGCCTGAGTTGGGCTGGGATCAGGCAGTTTTTCCTGTGGCAGCTGGTGAGCTACATGTTCCTGCACGGCGGGTTCATGCATTTATTATTGAATATGTTGGGATTGTTTTTCTTCGGACCGGAAACGGAAAGGGCCATTGGTACGCGGCGGTTCAGCATCCTCTATCTGGGCAGCGGTATTCTGGGTGGGTTGGGCTGGCTGCTCTTAACCGGCCTGGGCAGTCAGGCTTTCTGTCTGGGAGCTTCCGGAGCGGTTTTCGGGGTGCTGGGCGCTTTCGCGGCCCTGTTTCCGGAACGGCCCATCACCTTCCTGCTTTTCTTCATCATCCCCGTGACAGCTAAGGCGCGAACCTTGGCCATAGGCTTGGGGCTTTTCACGCTCCTGGCGATGATTGGACAGCCGGGCAATATCGCTTATGCCGCCCACCTGGCCGGCGGCCTGGCCGGCTATGGTTATATCCTGCTGATCTTCAACCGGCGGCGCGCCTTCTTCAATTGGCGGCCACGCCAATGGCTGCACGACTTACGCTGGCGTTGGCAGCGCCGCAAGTTCAAGGTGATCTCAGGCACAGCAACCCGAGATCCTGAGCCGGCCCAGGAGGAAGTGGATGCGATCCTCGCCAAAATCTCCAAGTGGGGTTTGGGGCAATTGACACCCCGCGAGCGCGAGATTCTTAATCAGGCCAGCCGGCGCAGGCGCTAAAGGCGGCGGGCGGGATGGAGAGGGGCATGCAAGGCTGCTTATGGAGTATCATGGCTGGCTGCTGCCTGATGGGGCAGGTCTATGGCGGCGGGCTGACGCAGCCAGCGCCACCGGCCGCCGACCAGGAGGTTAAGATGCAGGCAGATACGAACGGCACCCGGAGCGCGGAACTCAGCGAGACCGAAAAGCAGACTCTCCTGGCCATCGCCAGGGATACCCTGCATTGGTGTGTGCATAAGCGGGCGGGAGAGTTCCCCCTGGAAAAATACGCGCTGACCCCAGCCCTGCGCGTGCCGACGGCCACCTTCGTAACCCTGAAAAGCAAGGGCCAGCTGCGCGGCTGTATCGGCTCGCTGGAGCCGGAAGAAGAGCTCTATCTCTCGGTACATCGCAACACGATCAATGCGGCCACGCGCGACTATCGCTTCCCAGCGGTGCAACCGGTGGAACTGCCGCAACTGACCCTGGATATTTCCATCTTGAGCCCAACGCGTCCTCTGGCCACAGCGGAAGAATTCCTGCCAGGCCGCATGGGTATCATCCTGGAAAAGGCCGGGCGGCGGGCCGTCTTTCTGCCGGAGGTCGCTCTGGAACAGGGCTGGACGCGGGCGCAAACCCTAACGCATCTCAGCCGCAAAGCCGGACTGCCAGCGGATGCTTGGCAAAAAGGGGCGCGCTTCAAGGCCTTCACAAGCACCATCCTTTCCACAACCGCACACTGAATTAAAAACCGCTCGCGGGCCGCGCCGGCTCCGCGGCCCACTGGATGCCAGAGAAAAAGCGCCGCGCTTGGGCAGCAACGCGCCCTGGCACTGTATCGGCAGCCTTATGAAAAGCACCGACTCCATAGATCATCAGGCCAGCATCAAACCCTGGCGTTATCTGGTCCTGATGGGTGGCGCTGGCCTGCATATGATGCTGGCTCAGATCCTGCTGATACGCGAGCTGCTGGTGGCCTTCTACGGCAATGAGCTGACTCTCAGCGCTATGTTGAGTGCCTGGCTGATCATCATTGGTCTGGGCTCCCTGACCGTGCAACTGCTCTTGCGGCGCCTGAGTCCGGCCGCTCTGCTGCGGCTGGTGGCGCTGCTATTGCTGCTGCTGGCTGTGGCACTGCCACTGCAAGTCTGGTGCATCCGCAGCCTGCGCGCGCTCTTACAGGTGCCCTATGGTGAATATGTGGCTTTCGATGCCATGCTGCTCAGCTCAGCCTTGATCCTGCTGCCGACCTGTTTGAGCATGGGCATGCTTTTTCCGGCCGTGTGTCATCTACGCGGCCTGGGCGATCCGCGCGCTGTCAGCCGTCTCTACGCCGTGGAAGCCCTGGGCAGCATGCTGGGTGGAGGGCTCTTCACCTTCCTCCTCATTTTTTGGCTTACACCCTTGACCACCGTGGCTCTGGCGAGCCTGATAGCGCTCGGCGCCGCCGCGCTCCTGCTGCCGCCTGGAGCGCTGCGCGCCGGACTATTGGGTCTGAGCCTATTCCTGGCGGCATTGGTGAGCTACCCGCCCAGCCTGGCGGATCTCGAATGGCGCAGCCTCGAAACGCGCTGGCGCGCCTGCGGTTGTTTGCCGGCCCGCACAGCCGCTGCCCAGGCGGATGCCGGCCGCCTCGCGGCCTCGCTTGATTCACCCTATCAAAACCTGGCCTTGATTGAGGCGCAGGGACAAACCACCCTCTATGGTAACGGCCAGATCATGGCGGTTTTTCCCGACCCGATCAGTGCCGAGCATAAAATCCATTTCATCATGGCCCAAAATCCAGCGGCGGCGCGCGTGCTCTTGGTGGGCGGCAACCCAGCGACGGAAATCCCTGAGCTGCTGAAATATCCTTTGCAGCGCCTGGTGCATCTGGAACCAGATGGCGCGCTGGTGCGCCTCCTGGAACGGGTTGGCGCCATCCCGCCACTGCCGGCGGCCGACCGAGCGCGCCTGGAGCTGCTCAACACCGATGGCCTGCGCTTCCTGAAAACCACCGAGGAAACTTTCGATATCATCATCATCGCCGCCCCCGCGCCGACGACTATCGCTCTGAGCAGATTTTATACACGCGAATTTTATCAGGCCGCTCAACAACGGCTGACGGCCACCGGCTTCCTCTATACCGCGGTGGAAGCTTCCGAACAACTGCTGGATGCCGCCGCCAGCCTGAGCGCTTCCGTCGCCGGAGCGCTACAGGCAGTTTTTCCGCGCGTGCTGGTCACCTCCGGTACGCAACATCAATATTTTGCTGGTGGCCAGCAAAGTCCCTTGACTTTCGAGCGCCAGATTCTCTTTCAGCGCAGTCGGGCGGCGGGATTGGCGCAGCGCTATTTTCGGCCGGAATACTTTTTGAATGCCGATGAAATTGATCCTGCCAAAACACACTATGTCCGCCAACGGCTGGCGGCCATCTCCGTGCCGGCCAATACCATGCTGCGGCCGGTAGCCGCCTTTTATCATCTCCTGCTCTGGAGCCGGTTCAGCGGCTCGCGCCTGGAACAGCTATTGAGCGGGGCCAATCAAATGCGCTGGATGCAAGTCGGGGCCTTTCTCGGCGCCGGTGGCAGCCTGCTCTGGCTGCTGGGCGCGGCGCTGGGAAGCCGGCGGCGGACTGACGCGCTTCTTCGGAAAAAAAGCCACGGGCGCCGCGTCAGGCCCCTGCTGGGATTCGTACTCCTTTCCACCGGCCTGAGCGGTCTGGCCCTGGAGCTGGTCTTGATCTTCATGTTCCAGGGGCTGCTGGGCTATATCTATGCCAGGATCGGGCTCCTGGTGGCCATCTTCATGCTGGGCTTGGCGCTGGGCGCGCTGCTCGGCGGCCGGCTGGAGACGGCGCCGGAGGGCGGAGCCTGGACGGCGATGATCGGGCTGGATCTATTGCTGCTGGCCCTGGCGGCGTGCATGCCAGCTATACTGCAGGGCTGCGCGGCGGCCGCCGACCTCATGAGCGAAGGCACCATTAATCTCCTGATCCTCCTGGTCGGCGGCGTGGTCGGAGCGCAATTCGTGCTGGTCAATCGGCTCTTGCGCGCCAGCCGGCTCTCTTTGGGAGCGGCGGCGGCCCTGGCCAATGCCGCCGATTTGGGTGGGGCGGCCCTGGGCGGGCTCGTCATCGGCGTAGTGCTGCTGCCGCTCTGGGGCATATGGACGGTCTGCTGGCTCCTGGCAGCGCTCAAGGGGATCAGCCTGGTGGCCGGCCTGGCGGCCCGCCAAGCCGCGCGTGGCCGAGCCTGAAAAGATCATGCGCAAACTGAAACTGTAAATTATGCTGGACGCCGAGCGGTGAATTGGTTAATAATGCCGCCTTCTTTCAGGCTAGCCCTCGTTGGGCCTGGCCGGGAGAGAGAGGAACTAGCTATGCCCAAGATGAAAACCAAGAAAGCGATCACCAAGCGCTTCCGCAAAACAGCATCCGGCAAGATCAAACATAAAGGGGCCGGTCGGCGCCATATTCTCTCGACGAAATCCGCCAAACGCAAACGCCAACTGCGGCGGGGCAGCGTGCTGGTCAAAGCGGAAGAGAAACGACTGGTGCATTTATTCTAATAGAGGAGACCGTTCATGTCCCGAGCCACCAACGCACCGGCATCTAAAAGGCGTCGTAAACGGCGCCTCCAACAAGCGCGCGGATTTTACGGCGCGCGCAGCAAGCTTTATCGTCAAGCCACGGAAGCCGTGGATCGGGCCATGCGCCTGGCGACCATTCATCGCAAGTTGAAGAAGCGCGAATATCGCGCGCTCTGGATCGTCCGTCTTTCGGCGGCCTGTCAGCAACATGGCCTGAGCTACAGTCGGCTCATCGAAGGCCTCACCAAAGCTGGTGTGGCCCTCAACCGGAAGATGCTCTCGGAAATCGCCATTCATGATCCGGAAGGCTTCGCGAAAATCGTGGCGCAAGCCAAAGCCGCGGGTGGGGCCAGTGCCGACTGATCAGGCCCTCCGCTCCCTTCCTATCCACAGCCGTTATTCCGCAGGAGGCAAGAAGCTATGGCTGGCATTTTCAAGGCTTATGATATTCGCGGCATTTTTGGCCAGGAACTAACCGAGGAGCTGGCTCTGCAGATCGGCCGGGCTTTCGTCACCTTCCTGCAATGCCAACAGGTGGTTGTGGGCCAAGATATGCGCCCGCATTCGGAACCCTTGTTTGCGGCACTGGCCCGCGGCCTGATGCTGCAGGGCGCCAATGTCACGCGCCTGGGGCTCTGCTCCACGCCCATGTCTTACTATGCCAACGGCAAGCTGGGCGCCGATGCCAGCATCATGATCACCGCCTCCCATAATGCGGCGGCCTGGAATGGCTTCAAACTCTGCCGCGCGGGAGCCATCCCCTTGAGCGGCGAAACCGGTATTCAGGATATCGAACGGATCGTGCGCGCGGGCGCGTTCGCGCCGCCCGCCAGCCAACCGGGGCGTATGACCTCTTATGATATCCAGGCGGAATATAAGGCACACGTCGCCCGGCGCGCGGCGCTGCAGCGCCCGGTGCGCATCGCCGTGGATCATGCCAACGCCATGGGCATCATGGAAGCCAAGGCGTTGACCGACCTGATCAGCATGGATGCGCTCTATGATACTTTCGACGGTTCCTTTCCGCATCACGAAGCCAATCCGCTGAAAGCCGAAACGCTGAACGCCCTGCAGGCCAAGGTGCGCTCTGGTAAATATGATTTCGGTGTGGCCTTCGATGGCGATGCTGATCGGGCGGGCTTCGTGGATGAACAAGGCCAGATCGTGCCGATGGATATGATCACGGCCTTGATCGCCCAAAGCATCCTGCAGCAGGAAAAAGGCGCGATCCTCTACGACCTGCGCAGCAGTTGGGCGGTGCGCGAGGTCATTCTCGAAAATGGCGGCCGGCCCCAGCTCAGCCGGGTGGGGCATGCCTTCATCAAGCAGCAGATGCGGGCCGCGCAAGCGATTTTTGCGGGGGAACTCTCGGGGCATTATTATTTCCGCGATAATTACTACACCGAAAGCTCGGCCATGGCCGTATTGTGCATCGCCAATCTGTTGAGCGGTACCGCCCAGCCGCTGTCGGAACTGATCCGGCCCTTGCAGCGCTATGCCAAGAGCCCGGAAATCAATTCCGAGGTGCGCGATCCAGCCGCGGTCCTGCAAGAGTTGAAAAGGATATATGGACAAGGTGAAGTCCTGGAACTCGATGGGCTCAGCGTGGAGTTTCCTGATTGGTGGTTTAATGTGCGGGCCTCCAACACGGAGCCGTTGGTGCGCCTGAATCTGGAAGCCAAAAGCCCGGCGCTGCTCGCCGAACAGCAAGCGGCCTTGCTCAAGATCATCCGCGCTTGAAACACTCCGGGCCGCAGCCCAATCCCTGGAACGCTTCAGCTATGAATGCATCTCTGCTGCAAAAAATATCCCAGGCCCATACCTGCCGCTGCGGCAGCACACCGCCCATCATCGCCTATGCGCCGGGGCGTGTGGAAATCCTCGGCAACCATACCGACTACAATGCGGGCCTGGTAATCTCAGCCGCCATCGATGCCGGCCTGCTGGTAAGCGCGGCGGCGGCCCCCGCGCACACCTGTCGCCTGCACGCCCTGGATCTCCAGGAGGAAGCCTTTTGTCAGCTGCCAGTGCGCGCGCCCTTATCCAAGCCCCTCTGGGCCAATTATATCCTGGGAGTGGTCAGTCAGCTGAACGCCGGCCGGGAAATCACACAAGGCTTATGCATGGTGGTGGCCGGCGATCTGCCCAGCGGCGCCGGACTTTCCAGCTCGGCGGCGCTGACGGTGGCCAGCGCTCTGGCTTTACAGGCCTTATATGGCACGCGCCTTTCCAAGCTGGAACTGGCTCAGCTCTGCCAGGCCGCCGAAAATGAATTCAGCGGCGCGCGCTGCGGATTGCTGGATCAAATCTCCAGTTTATACGGCGCGGCCCAGGCCCTGATCTATACGGATTTTCGTTCCTTGGACGTGGCCACCCTGCCGCTGCCCGCCGAAGCCTGCTTCCTGATCGCCCATACCGGCGTACAACATTCCCTGGTGGAATCGGAATATAATCAGCGCCGGGCGCAATGCGAGCAGGCCACGGCTTTTTTCGCCTCCGTCCTCGAGCATCCCGTTAACGCTCTGCGAGATGTCTCGCTGGAAGAGTGGCAGCAATTCGCGGGGCGCCTGGATGAAGTGACGGCGCGCCGCGCGCGCCATATCATCGAAGAAAATCAACGCGTGCGCTTGGGGCGCCAACAGCTGCTGGCCGGTGATCTGGCCGGGTTCGGGCAATTGATGTTTCAATCGCATCAGAGTTCGCGGGTCAATTTCGAAAATTCCTGTCGGGAACTGGATGCCCTGGTGGATGCCGCGCGGGAACTGCCCCAGGCGTTGGGCGCGCGCCTCTCCGGCGGCGGATTCGGCGGCAGCGTGGTCCTGCTCACGCGCTCCGCAGACGCGGACAGGCTCAGTCAGGAAATCAGCGCGCGCTATCATGCGCTGTTTGCGCGGCCCTGCGAGATCCGGCGGGTGATCCCTTCCGCCGGCGCGCGGCTGGTGCGCCATATCCCCGCGGTTTGATGGCGGCCGCCCCCGGAAAAACAATTTGATTTTCGGGTGGCAGCTTATATGATGTTATAGATGAACCCTAGGCCGGCAGGCATGCCGCGGCGAATAATCCTGTAGGGCGCGATGGCCGAGTGGTCAGGCACGGGTCTGCAAAACCTGGTACAGCGGTTCAATTCCGCTTCGCGCCTCCCAACTTTGCTGGGAAGGCCGCACCCTGTTGGTAGACTGTACGGCGGCAAGGCGGGCCGGCCAGAAAGCACCCAAAGCCATAACCATGCAGGCTGCCCAGCAACGATATCTCCCTTGGGGCCGGCGGAATTTCCGCTGGAATAAAGCTGGTGCTGAGCTGCGCCGCCGCTGGCTGGCCTATATGCGCACGCATCCGCTCGCCGCCAAAGCCGTGGGCAGCCTCAGCGTGCATCTGCTCATCATTGGTGGCCTGCTATTGAGCACGCTGTGGGCCGGACGTGCCCGTGCCCCACGGTCTCTCACGCCTTTCGATCTGCAATCCCTCGGACCGGCCGGCGAGATGGGCGGCGGCCCAATCGCCAGCGCGGATGCCGGCCGCGCGCCTGATGGCTTGCAGATTTTACAGCAAAAAACCAAGCCGGCCCCCAGGGCGGTCAAAAAAACCGTGCCGACCCGGGCAACCCGCGCTGTCGAAGCCCCGCAACTTTCGAAGAATGAAATCCAGCGGATGCTGGGCTCGGCTGTCAAAAATATCGGCCCGGGTTCCGGATCAGGCGGCGCCGGCGCCGGGAGCGGCGGGGGTGTTTATGATCCGCTGGGCTGGTATTACGCTGCCGTCCGCACCAGCATGTATGCGGCCTGGCAACAGCCCAGCGCCCTGGCCGGCCAACAGGGCCTGCTGAGCCGCGTCTTGATTCGGGTGCAGCGTGATGGCCTGATCACGCGCCGCACGCTGGCGCGCTCTTCCGGCAATGCGCTCATGGATCGTTCCGTACTGAGCGCTGTGGAAGCTGTCGAGCGCCTGCCGGAACTGCCGCCTGGGTTCGGCGGGCTTTACAAGGAAATCACGATTGATTTTGAGCTGACCGCCAACGCGACCGACTAAGCCTTCACTTAATCAATAAGCCGATGAGCACGCCCACCGCGATAAAGGCCAGGAAGATGAGGGATTTGAGGGCTTTCACGGTGGTGAAGAGCAAGCTCACTGAGATAACACGGTTAGCGTCGATGGCATTATAGACCAGCACCAAGGCCACCAATCCCAGTAAGATCAAGGCTGTCATTATTTTTTTGTTCATGCATCCTCCCTCGGTCGGCTTCCATTATGGGTGGCCTGGCCCAATCGGCCTGCCCTGGCTCCCCCCTGGCAAAGGGATCATTATGGCAAATCCGGCTGGGTCTACAAGCGTAAAAGAGCGCCGTGCCAGCCTGGCCGATGGCGCGATATTTCGCAATAAAAAGGTTGTTTTAGCGGTGAGCTTATGCTAAAAAGGGGTCATTAATGAAGGCGGGATCGTCTTCAGTAAGGCGGTTAAATCCATCATAATAAGGAGAGCCACAATGGCAGCGCGTAAAACCAAGAGTCAGATTATTGCTGGAATAGCCGATGCGGCGGAGATTAGCAAGAAACAGGGTAAAGCCGTGCTGGAGGCGCTGGTGGCCATGGCCTATGAAGAGGCCGTGCATGGCTTCAAAATCCCCGGCTTGGGCAAGCTGGTGGTGGTGGATCGCAAAGCGCGAATGGGGCGCAATCCGATGACCGGCGCAACCATTCAAATCCCCGCGAAACGCGTCTTGAAGTTCCGCGTGGCCAAGGATGCCAAGCTGGCTATTCTGAAGAAATAAGGCTTTAGACAAATGCTGATGGGCCGTTCCCATTCCGGGCACTCAGACTTAAAGAGGGGCCAGGAGTGGTGAACGGCCTATGCGCTTTAATGGCCTGGGAGCAAGCCACCGTTGCTTGAAACCAGTCAGGGGTCAAAGCACCTCCCAGCAAGGGACCTGACCACCATGCCTCAGCCACCTCTCGATAGCGGCCCTGATCTTTTCCCGCTGCCAACGCGGCCCCTGCAGATGACCGTGGCCCAGACCAGCGCTGGAGACGATCAAGCCGGCAATCTCGATCAATTGGAGGCGCTCTTGGCGCCAGTGCCCCCGGGCGATCTGCTGGCCTTGCCAGAAATCTTCGCCTGGCGCGGCAAGGATGATGAATATCGCGCGCGGGCCGAAGCCATACCCGGCAATGTGGTGCGGCGCTTGGCGGCCTTGGCCGCGCAGCGCGGAGAATGGATCCTGGCCGGCAGCGTGCTGGAAAAATCCGGTACGGCCCTTTTCAATACCAGCGTGCTCTTGAATCGGACCGGCGCTATCGCAGCCACCTATCGTAAAATGCACCTTTTTGAGGCCAGCCTGGATGATGGCACTCTCGTCCGCGAAAGCGCGATCTACGAGGCTGGCACAAGCCCCACACTGGCTGTCATAGAGGGCTGGCGCTGCGGCTTGGCCATCTGCTACGACCTGCGTTTCCCGGAATTATTTCGGCATTATGCGGCCCAGGGCGCGCATTTGTTTTTGATCCCTTCCAATTTCACCCAGCAAACAGGTCAGGCGCATTGGGAAACACTCTTGAGAGCCCGCGCAATCGAAAATCAGGCCTTCGTAGCAGCCCCCAATCAGTGCGGCCAGAATCCGGGCAGCGGCCTGGCCAGCTATGGCCACAGCCTGATCATCGGGCCCTGGGGCGAGGTGCTGGCCGGGGCTGCCGAGCAAACAGCTGTTTTATCGGCCCAGCTGGACCCCCAGGCGCTGGCCAGTACCCGCCGGCGCATCCCCGTGCTGCGCCAGCGACGCCTGCCATAAAGCCTCCCGTTAACAGCCGGCGCCCCTGGCCTGCTGATCCACCGCCGCATCAGCCAGGGCCGGATATTGGAGGCAATAAAACCTTGACGCCCATGCGAAAGCCTCCTAAGTTGCACCACATAACCGGGTGCTTGCGAGCACCAGAAAATCATTGCTCAGGCGCCAGCGCGCCAATGAGACTTCAATAAGGAACTTTTTATGAAGCAAGGTCATAATATTTTGAAGAGTGCCCTGATCGCGGCTCTGTTGAGCGGCGGGGCGGCGCTGGCCGGAGATAAAATCGTACCGAATTTTGAGGGGGGCGAACCTAAAATGGGCAGTGCCCACTATGGCTTTCAGAGAGCATCCCAGGAGCCTTGCGTCTACCGAGGGGTTTTTAAGGCCAACCCCACCACCGAAGGCATCGCCCTGCGCGTACAGACCGGCGGGCCGATTGTCGTGCGCCTGAACGGATTCGTGGTTTATGAGTTCCAAGCCAAAGCAGGCGCGCCCAGCACCACCCAGGATATTTTCATCAGCGAATGGATCAAGCCCGGCCAGAATGTCTTGGCGGTGAGTGGTGCCCCGCAAGGCTTAGCCTTGGATGGAGCCATCATCGACCGCGACGGCAGCCTGCGCCGCCTGGCCTCCACACACCACTGGCGCGTGAAAAAATTCCAGGCCTATAGTTTTCTGCAAGAGGAACCGGCTCTGCGCAATGCGGCTGATCCCCTGGAAGGCTGGGCGACAGTCCAAGCGCAGGTGGCCGATGGCGTGCATATCAGCGACCAGGAACTGCGCGCGTTGGCGACGCCAGCGCTCAAGCAGGCGCGGGCCGAGCTGGCGCGCAATCTGGCCTGGCGGCAAGACATGCTCTTCCAGCGCGGCTGCATCATTGATGATTGGGAAACCTTTGCTTTCGGGGATGCGAGCCGTCTCTCAGACGAGGCCTTAGACGTGGCCCGCGCCCTGCAAGAAGGTCTGCGCCAAATGACCGACGCCGAAAAATCATCGCGCGCCATTCATAGCATTGCTGACGGCATGGATGCCCTGGGCTTGGCCGTGCGCCTGCTGGATGAAGCTGAGTGTCTCCACAATACGGCTTCGGTGATCCAAAGCCAGAATCCCCAGAGCGCTAAGATCGCCCGCGCCGCGGCCGACCAGTTCCGGACCCTGGGCCATAAGGCGTTCGACGATCTGCTGGCCGGCAAATATACCGCCGCCTATCAAACGCTCAGCGCGGCGCGCCCCGCAATCGAGAGCGCCTTCCGGGCCGTGGAAGATTCCTGGAAAAATGTGGTTAACCGCCTCAACCAAGCGGATGCCAATCGTTTCGGTTGGCTGGATATCACCCATATGCTGGATAATGATGTGACCCATTGGGGGCTGCGCATTGGCGAAGTGGATGTCTCCTGGAAAATGTATCTGGGTGGCTTATGGCGCTTCAAGTTGGATCCTCAAAACAGCGGACTCAAGGCGACCTATCATGATCCGGCTTATAACCTCGATCATCTCTGGTCGGAAATCTTGGTGCCAGGTGATTGGGAACACCAGGGGTTCCATGATCAGAATCCGGATATCAAAAAGAGCAACCCCTTCCCGGGAGTCAACGATATCCTGACCGATGGCCCTTACAATGGCTGGGCCTGGTATCGCTACACCCTGCATATCCCGCAGGAATGGGCCGGCTATGATCTGGAGCTCTATCTGGGTTGTGTGGATGATTATGATTGGACTTATTTTAACGGCCAGGAAATTGGCCATACCGCCTATGATACCAACCCCAAGGATTTCTGGCAGGTGGAGCGGACCTATAAAATCCCGCAACAACTGGTCAAGTTTGGCGGCATCAATCTGATTGCCGTGCGCGTCTATGACTGCCGCGATAAAGGCGGCATCATGGGTGAACCGGAAATCCGCTGTCCGGGCCTCAAAGACGTATTCGAAAAGAACCAGGCCGGCGCGCAGAAGGTCAAGCCCAGCACGGTATGGTCCAGCCCGCTTTCCATCGGCGCGTTGGTGACCGCGGGCGCTGACCCGCTGACTCTGTGGGGCTGGAATGAGCGCGGCGTGGCGGGACCTCAGGCCATCGGCTTCCCCGCCGCCGACGGTTTAACGCTCAAACCCCTAACGGAAACGGGCGTCATCTATGATGCCCAGGTTGATGGCGAACTATCCGAAAACTGGCTCTTGCTCTGGCCCACAGAGGAGTCGCTGGAGCGGCCGCTCTTGATCGTCTTGCTCGACAAACCGCGCCAAATCGCGGCCACGGTAGGCGAGAAGGGCACCTCCAAGCTCGAACTGACTTTTGGTCGGGAGAAAGCGCGGCTGCTGCTGGCCCGTCCCCTACGCGAGGAGATGCCTTTGGGCAGCAGCGTGCCGGCGGAAGCCGTCGAGCGCTGCCGTTTCTGGTCGCAAGCCTTACTGGCTTATCCCGTCGCCTTCACCGAGATCAATGCGCGCCGCCGCGACGATCCCTGGGTATTGGATGTGACGGATGTCTACACCTACAAGCTGCTCAGCGATGCCTGGAACACTCAACCCATCCAGGTGGCTTTATTGCCGGCCTTCTTCAGCTATGCGGTGGCCAGCAAATTCCCGGGCGTGGCCTGGCCCCAGGCGGCCGAGGATCTCGGCTATGCCCTGGGCAAATACGGGCGCTTGCAGGGGGTCAAGGGCACCAATCAGGTGACCTATCAGGTGCCTATTGATAACCTGCCGGCCTTTGGTGGTACCACCGCCTTTGCCTTCTCTCCGGCCGATATCGGCACGGGCAATATCCTGGAGGTGCAAGAGGTGGCGCTTTATGGCGGCAACAGTTGGCGGCCGCAAACCCAGGTCGGCCCGGGCGCAGGGTTAGAGCATTGCCTGGAGGCCGGCCGGAAGTACGGTGTTAATATCCTGCACAATACTTCGGCCGATTTTGCCGGCGGCTATGACAAGATCCCGGCTCTCTACGGCCGGCTGGCCGAGGCCTATAAGGATCTGCCCTTCACGGCCATTGCCTATGATCCCTTCAATGAACCGGCAGGAGTGCTGGCGGCTGATTATGCGCCGCTGGTGCGAGACGCCATCGCTGCTATCCGCCAGCATGATAAACGCCACTTGATCTATATCGAGTCTCCGGAAAGTTTCGCGGCCGTCACGATGCTCGACAAGATCGAGCCGCTCGATGATCCGCTGGCGATTTACAGCTTCCACGATTACGACTATCGGCTGTATGAGTTCTGGCCGAATGAGCGCGCCTCTATCCGCGCCGTGTTGCAAGGCTGGTTCCGCGCCTTTGAGTTGATGATCGAGCGGCACGCGCGCATGCATCTCGGCGAATGGGGTGGCTATGAACAGCGGGCGGAGCCCTGGGTTTATACGCGCCCGCATACCATCGCCCAGACGCTGGATATGTGCCGAATCTTCCAGCATTTTCATATGCACTTCCACTATTACTCCAACCGTGGCATTCTCCGCGCGGCGGCCGATGGCTCGGCCTACCAGAGTTATGTGCAGGAAGGGTTCCGGCGTTTCTTCGCCCGCGGGCACTGGAATTACTATCAGCAGCCGTCCGAATAGGGGCTGGAGGATAAAATTGGCGGCGGCTCGAACTGCGCAAAGTGCGCCGGGGCGACCGCCGCCCGCGGCCCGGCCGGCCACGCACGAGGTGGCTATGCACAACACACCCGATATCTCCAGCGATCCCTTCATCCGGCAATTCGCCCGCCACCTGGAAGGGGAACGCCAAGCCTCAGCCCATACGCATGCCGGCTATTTGATGGATCTGCGGCAATTCATCGGCAGCATTTGGGGGCCGGAAGCCACGCCACCCTTTCCCTGGGCCAGCGTGGATAAATTCGCCGCGCGCCGCTTCCTGATGCATTTCCAGCAGGCCAGCGCCGCCCCCGCCACCGTCGGCCGCAAACTCTCCAGTTTGCGTTCCTTTTTCAGGTTCTTGATGCGCGAACAATATGTTGCTCAGAACCCTTTCAGCGGTCTGCGCGCGCCGAAACGCCGCCAATCCCTGCCACGCGTGCTGAGCATTGCGGAGGTGGAACGCCTGCTGAACGCGCCAGGCCAGCTCGGCAATGAGGCCCTCAAAAAAGAGACGGATGCCGGCCGCCGCCAATGGCTAACCTACGCCAGCGCGCGCGACAGTGCCATCCTGGAAGTGCTCTACAGCTCCGGCATGCGGGTCAGCGAACTAACCAGCTTAAACGAGGAGCATATCGACCTGCTCTCGGGCGTCATTAAAGTGCGCGGGAAAGGCAAGAAAGAACGCCTCTGCCCCATCGGCGGACCGGCGCTCAAGGCCTTGCGGACCGCCCTGGAAAAACGCCCCACCAAGCTCTCCGGCGGGCGCGCGCGTGCTTCCGTCACAACGGTTTTTCTAAACCGCCTGGGCGGCCGCCTCACAGCCCGTTCCGTGGAACGGCTGATGAAAACCTGTCTGCGCCGCGCCGGCTTAAATCCGCGCCTCTCACCCCATGCCTTGCGGCATTCCTTTGCCACGCACCTGCTGGATGCCGGCGCTGATCTGCGCAGCGTGCAGGAGCTGCTCGGGCATTCCAGTTTATCCACCACTCAAATCTACACACACGTCACCATTGAGCGGCTTAAAAAAGTCTACGAAGAAGCCCATCCGCGCGCTTGAAGCAGTCGCGATAACCCTGGGCTTAAAAAAAGATTGATCCGCGGCGACCAGACGGGCATTGTGTCCGGGTACGGATGGGGTGGGGGGAACTGATGACCCCCCTGAATGACAGGCTATGATCTGGTGGTTTTATAACTGTTTATTCCCGGTGGTCTATTTATTGATGCTGCCGCGTTTTCTGGTGCGCATGTACCGGCGCGGTGGCTATCGCCGGGGCTTCCTGCAGCGCCTGGCCCTCTATGAGCGCCCGCTGCGGGAACGCCTGCAAGGCCAAAGCCGGATTTGGGTGCACGCGGTCAGCGTGGGCGAGGTCTTGGTGGCGCTGCGGTTCATGGCGGCCTATCGCGCGCGCCGACCAGGCGCGGCCTTTATCCTAACCACGGCCACCTCCACCGGCCATGCCGTGGCCGCCAAACAGCTGGCGCCGGCGGATGTCTTGCTTTATTTCCCGGCGGACTTTCCGCCGGTGATCCGCCGGGCTATCAGGATCTTGAACCCGCTGGCGCTGGTATTGGTGGAAAGCGAGCTCTGGCCCAACCTCATACGCCAAATGCAACAGGGCCGGCGGCCGATCATGCTCTTGAACGCGCGCCTGTCGGATCGCTCCTATCGGCGTTATCGCCAGGTGCGTTTTCTAACACGCCCCCTGCTCGCCTTGATCGATCTATTTTGCGTGCCCGGCCTTGAGGAACGCACGCGCCTCATCGCCCTGGGCGCGCCGGCGCAACATATTCATATCACTGGCTCAGCCAAGTATGATGTGGCCGCGGCCGCCGCCAAGGGTGCCATGCCCCGCGCCGAACTCTTGCAACGGGCCGGCTTCGAGAATACAGCCCATCTGTTGGTGGGGGGATCCACCTGGCCGGGCGAAGAAACCATCTTGCTGGAGCTTTATCAAAACCTGCGGCGCCAGCATCCCCAGGCACGCCTGGTCCTGGCCCCGCGCCACATGGAACGCGCTGCCGCCATCGTCCACGAAATAGAAAAAAGCGGCTTGAACTACCGACGCTGGAGCAGCGCCCAGCCATCCCAGGCCCCGGCGGTGCTGCTGGTTGATACCACCGGCGAACTGCGCCACTTCTATGCCGCCGCCACCGCCATTTTTGTCGGGAAGAGCCTGACAGCTCACGGCGGACAAAACATCATTGAACCGGCCGTTTTTGCTAAACCGATCATCATTGGACCCCATATGGAAAACTTCCGATCGGTCACAGCCGATTTCCTGGCGGCCCAGGCCCTGATCCAGGTGCAGGACAAGGAGGGGCTGGAGCGCGCGCTTACTCTGCTATGGACCGAGGAGGCTGAACGCCGCGCCTACGGCGACCGGGCCCAGCGCCTGGTGCAGACCAAGGCGGGCAGTATTGCCGCCGGCGTGGATTTATTTCTGGCACTGATCGCGGCAGCTCCGAGCGGGCCGGCCAGGTCTGGCCAGGGTGCGCAACAGACAACCATGAACCAGGAAAGACTGAACGAAAGATGAAAGTATTATTGATCGGCGGCGGTGGCCGCGAACATGCCCTGGCTTGGAAATTAGCTCAAGATCCAGCGCGACCCACTCTATTTTGTGCTCCGGGCAATGCTGGCACAGCCGCCTTGGGCACCAATCTGGATATCGCCGCCAGCGCTAGCGCTGCGCTCCTCAAGTGGGCTCAAAAGGCGCGCCCGGACTTGACGGTAGTGGGGCCGGAAGCCCCTTTATGTGCCGGATTAGTGGATGAGTTTCAGGCGGCGGGGCTGCGCGTTTTCGGCCCGAACCAGGCCGCCGCGCAGCTGGAAGGCAGTAAGGTTTTTGCCAAGGAAATCATGCAGGCAGCCGGCGTGCCGACGGCATCCGCAGCCACTTTTACGGATGCGGCCCAGGCGAGGGCCTATCTGCAGACGGCCAGCTTGCCCTTGGTGATCAAGGCCGATGGCCTGGCCGCCGGCAAGGGCGTGATCGTCTGCAGCACCCGTGCCCAGGCCGCTGAGGCCATTCATCAGGCTATGGAGGCCGAGACGTTTGGCGCGGCAGGACGGCGGGTATTGATCGAGGAATTTCTGGAAGGCGAGGAGGTCTCAGTGCTGGCCATGGTGGATGGTGAGCATATCCTCTGGCTACCTTCGGCCCAAGATCATAAACGCGCCCTGGATGGCGACCAAGGCCCCAATACCGGCGGCATGGGCGCTTATTCCCCGGCGCCCATGGAAACACCCGCCTTCATGCGCCATATCCAAGAGCTGATCTTTGAGCCGCTCCTCAAGGAATTGCAACGGCGCCACATTCAATACCGGGGTATCCTCTACGCCGGCTTGATGATGACGCCCGCGGGCCCTAAAGTATTGGAGTTTAATTGCCGCTTCGGCGATCCCGAAACCCAAGCCATCCTGCCGCGACTTTCTGCTGACTTGATTCCTGTCATGGAAGCCTGTATAGATGGTAGCTTACCGGCGGGATATATCGCCTGCCGACCCGAACCTTGTGTGTGTGTGGTGATGGCCGCGCAGGGCTACCCGGCCGCCTATCGCAGGGGCGACGTCATCGAAGGTCTCGCCCAGGCCGCAGCCCTGCCAGATACGCTCGTCTTTCATGCCGGCACACGCCGGGAGCAGGAGCGGGTCATCACCGCCGGCGGGCGCGTGCTGGGGGTGACAGCGCAGGGCCATAGCTTGGCCGCTGCGGCGCAAGGCGCTTACCGAGCGGTGGCGAGCATTAAATTCGCGGGCGCGCAGTATCGCCGCGATATCGCGGCGCGGGCGCTGGATACAATATGAAACGCAAGACACCAGCAGAAATCGGCCTGGTGATGGGCAGCGACTCGGATTGGCCCCTCTTGGAACCGGTCCAGAAAACGCTGCTCACATTCGGCCTGCGCCCGGAAGTGCGAGTCATCTCGGCTCATCGCACGCCCCGCTTAGCGGCGCGCTATGCGGCCCAGGCCGCCGGCCGAGGCATCAAAATCATCATCGCCGCCGCCGGCGGAGCCGCCCATCTGGCGGGAGTATTGGCGGCACACACCTCCCTGCCGGTGATCGGCGTGCCGATCCGCCGCGGGGAACTTGACGGCCTGGATGCCTTATTGGCTACTGTGCAAATGCCAGCCGGCATTCCCGTGGCCACCATGGCCCTGGGCACGGCTGGCCCCGTCAATGCGGCCATCCTGGCCGTACAAATCCTGGCTTTGCAACGGGTGAGTTTGCGATCTAAAATGCAGCAGCACAAAAAAGTTTTACAGGCTAAAGTGAAGCGGGGCGATCGCCAAATCCGATCGCGAGGGGAGGCCTCTCATGCTTAAGCGGTCTATATGCGCGCTGGGATTAATGCTGGCCTGGGTGGGCGGAGCGCTGGCCACGGAACGCGCCGCCGCCGTGGCTGATCTGCAAAAAAATATGGCGGAGATCAGCGCCCTGCTGGAAAAAGGTCAGATCATTTTTCAGCCGGACCTGCTCGCCAGCAATGCTTTGCAGGCCCTGATCCAGGCTATCGACCCGGGCGCGCTGCTCACCACCCCGGCCGCCGCGCAGCGTTATCAGGAGGAAACTCAAGGCCGCGGCTATGACCTCGGCTGGCAATTAACCCTGCAAGAGCAGGGTTGCCACATCAGCGCCGTCGAGCCTCAAGGCCCGGCGCAGACCGCTGGCATCACTCCCGGCAGCTGGCTCTTAACCATCGCCGGCAACGATATCGCCGGCTGGACCCTGCCACAGATCAAGCGCGCTTTACGCAGCGGCCAGCAAGCCACCCTGCCGCTGACCATCCGCGCCGCCGCTAGCAACGCCGTGGCCCAGGAAATCCAGGTGCAGCGGGTCCTAACCCAAATACCGGCGCTAGCCAACGTGGAGCTCTGGCCGCAGGGGATCGGCTATCTACAAGTCAATGGCCTCTATGCCGGCGCCGGAGAACAGATCGCCACCCAGCTGAAAAGCTGGGCCGCCACCAATTGCCTCGGGATCATCCTGGATCTGCGCGATGCGCAGGGCAATCATCTGGAGGCCGTAGCGGAAATTGCCGGAGTCTTTACCCATAGACAGCCGCTGACTTTCAGCCTCCAAGATGGCCGCGGCCAAACCATCCGCACCTACGAAATGCGCCCCAATAAGTTCCTGGATCTGCCGGTGATGGTGCTCATCAACCGGGAGACGCGCGCGGCGTCCGAAACACTGGCCGCCGTGCTGCAGCAGTGCCGGGGGGTCATGCTGATCGGGGAGGCGACCAGCGGCGATGCCTGCTTGCGGCAAGCCCTGCCCTTAAGCGACGGGCGCGTGGTCTATATGGCCGTGCAGCGGGTGAGCATGGTGCCGGATAATTATGGTGTACGCCCGGATATTCAGGTGGCGGCGGATAGCCAGGCGGCGCCGGACGCCAGCGCCGAGGATGAGCATGAACTTTTTGCCCGCCTATCGGAGCAGGAACAACACAACCGAGCTTTGAGCGCCCGCATCGGCAGCGATGAAATCTTGCGCCGGGCGACGGATATTCTCCTGGGCCTCAAAGCGCTGGACATGCACACCCATTGAAGCAGCCGCGTATATTGCCCTGGAATGGCTCCGAGGATTGGGTTCTGGCCGAGGCCCTGCAGGTCCTGGCCCGGGGCGGATTACTGGTCTTGCCAACCGATACCGTCTACGGTATCGCCGCCGATCCCCGCCAACCCAACAGCGTTGAGCGGCTCTGGCTGGCCAAGGGCCGGCCGGCCAATAAACCCATTGCCCTGCTGGCAGCCGATAGCGCCCAGGTGGAACAATGGCCCGTGCGCCTGTCGCCGCTGGCACGCTGCTTGGCGCAGCGCTATTGGCCGGGAGCTTTGACCCTGGTGGTGGACGGCGCAGACCAGACAGCAGCGGAAGGGTTCCGCGTGCCGGACCATGCCGCCACCCGCCTGCTCCTGCAAGCCGCCGGTACGGCCCTGCGCGTGACCAGCGCCAATCGCAATGGCGCCCCGCCGGCCCTCAGCGCTCAAGCCGCCGCCGAGGCGTTGGGCCCGGCCATCGATTTGGTGCTGGATGGCGGAACGATCAGCGGCGGCCAGCCCAGTACCGTAGTGCGGGTGACGGGTAAGACCCTGAGCATTCTGCGCCCAGGCGCCATTCCGGAGAGCCAGATTCTGGCTACCGGCCGGGCCTGGCAGCGGGAGGCGGCGCCTGATTGAGGATTGCCTATTGGCGCCGGATCGGCCATCATGCTCTCCGACAGGCATGAACCGAACAGGCTAACGGATGGATGATGACTGCGCCGCGATATCAATTGCTCTTTATCTGCACAGGCAATATCTGCCGCAGCCCCATGGCTGAATATCTGCTGCGGCACCAGCTGGGCCCGCAAACTCTCTGGCAGGTACGTTCAGCGGGCCTGGCCGCGCTGGACGGCCAACCGGCCAGTCAGCTGGCCATAGCGACCCTGGACGAAATAGGGCTCGATCTCACCCCGCATCGCAGCCGGAACTTAACCCAGGCCATGCTTGACGCCGTCCCCCTGATTGTGGTAATGACTGCCTCTCACATGCAGGAGCTGCAGAGGCGTTTCCCGGCCGCACGTGACCGGGCCTACCTGCTGAGCTCCTTTGATCCTGCGGGCAATAATCGAGATATTGCCGACCCCATCGGGTTCAATATGGCCATCTATCGACAGACCTGCGCTGCCATTGATGCCTTTTTGCCGGATCTGATTTTATATTTAAAAGAATACGAGATACGGACCCAGTAACGGTGGATCATGAAAATTGCAATTGGCTCGGATCATGGCGGATTTGAAATGAAGGAGGCCTTGAAAGGCTTCTTTGAGGCGCGCGACATGCAGGTGATCGATGTGGGCTGTTTCGCCAAAAAATCCGTCGATTATCCCGAATACGCGGCGGCCGTAGCCGGCAAGGTGTCCGAGGGCCAGGTCGATCAAGGCTTGCTGATTTGCACCACCGGCATCGGCATGAGCATCGTCGCCAACAAGTTCCCGCGGGTGCGCGCGGCGCTCTGCTTGACGCCCCGCATGGCCAAAATGGCCCGGGCCCACAACAACGCCAATGTATTGGTGCTGGGCGGCGAATTGGTCAGTATTGAGGAAGCCATGGCCATTGCCGGGGAATGGCTGAAAGGGGAGTTCGACCGCAGCGAACGGCATAGCCGCCGCGTGAAAAAAATCCAACGCTACACCTGCAACACGGTGGATCCATTGGATGTATATGATGTGGATCCCGAGCTGTATGCGGTCCTGCGCAAGGAAAACCGGCGCCAAAGCGAAAACCTCGAATTGATCGCATCCGAAAACTACGTCAGCCGGGCGATCCGCGAAGCCACCGGATCCGTGCTCACCAACAAGTATGCTGAAGGCTATCCCGGTAAGCGCTGGTATGATGGCTGCCAACATGTGGATGAAGCGGAAGCCCTGGCCATTGAAAGGGCGCAGCAGCTCTTCGGCGCTGACCATGCCAATGTCCAGCCCCATTGCGGCAGTTCCGCCAATATGGCCGTCTATATGGCCGTCCTGCAGCCGGGCGATAGCATGCTGGCTATGGAACCGGCTCACGGCGGCCATCTGACGCATGGCCTGAAAGTTAATTTCTCGGGCCGCCTCTATAAGGTGACCCATTATGGCGTGAAACGCTCCACCGAACAGATCGATTATGAGGCCGTGGCCGCCCTGGCGCGGCGCCAGCGGCCCAAGTTGATTGTGGCGGGGGCCAGCGCTTATCCGCGCATCATCGATTTTAAGCGCTTCCGTAAAATTGCCGATAGCGTCGGCGCATTGCTTTTGGTGGATATGGCGCATATTGCCGGCTTGGTCGCTGGGGGCTGCCATCCGAGCCCGGTACCCTATGCGGATTTCGTGACGACCACCACGCATAAAACGCTCCGGGGCCCGCGCGGCGGCATCATTCTATGTCGCCAGGAATTCGCCCAAGATATTGACCGCCAAATCTTTCCTGGATTGCAGGGTGGCCCCTTGATGCATGTGATCGCGGCCAAGGCCGTCTGCCTGCATCTGGCCTTGCAAGCCGACTTCAAACAATATCAAGAACAGATCGTCCGCAACGCCCAAGCCCTGGCCGAAGCCTTGAAAGCGCAGGGATTGCGCTTGGTCTCAGGCGGCACGGATAACCACATGGTATTGGTGGATGTTTCCGGCTTGAGTTTAACCGGTCGCGATGCCGCCAGCGCGCTGGATCAAGCCGGCATTACCGTCAACAAAAACATGATCCCCTTTGATACCCAAAGCCCCCTGACAACTTCCGGCCTGCGTTTGGGCACGCCGGCGATCACCAGTCGCGGCATGCAGGAGCCGGAAATGAAGCAGATTGCCACCTGGATTTTCGAGGCGATCTCGCATTGGCGTGATCCCGAGCGCTTGGCTGATATTCGGCAGCGCGTCTTGGCCTGCACCGCCCGCTTTCCGCTGATTTAGGGCTCGGGCACGGCTGCGTTGCTGGCGGAAAAGGGCGAAATAGCCCTGAGCCGGGCAATGATGGGCGGCAGATGCTCAAGGACATAAGCGATCTCCGCGGCCGTCGTATAGCGGCTGAGACTGAAGCGGATCGATCCATGCACGGCCATAAAGGGCACTCCCATAGCGCGAATGACATGCGATGGTTCCAGGGCGCCCGAGCTGCAGGCTGAGCCGGAAGCGGCCGCAATACCGTAATCGCTCAGATGGTATAAGATGGATTCGCCCTCGATATACTGAAAGCTGATATTCAAGGTATTGGGCAAACGCTGTTCCAAATCGCCGTTGATGCTTACATCCGGGCAGGCTTGCAGAATACCAGCCTGCAACTGATCCCGTAATTGGGCCATCTGCCGCATGCCATCCTCAAGCTGTTGTCTGGCCAGCTCACAGGCCAGGCCCAAAGCGACGATGTAGGGCACATTCTCCGTGCCAGCGCGCCGCCCCGCTTCCTGATGGCCGCCGAGCAGCAGGGGGGGCAGGCGGGTCCCGCGGCGAATATAGAGAGCGCCCACGCCTTTGGGCGCGTGCAGTTTATGGCCGGAAAGGGTCAGTAAATCCACTGGTACCTGCCGCACATCAATGGGTGCTTTACCCACCGCTTGCACGGCATCGGTATGTAAGATCCCGCCGGCGGCCTTGACCAGCTCGGCGATGCGGGCCATGGGAAAAACCACGCCCGTTTCATTATTAGCCCACATGATGCTGGCGACGGTGCGACCCAGGCTCAAGGCCTCTTGCAGGTCAGCCAGCTGTAAGCGGCCCAGATTATCCACAGCCATTTCCACCAGGGACCAGCCGCGCTCCTTGAGCAGGCGGCAGGGTTCCAGCACGGCGGGATGTTCCACCCGCGTCGTCAGCAGCTGGGCCGCTGGGCCAGCGGCCTCCGCCGCGCCGCGAATGGCCATATTATCGCTTTCCGTACCGCCACTGGTGAAAACGATTTCAGACGGATCCGCACCGATCAGAGCCGCTACCTGAGCGCGCGCTCGCTCGATATGTTTGCGGACCTGCCCGCCAAACACATGCATGCTGGAAGGGTTGCCCCATAGCTCAGTGAAAAATGGCTGCATGGCCTCGAGCACTTCCGGCGCCATGCGGGTGGTGGCGTTATTATCCAGATACACCTGTTTCATGCGGAAACCTCCTCCACCACCAAGTCGGGCGCCACGAATTCCCGCAGCTTGGCTTCCACCACATCTTTCAGCGTGAAACGCGCTACCTGACAATTAGCGCACATGCCACGGAAGGCCACTAAGACGCGCGTATCGAGCACATCGATCAGCTCGATATCCCCGCCATCCCTGCGCAAAGCCGGGCGAATTTCTTTTTCCATGGTATCTTCGATGAGCTTGATTTTCTGCACGGTGGTCAGGCGCGCTGTCGGCTGCGCCGCCGCCTGCGCGTTCCGCACGCGCGCAATGATCGCCGCAATCTCCCCGTGGCAGAGCCCGCAACCCCCGCCGGCCTTGCTGTAATTGGTCACCTGTTCCACGGTGGTGAGATGGTTCTCGCGCACCACGCGTTCGATCTCTTCGGCTGTCACTCCAAAACAACGGCAGACGATCTGCCCCGCCAGCGTTTTGCGGGCGGTCTGACCGGTCCGATAGTTTTCCAGGGCCTGCTCCAAAGCTTCTCGGCCCATGACGGAACAATGCATTTTTTGATCGGGCAACCCGCCCAAATAATCGACAATATCCTGATTGGTAACGCGGGCGGCCTCGGCCAGGGTCATGCCCTTGATGATTTCCGTTAAGGCCGACGAGGAAGCGATGGCGCTGGCACAGCCAAAGGTCTGGAATTTGGCATCGGCAATCCGCTGCTGGTCGTCCAGCTTGAACATGAGGGTTAAGGCATCGCCGCAGGCCATGGAGCCGACCGTCCCGACGCCATCCGGATTTTCAATCACACCGACATTGCGCGGGTTCCGGAAATGATCCAACACCTTATCCGTATAGTCCCACATGACCTTCTCCTTTAGAGGATCTTGAATTTGGGCAGGTCCTGAATATCCACCATACCGACCAGGCGACGGCGGGCATCGACGACCAGCAGGTCATCGATGCGATGATCCTCGAACAGCTTGAGGGCCTCCACGGCCAGCGCATCGGCGCGGATGGTGATGGGGGTGGGGGTCATCACGCTGCGGATCGGTCGCTCGAGCACCGGCGCGCGCTGCACGATCAGGCGCCGCACATCGCCATCGGTCAGGATCCCGACCACGCGGTTCTGCGCATCCACCACGCCCACCGAACCGGCGCGGGCGGCGGTCATGGCAATGATCGCTTGCTTAACCTTGGCCTTGAGGGGGACGCGGGCCAGCTGTTGGCCTTGGCGCATGATATCGGCCACGCGCAGGATCAGGGTCCGGCCGATGGTGCCGCCCGGATGCAGTTTGGCAAAATCTTCCTTACGGAAGCCGCGCGCTTCCGCCAGCACCAGGGCCAGGGCATCACCCACAGCCAGCATAGCCGTGGTGCTGGCCGTAGGCGCCATATTGAAGGGGCAGGCCTCGCGACTGACCGCCACCACAATCAAGGCATCGCTATGTTCGGCCAGGGCATTGGTGCCGCCGCCGGTCATGGCCACAATGCGCCCTTCTTGCCCCTTGATCAAGGGCAGCAAGGCGATCAGCTCGGCTGATTCGCCGCTATGGCTGAGGGCCAGGAGGATATCGTTGCGGCAGAAAATACCCACATCGCCATGCAGCGCCTGGGAAGGATGCAAGACCACGCTGGGCGAGCCGGTGCTCGCCAGGGTGGCCGAGATTTTCTGGCCAATATGATAATTCTTGCCCACCCCGCTGACGACAATCTTGCCGCCGCGCTTGAGGCTCTCCTGCATGAGGGCCAGGGCCCGGCAGAAGCCGCTGTCCAGACGGCGGCGCACCTTGCGCAGCTCGTTAATCTCCACATCCAGAATCGCTTTGGCGCGTTGCAGTGTTTTCATTCTGAGAGCCTCGAGTCAGCCATTACCCTTGATCACCAGTCGGCATCATAGCCGGAAGGGCCGAGCCATTCAATGGCTCTTTTGAGGCTGACGCCCCAACTGATCAGATCTGGAAAAAATAACGGCAAGGGGCCAGCGGACGCCAGCCGGCGGCGGTCACCACAATCAAATCTTCAACGCGCACGCTGCCCAGCTCCCGATAATAGAGTCCGGGCTCCACCGTAATCACATGGCCCGCTTGCAGTGGCGTCGGGCGCGAGCCCAGGTTGGGCTCTTCATGAATGGCCAAGCCCACGCCATGGCCAGTGCTGTGGATGAAGCCCTGCGGCTGACCATCGAGGAAGCTGTTCTGAAAGCCATGCTCGAGCAGGGTGCGGGCGGCCGTTTGATGCACCAGCGCCGCCGATACTCCCGCGCGCACCCTGGCCAGCGCCGCCGCATGGGCGGCCTTGACGGCGCGATATATTCTCCGCAGCGCGGGGGTCGGCCGCCCGCGGACCACCGTGCGCGTCAAATCGCCCCAGTAACCATGCTCCAGGTGCTGGGGAAAGATATCGATCACGATGCTCTCCCCGGCGCGCAGGGGACCGTGACCTCTGGCATGTGGATCAGCCGCCTGCTGGCCGCCAGCCACAATGGTGCCCTGGCCCAGACAATCCTGATCCAGTAAAACCCGATTAATGCGCGCGCGGACCAGTTCGGCGGTCAGGATACGCCGCCCAAGACGCAAGACCTGGCGGCTATCAGGTTGGGCCAGGGCCAGGTATTGCATGGCGGCCAGCATAGCGCGGCCGGCGGCCCGTTGGCATTCAGCGATGCGCAATAGTTCCCGAGCGGACTTCACCTGGCGCTGCGGAAACAGCGGCGGGGTGGCCACCTGTAAGCGAATACCAGCCCGCTGCAGGCGTTGGGCAATGGCCAGGGGAAAATCCGGCGGCACGCGCACAACACGAATCTGCTGCTGACGCAAGAGACCCAAGGCCAAGCCGGCCAGGCTACGTTTCAGTGAGCGGCGGATGGGCAGGGTTTCGGCTGCCCAGACACTGACCTTGACCGCCTCACGCCGAGCGCGCTCCAGCTCCAATAAAGGCACCACCAGGATCTTCTGACGGCTGGTTTGCAGATATATCACGGGATCCGGCGCGGCAAACCCTGTGGCATAGCGGATATCGGGCAGTTGCTGCGGCGCGCCCACCATGAGTATTGCGGTGGATGATCTGGCCATAGCTTCAAATTCCTCGGTTAAGCCCCTCGGCTGGCGAGGCTTACAGGCCAGCATAGCTGTTGGCCGCCTAAAATAAAGCCCAAAATGCTCTGCCATCAGGATGGATCGCCAGCGGCCCGGCAAGCCAAAGGCATTGCGTCGGGCGCCCAGGCGCCTATAATGTGGCGCGGATATGAGGCCCGCGGCGCCCGCACGGCGCGCTGACACAAAAAAGCAGTTCAGTTGGAGGAAGACATGGCAACGCCGGTTGCGTTGGCTCAATGCCGCACATATGATGAGGCGCAAGTGCGCGCCGCCATGGAAAAGCTGCTGGGCGCCCTGGGCGGCATGGGCCGCTTTGTGCAGAGTGGTCAAACAGTCCTGCTCAAACCCAATTTGCTCTCGGATCATCTCCCCTCAGCGGCGGTGACAACCCACCCGGCCGTGGTGCGGGAGTTGATTGGCCTGGTCAGACAAGCCGGCGGACAGCCAGTCGTAGCCGATAGCGCCGCCAGCGCCATCAAAATTGAACGCGTCTGGGCCACCACCGGTTTTGGCGCCATGTGCGCCGCCGAAAGGGTCCCGCTGCTCAATCTGGAAAAAGCGGGCGCGCGGCGCTTCGAGTTCCAGGGTCAGAGCCTGGCCATCGCCAAGCCAATACTGGAAGCGGATGTGCTGATCAATGTCCCTAAACTTAAGACCCATATGCTCACCGTCCTGACCAATGCCGTTAAGAACCTCTACGGCACTTTGCCCGGCTATCAAAAAACGATGCTGCATAAACACTTCCCGGATGCCATATCGTTCAGCCGCTTACTGGCCGAGCTCTATGCCATCGTGCGGCCGGCTTTAACGGTCAGCGATGCCATCGTGGCCATGGAAGGCCATGGCCCTTCGGCGGGCGAGCCGCTGGCCTGTGGTCTATTGGCCGCTTCCGCTGATGGCGTGGCGCTCGATACGGCGCTCTGCCAGTTGCTGGGCATCAACCCGCAGCGCGTGCCCTATTTGCGCTTCCTGCAGGAGGCCGGTACGGGGCAAACAGATTGGCAAGCCCTGGAGCTCAGCGGCGACCCGCCCGCGCAATTGGAGTTGCGCCCCCTGCGCCTGCCCCGCGCGCTCTCCGGCAAACCCATTCCCGATTGGCTCCATCGCTGGGCCTGGCGTTATCTCTGGACGCGCCCCGTCATTACCGATCGCTGCCGAGCCTGCGGCCTGTGTGTGCAGGCCTGCCCCGTGGAAGCCTTAAGCATGGCTCAGGGCGCGCGCCCGGAGCTGAACTATTCCCGCTGCATTCAATGCTGCTGCTGCCATGAGGTTTGCCCGGCGCAAGCGATCAACATGCAACAAAGCCCCTTGCTGGCCACACGCGAGCGTGTGCTCTCCGGCATCATGCGCGCCTATGGCTGGGGCAAGCGCCAGCTGGGCCGACCAAGGTAATTTTATTTTTTACTTGCCATCAGCCACTGGGGCCTTTATGCTGCCTTCCATGAAGGCGCGACGGACACCGGGCGCAGCTGTTAATAAGCTGTTCATATCCGGGCGGGCGCTATGCCAAGCTGCGCACAAGTGACTAAAGGATGTGCAGTTAGGCTCAGCGGGCCCTGTTAGTAAAAATTTGCCGGCGCGGCTCGGGCTGGAGAATAATCCTCCTGGGGGTGGCCTGCGGCACGCGGGAGGATTGGTTTATATTTGACAATTGAATATTCATTTTTTATGGTTGGTTTGCGCTCGTTTTTCCCGGCCCTCTAACGGCTGCGCAAACAATCAAGGAGATTGCTTTGACAACAAACGTGGATGCGCTCTGGCGCCAGACATGCCAACAATTACAGGCTCAGTTACACCCCGATATTTACGCGCGCTGGATCGCCATCATTGCCCCTAAATGCCTGGACGCCCATAAACTGATTTTATCGGTTAGTTGTGATTTCTATCAGATCTGGTTGGAGGAAAACTACTTGCCTCTGATCCAGGAAGCGGTCTGCCGCATCTCCGGCTGCGACTTGCAGGTGCAGTTTGAGGTGCTGCCCTCCCTGGCCCTGGAGACGCCCGTCAGCTCACCGGCCACACCGTCCCGGCGCCGAGCGGCCCCCCTCAAGAAAGAGGGCCCGGCGAGCGCCAAGGCATCCCTGGCGCTGAATCAAAAATATATCTTTGGCACCTTTGTGGTGGGGCCCTCCAACAGCTTCGCGCATGCTTCCTCGCTCGCCGTGGCCCAGGCGCCGGGCAAAGCCTATAATCCGCTCTTTATTTATGGCGATGCCGGTCTGGGGAAAACCCACTTGATGCAGGCTATCGGGCACCATGTCTTCACCAAATCCAAGGCGCGCGTGCATTATCTTACCTGTGAAGCGCTGATGAATGAATATATTGATTCACTCCAAAACAGGCGCGTCAAACAATTCCGGGATAAATACCGCCACACCGATCTGCTTTTAATCGATGACATCCATTTCCTGGCCAAAACCAGCGCCCTGCAGGAGGAGTTCTTCCACACCTTCAATGTCTTGAACGACGCTCACAAACAGATCGTCATGACCAGCGATCGGCCGGCCAGCGAAATCGCCGGCCTGGAGAAACGCCTGGTGACGCGTTTTGAGTGGGGCTTGGTCACGGAACTCTTATCGCCGGATTTTGAAACCCGGATGGCCATTTTACGCTCCAAGCAAAAGGCGCTCAATGCCACCCTGGATGAACATGTGCTCACTTTTATCGCTTCGCATATTTGTTCCAATATCCGCTCGCTGGAAGGGGCCCTCTTGCGTTTGACCAGCTATGCTTCTATCTATCAAAAAGAGATTTCCTTGGAACTGACCGAATCCTTGCTGCAAAACCTCATTAAACGGGAGAAAAAAGAGCCGGTCTCCATCAGTGCCATTCAGCGCAATGTGGCCGATTACTTTGATATCCGCATGACGGATATGAGCTCCAAACACCGCTCACAGGGCGTGGCCTTGCCGCGGCAAGTGGCCATGTATCTATGCCGCTCATTAACTTCCGCTTCCTTACCCGAAATTGGCGCCGCTTTCGGTAAAACCCATGCCACGGTGATGCATGCCTGCCGGCGGATCACTCATAAAATGAGCGCTGACCAGGAATTCAAGCAGAGCGTGGCTAAGTTGAGCAAACAGATCAATGACCCTAAAGCCAGCCCGGCTGGTAAATAAGCTTGTGAATAAGCTATCGATAAATGCTGGATAACTCGCGAGCTCAGCTTAGCCGGCCGAAGTGAGGTCCGGTTATGAACAGATTCCCGGAATGCTTATCAACAGGTCGCCGAGCGTTAAGTTGCAATGTTTACAGGCCCGCGGAGGATATGTTAAACTTATATGGCTACCATAAGACTACTACTGTATATTATAATATATTAATATCGTTATCCTAAGGAGCGGCACGCTATGAAGTTTACCATCACCAAAGAATCCCTGCTCAAAGGCTTGCAGATCGTCCAGCCAGCCATCAGCGCGCATTCGACCATGCCCATGCTCTTTAATGTGCTCGTCCAGATTGAAAAGGGTGTTTTAGCGCTGACCACCACCGATCTTTCATTGAGCATGAAATATAGCCTGCCCCTCGATACATCCAAAGCTTGCGCCAGCACTTTCCATGCGCGGCGGCTCTTCAATATCATCCGCGAGCTGGCCCAGGAAGAGGTGGAGATTGATATCGATGATAAGGACGTGGCCTTGATCCGGTGCGGAGCCTCGCAATATAAAATCATCGGTTTGCCGGCGGATGATTTTCCGGCCTGGCCCAGCTTGGAAACAGCCCAAAGTTTTTCCCTGGAGCAAGCCGCTTTCAAGCAGATGTTGAATAAAACAGTCTATGCGGCTTCCATGGATAAAAATCGACCGGTTCTCAACGGGATCCTGCTGAGCTTCAAGGATCAAAAATTAACCATGGTGGCCACCGACGGCCGCCGCCTGGCCCTGATCGAAAACGAGATGGAAATCCCGGGGGATGCCCAAACCGAAATCATCATTCCCATTAAGGCTGTGAGCGAACTGATCAAAGTCCTGGGCGATGAAGGCACCCTTAAGATCCAGGTCTTGCCCAATCTGGCGGCCTTCGAAATCAATAAAATATCGATCGTCACCAAATTGATCGAGGGTAACTATCCTAATTTCAGGCAGGTCATTCCCAGTCAATGCGAGGAGCGCGTTACGGTGGATCGCGAAAGTTTACTGGCGGCGGTGCGGCGCGTGGCCGTGATCACCACCGAGCAATATGCATCCATCAAGGTGGCTTTCAATAAGAATCAATTGCATATTTCAGCCAGCACTCCGGATGTGGGCGAAGCCCAGGAAACAGTGCCCATTAAATATACGGGTAAGCCGATCACCCTGGCTTTCAATCCGGATTTCCTGATGGATCCCTTGCGCACCATGCTCAGCGATGAAGTCCACGTGGAATTGGTGGATGAATTGAGCCCGGCGGTCATCAAGTGCGATCTGCCCTTCCTGTATGTGCTCATGCCCCTAAGGCTCAGTTGAGCGCGCTTGCTCCGGCAGCAGCGCGGCGGCGATGGCCGCCGCCTCTCGCCCGCTAATCAAGAGCCGCTTACGGCGCCCGCCGGCGCCGGAGAGCAGTGTGATTTGCCGCGTGGCCAGCCCCAGCCGTTGGGCTAAAAAACGCACCAGCGCCGCATTGGCCTGACCTTGGGCCGGAGCGGCCTGGAGGCGAATTTTGAGAGCCGCCCCATGTAACCCCTGGAGCGCCGTGCGGGAGGCGCGCGGCGTTGCATGCACGGTGATAATCACCCCGCGCGGAGTTGTCGTTAACCAACTCATCTTGTTTTGGGGGCGGGGGGCGCACCGCGCTCCAAGATTTGCTTGAGCACCACGGCCCCGTTATGCGCCTGATCGCGCGCCGCATACACCAGCGTGATCGGTTCCTGCTGCGCCAGCTGCTGCAGCGTGGCCAAGGCCGGGTTCTTTTGTAATTCAGCCCGATAGCGGCGTTGGAACTCGGGCCACTTAGCTGGCTCATGCCCAAACCACTGCCGCAGCTCACGGGAGGGCGCCACTTCCTTCAGCCAGAGATCGATCCGGGCTTGGACCTTGGTCAGGCCGCGTGGCCAGAGGCGGTCCACCAGGATCCGCTGGCCGGCCGGGGGGTGCGGGGGCTCATACACGCGTTGCAGGCTGATCTTCATCGCTCGCTCCTTCGGAGGTGGCCAGAGAGCTCTTTCCTGCAGGGTAGCAGATCGGCCGCGCCGGTCAAGCGCGCTTAAAAGATCTCTTTTTCTTATTGACAGGCGCGCATTGTTTCTATAGATAGAAACGATATGGATATTTCTCTCTCAACTTATCAGCGCTTAGCCGCCGCCTACGACCTGATCCCGGTGGGGCGCGAATTGCTGGCCGATCTAGAAACGCCGGTCTCGGTATTGCAGCGCTTCAGCGATCGGCCCAACGCCTTTTTGCTGGAAAGCATCGAGGGCGGCGAAACCTGGGGGCGCTATTCCTTCATCGGCATCGATCCGGAGATCTTCTTGGATGTGGATCATGCCCAGGCCGGCAGTTCCCAGTTGGTGAATGGGTTGCGCGCGCTCTATCAAGGGGTGCGCGTGGCGCCCGTTCCCGGGCTGCCCCGTTTCTTTGGGGGCGCGGTCGGTTTCTTGGGCTACGAGGCCGTGGGCGATTTTGAACGCTTGCCGATGCCCAAACCCGGCGCGAACGGGCTGCGCTTGGCCAGCCGGTTTTTGAAGGTGGATGAACTGATCGTTTTCGATAACCAGCGCCATACCGCCAAGATCATTGTGTGCACGCGCCCGGCGGCGGCGGAGTCGCCGGCGCAAGCCTATGCGCAGGCTCAGGCGCGCCTGACGGCCATCGAAAATATCTTGCGTCAACCTTCCGCGCCGCCCGTGGCCACCACTTATCCGCCCGTAGAGTTTCAATCCAATCTGACCAGCGCCCAATTCCGGGCGATGGTCAGTCAGGCCCGCGAGCATATCGCCGCCGGCGAAGCCATTCAGGTGGTGCTGAGCCAGCGTTTCAGCTGCCAAACCGCCATCGCGCCCTTGCAGTTGTATCGCGCATTGCGTTTGCTCAATCCTTCGCCCTATATGTATTTCTTGAAAATGGGGGCCCAGGCGCTGGTCGGTTCCTCGCCCGAAATCATGGTGCGCCTGACCGGTCGGCGCATGGAGCTGCGCCCCATTGCCGGCACGCGCCCGCGCGGGACCAATGAGCAAGAGGATTGTCGCCTGGCCGATAGTTTATTATCCGATGCCAAGGAAAAAGCCGAACATATCATGCTGGTGGATCTGGGGCGCAACGATCTGGGGCGCGTGGCGGAGCGGGGCAGCGTGCAGGTGCGCGATTATATGACGATCGAGCGTTATAGCCATGTCATGCATATCGTCTCGCATGTGGAAGGCATTTTGCGGTCAGATCAGGATGCCATGGATGTGATCCGGGCCACTTTCCCGGCGGGCACCCTGACCGGTGCGCCGAAGATCCGTGCCATGGAAATCATCCACGAGCTGGAGGCTGAACCCCGCGGCGCTTATGGCGGTGCGCTGGGCTATATCAGCTATAGTGGCAACATGGATTTGGCCATCACGATTCGCACCCTGGAGGTGGCCAATGGTACGGTGGCCGTGCAGACCGGCGCGGGCATTGTCTATGATTCCGATCCCCAACGCGAATATGAGGAAACTTGTCATAAGGCGCGCGGCATGCAAAAGGCGGTGATCCTAGCCGCCAACGGCTTGCAGTTAGAGCCGGCGCCGTGAAAGCGAGTCCATGATCCTGCTGATTGATAATTACGATTCTTTCATCTACAACCTGGTGCATGCTCTGGGCGTTCTGGGCGCGGAAACACAGGTGGTGCGCAATGATGCGCTGGATCTGGCGGCGGTGAGTGCGCGCCGGCCGCGGGCCATCGTGATCTCTTCCGGCGCTGGCACACCGGCCCAGGCCGGGCAGGCCCTGGCCCTGGTGCAGCGGCTCTCCGGCGCCCTGCCCATTCTGGGGGTGGGCTTGGGGCATCAGATAGTGGGGGCGGCCTTCGGCGCGGAGCTGGTTCCGGCTCTCAGCATCCGCCATGGCCAGGCTGTAGCCATGCAGCATAATGGCCAAGGCTTATATCGCGGGCTGAAGAATCCTTTCCTGGCCGGCTGTTATCATTCGCGGGTGCTGGCGCGGGCCGCTTTACCGGCGGCTTTGGTGGTGGAAGCCAGCACGGCGGAGGAAGAAATCATGGGCATCCGGCATGCCAGCCATCCCACCTATGGCGTGCAGTTTCATCCGGAATCCATCCTCACGCCCTCCGGTAAACGGCTTTTGAGAAACTTTCTGGAGTTGATTGAGCCCTCGCGAGAAAGGACGCCATGCCCAACACCCTGCAAGCCTTAATCCAACGCCACGACCTGCCCCGGGCTGCCATGGAAGCAGCCTTTGATCAGCTCATGGCCGGCGAGATGCCGCCGGCGATGATCGCCGCTTTCCTGGTTGCCTTACGCATGAAAGGCGAATCGGTGGAGGAATTGACCGGGGCGGCGGCTTCCATGCGGCGGCATGCGGTGCTGATTGATACCGGCGGCATTCCGGTGGTGGATACCTGCGGCACGGGTGGCGATGGCCAACAGGCCTTCAATATCTCCACGGCGGCCGCCTTGGTGGTGGCCGCGGCCGGCGTGCCCGTAGCCAAGCATGGCAATCGCGCGATCAGCAGCCGCTGCGGATCGGCGGATGTCTTGGCGGCGCTGGGTGTGCAGGTTGAAGCGCCGCCGGAGGTCGTGGAGGAATGCATTCGCGAAGCCAAGATCGGCTTCCTCTACGCGCCCCGCTTGCACCCCGCCATGCAACATGCCGGTGGCGTGCGCCGCGCCTTGGGCGTGCGCACGATTTTTAATATGCTCGGCCCTTTAACCAATCCCGCTGGCGCCCGCGGCCAGGTCCTGGGCGTCTTTGATGCGGCGCTGACGGAACCTTTTGCGCAGGTCCTGCGCGCTCTGGGCAGCCGCCGCGCCTTCATCGTGCATGGTCAGGATGGCCTCGACGAAATCACCGTGACGACGACCACGCGCATCACGGAGTTGCGCTCCGGCGCCATCCACACCTATGAATTTGATCCTCTGCCATTCATCGACGATTATCATGCGCCGGAGACGCTGGCCGGTGGCCCACCGGAAGTCAATGCGGAGATCATTCGCCGCATCTTGGCTGGTGAGCCGGGGGCCGGGCGGGATATAGTCTTGATCAACGCCGCCGCTGGTATCGCGGCCGCCGATAAGGTAGACTCGCTGGCCGAGGGCTGGGAACTGGCGCGCCAGGCGGTGGATAGCGGGCAAGCCGCCGCAACCCTCCAACGGCTGGTCGCATGCAGTCAATAGCCTTGTGGGCGCAGGGATAATCCCAGCCGTCCGAGGTTTGTGCGCGTTCAGAGCAAGCCCAGGTGGGAGGACAAGCCATGTCTGGATTCTTAACCAAGGTGATGGAGGAGCGGCGCCGCGATGCGCTGCTGGCTGCCCAAAGAGTGCCTCAAAGTGCGCTCGCAAAAGAAGTGCGCTCAGCGCCGCCGCGCCGCTCTTTACAAAACCTAGCCGCCCGCGACCAGGCGCGCGCGCCCGCTATCATCGCCGAGCTCAAGCGGGGCAGCCCTTCCGCCGGTCAACTGCGCGCCGCTTATCAGCCAGCCGCTTTAGCGGCCATCTATGCTCAGGCCGGTGCGGCCGCCATTTCGGTCTTGACCGAGCCGCGCTATTTTTTGGGCAGTGCCGCTCATCTGCGCGCGGTGCGTCAGGCGGTTGATTTGCCCATCTTGCGCAAGGATTTCATCAGCACGCCTTACCAGGTCTGGGAAGCGGCGGCCCTGGGGGCGGATGTGGTGCTCTTGATTGCCGCGGGGCTGGATCTGCCGACCTTGCACAGCTTGGCGGCGCTGGCCAGGGAGATAGGTCTGGAGGTGCTTGTGGAAGTGCACGATCAGCTTGAACTGGAGCGCGTCAGCAATATGGAGCAGGTCATGCTGGGTGTGAACACACGCGACCTGCAAACCTTGCAGGTGGATCTGGAAGTGGCCGCGCGTTTGGCGCCGCTCTTGCCCGCGGGCCGTTTGTGCATAGCCGAGAGCGGCATTCGCACTCGCCAGGATATCGAGCGCTTAGGAGCTTTGGGGTATGGGGGATTTTTGATCGGTGAAGCGCTGATGCGCGCGCCGGATATCGGCTTGCACCTGAAAACCCTGCTGGGCTTGGCGCCCGCTCCGGCCGGCACCGGCTCTGGTTGCCTGCGGGCAGAGGCTGGAGATGGCCATGGAGGTTAAGATCTGTGGCTTAACCAGTTTGGAGGATGCGCAGGCGGCTCAGGATGCCGGCGCGGATTTTCTGGGTTTTGTGCTCTATGCGCGCTCGCTGCGTGGCATTACGGCGCGCACCCTGCGCCGCATCACAGCCAAGCTCATCGATCCACCGCCCCTGGTGGGGGTCTTCGTCAATGCCCGCCGCCAGCGGATACTGCAGATCGCCGCCGATTGTGGCCTGCATGCCATTCAACTCCACGGGGATGAAGCGCCCACCGATTTTCAAGCCTGGCCCGGGCGGCTGTGGCGCGCCCTCTCTTTCCGCCGCCGTCAGCCTTATCCGGCGCCCCAAAGCTGGCCGGCGGAACGCTATATCCTAGATGCCGCTGCGCCCGGTCAATATGGCGGATCGGGGCGGCGGGTCGACTGGCAGCTGGCGGCTGCTCTAGCGCGTAAGCATCCCCTTATGTTAGCCGGTGGTTTGACCCCGGAGAATGTGGCGCAGGCCGTGCGCCGCGTGCGGCCGCAGGGCGTCGATGTGGCCAGTGGTGTCGAAAAAGCGCCCGGCAAGAAAGATCCTCGCAAGCTGGTCGCTTTTATTCAGGCGGTTCGCAGTTGCCGAATTCCGCCGCGCTAGTTAGAATACGGATCACAAGGAACTATGCTATGCAACAGCATCCGGATGCTAGAGGACATTTTGGCGTGTACGGTGGGCGCTATGTGGCCGAAACGCTGATGCCGGCCCTGATTGCCCTGGAACAGGCTTTCCAGGCCGCGCTGGCCGATGCAGAGTTTGCGGCGCAACTGGCAGGCTTGTGGCGCGATTATGTCGGCCGGCCCTCGCCCCTCTATTTGGCTGAGCGGCTCACGCAGGCCTATGGCGGCGCGCAGATTTTTCTGAAGCGCGAGGATTTGGATCATACCGGCGCCCATAAGATCAACAACACCATTGGGCAAGCCCTGCTGGCGCGGCGCATGGGCAAACAACGGCTGATGGCCGAAACGGGCGCCGGCCAGCATGGCGTGGCCACGGCGACAGCGGCGGCGCTGTTCGGCATGGATTGCACCATTTTCATGGGCGAGGAAGATATCCGCCGCCAGGCTTCCAATGTGCAGCGCATGCAGTTTCTGGGCGCCAGGGTCCATCCGGTTGCCAGTGGCACGGCTACGCTCAAGGATGCCATGAGCGAAGCCTTGCGGGCTTGGGTGGCCCAGGTGGATGATACTTTCTATGTGATTGGTTCGGTGGCTGGGCCGCACCCTTATCCGGCCATCGTCCGCCATTTTCAGAGTGTGATTGGCATGGAAACGCGCCAGCAGATGCTGGCCCAAGCCAAGCGTTTACCCGATCTGATCATCGCCTGCGTGGGCGGGGGCAGCAATGCGGCCGGGATTTTTTCAGCCTTTTTGGATGATCGCGCCGTCAAACTGGTAGGCGTGGAAGCGGCTGGTTTTGGTATCCAGACCGGCAAGCATGCCGCCAGCATTGGCGCCGGGCGCATCGGCATCCTGCATGGCAGCAAATCATATCTGCTGCAGGATAAAGACGGGCAGGTGCTCAATGCCCACTCGATCAGTGCCGGCCTGGACTATCCGGGGGTGGGGCCGGAGCATGCTTATTGGGCGGATAGCGGGCGGGTGGAATACGGCCACATCACGGACGCGGAAGCTCTGGAGGCTTTCGATGATTTAACCCGCCTGGAAGGCATTCTGCCGGCACTGGAACCCTGCCATGCTTTGGCTGAGGCCAAAAAACGCGCGCGGGCCTTGGGCCCTCGCGGGGCGTTGGTGGTCAGTCTTTCCGGCCGGGGCGATAAGGATTTAGATAACATTGTTTCCTACAAGCAAGCGCATCATTTGAGCTAAGTGGGGTGGCAGCATGGCTACGAATCGTATCACCCAGACATTGGAACTTTTGAAGGGCCGCGGACACAAGGCCTTGATCGGCTATTTAACCGCCGGCGATCCGGATATGGCAACCTCGGAGCGCCACATGCGTACGGCGCTGGAAAATGGTGTGGATATCCTCGAGTTGGGTGTGCCTTTTTCTGATCCCACCGCCGATGGCCCCATCATTCAAGCCGCCGGGCAACGCGCTTTGCGCGCCGGGGCCACGCTGCATCAGATTCTGGAGCTGGCCGGGCGTCTGCGCCAATCCTTCACGGCGCCGATGGTTTTATTCAGCTACGCCAATCCGCTCTTGGCTTACGGTTATGATAAAGTCTGCGCCGCCGCCGCCGCCGCCGGCCTGGATGGTTTGTTGGTGGTGGATATGCCCCTGGAAGAAGCGGCCGAATTGCGTCCGCACCTGCAACGCCATGGCCTGTTGCACATTCAGCTGGTGGCTCCCACCACACCGCCCGCCCGCGCTCAAGCCATTCTCGCCCAGGCGGCTGGCTTCGTGTATTACATCTCGGTGAAGGGCGTGACGGGCACGCGGGCAGACTTGGCCGCCGATCTCGGCGCGCATATCGCTGAGCTGCGGCAATATACCGCTCAGCCCATCGCCGTTGGTTTTGGCATCAGCAATGGTTCTCAGGCGCGCGCCGCCGCCGCCCATGCCGATGCGGTTGTGGTGGGCAGCGCGCTGGTGCGCGCGGCGCAGGAGGACCGCTTGGCAGATCTGGTGCGCGAATTGGCCGCCGCCCTGCGCGGGCCCACGGCCGCGGATTGAAGCTCATGGTCGTGGAACATATTTATGGCATGCATCCGGCGTTTGAAGTCTTGCGCGCGCGCCGGCGGCGGGTGCAGCGCGCCTATTTACAGGAAGGCCTGCGCGCGCAAGCGGCGCGCATCCAACAGCTGACGGCGCTGCTGGCCGCGGCCGGCGTGCCCATTGAGCGGCTACCGAAACAGCGCCTCGGCCAGCTTTGCCGCAGCGCCGAACATCAGGGCGTGGTCTTGGTCGCCGATCCCTATCCCTATGTGGCCCTGGAAAGCATCTGGGACGAACCGCGCCTGCTCTTGCTCGATAATGTGGAGGATCCCCAAAATGTCGGCGCCATTCTGCGCAGCGCCGAAGTGTTCGGCTGGCAGGCCGTGCTGCTTTCCGCGCGGGGTGTGCCGGAAGTGTATCCTTCGGTGGTCAAGGCCGCCGCTGGCGCTACGGAACATTTGCGGGTGGCCCGCGATCATGCCGCCAACATTTATGTGAAACTTTTATTGGCGCGTGGGTTCACCTTGCTGGCCCTGGATGCTCATGGTCGGGATGATATAGCCTTGCTTTCTCAACGAGCCTATGCCAAGCTGCTGCTGGTGATCGGCGGTGAGCATCGGTCGGTTGGCCAGCATATCCTAAATCAGGCCCACCATGTGGCGGGTATTCCTCAAAAAGGCCGCATTCGATCCCTGAACGCTTCAGTGGCCGCGGGGATCGCTTTGTGTATGTTGGCCCGCTGAGCCCCGCCGGCAAGCTTAAACAGTAAGGAGGTTCGTTATGTGTTCTGCTGCGTTGATGCCCGCGCATTTAACATGCAACCATGCCGTTAACCCGTTGGGCATTGATACGCCACAGCCGTTGCTGAGCTGGGAGCTGCAAGGCCCTGGTCGGCAGCGGCGCCAGACCGCTTATCGCCTGCTGGTGGCTTCCAGCCTGCCGCTGCTGGAGCAGGATCAGGGCGATCTTTGGGATAGCGGCCGCGTGGCAGCGGCCCAATCCATTCAGGTGCCCTATGCGGGCGGCAAGCTGCGGTCGCGCCAGCGCTGCTGGTGGAAAGTATGCGTCTGGGATGAACAGCAGCAAGCCGGCGCTTTCAGCGCGCCGGCCTGGTGGGAAATGGGCCTGCTCTCCGCCAAGGACTGGCGCGCGCAGTGGATTGCAGCCCCCCGTAAACTCGAGCCCAGCGCTCCGCACTTGACGGCCTCGCCGGCGCCCTACTTCCGCAAACCTTTCCGTCTGACCCGCCCCGTGGTGGCCGCCCGGGCCTATATCAGCGGGCTGGGCTATTATGAGCTCCATCTCAACGGCCGTAAGGTGGGCGATCATGTGCTCGATCCGCTCGTCACCAAATACGACCGGCGCGTTTTATATGTCACCCATGATATCACCGATTTTCTGCGGGAGGGCGCCAATATGGCCGGGGTGGTTCTGGGCACTGGCTGGTATGATTGCCATACACCCGAAGTCTGGGATTTCACCACTGCGCCCTGGCGCCATATGCCGAAGTTGATCGCCCAGTTTCATTTTCAACACGCCGATGGCACCGAGACCCGCTTGGTCACCGATGGCAGCTGGCAAATGAGCGCCGGCCCCATCATTTTTGATGGCCTGCGGAATGGCGAGTATTACGATGCACGCCGCGAGCAACCGGATTGGTGCCTGCCCGGCGGCGCCAACCAGGGCTGGGAACCGGCCCTGATCATCCAGCCGCCCGGGGGCGATTTGACGGCCCAAACCCTGCCGATCAAGGTCATGCAAACCTTGGATGCCGTGGCATTGACCGAGCCCAAGCCAGGCGTCTTCGTCTTCGATCTGGGCCAAAATCTGGCCGGATGGGCGCAGCTGCGCGTGCGCGGGGCGGCGGGCACGGAAGTCACTCTGCGCTATGCGGAGCGGCTGGCTGAATCTGGAGAGGTGGATCAGGACCATATCAAGGTCTTTCTCAGGAGCGGCGGGGAATGTCAGACCGATAAATATATTCTCAAGGGGTCCGCCGAGGATGAAGTCTGGGAGCCGCGCTTCACCTATCACGGGTTCCGTTGGGTACAGGTCACGGGCTTCCCCGGCCGGCCGACCTTGCAATCCTTGCGCGCCCGCGTGGTACACTCGGCCTTTGCTGAGGCCGGCAACTTTGAGTGTGCCAACGAGCAGATCAATCGCATCCAGCACTGCACCCGTTGGGCCTATATCAGTAACTTCGTGGGCATTCCCACCGATTGTCCGCATCGCGAGAAGAATGGCTGGATGGGCGACGCGCAACTGGCCACCGAAGCGGGGCTCTTCAATTATCAGGCTGCGCCCGCCTATCTCAAGTGGCTGAATGATATGGCCGACGAACAGCGGCGCAGTGGACAGCTGCCGGGCATTGTGCCCACGGGCGGCTGGGGCTATAACTGGGGCAGCGGGCCGGCCTGGGATAGCGCCTATACCCATATCCCCTGGTATCTGTATCTGTATTGCGGCGATGCGAGTGCCTTGCGCCAACATTACGCCGGCATGAAACGCTATGTGGATTTCATGGCCCAGATGGCCACCGACCATATCCTGGAGTTTGGTCTGGGCGATTGGTGTCCGCCGGGTGGGGGAGCTTCCGATCACAAGACGCCCACGGCGATGACCTCCACCGGCTATTATTATGCGAACTGCATGATCCTGGCGCGGACGGCCGCTCTGCTCGGTAAAAAAAGCGAGCAGCGCAGATATCTGCAGCTGGCCAGTCGCATCCAAAAGGCATTTCTGAAACGCTTTGTTGACCCGGTCAGCGGCGCCTGTGCCGGTGATGGGCAAACCTCCATGGCCTGTGCGCTGTTTCATGAATTGGTGAGCGGGCCCCTGCGCGTGAAAGTCGAGCAGCAGCTCCTGGATGCCATTGCGCAAAACAAGGGCTTGCTGGATTACGGCATTTTAGGTTCCAAATATGTGCCGAATGCCTTGACCGCGGCCGGCCGCACGGATGTGGCCTGGAGCATGGCGCTCCAGACAGCTTTCCCCAGCTATGGTCATTGTCTGGCGCAAGGCGCCACCACGCTCTGGGAATCCTGGCCCGGCGACACTTCGCGCAACCATGTCATGTTTGGTGAAATCAGCGCTTGGCTGTTCAAGGCTCTGGCGGGCATCAATCCGCATCCGGAACAGCCGGGCTTCAAGCGGATCATCATGCATCCCCATCCCGTGCCCGGCTTGGATTGGGTGCGAGCTGAGCATCGCTCGCCCTATGGCTGGATCCGCAGTGCCTGGGAGCAAAGCGCCGCGGGGTTCACGCTGCGCCTCACTATCCCGGTCAATACCAGCGCCGAAGTTTACTTGCCCGCCGCTGATCCGGCTCAGGTGCGCCTGGATGGTCAGAGCGCAGCCCAATCAGGGGCGCGGCTGCTCAGGGTGGCGGAGGGCTGCGCGGTCTTCGAGATCGGTTCCGGAGATTATCAATTTGAGGTACGTCCCCCGGACGCAGTCTGAAAACTATCCAGGCCGATCTTGACCTTGGGCCAGGGAGGGGCTAGAAGAAGGAAGCATGCGTGAGCGAAGGGCCCGCGCCACCCAGTGGGCGGTATGGAGTTAACCGGATCAAAGGAGGAGCAATGAAAACATCTTGTAGTTCCTGGAGTTATCACCGCACGATGGAAGCCGGCACTTTGGATCAGTTAGGCTGGGTAAGAGAGTGTGCCGCCTTGGGGTTGGATGGGGTGGAGCTGCTCTATCTGCATTTTCCCAGCACCGAACGCGATTATCTCGTGCAGCTGAAGAAGGCCTGCGCCGATCATTTTTTGAGCATTGCCATGCTCTCAGCCGGCGGTCATTTGACCGTGGCCGATGATGCACAGCGCGCGGCCGAGGTTGCGGAGATCGGGCGCTGGGTGGAGGTGGCCGCTTTCATGGGCGCGCCCTGTGTGCGCTTTTTCTGCGGTCAGGGCGCCGAGCTGGAGGCGGGGGGCGCGCCGCTCTATCAGAAAGTGCTTCAAGCCGTTAAGGAGGTTGTGCGCATGGGCCGGCGCCATGGCATTGTGATGGCCATGGAAAACCATGGTGGCACCACCGCCGATCAACTGCTGGCTCTGCAACGGGATGTGCAGGATGAATTCTTCAAATTCACCCTGGATACAGGCAATTTTCCGCCGACGAGCCAAGTGGGCCCGGAAACCTATACTTCCATCGAGCGTTGCGCTTCCCTGGCGGCTATCGTGCATGCCAAGTTTTTCAATGTCTTGCCGGATGGCCGCGATCGCGATTTCGACTGGACCCGTATCCGGACTATTCTGGATAAAGTGGGCTTTCGTGGGTTCCTTTCCGTGGAATATGAAGGCGATGATCCGGATGAAGTCGCGGTGCTGCGCCGGATTGCCGGTTACTTAAAAACCTTGCGCTAGTCCAGGTTGGGCTGCCGGGCGGCGGGAAAAACCTCTTTGCAATCACCATCGCGGTTGCTAAGGTTTGGGCATGCCTAACGCCAGAATCTTGCCGCCAGCCCGTCTCCTGCTATGGCTGCTGCTCGGCGGGTTGGCTGGTGCGCTGAGCGCTTGCCGACCGCCTCAGTCAGCCGGGCCCTCTACGGCTGCGCCAGGCGAGATCATTTATTTTGTGCCAGTCACCAGCGCTGTGGCGGCCTTGACCTTTGATGACGGCCCCAATGGGGCGGCCACCGAACAGATCCTGGATCTCTTGCAGCACTATCGCGTGCCCGCCGCATTTTTTCTGATCGGTACCAATGTGCTGCATTATCCCGCCCTGGCCCAACGTATCGCCCGCGAGGGGCACTTGATCGGCAACCATTCCTTCGTCCATCCGCGGTTCGATCAGATGAGCACCGCCGCCATGGCGCAGGAGATCGCCGCTGGCACCGAAGCCATCGCCAGCGTCACCGGTATCAGGCCCGCCTGGTTGCGTCCGCCTTACGGCATCAACGGCCCGGGCCTGAGGGAGGTTTGCCGGGCCCAAGGCTTAACCATCGCTGGCTGGTCTCTGGATGCCAGCGACTGGAATCCACATAGTGCGCAGGAGATCGCCGAGCATGTGCTGAGCGGCCTGACGCCGGGCGATATCCTCCTGCTGCACGATGGTTGCGAAACGCAGCCTGACGCCAATCGCCAGAGCACCGTGGAGGCCGTGGCTTTGATCCTGGAACGGCTGAGTCAGGCTGGCTGTCGTTTTGTTTCCCTGCCAGAATTATTGCGGCGCCAAGGGCCGCCCTTGGCGGAATTTGCCAATGGCGTGCGCCTGTTGGGGCTCCAGCTATCCGCTCAGCCGGTGTCGGGCGCGACCCTGGGCGTCCGCTATTTCTGGGATCTGCCGGCGGACTGGTCTCGGGCGGATCCCAGCATGGCCTTTGTGCATTTTGTGGGACAGCACGCACGCCTGCAAGATGATCATCGCTTGCCCTCCAGCCAGGATGTGCGTGATTTAGCCCTGGCCAGCCGCCCGCGCCGCCTGCCGCTGCCAGCCACTGCCGCCCCCGGCCGCTATCAGATCCGGATTGGTCTCTTTGATCCGGCGCGGCCGCAGGTCAAGCGCCGCATTCCTATCCGTTACGCACCCCAGCAGCATCAAAGGGCGGTGGTTTTACCGGTAGAGCTGGAGCTCTCAGCGCCCCATAATGATCAGGCCGGCTGGTGCAGGTCGGCCGGGCCATGGAGTTAGGCTCGCGCTCCGCTGACGATCTATCAAGATTGATGATGCAAACGAATACCATAACAACGCTGGAAGTGGCGGTGGCCGTGATCAATTTCAATGGCGCCACGACGCTGCTGCCCACCCTGGCCTCGATCTATGCCCTGGAAGGGGTGCGCCTGGCCGAGGTCACGGTCTTCGATAATGCTTCCACGGATGATTCGGTGGCCTTGGTGCAACGGCATTTTCCAGCGGTGCAAGTGCAGTCTTTGCCCGTTAACCGCGGCCCCAATCCAGCGCGCAATGCCGGTCTGCGCCAGGCGACCACGGCGCTGGTGTTGATCATGGATAACGATATTGTGCTCGCCCCAGATTATGTGGTGCGCCTGGCAGCGGTTTTGGCCAGCGATCCGGCGGCGGCGGCGGCCAGCGGTCAGATTCGCCTGCACGAGGCTCCTGAGCAAGTGCAATATAACGGGCTCTCGATTCATTATGTGGGCGAGATTGCCTCGCGGTCGTTGACGGCGCGCGATAGCGTACGGGTCAGCTGCATCTCGGCGGGTGCGGCCTTGTTCAAGCGCACGCCGGCTTTGGGGGTGGGGGGCTTTGACGAGGATTTTTTTATGGGCTGGGAGGATGGTGATTTGACCTTTCGCCTTTCCTTGGCTGGCCATCCCAGCTACATGGTTTCCGAGGCCGTAGCCTATCATATGCGCCGGCCGCGCGGGCTCAAATGGGTGCGTTATCAGACCCGGAATCGTTGGTGGTTCGTGCTTAAAAACTATGAGCGGCGCACTTTGCTCCTGACCTGGCCGGCTCTGCTGGCTTTTCAGTTAGCGGCGGGAATGTTTTGCCTGTTGAAGCGCCAAGGCTGGGCCTTCGTGCGGGGCACGGCCGATGTCCTGGCGACCCTGCCGCGCCTCTGGCGCAAGCGCCGGGCGGTGCAGCAAATGCGGGTGGTGCCCGATGTGGCGCTCTTGCAGGGAGAGCGTTTCGATCTTCCCGGCGGCTTAGCATCGTCAGGCTTGGGGCGGGCGCTGAATCTTGTCCTGAACAAGATTTTTTATGGCTATTGGCGCTGCGTCAGGGGCGGCTTGCGCCGGCCGCGCCCGCCGGCCCAGGCCGCTTAGCTTTTAAGGGGTCGCAGGAAAACCAGCAGGTTATTGCCGAAAGCGCGGGGTGGCGCATCGGCAACGCCCCAGGGCTCGCAATCCTTGAGCATACGATTGATCAGGGCGTAACCCAATTCACGATGCTCGTTTTCGCGTCCGCGAAACATCAGCGAGGCCTTAACGCGATAGCCCTTCTGGAGGAATTTTTGGATATGCGCCAATTTGGTTTGGTAATCATGCTCTTCGACATTAGCATGAAATTTCATTTCTTTGACCACGATTGAGACCTGGCGTTTCCGAGCTATTTTTTCTTTGCGGCTTTCCTCATAGCGGTACTTGCCAAAATCCATAATGCGGCATACCGGCGGGGTGGCGCGTGGCGAGATTTCCACTAAATCCAATCCGCGCGCCTCAGCCAGCTTGAGGGCCTCCGAGGTGGATATAACCCCCAGTTGTTCGCCAGTCTCCGAAATGCAGCGCACCTGTAAGACGCGAATCCGATGGTTGACTCTAACCGATGTGCGAATGGCATACCTCCTGGTTGATGGGTTGATCTGGCCTGGCACTTAGCATGCGGCGCCGGCCAGCGTTTTCTCCTTTAAAAGCCGCATGAAATCTGCCAAGGTGGCTGGACCTTGATCGCCCTCGCTGCGCGCGCGCACGGCCACCAGGCCAGCGCTTTCTTCCTTGGGGCCGATGATCAGCATATAGGGGATTTTCTCCATTTGCGCGGCGCGGATTTTAGCGCCGATTTTGCCGGAACTGGTATCCAGCGCCGCTCGGAAGTTTTGCTGGCGCAGCGCATCGGTGATCGTGTGCGCATAGCCATTTTGTTTTTCGGTTAAAGGCAAAACGCGCACCTGTTCGGGTGCCAACCAGAGTGGAAAAGCGCCGCCATAATGTTCGATCAGGATGCCGAAGAAACGCTCCAGGCTGCCCAGCAGGGCCCGATGCACCATGTAGGGCCGGTGAGGAGCGCCATCGGCGCCGATATAGCTGAGGTCGAAGCGCTCGGCCTGATTGAAATCAAATTGAATCGTGCTCATCTGCCATTCACGCCCGATGGCATCTTTGATCTTCAGATCAATCTTGGGCCCGTAGAATGCGCCGCCACCCTGCTCCACGCGGCAGGGCATTTGCTCGGCCTGCAAGGCCTGTTCCAGGGCCCGGGTGGCCTGCTCCCAGCGCTGCTCGTCGCCGATGGCCTTGGCCGGGCGCGTGGAGAGATAGGCGTTCACTTCCTGAAACCCAAAGGCGCGCAGGATCCGTAGCGCAAAGCGCACCGTACGCTGAATTTCCGCCTCGATTTGCTCGGGGGCGCAGAAGATGTGGGCGTCATCCTGGGTGAAGCCGCGCACGCGCAGGAGACCATGCAGGACGCCGGTTTTTTCATAGCGATAGACGGTGCCCAGTTCCGCCCAACGCAGGGGCAGTTCGCGATAGGAACGCGGGCGCGCTTTATAGATCTGAATATGAAAGGGGCAGTTCATCGGCCGGATATAATACTGCTGCTCATCGATGGTCATGGGCGCATACATGCTCTCCTGGTAGAAATCCAGATGCCCGGATCTCTCCCATAATAAGGCGCGGCCGATATGGGGGGTGTAGAGCAGTTCGTAGCCGTCGCGGAAATGTTCCTGGCGCCAAAAGTCCTCGATGAGACACCGCACCCGGGCGCCCTTGGGATGCCAGTGAATCAGGCCCGGGCCAATTTCCTCATGCAGGCTGAAGAGTTCCAGATCCCGCCCCAGCTGGCGATGATCGCGCCGTTGCGCTTCGGCCAGTTGATGTAAGTGCTGGGTCAGCTCGGCTGCCGAAGGGAAGGCCGTGCCGTAGACACGTTGCAGCATGGGATTGGTTTCCAGGCCGCGATAGTAGGAGCCGGCTACGGAGAGCAGCTTGAAGGCCGGGATGGCGCCGCTGCTGGCCAGATGCGGGCCGCGGCACAGATCGCTGAAATCGCCACAGCGATAGAAAACGATGGGCTCACCCTCGGGGATATCGGCCAGCCGTTCCAGTTTGTAGGTTTGGCCTTGAGCCCGCAAGAGCTCCTGGGCCTCGGGGCGGCTGAGTTCCCGACGCTCGAAGGGCAGGTCAGCAGCGATGATGCGCCGCATCTCCTCTTCGATGGCGGGAAAATCGGCGGGGGTCAAGCGATGCGGCAGATCGAAGTCGTAATAGAACCCATCGGCAGTAGCCGGCCCGATATCGCAGCGCACATGCTCAAATAGTTTGCAGATGGCCGCTGCCATCACATGCGCCGTGCTATGGCGCATTTGTTCTAAATCCAAAGTGGCATCTCCTTAGCATATCCCCGCCCCAGTCTGGGGCTTCACGGGCACTACCCTAGGGCTTCCTGCCGGAGCTGTCAACTCCAAACCCCGCGCGCTTTATTCCGCCTTGCCGGGATCAATGCGGCTGGCTACCATGCGGTATCTGATGAAAACACGCCTGCAACAATTAGGACGGGCCCGCTGGAAACCACTGGTCCGCATCGTCGTTAGCCTCTTGCTGTTGGTCTATATCATGCATCTGGTGGACTGGCGCCGCGGCTGGAGCCTGTGGCCGCAGGCCAACTTGTGGCTGCTTGGGCTGGCGGTGATTTTATTGACCCTGGAACGCGTGCTCAGTGTCTGGAAATGGCTGCTGCTGCTCCGGGCCAAAGGGGCTCGGGTTTCTTTCGGGCGGCTCTTTATCATCAATTATGTGGGCGGGTTCTGGGGTTTGATCCTGCCTTCCAGCGTCAGCGCCGATATCGTCCGCGGTTATTATCTGGCGCGCACCCCCACCGGGCTGGCGCGGACGGTCTCCTCCATGGTGGTGGATCGCATTATGTCCGGGCTGGCGCTGATGGTGCTGGCCGGACTGAGCGCCTGGGTGGCGGGCGACCGCTTTGGCTGGGTGCATCATCGCGCCCTGCTGGTGGCAGCGATGGTGGTGGGGCTATTGCTGGTGGGCTGGCTGGGCCGCGCGGCCACGCGGCGCTGGATCGATCAGCGCCTGGTACAGCCGCTCACGCGCTGGCGGCTCAACGAGCGTATTCAGGCCGGCGTGCGGGCCTGTCTGGAGTATCGTCAGTATCCCGGCCGGCTGGCCTGGTCGTTTGGGCTTTCGATCCTCATGCAGGTGATCAGGGTTTTGATTTTCTATGGTGTCGCCGAAAGCTTCCAGGTGCATATTCCCATCCTCTATTATTTTATGTTCATTCCGCTGATTATGGTGCTGGTGATGTTGCCGGTGGCTTTCAGCGGTCTGGGGGTGCGCGAGGGCAGTTTTGTAGCCTTTTTTGTCATGGTCGGCGTGAGTGCCGCGGATGCTTTCGTGATCTCCTTCACCGTCTCGCTCCTGACCATTCTAACCACGGCCGTGGGCGGGATCATCTATCTGTGCGATAAAGCTCCCGCCGCTGCCGGCGCCAGCCAGAAGCCTGGCGCAGCTCCCTCGTAACGGCCGGCGGCTTATTCAGCTGGTGCTGACGGGTGGTAGCCAGCCTTGCGCGCTATACCAGCGGGTGACCTCGGCCAGGCCGCTGGCGTTGCTATGCCGTACCTGGTATCCCAGGCGGGTGCGCAGCTTGCGAGTATCGAAGGAGCGATCCTTGGTGAAAAAGGCCAGCCGCCGCCGATGAATGGGCGGCTCCAGGCCGACTTTGCGGCAGAGCCCCTCGCAGATATCGGCGGCCAGGAAAAATGGCGCGGCCGGCAGATGCACCACGCGAAAATGGCGTCCGAGGGTGGCGGCGACGACCCGGGCCATCTCTTCCAGCGTGACGCATTGCGGATTACCGCAGATGAACACTTCATTCAGCGCGGCCGGATGCGTGGCCGCCAGCATGATGATCTCCGTCAGATCATCAACATGGATCAGGTGATAGAGGCCCGGTCCGCGGCCCAGCAGAATCAGCCAGCGCCGGCTGGCCATGCGGAAGAATTTCAACAGGCGCCTGTCGCCCGGGCCATAAATGGCTGCTGGTCGCAGCACGCTGATGGGGAGCCCCGCTTGCGCCGCAAAATCCCGCAGCCACACTTCCGCTTCCGCCTTGGTGGCCTGATAGATATCTCCGGGGTTCAGGGGCGCTGTTTCGTCGGCCGGCGGCTGGGCGATATGCCCCATAACGCCTACGGTGGAAATATGCACGAAACGCTGGAAGCCCTGGTTGGCCAGCGCGGCCTGCGCCAGCAGTTGGGTGCTGAGGAGGTGCACCCGGCGATAAACTTCATCGGCATGTTTGGCTTCGCGGTAGGCTGTGGCCAGGTGAAAAATATAGCGCGCCTCCCGCGCCGCCTCCGTCACCAGGGCCGGATCATAGACCTCGCCCCGGAACCAGCGAATATCCAGATCAGCCAGGGGCTGCAAGTTGGAGGAAGCGCGGGCGATGGCCTGGATGCGCAGGCCAGCCGCGGCTAGTTTACGAACCAAGACCGTGCCGGTGAAGCCGGTGGCTCCGGTGACGAGCACGGTTGTGCCGGGCGCTATGGTGGGTGCATTCATGGCTGGTTTGTGTCAAGCTGCGCCGGCTTATTCTGTTCGGGATCGTTGGGCGGTCGCGGGCGCTTACGATCTTGAGGCTGGCTATCCGGCTCCGGTGGCCGCAGCATTTCCATAATCACCGGCGAGCCCCAGCGCCGCGTACAGCCCAGCCACCGCCAGCCGCTCTCCAGCCCGGCGGAAAGCTTCTGGCATTGCAAGATACGATGCAGCACCATGGGTAGCATAAATTGACCCGTGCGGCGGCCGGCCCGAAACCCGCAGCGCTTGAATTCATCCTGGAGCTCCACATGCCGGAAGAGGCGAAAAGTGCGCGTGTTGCCCTCCAGTTTTTTCTTGGCTTGGAAGAAGCGCGGCGCCAGCCAGTTCAGGCTCTGTTGCGTGGGATAATCAATGATCACCGCCTCCCGCGCCACCCGGCAGAGCTCGGCGATCAATTGTGGCCAGCGCGCGCAATGCGTCAGCAGCCGAAAACATAAGACGATATCAAAAGCTTGATCCGCGTAGGGCAGAGCCAGCAAATCACCCACCAGGAAATTACAGCGCCCACTATCCACCCAGGTGGCAATGCGCTGGCGCCCCGCCGCCGCACTGGCGATGACGGTGACGGGGAAGCCTTCCCGGCAGAGGGGCACGGCCAACTGGCCATGTCCGCCGCCGACATCCAGGATGGTCGCCCCGCGCCGCTCCCGCAACCAGGCGAGTACGATCCTTTCCTGCACCCGCAGCATCCAGGCGCCGGTGCGTCCGGCGAAGCGCTCGGCGTAAGCCGCGGAGGCGGTTTCGATATCTGCGAATTCAGGCTGCATGCTTAATGGAGGATATCATAAAATTCCGCTGCCATGATCACGTTGCCCATGGCATTGGGGTGCAGGCCATCGGCTAACAGATAGGCGGGATCCCAGGCCAGCGCTTTTTCCAAGTCCACCAAATAGGCGCCTTCCTCATCCGCCAATTGCCGGATGCCGGCATTCAAGCGTTTGATGCCGCTGATCAAGCCGATATAGGAGCCGCTGACCGGCGTCAGCGTGGCAATGATGGGCACGGTATGGTTATCTTGGGCGGCGCGGACGATGGTCCGCAGATTATATAATGCGCCAGCTTCACTATAGCCCACGATCAGATCATTCACCCCGTAGAGCACCAGCAGAAAGCCTGGCAGCGTGCGATCCAGCGCCGGATGCACAATATCCACGCCCACGCTGGTGTCCGATCCGGGGATGGCCACATTGATGATATTTTTCTGGAGCATCTCGGCCAGTTTAGGGATATAGCCGAGGCTGTAATTGGGCAAGCAGCTGCCGGCGGTGATGCTGTCGCCGAGGGCCAGGCAGATATTCTGATTGTTGGGGCCGAAATCCTGCTCGCTCCATTGACCCCCGCCATCACCACCATTACAACCCAGCAGTAAAAGACTGGCCAGCAGCATTCCCGCCGGGCCCAGCCAGCGACCTTGGCGCATTATCATCAAGGGCATGGATTTTCCTTTCCTAAGGTTTGGTACGAATCTGATGGACTCCAGTTGCCGGCAGATATTCGGCCAGCAGAGTTTGCAATTCCGCAGCCGCCGCGCGTTGGCTTATCTGGCGCATGCGTTCCTCCTGTGAGCGCCGCACCGTGGCACGCAAGGCGGCATCGCTCAGCGCCAGATGCATCAACTCAGCCAGCTCCTCCGGCGCTAGGCCATCATACATGATGCCTGCGCCCTGCAGCGCCTCGGGCATACCACCAGCCTGGCGGGCGATCACCGGCACATCATAATGCATGGCTTCCAGCAGGGGCAGGCAATAGCCCTCGTGTTCGCTGGGCGATATGAACAAATCAGCCAGCCGATAGTAAGCCGCGCGCCCAGCTGGCGCGGCGAAACCCTCAAAACAGACATTGGGTATAACCAGATCGCCGACCAACAGGCGCAACATCGTGTAGTAGCGTGGCGCACTCCGTTTGGAGCCGACGATGATCAGGCGACTATAGGGATTAATGGCCTTATTATAGCAAGCGAAGGCCAGGATCAAGTCTTCCAGGCGCTTATTGGGCGCAATGCGCCCCACGAAAAGAATGTTTTGGAGAGGGCCGGCCAGCCTACCAAGAATCCTGGGGTCCGGCGCTATCGCCAGCGTTTCGGCCGCCAGCATGAGCCTGAAGATTTTCACATTCTCAAGGCCGAGCGCCGTCAGCTCGGTGGCGTTGAATTGCGATACAGTCCAAACTTGATCGGCTTGCTGCGCGGTGGCGCGCAGATTTTCCCGCGCCGCCTGCAACTGTGCGGCCACGCCATCATCGAACCCCACGAAGTAGTCGGCGGGAGTGATATTATGATAGATCATGATTTTATGGGCCGGCGTTGCCCTGAAAACAGCGGCCGCTGGCGAGTCGATGCCAAAGTGGTGCATACATATATCGCCCGCCCGCCCGGCATAGTCGCGCAAGGGCCGGCAGTCGCCCTGTAAACTGGGTGAGACATGCGCGCTCTCGGCATAGATATCGGAGGCATAGCCCCAGTCCCTGAAAATCCTGCGCAGCAGAAGGGCTTGCTGGGAAATGGCGTCGCCATCGGCATAACCGGCCAGGACCTGGTGAATGGCCGCGCTGGATGAAGCCGCCGGGCGGCGCACGCCGGGATTGTTCATGAGCTTGTCTCCAACTGGGCCAGCGCTTCCAAGCGCCGCAGACGCTGATCAAGCTCAGCTATGTTTTTTTGGCGCAGGGCACTCTCATATTCCAACGCGCTGACGCCTGTTTCGTTGATCAGGTTTTGCCGGAATAAAATCCGGTCGTGCTGATAGCGCAGGAGTTTCCAAAAGAAGGCTTTCAGGCGGCTCATGATCCAGCCCCAAACCCCGGGTTGACGGGGAATATCAAAATCCAGGGTGTTCACCGCGCTGCGATAAGGCATCAAGCGCAGCAATTCCTTGAGGTATTCGGCCTCGGAACGCGCGCGCGCCAGGGCCAGGGCGCTGAGGGCAGGCGGATCCAACAGGGGGACTTGGGCGCCGCGTTGGCGGGTTTGGGCCGCTTGGCGGATCACAGCTCCCAGGTCAGCGGTCCGATTCTGGTTAGCCACGAAAATCTTCATGTTTTTGATATTGAAACAGGAGCCCGCGCTCGTTGTCCAGCCCTAATTCCCGCGCGGCACGTCCGCATCCGGCTGGCTGGCTGGATCGGTCAGGCGCGTTAAGCTGACAGATCGGATTTCCATATCGGCCTGGCGTAAAAAACGAAATTCCAGGTGCCAGGGCAGGTTTTCTTGCAGCTGGAACTCAATCAGCGCCGGCTGCCCGGCCGTGACCGGCCTCCAGATCACCGGATCATCATCCCGCTGTCGGAGGTTTATTTTACCTAAGAGAGTGCCAGCGGGAGCCTCAGAGTCGAAGACGAAAGCCAGCTGGTAATGCCCGGCGGCCAGGGGCAGTTTCGGGCCATAAAAGACGAATGCATCCGAGACCTGCGTCCGGCGCAGGATCACGCTATCGCGCGCGAGGTTGATGTGGCCGGCATGAAAGAAGCAGGGGGCCGGAATCGTGAGGGTTTGGCCGAGGCTCAAGGCTGGCCATTCGCCGGCGGCGAGCAGGACGATGTCTAGATCCAACTCGCCTTGCAAACATTCCAGACTAAGCGCGTGCGCGTTGAAGTCGCCCTGCTTGACCGCCGCCGGGGTGATCGGCAGGCTGAGCCAGCTCCAGGCCGCAGAGTTGATCTGATAGGGATCCAGCGCCTGGCGACACTCATCTATGCTCAAGGTGGGGGCCAGCTGGCCCTGGCCGCGCAGGCGGATCAGCCAACGCAGCGCCGGCGCCCAACAGGATTTAAGCGGCGGGATACTCAAGTCATTGCTGGGGCCGAGAGTCACATAACCCGTGCCGCTGGCGGTGGCGTCCATAATTTTTGTGTTGTTGCCAGGGCAGGCTTCGGCCTCCCAGCGCTGCGTCGTCCCCAAGCTTTTCCAGGAGAGACCCTGCCCGGCCGTCACCGGGCGGGGCTCCGGCCGGATCTTAAAAGCCCAGACTGGGCCATCCTGCTTCAAGAGATGCAGCCAGGGATGGTTGAGCAGCTGCTGCAGGGTGAAAGTGACGGGAAAAGGACTGACTTTTTCCGGGAAGAGATCTTCGTGCAGCAGAATATAGCCCACATTCATCTCGCGCAGCAAGGCCAGCTGGGGCGCGGATAAACAGCCTTGATTGATACTGGCCAGAGGTTGGAACACGCGCTCTTTATAATCGCCGGGCACCACCGGCGAATAGCCATTCAGCATGCGGATGCGATACTGCAGAGCGAAATGTTGATAGATGGATGTGTAGTGAGAATCGCCCGGCCAGAGCGGCAAGACCAGCATGCCAGCCTGGCCGGGGCGCGGGACGGTCGCTTGGTCGGCGCTGGCCTGCTGGATATCCTGGGCCACCGCCGCATAAGCCGCCTGCTCTTGATCCAATATCGCAATGATCGGGTGGATGCGCAGCCCATATTCCGTACAGATCAATGCGCCGACCAAGAGCGGCAACCACAGCTGCGCCCCGCGCCAGCTGAGCCGCTCCAGGATAAGCGCCAGGGCGCCAGCCACACCTAAAGCCAGCAGGGGCGGCATCAGGCAGAAGATCTTGGCCGGTTGGCGCACCAGGCCATAGGCGGGGATCCACCTATGGACCAGCTTGAAGAGTACGCCCTGGCCCGGTCCGCGCGTGCCCAGTGCCAGCATAATGATGCCGAGCAGACCAGCCCCGATGAGCGCCGCCCAGAACAAGCGGCGCCAGGGCAGCGGACGTTCGCGCCGCAGACGACTTAATAGGATCAGCCAGCCCAGCACGATGATGGCGGGTGCGGCGTAGCCAATGAAAATGTGGTTGGAGACATCCAGGTCTCGCCAGGCGAAGAGTCCTTGCCATTTTGGTGAGTAGAGGGTGATCTCCGACCAGGTGCGTTGAGCCGCTGGTGTGGCCGCGCCTATGACGCTATGGGTCAGGGCCTCAAACAGCAGCGGCAAGATCAAGGCCACCAGCGCCAGCCCTGCCGTGGGCAGGAGCGCGCGGGATATGGCGCGCCAGGTGGCGCCTGAACACCAGGCCTTATCCTCCGCGCTTAAGGCCAGCAAACCCCAGCAGGGGATGCTCAGCGCCCCGAAAAAAAAGACATGCATATCGGTCCAGCGGGCCAGCAGAATGGCCAAGCCGGCCAACCAGCCGCCGCGGCTGGCTTTATCGCGAATGGCTATATCCAAGCCCAGCCACAGCGCCGGAATCCACATCATGGCCATACCGGCCGGGCTGCCGCCACAGAGATTGATCCAGCGAAAGGGCAAGGCCATAGCCAGACCGCCGGCCAGGCCGGCGAGCCAAGCTTGGGGCACATAGCGCCGTGCCAGCAGCCAGGTGAAAAGACAGGTGCCCCAGAGCGAAAGGAAACCAGCCAGATTCCAGCCGCCGGCCATACCGACCAGCCAGGCTCCCGCGGCATACAGAAAAGAAAAGGGGAAATAATAAGTGTCCGGCTGAAAACAGCTGCTATCGGCCCCGGTATGAAATTCGTAGAGATTATAGAAGAGGGGTGTCTGGCCAGCCAACATGTCCTGCGCCAGCCGGCAATAGTACAGGAATTGCAGGTGATCCCCCGGCTGCAGCGGTTGCAAACTGGTGGCTTCCAGGCCAGCCCCGCTGGAAATGCCGCTCGTCATATAACGCGGGAGCGGCCAGGATAACCAAGCCCATAATAGCAGGCTCAGCAAGCCAGACCATACCAGAACACGTTGCACGCTCATGGGCAGAAGGATATCGGCTGCCGGCGCCAGACTCAAGCCGAATGGCGCGCCGCTCAGAGCTGGTCGGCCAGATGGGTCAGCGCCATCAGATGGGCTTCCAGATAAAAACAGCTCAAATGTTTCCAGTCAAACTGCTCGGCCAGTTCCTGGGCGCGATAGCGCATGGAGATGCGATCTTTCAATTCCAGCTGAATGCTTTGCCATAGATGATTGGCCAGATCCTCGGCCGCTTTATCGTAGGCTTGATAGCGCCGCCGCAGCACATATAAACCACGCTGTTGGCAATCCGGCGCCAGATTGAGGATATAACTGCCAAAGCCGGCCAGATCCGAGGTCACCGCCGGAATGCCCCGCGCCAGACACTCCAGGGGAGTGTAGCCCCAAGGCTCATAATAGCTCGGGAAGAGTCCGAGATTGCAGCCGCGGACAAACTGTTCATATTCCATGCCGAAGAGCGGGTTACTGGTGGTGATGAAATCCGGGTGATAAACGATTTTGACGGCATCATCCGGCCGATTAACCAGGCTCGATGAGCGCATTTGATTCAGGACTTCATCATGATCGTTGTCGACCATGTCATGGGTGACGATATAGGGCAGGTGCGGCGTGCGCCAAGCCTGCATGATGCGTCTGAGGCGCAGGCGCCAATAATCATCAATGAGGGTGTTCATATCGGGCATCTGGCCGGCGGCGGCGGCCTTGAAAAGGCGTTCGCCGGCCTGATCCTTGATGGCCGCGCAGGTGCGGCTCAATTCCTCAAGCATGACTTTGTTGTTCAAGACATCGGCGTTGATGGAGCGGAAGGGCTGACGGGAAATGATGAACATGACGATCGTCAAATCCTGGCGCGCTTGTTTGAGGCGGTAATTCAAACGCGCCAGGGCTTCGAGGGTCAGATCGAAACCTTTATTGCGATATTCGTAGCGGCCGGAAGTAAAGAAATAAACCGTGCGCTCCAGGTCGAAGCTGTAGCTGGGAAAGAAATGCCCCATCACGAAGCGATGGATTTTTTCCTTGTAGATTTTGTGCAGGTTTTCCGATTCATGGCGCACCAGGAAGCGCTCCACATTCAAGCCGTTCGGCAAGATTTTATCCACCGGGCGTTGCAGCAAGTGCTTGCATTCCAGGGCGGTGATTTCGCTGACGGTGGTAAAAACATGTGCGCCATGCGCCACGGCGCGTTCGAGCCGCACGCGGGCTTCGATATTGAAGCGCCGGGCGCTGCCCACCCAATCCACGAAGGGCAGGTGATCGTAGAAATGGGGATCGCTGGGCGCCAGATAGCGACCCAGCAGCGTGGCATGGGTGGTGAAGACAATGCCGACCGGCAGGCGCTCGCGGCGCATTTCCGGAATGGCGGCACCGCCCATCCACTCATGAAAATGAGCAATCAGCGGCCGATGCGGCCCAGGCTGACGCAGCAGGGCCCGGAAAAACTCGAGCACCAGATGGCCGAAAGCCACCACCTCATTCAACTCGCCATCATCCGCCGGCAGGCTGATATGATGATGTTTCCAAAGATAATATTTGATATCCTTGAGGCGCACCGCCGCGCTGTGCGTGTTGAGCAGAATGACTTGCGGCCGGCCGGTGACCAGCCAGTGGCCGTAATGCGCCTCAATGCCGGCCTCCTGGAGCGCTTGCAAGGCGTGCGCATAGGGTTCGGGCGGCGGGCTGGCTTCAAACTCCACGGCCGTGACCGCGGCATTGTAGGGGCCGATCAGGCAGTAGCGCTGACCCCAGCGCTCGATCATGCTGGGGATCTTGGAGCGAATGACGGTGTAAATGCCACCCAACTGCTGGCAAACTTCCCAGGCAATCTCAAATAATAAGGCATCCGTCTGGCGCCAGTTGCCACGACCGCCTGCGCCGGCCGGCTTGGCAGTCTTTTTCAAGGTGGTCGTCGGCGTCATAACAAGCGCTGCCCGGTTGGATGATTACTTAAATTTTGTAATACATTAAACCATAAAGGGGCCAGACCAACAAATAAAAAATAGCTGCGCCGCGCCCTGGCATTATCGGGATGGACATCAGCCGCGCTTCATGCTAAGCCTAGACCATTAAACCAGGAACCCTGCCCACCAGCGGAGCCAACTATGCGGATACTGATTTGTAATGATGACGGCATCTATGCTCCCGGCTTGATGGCGCTCCACCAAGCCCTGGAGGGGCTGGGCGAAATCCGGGTCGTGGCGCCCTATGGGGAGCAAAGTGCCGTGGGCCATGCCATCACCCTCTCGGATCCCATCAAGATCAAAGTTGTGCGTCCTAACGGCGCTTTTGAGGGGCATGCTGTGTTTGGTACGCCGGCTGATTGCATCAAGCTGGCCGTTAATGTGCTGCTGGATCGCCCGCCGGATATGATCATCAGCGGCATCAATCTGGGGCCCAATGCCGGGATCAGCGTCATTTATTCCGGTACGGTCTCAGCCGCTACGGAAGGCACCATTTTGGGGATTCCCAGTATGGCCATCTCGCTGGCCACCTTCAATCATCCGCAGTGGGCCGCGGCCGGCGCCGTCGCGCGGCGGCTGGCACAGGAAATAATACACCGGGGCCTGCCGTCGGATGTGTTGCTGAATGTGAATATTCCCAACCGTCCGCTGGAGCAGCTCACGGGCTTTGCTGTGACCCGGATGGGGCGCTCGCGGTTCGCCGAGGTGTTTCATCGGCGCGTGACGCCCCGTGGCGATGCCTATTACTGGATGGATGGCGAGCTGAAATTGCTGGGAGAAGTCAACGGAACGGACTTTCAAGCCCTGGATCAAGGCTGTGTTTCGGTGACACCCATCGGCTTTGATCTCACGCATCATCCCTCGCTGGCCGCTTTCCAGCAATGGAAGCTCACGCTCTGAAGGGCGGCGGCTTCAGGCTGACGGGATGGCGGGTGGGGCCGCTTCGAATTCGCGCAGTTTGCGATGCAGCGTGCGGCGGCTGATACCCAGTTGCTGAGCCGCGCGCGTGCGGTTGCCCTTATGGGTTTCCAGAGCCGCTCTGATCAGCTGGCGGCTGGCTTCCTCCAGCGAAGTGGCCGCCGACAGGCCGGCGCCCCGCCGCGCGGGTGACTGCTCGCGTATTTCAGCGGGCAGATCCCGCAAGGTCAGCTTGTTGCCGCGCGCCAACACCACCATGCGTTCCACCACATTACGCAGCTCGCGGACATTGCCCGGCCAGGCATAAGCCATCAAAGCATGCATGGCCTCGGGGGTGATATCCTTGAAATCCTTTTTATTCTCGCGGGCCAGTTCGGCCAGAAAGGCCTGGGTGAGCAGGGGGATATCAGGGCTGCGTTCGCGTAGCGGCGGGATGGTGATGGTGACCACATTCAAGCGGAAAAACAGATCCTGCCGGAAGTGGCCGGCCTGAGTCCGTTGCGCCAAATCACGATTGGTGGCGGTGATCAGGCGGATATCGGCTTCCAGGGTTTCCTGACCGCCCACGCGCTCGAATTTGCGCTCTTCGAGGACGCGCAGCAACTTGACCTGCAGGGTGGGATCTATCTCCGAGATCTCATCCAGAAAGAGCGTGCCGCCAGCGGCCAGTTCGAATCTGCCGCGGCGGCGCTCCAATGCTCCCGTGAAGGCGCCTTTTTCATGGCCGAAGAGCTCGCTTTCCAAGAGGGTTTGCGGCAGAGCCGCGCAATGCACGGCGATGAAAGGGCCCTTGGCCACGGAGCTTAAACCATGGATGGCGCGGGCCACCAGTTCCTTGCCCGTACCGCTTTCACCCTGAATAAGCACCGTGGCTCGCGCAGGCGCCACCTGCTTTATCAGGCGGAACATCTCCTCCATCACCGCTGTTTGACCGATGATCGCTTCCAGGCCATATTTAGAGTTGAGTTGCTGGCGCAGATCACGATTGTCGCTTTCCAGCTGGCGGGCCCGCAGGGCACGCTGCAGGACCAGCTCCAACTGATCCAAGTTCACCGGTTTAGTGAGGAAATCATCCGCACCCGCTTTCATCGCTTCCACAGCCACCTCGATGCTGCCATAGGCGGTCAATAAAACGCAGATGGGCTGAGAGGGATGGGTCAGGGCCTGCTTGATGAGGGTTAAGCCATCCATGCCCGGCAGGCGCAGATCGCTTAAGATCACCTGCACGGAGGATTCGTTTAGCAGATGCAGGGCGCGCTCGCCGCTATCGGCCAGCAGGATATGATAGTGGCGCCGTAAGGCGCGTTCCAGGCCCTCGCGCGTGTTTTTTTCGTCTTCCACGATGAGCACCACCGGTTTGGACGTCATACCGGCTCCTTCCTGGCGCGCCGCCGTGGCAACGCGCGCGGTTTGGGGGGCGCCTTGAGCAGACGGATACGCCGTTGATCCAGCGGCAAGAGCAGGGTGATGCGGGTGCCGCGCTGCGGCTGACTATGCACCTCCATCTCGCCGCCGTGATCGCGCACGATGCGCTGCACGATGAACAGGCCTAATCCGCTGCCCTGCGGCTTGGTGCTATGGTGGGTTTCGAAGAGCCGGCTTAAATCCTCCGGTGGCAGGCCCACCCCCGTATCCTGGAAGGCAATGCCCACCGCGCGATCGTTGCTGAAAACGGTGATGGTCAGCAAGCCGGCTTGCGACATGGCTTGTAAGGCATTTTTGATTAGATTGAAGAAAGCCTGCTTGATTTGGTCGCGATCCACGGAGATTACTGGGATGGGATCGGGAGCTTCTACCTCCACGGCTACCCCGCGATCAGCGATTTCCTGGTGCATGAATTTCAGGGTTGCCTGTAATAAATCCATGATCTGGCAGGGCTCCAGCTTGGGCGTTGCCGGGCGGATGGCGCGCAGAAATTGGGTGATGATTTGATTGAGCCGCTCCACTTCCGTGCGGGAGACCTGGATCAATTCTGCAAAATGATCGCGGTCATCGGCTGGTAAATGCCGCAAGGCCCGGGCCATGAGCTGCAGATGTATATCCAGCGAGTTGAGTGGATTGCCGATTTCATGCGCGACGCCCGCGGCCAGCAGAGTCAAGGCCTGTAGTTTTTCGGATTGCAGGGCCTGCAGCTGTTTGGCGCGCTCCTGGGTGATATCACGAAAGATGACCACGGCCCCTTTGCCGGTGCCATCCGGGAAGGCGATCGGCATGACATAAAAATGCAGGAATTTATGTTCCGGATATTTGATCTCGATTTCGCGGCTGAGCAGTTTGGACCATTCCTGCTCATCCAGATTCATGACCTGCTGCCAGTCGATATCGCGCAGATAGCGCGTTATGGGTTGGCGCACGGCCGTTTCCGGCGTGAACCCCAGCAGGCGCGCGGCGGCATTATTGGCATAGCGGATACTGGATTGGCCATCGAGGACGATGATACCTTCCTGCAAAGCATTGAAGACAGTTTGCAAGAGACCCTTAGCCTTGATCAGGCGCAGAAATTGTGTCTGCAGACTGGAGGAGTCCAGCTTATCGAGTCGCTCGATCAGTTTATCCAAAAACCCGTTTTTCATGGGCATAGCCCACCTCCAACCGTGTCATTTTGGCACATTATAAAACAGGCGCGGCCGGATAAGCAATGTAAATATCAGGCTGGCTTGGGCCGTCGGCTGCGACCAGCCAAGCGCGAGGCGCTCCGCTGTCTCTGGCGGGACGGGCGCGGTTCGGCATCGGCGGCTGAGGCCAGCTTGCGCAGGGCAACTGCCCTTAACCAGGCTCCATGCTGAAAAGCCCCGTGGTTATGGCGCAGGCCTCAGCCTGGGACATGCGTTTTTTTTCATGGCCGGCGCCCCAGCTATCCGAATAAAAGATTGTGCCTGTCTTGGCATTATATCCTATGATCAAGCGCATATGCCCGCGACTGCCCTGCGGCAGCACCTCTTCATCCACGAAGCCGAGCGTCACGCCCCAGAAGAGGGGATAGCCGCTATTGATCTTATCCTGAACATTGCGCATGAAACGGGTTTCTTCGCCAGCGCCGGCGCGGCTGCGCAGGAATATCTCCTTATCCATTTGGGAGTAAATATCGTTCATATTGAGGACTCCCGCTGTTGGCAAAAGGATTTCCGGCGCCCGCCGGCGTTGGGCTTCCCGATTATAGCTCTTGACCTGGCGGAGAATGCCCGAGATTTTCAGTTTTTCCAGGGTGCACAGGCGCAGGCTGACTGCCCGTGCTATGGCGGATAAAGCTTCGTCGAACGCTTGGCTATCCGTGCCTTGCGCGGAGGTATTGGCGTGCTGGGCGATGGCATGCTGGTCAAAGTCCAAGCCGTAATAACGCATGACCCGCTCGGCGGTGGCGGCGGCGCAATAGCCCTTTTGGCCCTGATCAACCATGGGGATATCTTCGAGCAAGACATCGCCATTCGGCATTCTCTTCACGCGCTGCCGCAAAGCCACCAGGCCGGCTCGCCCGCTGGGCATGCCGACGGGAGCGACCCTGCTGACGCCGGCCGGCGGTTTGATGGAAAGCGTGATATACTCAGGGCGGAGCGTGGCTTTCCCGGTCGCATCTTTGATTTCTGAGGCGGCGGCTTCCAGGCGATAGACGCTCTGGGCTGCTGTCCAGACCACGATCCGTGGCGCGACCCGCAGGCTCTGCCGGGCGCCAGCCGGCGGGCGCAGCCAGCTGCGGCCTTCAACCGCGGCCAGCCGGGCGATAACATTGGAGCAAGTCTCGTATTGTCGTTCAAATTCCGCTCTATCGATCTGCCCCACATCGCCGCGATTATAAAAGGAAAGCACCAGCTCCGCCAATGTGTTGTCGGCAAAACGGGCCTGCACCTCCACCACCGGCGCTTCGCGCAAGGTCAGGCCCGGCGCCTGAGACCGCGCGGCGGATTTGTCCTCGCTCAGCCAGTAGAATGATAGGGCGGCGACCTTACGCGCAAAGGCCTCGGTGTCTAGCGCCCATAAATCAGCCGCAGTTATCAGGGCCTCCAGCGCCTCAGATGTATGCGCCATGCTCGGCAGCATCAGGCAGAGGCTCAAGCTTGCCCCGCAGAGGAGCAGCCGGGAGCTTAATTTGTTGATTAATGGCATCAGTTGAATGGCCCTTGGCGCTGGCGACCGGATCAATTTTTGGGCCTCATGCCAGCCGTCTCTCCCGGTTGCTTGGCATCGGCCTGGCCGTCGTCGAGGCCGGCCTCAGCAGCGAGTGTAGCAGGCCAGCGCCGGCCTGGGAAATGAAAACATTCCTCAAGCTTGGCAAATGCCGGCGCGGCGCGCGCATCTGCTGGGTGCGCGGAATGAGGGTTCCTTTTCCTGGCCGCGAATGTTAAACTGCCTTACACAAGGGTAGCTTTTGCATTATGAAAATTGTCATTATCGGTCCCGGGGCCATGGGCAGTTTGTTGGCCGGGTTGCTTGCCAGTGCGCATGAAGTGCATATATTGGATAAGCATCCCGCCCGCGCTGCCCAAATCATGCAGCAGGGGCTCCAGATCGAGGATCAACACGGGCGGCGGCGGATCCCCATCCGGGTCACCACCCACGCCGTTACGCTCGCCGGCGCTGATCTGGTCATAGTTTGCGTCAAAGCCTTTGATACGGGCAGCGTCTTGCCGGCTCTCACTCTCCTGGCCGCCAGCCATACGCAGGTCTTAACCTTGCAAAACGGCTTGGGCAATGTGGAGCAGTTGCTGACGATTCTGCCCGCCTCCCGCGTTTTCGCCGGTGTCACCGCGCATGGCGCCACCCTGCTGGGGACCGGGCATGTGCGCCATGCCGGCTCTGGACCTACGACGGTCAGCTCTCCGCACGCCCATCAGCGCGCCATTAAAAAGCTGGCCTATAGCCTGAGTGCGGCTGGCCTGGCCACAGAGCCGGCGCCGGAAATATTGCCGGTGCTCTGGAGCAAACTGGTCATCAATGCGGCGATTGGACCGGTTTCGGCCTTGGCCGGAGTGCCCAATGGTCAGCTGCTGGAATTAAGATCCTGGCGCGATCTATTGCGTGCGGCGGCGCTGGAATCGGCTGCGGTGGCGGAGCGTCAGGGCATCCGCCTGCTTTACCCTGATCCGGTGGCGGCGGTGGAAGAGGTCTGTCGACGTACGGCCACTAATTTTTCCTCGATGTTGCAGGATGTGCGCCGGGGTGGGCGTACAGAAATTGACGCTATCAATGGGGCCATCATCCGCGCGGCGGCGGCCCTGGACCTGGCCACGCCGGTCAATACGGATCTGGTGCGGCGCCTGCGGGCAGCGAGCGGCTAAACGGTTTTCAGCGCGGCGCGCGGCGCGCCGGTTTTTGGAGGCCGGCACTGGTGACCATGGCGTAAGCGTTATGGTTATGGATGCTTTCCAGGTTCTCGCTGCTCACCAGAAACCAGGTGATGCGCGGGTCCCGGCGCAGCTTGCGCGCCACGCCGCGCGCCACATCCTCCGCGAAGCGCGGCCGGGCATAGGCTTGTTCGGTGAGCAGTTTTTCATCGGCGCGCTTGAGCAGGGAATAGAGGCCGGAACTGGCGGCGGATTCCGCGATTTCGATCAATTCTTCGATCCAGACCAGGGTGCGGCTGCGCGCCTGAATGGTGATCCAGGAACGCTGATTATGGGCGCCCTGTGTGCTGATGGCCTTGGAGCAGGGGCAGAGGGTGGTCACCGGTACGACGACCTCCACAATCAGATCCAGGGCCGGGCGCGCTTGGCGCTGATAGGTGGCCAGCAAGGCGCATTGATAGTTCATCAAGGAGGAGGCCTTGGAGACCGGTGCTGTTTTTTCCATGAAATAGGGAAAGCGGATTTCCAGATGAGCGGTGGAGGAATTAAAGCGCTCCAGCATGGCCTGGAGGATGGCGCCCATATTACGCAGGGATATTTGGCCGCGCTGTTCATTCAGCAGCTCCACAAAGCGCGACATGTGCGTGCCCTTAAAATGATGCGGCAGATCCACGAACATGCTGACCTGGCCCACGGTGTGTTGAATCTTGTTCTCCCGGTCCAGTACGGCAAGGGGATACTGCAGATTTTTAATCCCAGCCTTCTGAATGGGGATCTGCCTAAAATCACGGCGGCTTTGGACATCTTTCATAGCGAGATTATTCTAACCCCTGGCATGGGAAGCGCAACCGAAATAGTGCGCCCTTAACCGGCCCGCCTCCGCCGCGGGGCCTCTGGCCGGGTCAGCTCGGGAGAGTTAAGCCCTGTGGCTGGGGGGGTGGCGGCGCGGTATCTGGGGCCCGGGCGCTTTCGCGCGCGCAAAAACTCCTTGTTTTTTTCTCGCCAATAAGTTATCTTGCTTTGTTCTTGCTGTCGTCTTCATTGGCGCATTTCTGCGTGAGTGCGCAATGATGGCCCGGTAGCCCCCCTGTTTTTATTGTGGACACAGAATTAATGAGGAGAAGTTTTGCCATGGCCAAAAAGGAAATGTACGATGGAAATGCAGCCGCCGCCACAATCGCCCATGCGGTCAGCGAAATCTGCGCCATTTATCCGATCACGCCCTCATCCAATATGGGCGAGCTGGCCGATGAATTGAGTGCGGCCGGCAAAAAGAATATCTGGGGCACCATCCCCGAGGTGGTGGAGCTGCAGTCGGAGGGCGGGGCCAGCGGGGCCGTACATGGCGCCTTGACCGCCGGCGCGCTTTCCACCACTTTCACCGCCTCCCAGGGCTTGCTCTTGATGATTCCCAATATGTATAAGATTGCCGGGGAGTTAACCAGCACGGTATTCCATGTTTCCGCGCGCGCCCTGGCCTGCCAGGCGCTGTCCATATTTGGCGATCACTCGGATGTCATGGCGGCTCGCGCTACGGGCTTCGCTTTCTTGGCCTCCAACAGCGTCCAGGAAGTCATGGATCTGGCGCTGATCGCGCATGCCGCCACGCTGGCGACCCGCGTGCCTTTCATTCATTTCTTCGATGGCTTTCGGACCTCGCATGAAGTTCAGAAAATTGAGGAGATAGATGAGCGCGTTATTCGCGAGATGATCAGCGATGAGCTGGTGCTGGCTCATCGGCGCCGCGGCATTTCGCCGGATCGGCCGGTCCTGCGCGGCACTTCCCAGAACCCGGATGTTTATTTTCAGGGCCGCGAAACAGTCAACCCCTATTATCTGGCGGCTCCCGCCCTGGTTCAGCAGCAGATGAATAAATTCGCCCAGCTGACCGGGCGCCAATATAAACTGTTTGATTATGTCGGAGCCGCGGATGCCGAACGCATCATCATCATCATGGGTTCCGGCGCCGAAACCGTACATGAGACCGTCAACGAACTGGTGGCCAAGGGCAAAAAAGTTGGCGTGTTGAAGGTGCGTCTGTTTCGTCCCTTTGATGTGCAGGCCTTCATCCAGGCCTTGCCCAAGACGGTCAAGGCCATCGCCGTTTTAGACCGCACCAAGGAACCGGGCGCCATTGGTGAGCCGCTTTATCTGGATGTGCGCGCGGCCCTGGGCGAGGCCTTGAGCGAGAAATGGATTACCAGCCGCCAATATCCGCGTATTCGCGGCGGGCGCTATGGCCTGGGCTCCAAGGAGTTCACCCCGGCCATGGTCAAGGCCGTCTTCGATAACCTGGGCAAAAAAGGCCTGAACCATTTCACGGTGGGTATCCATGATGATGTCACCGGGAGCAGCCTCAAGGTGGATCAGCGCTTTCAATTGGTTCATCCCGGCCGTATCGAATGCAAGTTTTATGGCTTGGGCTCGGATGGCACAGTGGGTGCCAATAAAAATTCGATCAAAATCATCGGCGATGACACCGATAATTTTGCCCAGGGCTATTTCGAGTATGATTCCAAAAAAGCGGGGGCGGTGACTATTTCGCATCTGCGCTTCGGTCCCACGCCCATTCAAAGCCCCTATCTTTGCACGCGAGTCGATTTCGTGGCCTGTCATCAGTTTTCCTTCCTGGAAAAATACGATCTGCTCAAGGATGCCAGGCCGGGGGCCGTCTTTCTGCTCAATAGCCCCTATGGCGCGGACGAAGTCTGGCGCCAGATTCCCGATGAAGTGGCGCGTCAGATCATCAAGAAGAAGATCAAGTTCTATGTGATCGACGCCGTCAAGCTGGCCCGGGAACTCAAGCTGGGCTCGCGCATCAACACCATCATGCAGACCTGTTTCTTCCAGATTGCAGGGGTCTTGCCGGCGGATAAAGCGATTGCCGCTCTCAAGAAAGCCATCCACGATACTTACGGCCGCAAGGGCGAGGAAGTCGTGGCCATGAACTATCGCGCCGTGGATTCCGCCGTAGCTAACCTGCATGAGGTCGCCGTTCCGGCGCGGCCTTCCGGCAAAATCAAGATGCCGCCGACGGTCGCCGCCGACGCGCCGGAATTCGTCCGCACCGTCACCGCCATGATCATGAGCCAGCGCGGCAACGAATTGCCGGTCAGCGCGATGCCGGCCGATGGCACCTGGCCCACCGGCACCACTCAATTCGAGAAGCGCAATATCGCCACCGATATCCCGGCCTGGGATCCCACGCTCTGCATTCAGTGCGGACAATGCTCGCTGGTTTGTCCCCATGCCGCCATTCGGGTGAAGGTCTATGAGGCCCAACGCCTGGCGGATGCCCCGTCGACTTTCAAGTCGGTCGAGGCGCGTGGCAAGGAATATGCCGGTATGAAATTCACCGTGCAAGTGGCGCCGGAAGACTGTACCGGCTGCGGGATCTGCGTGCAGAACTGTCCGGGCCGCGAACGCGATCCGCAGACCCGGCAGGAAACCGGCCGGCGTGCGATCAATATGACCCCGCAGCTGCCCTTGCGGCAGCCCGAGGCTGAGAACTTCCAGTTCTTCATGAACATTCCTGATATGGACCCCAAGCTCTACAATCGGGGCACCATCAAGGGCAGCCAATTTGTACGGGCCATGTTCGAGTTCTCCGGCGCCTGTGCCGGCTGCGGAGAGACGCCCTATGTCAAGCTGCTTACCCAGCTTTTCGGGGATCGCGCCCTGATCGGTAATGCCACTGGCTGTTCCTCAATCTACGGCGCTAACCTGCCGACCACTCCCTACACGGTGCGGGAAGATGGACGCGGTCCGGCCTGGTCCAACTCGCTCTTTGAGGATAATGCCGAATTCGCTTATGGCATGCGTTTGGCGGTGGATAAGTTCGAGGATCATGCCTGGAACTTGATAGCCCAGGAGGCGGGCAACTGCGCGGAGCTGCGCCCGCTGCTCGAGGAGATCAGGAACGCCGATCAATCCACGCCGGTGGGCATTGAGGAGCAACGCGTCCGCGTAGCACGCCTCAAGGAACGGCTGGCCAGCTGCGATTCAGATTGGGCCAAACAGCTGCTCTCGGTGGCCGATTATCTCGTCAAGAAATCGGTCTGGGCCGTCGGCGGCGATGGCTGGGCCTATGATATCGGCTATGGCGGGCTGGATCATGTCTTGGCCTCAGGGCGCAACATCAATGTTTTGGTCTTGGATACGGAAGTCTATTCCAATACCGGTGGGCAGGCCTCCAAGGCCACGCCGCTGGGGGCGGTGGCGCGCTTTGCTGCCGCTGGCAAGCCTTTGATGAAAAAAGACTTAGGTATGATTTGCATGACCTATGGCAACATCTATGTGGCCACGGTGGCCCTGGGTGCCAACCCCAATCAGGTGGTGCGCGCCTTCGTCGAGGCCGATGCCTATGACGGCCCGGCGATCATCATCGCTTACTCGCATTGCATCGCTCATGGCATCAATATGACGCGCGGGTTGGTGGCGGAAAAGGCCGCCGTCCAATCGGGACGCTTCCCACTCTATCGTTATAATCCTGCCCTGAGCGCCACGGGCCAGAATCCCTTAACGCTCGATAGCAAGCCGCCGACCTTGAAATATAGCGAAGCGGTTATGCAGGAGAATCGCTTCCGCGTGCTGAAGCAGACCCATCCGGAGGTTGCGGCGCGGCTCATGCAGTCCGCCGATAAATTAGTAGCCGCGCGCGCGGATCTTTACCAGAAGCTGGCGGGTCTGCCGCCTTGCACGGGGGAGGTGCCGGGAGAGGCACCCGCCGCCCCGGCAACCCAAGGGTAGAGGCGTCAGCTCCGGTCCGGTGCTGCTAGAGGGTTCCGCGCGCAAGCGCGCCCGGCGCTGGGTGTTTAGCGGATTAAAAACACCCGACGCCCCGGCTGCATGCGCACCACGCGTTTCATTTCCAGCCCGATCAGCAGCGCGCTGATGCGCGCCGCTGGCAGGCCGCTGGCGCGCGTGAGGGCATCCAGATCCTGTTCGCCTTCCTCCAGGGCCTGCACGATTTTTTCCTCTTCGGGCAGCAGGACAGGCCGGGGTGCGGCGGGAGCTTTGCCCGGGCGTTGGGAAGCTGGAAGCAGGAACTCAAATTCCTCCAGAATATCATCCACGCTTTCCAGGAGCCGCGCGCCGCTTTTAAGTAACTGATGGGCGCCCTTGGATGATGAGGAATCAATCCGCCCGGGCACGGCAAAGACGGCCCGCCCCTGCTCCAAGGCCTGGGCGGCCGTGATCAGCGCGCCGCTGCCCAACCTGGCTTCGACTACCACCGTGCCCATGGATAGCCCGCTGATGATACGATTGCGCATGGGAAAAGTGGTTTTATCTGGCTGGCGCCCCAGCGGGAATTCGCTCAGCATAGCGCCCCGCTCGGCGATCTCCCGTGCCAAGGCGGAATTTTCGGCTGGATAGAGGCAATCCAAGGCACCGCCCAGCACGGCCAAAGTGCGGCCGCCCCCGCGCAAGGCGCCCCGGTGCGCCGCCGTATCAATGCCGCGGGCCAGGCCGCTGACCACGACGAAGCCGGTCTGGACTAATTGATAGGCCAGTTTTTCAGCGCACTCGCGTCCATATAAGGTGCTCTGCCGCGAGCCCACCACGCTCACGGCCCGCTTATCGCCAGGCTGCAGAGTGCCGCTGACATAGAGGGCCAGGGGTGGATCATGGATCTGCCGTAAGGCGGCAGGGTAGGCGGCATCCGCTGGCGTCAGGATATGAGCGCCCAATTTGTGGCAGCGCTCCAGCTCCCGCCCTGGTTGGACGTGATCGCGTTGGGCCAGGATGGAGTCGGCCAGCTTGGGGCCGACGCCCGGGGCGCGCAAGAGCTCCGGGCGCCTGGCCTGGAAAATAGCTTGGGGTGTACCCAGCGTGGCTATCAAGGCGCGCACGCTGACCGGGCCGATAGCGGCCATCAGGTTCAGCGCGATATATGCCTCACGCTCATCCAATGCCTTGCTCCTCGGCGTTAATCAGGCGCCCGTCGGCTGGGAGCCAACTGTTTTGGAGGAACGGCGCTTAGGCCGCCTGCCGAACAATTCCAGCTGCGGGGTTTTGATGAGGTCATAATTCTTGAGCAGGCGCAGGGTCTGCAGCAGATCCGATTTATCATAGTTCTTATTGATATCCACGCGCCGAATCAGTTCAAAGAGCATGGTCTGAAAGAGCAATATGCCGTCGATACCTTTCTGCTTCAATAAGCGCAGCGTATCGTTCTTGGATTTTTCCGAGACGGGTAATTGCGGAAAACAGAGAATTTTTGCCATGGGCGCCGCACCCATTTGGCGCGTTACCAGGCGCATGGAATCCTCGCTGGCAAAGCGCAGCATCTCGGGGATATGTTCCAGCAAGGTGGGATAGAAACGCTCCGTGTGCCAGCCGTAAATGCCGACCACGGCGCGCGGAATACCCTCTAGATCCGTCGCGCTCCACAGCATGCTGGCGGGCAGCTTCAATTCCGTGCGGAGCGGATGCGCCACGACGAGATCCACTTCTTCTTCTAGGCGCTTGCGGCGGCCGGAAGGCGAATACTTGCGCGGCTGACTGACCATATAGCCCAGAGTCTCAAAGAATTCTCGGGCGATCCATTCACTCACCGAAGCCATCTTTATCTCCTCGCCTCATCGGGGTCTCTTGCCCGCCCAGGGTAATGATTGGGCGCCTGATAGCAACGCAAGGGCCCCAGTTCCCCCGTAGCGGCGCCCCGCCTTAATTTATGGTTGAGCCGCGCCAATGCAGTTTCTGGCGCAGCACCGCAAAATAACTGTAATCCGGTAAATGCATCAAACGCACGCGCTTGGCGCTGCGCCGGATTTCGATACGATCGCTGGCCTTGAGCGGTTCACCGACCTGGCCATCCACGGAAAGCACCAGATCGCCGGCACTTTTGGCGATGATCACCGCCAGTTTATTTTCATCGGCAATCACCAGCGGCCGCGCGCTCAAGGTATGCGGGCAGATCAAGTTGATCACAAAGGCCCGCGCCGCCGGATGCAGAATGGGGCCCCCGGCTGATACGGCATGCCCGGTGCTGCCGGTGGGTGTGGAAACAATCAGACCATCGGCCCGGTAGGATGAAACCTCCTCATCGTTCATCAGCAGTTTCAAGGTGATGATGCGCGCCGAGGCGCCCCGATTGATGACCACATCGTTCAAAGCCCGATAGCGGCTGATGATCCTTCCTTGGCGGCGGACGAAGCAATCGAGCAGGGTGCGCTGACTGGTGACGTAGTTGCCGCGCCGCAGGCAATCCAGGGCGTAATCCAGATCCTGCTGGGCGACGCTCGTCAAAAAACCGAGGCTGCCCAGATTAACGCCTAAGACGGGGACGGCCTGCCCCCGCAAGAGGCGGATGGCATGCAGCATGGCGCCATCGCCCCCCAGAACCATCAAGAGATCGATGCGCCGGATGAATTCATCCGGCGTGACGCGCTGGGCGTCGGGTAGCATGGCGGCCACGGGATCGGCGGCCATGAGGCGCAAGCCGAGTTGGCTGGCCCGCTTATTCAGCCGCCGCAAGATGCGCGGCGCCGAGGGTTTATCGCAGTTGGCGAAGATCCCGATGGTTTTCATGGTTTTTCCCAATAGGCTAAATATTCCAGGTTGCCCGCCGGCCCGCGCAAGGGCGATTCACACACTCCCAGCCAGCGTAATCCCAGTTGTTCCGTGCCCCACTGGCGCAGCTGTTCAATAACCCTTTGGCGCACGGCCGCCTCACGCACCACGCCGCCCCGGCCCACCTCTTGGCGCCCGGCCTCAAATTGGGGCTTGATCAGCGTCAGTAGATGAGCGCCCGGCCGCAGCATATCTTTAATGGCTGGCATGACTTTTGTCAAAGAGATAAAGGATACATCCATCACCGCCAGATCCGCCAGCTCTCCCAGATCATCCGGGCGCAGGTAGCGGGCGTTGGTTTTATCCATGATCACCACCCGAGGATCCTGGCGCAATTTCTGGTGTAATTGGCCGCGGCCCACATCGATGGCGTAGACTTTAGCCGCGCCATGCTGCAGAAGACAGTCGGTGAAGCCGCCGCTGGACGCGCCAATATCCAGGCAGATCAAGCCGCTGGCCTGCAGTCCAAAAGTTTGAAAGGCATGTTCCAGCTTGGCGCCACCGCGGCCCACAAAGCGTTCGCCAGCGGCGACGCTCAGCTCAGCATCCGCCGCGATGCGGCGGCCGGGCTTATCGGCTAGTTGACCCGCCACCCGCACTTTACCGGCCATGATCAGGCGTTGGGCTTGCGGGCGGCTGGCCGCCAAGGCACGCATTACCAGCAGTTGATCCAAGCGTTGTTTGGATGAGGCCATGTCGAATCCCGCGCGCCGAGGCCAGCTCAGGGTTTGGTGGCCAGCGCCTGCCTGATTTTATCCGCAATGGCGTTGGCGTTTAAGCCGAAACGCTCGCCCGAAACAGCCGGGGTGCCCTGGGGGATGAAACGCGTGGGCCAGCCGAAACGGAGGCAGGTCCCTGGGAAGCGCATGTCGGCCAAGGCCTCGCTGACCGCCGAACCGAAGCCGCCGTTGGCCATAGCATTTTCGATGGTGGCCACCACGCGCGCCTTGGCGGCCTGGCGGCTGAGCAGCTCGGTATCCAAGGGCTTAATGAAGCGCGGGTTAACTATCCCCACCTCGAGAGCATGTGCTTGAAGCTGCTCGGCGACCCGCGTGGCCAGGGGCAGCATATCGCCCAGGGCCCACAGCTGGATATCGCCGCCGGCCCGGATGAGCTCGGCTTTGCCGAAGGGCAATTCTTGAAAGGTTGTCGGCAGGGCCGTGCCCGGGCCGCACCCGCGTGGATAACGGATCACCGTCGGACGGCGCCAGTTGGTGGCCGTATAGAGCATGTGGGCCAGTTCGGCTTCGTCTTTGGGCTGTAAGATGACCAGATGGGGTATCGCCCGCAAGAGCGCTATATCAAAGATACCATGATGGGTGGGGCCATCGTCGCCGACCAGGCCGGCGCGGTCCAGGCACAAGATGACCGGCAGCTCTTGCAGGCAGACATCATGAATGATGTAATCCACCATGCGCTGGGCGAAGGTGGAATAGACGGCGATGACCGGCTGCCAGCCGGCGGCGGCCAAGCCGGCTGCGAAAATAACGGCGTGTTCCTCGGAAATGCCCACATCGAAGAAGCGCTCCGGAAAGCGGTGGGCGAAATCCAGCAGACCGGTTCCGGAGGCCATGGCGGCAGTGATGGCGATGAGGCGCTGGTTATCTTGCGCCAGGCGCGTCAGGGTTTGACCGCATACTTCGGAATAGCGGAGGGTCTTAGCCGTGGCCAGCGGTCGGCCAGTCTGGCATTCGAAGGCGCCGATACCATGCCAGGTTTCCGGTTCTTCCTCGGCAAAGGGATAGCCCTTGCCCTTTTGAGTGGAGACATGCAGCAGGATCGGTTCATCCGAGTGGCGCGCCGTTTCCAAGGCGGAGATCAAGCTGCGGATATTGTGGCCATCAATGGGGCCGATATAACGCAGGCCGAATTCCTCGAAGAAGACACTGCTCAAGAAGAGGCCCTTGATGGCCTCTTCCATGCGGTAATAAATCTGCCGCAGCCAGGTCAGGCGCAGGCGATCTTTGGCGAAACGCTCCACCGAACTTTTCCAACGATTATAACGCGGATGGGCCAGTAGATTCCCCAAATAACGGGCAATGGAGCCCACATTGGCGGCAATCGACATTTCGTTATCGTTGAGCACCACGATCAAGCGGCGGGTCGTGGCGGAAAGATTGTTGAGGGCCTCGAATGAGCTGCCGCAGCTCAGGGCGCCATCGCCGACGACCGCCACGATATGCTCAGGGCCCAGCTGGCGGTCACGCGCCACGGCCATGCCCAGAGCGGCTGAAAGAGCCGTCCCGGCATGCCCGGCCCCGAAGGCATCATAAACGCTTTCCGCTTTGCACAGAAAACCGGAAAGCCCATCGGTCTGCCGCAGCGTATGAAAAAGCGCGCGCCGGCCGGTGAGCAGCTTATAGGTATAAGTCTGATGACTCACATCCCAGAGCAGTTTATCGGTGGGCGGCGTAAAGGTTCTCAAGAGGGCGATGGTCAGCTCCACCGTGCCTAAATTGGCCGCCAGATGTCCGCCGGTCAGGCTGGTGGTGGCGATGATCATTTGGCGGCATTCCGCGGCCAGCCGGTCCAGTTCATCGACCGTTAAGGCTTGGACATCCGCCGGGCTATTGATTCTATCCAGGAGCGAGCTCATCAATCTTGGTCCGACTGCTCAGCGGGAGCTTCATCCTGCTGCTGGAGCGCGAAGGGCGCGGTGGTGGTCTGCCCGTTTTTCTTGATCAGGATTTCGATTTTCTGCTCCACTTCATTCAGTTGTTCCGAGCAGGACCTCACCAGCCCCATACCCTCCTCGAAATGCTGCATCATTTTGGCGAGGCTCATGGTGCCGCTTTCCATTTCGTGTACAATCTTTTCCAGGCGCTCCAAGGCTTGTTCGAAAGACGCTCTGGCGTTTGTTTTTTTCATATGGCATGTTCCTGAACGTGGTTTGGGGCCGGCCGCGCTCGGCGCTAGACAACTTCCGCTTCAAACCTGCCCCGGGCTAATCGCGTGCTGACGCGTTCGCCTGGCTGTAATTGGCTGGCATCCTTGAGCGGCTGGCCATCAGGCCGCGAAGTAATGCTATAACCTCTCTCTAAAACTGCAAGCGGATTCGTATTGCGCAAGAGGGCTTCCAGGCGCTGCAGGCGCAGGCGGCGCAAATGTAGGCCTTCGCGCGGGGGCCGCTCCAGCGCCTGGCTCAAATCATCCGTGCGTTGTTGCAATTCGCGCCGGTAGCTCTCCAGGCGATGCTGCATCTGCAGGCGCAGGCGCTCGATGCGATCGCGGCTGTGGCGGACGGCGTAGGTCGGTTCGCGGAAGACATGGCTACGGCTGATGGCCAGCAGGCGCTGTTGCATTTCGCGGAACTGCTGCTGCAGATTCCTTTGCAGGCGGCGGGCGATCTCCGCCAGCTGTGTCTCCAAGGCAGCTTTCTCGCGCACGGCCAGTTCGGCGGCCGCCGAGGGTGTCGGGGCCCGACAATCAGCCACGAAATCGCTGATGGTGAAATCGGTTTCGTGCCCCACCGCGGAAATAACGGGAATAGCCGAGCGCGCAATGGCGCGCGCCACATCGGCCGAGTTGAAGCTCCAGAGATCCTCCAGGCTGCCGCCGCCGCGCCCGAGGATGATGAGGTCATAGCCGCCGCGCGCGTTGAGCTCATCCAGGGCGGCGACAATTTCTCCGGCCGCCTCAGCGCCCTGGACGCGCACCGGCGCCAAGACGAGATGCAGATTGGCGAAGCGCCGCCCGAGGACCTTGACGATATCGCGCAGGGCCGCGCCGGTCGGCGAGGTGACGATGGCGATATGGCGCGGCAGCAGCGGCAAGGGTTTTTTGCGCGCCGCATCAAAGAGCCCTTCGGCGGCCAGTTGCTTTTTCAGGGCCTCGAAGGCGGCCAGTAAAGCGCCCTCCCCGCTGCGGATTATTTGACGCACCACGATCTGATAGGCGCCGTTTTTCTCATAGACGCTGAGCGGTCCGTAGACGCGCACCAGCAGGCCATCGGCCAGCTGAAAGCTTAAGCCTGTTTGGCTGCCGCGGAACATGACCGCGGCGATCTGAGCGTGGGCGTCCTTGAGCGTGAAATACAAATGGCCGGAGGCTGGCCGCCGGAAATTAGATATTTCTCCCTCAATCCACACCTCGCCGATTTCATCCTCGAGCACGCTTTTGATCAGGCGCGTGATCTCGGCCACCCGGAATATTTTCGGGCCGCTGGGTGCGCCATTCTGGGCCGGGGTTGTTTGTGCGGGCAGGTTCATCGGGCGTATTCCACACAGCGTTTCTCGCGGATAACCGTCACGCGAATCTGGCCGGGATATTGCAGTTCCTGCTCGATTTTTCGGCTGATATCCCGCGCCATATGCATGGCGCTGGCATCATCCACCTTATCCGGCTGGACGATGATGCGCACCTCGCGCCCGGCTTGGATGGCATAGCTTTTTTCCACGCCGTCGAAACCATTGGCGATATTTTCCAACTGTTCCAGGCGTTTGATGTAGATGGCGGTGGTTTCGGAACGGGCCCCCGGACGAGAGGCCGAAATGGCGTCGCCGGCTGCCGAGAGAATGGCGTAGACGCTTTCCGGAGGCACATCCATATGATGCGCCGCAACGGCATTAAGCAGTAGCTGGGTTTCACCGTGCCGCCGCAGAAAATCGGCGCCGATGATGGCATGATTGCCTTCCACCTCGCTATCGAGCGCTTTGCCGATATCATGGAAGAGGCCGATGCGCTTGGCCAGGGGCACTTCCAAGCCCAGTTCGCTGGCCATGATGCCCATCAATTGGGCCACCTCGATGGAATGCATGAGCACATTTTGAGTGTAGCTGCTGCGAAACTTCAAACGCCCGAGCGTGCGCACTATTTCCGGCGCCACGCCCTGCAGGCCGGCGGCATAAACGGCTTCCTCGCCCGCCGCGCGGATGAGTTCATCCAGATCCTCCCGCACCTTGGCCACCACTTCCTCAATGCGCGCCGGATGGATGCGCCCATCCACCACCAGGCGTTCCAGGGTCTGCTTGGCAATCTCGCGCCGCAGGGGATCGAAGGCCGAGATCACTACCGCTTCGGGGGTATCATCCACCAGTAAATCAGCGCCGGTGGCAGCCTCCAAGGCACGAATATTACGGCCCTCGCGGCCGATGATGCGCCCCTTCATCTCGTCGTTGGGCAAGGCCACGGTGCTGGTCATCATTTCGCTGACATGCCCGGCCGCGAAACGCTGGACGGCTTGGGCCACGATTTTCCGCGCTTCGCGTTCCGCGCTTTCCTTGGCCTCTTCCTGGCGGCGCCGGATCAGCATACCGGTTTCTCCGCGCACCTCTTCCTCGATGCGCGTCATCAAGGCGCGCCGCGCTTCCTCCACGGTCATGCCGACGATGTGCTGCAGTTTCTCGCGCTCGGTCTTGATCAGCGCCTGATATTCCGTCTGTTGCTGGCCGAGCTCGGCTTCCTTCTTTTCCACATCGGCCAGCTTCTGTTCGAGCACCAGCGTTTTTTTATCGAGCATGGTCAGCTTGCGATCCAGGTTCAGCTCGCGCTCCGCCAGGCGCGCTTCCTGCGCCGCCGTTTCTTGGCGGCGGGTCTTGGTTTCATTTTCGAAGGCGGCGCGCGCTTTCAATACCTCGGCCTGGGCTTGTACGCCGGCTTCCTTGCGGGTGACATCCGCTTCGCGCTGGGCCTCCTCCAGCAAACGCTTGACTTCCTGTGTCCCGGATTTGATCTCGTAACGGCCGATGATCAGGCGGATATAATAGCCCAATCCGGCGGCCAGCATTACGACCAGTGCGCCAATCCACCATTGCAACATATCAACCTCCTGCGGAACTCAGTCCGCTTGTTTTTGATCGCTTATCATTGTCTCTGCCACTGCCCGGCGCGGGCGCCTCGGCCGACAAGGGATGCGGGCGCGCTCGGTCAAAATGAGATTCATGGTGATATCATGTGCCAGGGTGGGTACGGCCCGGCGCACCTGAAAGGCAAAGGCCAGGCCGATCTTCCACGCCGCTTGCCAGGCCGGCTGGGCCAGGAGTTGATCGTAGTGGCCGCGTCCCTGCCCCAGGCGACCGCCCCGACGATCGAAGGCCAAGCCCGGCACCAAAACCAGATCCAGCTGAGCGGGGCTTTGCCAGCTGGGTTGTTCCGGCTCCTCAATGCCGTAATGGCCTGGGATGAGTCGGGCTGCCGGCAGCAGCCGCACAAATTGATAGCGTTGGCGGCTGGGATGCCAGGCCGGCACCCAGATCTCTTTACCAGCCTGATGGGCGGCGGCGATCAGCCGGGCGGTTTGCACTTCGCGCCGCTGGGCCAGGTAGCAAGCTATATATTGGGCCGCGCTCCACTCTGCGAGCGCCAGGCAACGTTCCTGGATGAGCTGGCTGGCGTTTGCTATCCAGGTTGGCGTGAGCCGGTCCTGATCGGCCCGGATTTGGCGGCGCAGAATGGCCTTGGCTTGTTGTTTCTTAATCATGTTGGCTCATCCCCGTCTGCCTGCGCCTGGGCCAGCTGAGATTTTTTCTGGGCGGCACTGGTTTTACGCTGGGCCTGCTTGATTGTGTTCCATTGGGCCAGGCGTTTTTGCAGCACCTCTTCATAGCCTTGCTGGGTTGGCTCATAATAGCGGGCGCTGGTGGGGATATAGGCCTGATCGACCACATGGCCCTCGAAATCATGGGCATATTTGTAGCCGCTATGGCCCAAGCGTTTTGCGCCACGGTAGCCAGTGCCGCGCAAGGGTTTGGGCACCGGCAAAACGCGCCCGGCCTGAACATCCTGCCCGGCTTTTTCGATGGCCAGATAAGCCGCATTGCTTTTGGGCGCGCAGGCCAGATAGGTTGTCGCTTGCGAGAGGATGATGCGCGCTTCGGGCAGGCCGACAAACTCCACCGCATCCTTGGCCGCTGTGGCCAGCAAGAGCCCGCGCGGATCGGCGTTGCCGATATCTTCGGCCGCCAGAATAATCAAGCGCCGGGCGATGAAGCGCGGATCTTCGCCGGCATAGAGCATTTTGGCCAGCCAGTATACAGCCGCGTGCGGGTCGGAGCCGCGCACGCTTTTGATGAAAGCGGATATCGTATCATAATGACCATCCTCATCATGATCATAGACCACGGCTTTTTTCTGGATGGATTCAGCCGCCACCGCCAGGGTGAGCTGGATGCGGCCCTGGGCATCGGGTGGCGTGGTGAGAGCTGCAATTTCCAAGGCATTCAGGGCCCGGCGGGCATCGCCTTCGCAGGTGCGCGCCAGATGCTCCAGGGCCGCATCCTCGGCCGTCACCGGCAAGTGGGCCAGCCCGCGCTCGTCGCTCAGGGCGCGGCGCAGCAGCGCTATGCTGTCGGCCTCGGAAAGGGCGCCCAGTTCGAAGACCTGCGAGCGGGAGGTTAGCGGACTATTGATGAAAAAAAACGGGTTGTGGGTCGTGGCGCCAATCAGCGTGATGTGGGCATTTTCCACATAGGGCAGAAGAATATCCTGCTGCGATTTGTTGAAATGATGAATTTCATCGATGAATAAAATGGTGGCCAGCCCCTCGCGCCGCCGGCGTTCATAGGCGGCTTGCAGGAGATCGCGCAGGATGGCCACATTGGCCATCACGCCGCTGGTCCGCTCGAAATGGCGGCGGGTCGTCCGCGCAATGACTTCGGCCAATGAGGTTTTGCCGCAGCCCGGTGGTCCGTAGAGAATGAGGCTGCCCAGCCGGTCCGACTCAATCGCGCGCCGCAACAGTTTCCCGGGTGCTAAGAGGTCTGCCTGACCAATGATTTCGGATAGCGTCCGCGGGCGCATCCGCGCCGCCAGGGGCGGCGGCATATTCGTGGGTGCCGGTTGCTGATCCTCAAATAGGTCCATGGGGTCCCCGGAAAAAAAGAATACCCCGCCAGGCCGTGTGGCGTCCCGTTTTCTGTTCCGAACCAACAACGTGGGCACTCTAGCCGATAGATCCCAGGTCCCTAAAAGGGCATCAGGTTGCCATCGGATTCGAGCTCCCGTCCCATCTTATTAATGGGTCAGAAAAATAGGGCCCAAACACAAACCAAGCAGGGTATTCAGAGAACGCGAAATGAAATTCAGAGCAGGAAAATCATTTCCATCTATTATGAAAGAACCATCAGCCTCAGGTTGCCATGCCGGACCTCCGCAGCCAGCTGCCATTGAGCGCCAGCTTAAGGCGGACCCGCACCAGCCTACCATCGAGCACATCAACTATACCTTCATCCAACACAGACATGCTCGGCATGTCTGAAAAGAAGCGCCTTATTAACCTGAAGCCGAACTTAAAGAATCTCATGCGCGTTCCTGATTACCCTTCTCTAATTTCAGCCTTGAGTTCATCGCGCAACACGGCTTTGACTGTTGCATGCAAAGCGTTCACTTCCTCATCGGTCAAAGTCCTGTCCGTCGCGCGATACGTCAGAGAATAAGCCATGCTTTGATGGCCCACACCCAGATTCGTGCCTTTATATATATCAAAGAGTTCGATATTTGTCAATTCCCGAGGAGCTGTTTTCCAGAGCGCCCGGATAATGGCGGCATGTTTGATGCCCGGCCCAACGCAGATGGCGATATCTCGCGTCACAGCCGGATACATTGGCAGGGGCACCATGGTCGGTGTGCGCCAGATATGGCGCAGCAGGGGTGCCAGGCGCAGTTCCAGGGCGGCCAGCGGGTCGGGAATGCGATATTGGCGGCGGATTTCAGCATTCATCAAGCCGAGCACGCCACAGGCCGCGCCATCCAGCTTGATGACCAAGGCCGGCGCCCGGAAACAGTCCCAGGCAAAACCAGGCGGGGGCTCCGCCGCTGGCACGCTTAAAGAGAGAGCTTGGGTCGCCTGTGGTCCGGCTTCCCAACCCAGGGCCGTGGCTAGTTCCAGCAGGATGCCCTTGAGCCAGGCGAAGCTATCCTCCTCGGCTAGCGCGCGCTGTTTTTCCATGCCGGCGCGGCCCACTGGTCCCATGAGCCCAATGGCCAAGCGCTCCTCCTCCTGCAGCTTGCCGTTGTCCTTGAAAAATACCCGCCCGATTTCAAAGCACATGGCTTCGGCGATCTGCCGCGATCGGTTGCGACCCAGAGTCTCAATCATCTGGGGCAGCAGCCAGGGGCGCAGCCGCGCATGCTCGCTGCTGAGGGGGCGGGGCAGGGCAATGCTGTGCGCGGCGCTCTCGGAGCCGTAAGGATCCAAGAGTGCTGTGGAGACGAAACTGTAATTCATGATCTCGGAGAGTCCCAGGCCGACCAAATGTTCGCGGCAGCGACTGAGAGCCTGGGCCGCACGATCCTCGACGCGGCTGACACCCCGCGCGAGCTCGTGGACGGGGATATGTTCCAAACCATGGATGCGGGCTATTTCCTCGATCAGGGCAGCTTCGCTGTCGAGATCGGTGCGGAAGGAGGGCGCCTCCACCGTGCAGGCCTCGGGGTCGCGTTGCACCACCGGCAGGGCCAGCGCTTCGAAAATGCGGCAGATGGTTGGCGGTGCTATCTCCAGCCCGAGCAGTTGCCGCACGCGTCCAAAGCGGCAAGTAAGCCGCCGCGGTTTGGGGGGCTGGGGATAGGCATCCAGGCAGCCTTTGGCTACCACGGCGCCAGCCGCCTGCACCATCAGGCTGGTCGCTCGCCGACTGGCCCAGTCTGGCAGATTGATATCCGTGCCGCGCTCGAAGCGGTAGGAGGATTCCGTTGTTAATCCGAGCAGCTTGGAACCCTGGCGGATGAGGGCTGGCTTGAAATGGGCGCTCTCCAGCAGCACCTCTGTGGTGGTGGGTGTAATGCCGCTGGCGGCCCCGCCCATGATGCCGGCGCACGCCACCGGTTGTTGAGCATCGGCGATGACCAATAGATCGGGGGAGAGTTTCTGTTCGCTTTCATCCAGCATAACCAGGCGCTCTCCGCTCCGGGCGCGGCGCACGATAATGCGGCCTTCGGCCAGGAGCTTCTGATCGAAAGCGTGCAAGGGCTGGCCGCATTCCAGCATGACATAATTCGTGATATCCACAATGTTGTTGATGGGCCGAATCCCAGCTAGGATCAGCCGCCGCCGCATCCGGAAGGGGCTGGGTGCAATGGCGATTTGGGTGAGCAGGCGTGCTGTATAACGCGGGCAGCCCTCAGGGTCATCAACCTGCAGGGCCGTGCCGCTGGTAATTGCCGGACCAGTTTCCGGGAAGGCGACTTCCGGCAGCTGCCAGGGTTGCCCGGTCAGGGCGGCCACCTCCCGGGCGATGCCCAGCAGGCTCAGGCAATCAGGACGGTTGGGAGTGATTTCCAGCGTCAAAACTGTTTCCGGCGGACCGAGCACAGTGGCCAGCGGCGTGCCCGCCGGCGTTTCCGGGGGCAGGATCAATAAGCCTGAGTGATCATCGGAAAGTCCCAGTTCATCCTCGGCGCAGAGCATGCCCTCCGAAGGCTCGCCACGGATAGTGGCCGCGGCGATGAGCTGGCCGTTGGGAAGCGTAGCGCCGATTTCCGCCAGGGGCACTTTATCGCCCACTTGGCCGTTAGGCGCGCCACAGACGACGCGGCGGATGCTTGCGCCGTTGGAAACTTCACAGAGCCAGAGGGCCTTGGCCCGCGCCACCGGCCGCCGGCTTAAGATCTCGCCGACCACAATACCCTTGAAGTCGGCGCCGACCTGTTCGATTTTTTCCACTTCCAAACCGGCATAGGTCAGGCGTTCCGCCAAGGCGGCCGGGGCCAGATCAAAAGCCACATATTCTTGCAGCCAGCTTAAGGGAACTTTCATCGCAATTGCCTCAGAAAACGCAGGTCATTTTCATATAAGAGCCGAATATCATGAATGCCAAACTTGATCATGGCGATGCGCTCTACCCCCATGCCAAAAGCGTAGCCCAGGCTGGTTTCCGGGTCATAGCCCACTTGCTGAAAGACCTTGGGATTGACCATCCCGGCACCGGAAATCTCGATCCAGCCGCTGTTTTTGCAGAGGCGACAGCCCCGTCCAGCGCAGATATGGCAGGAAAAATCATATTCCACGCTGGGTTCGGTGAAGGGGAAAAAATGCGGCCGGAACCTGATTTTGACGTCGGGCCCCATCATCTGCCGGGCGAAGAAGGCCAAGTCGCTTTTGAGGTCGGCCAGGGAAACGGCCCGATCCACATAGAGGCCCTCGATTTGATGAAAATTGGCACTGTGCGTGGCGTCGGCTGTGTCGCGGCGATAACAACGGCCCGGAGCAATGATCCGCACCGGCGGCGGCTGCTGTTCCATGACCCGGATTTGGACCGGAGAGGTCTGCGTGCGCAAGAGCCGGCCACTCTCCAGCCAGAAAGTGTCTTGGGTATCGCGCGAGGGATGATCGGCCGGCGTGTTGAGGGCGTCGAAGTTATAATATTCTGTCTCTATATCCGGACCATCAGCCACACTGAATCCCAGTCGGGCAAAGATACGGATGGCTTCCTCGATGATCTGATTGATGGGGTGGCGACTGCCCAGCGCCCGCCATTGGCCGGGCAGGGTCTCATCAAAGCTGGTCGCCGGCTGGTGCGGCGCTTGGAAGGCCTGCCGCCTGGATTCCAGGAGCGCCCCTAATTCCTGCTTAAGCTCGTTGGAGATTTGCCCCATCAAGGGCCGGTCAGCGGCGCTGGCGTTTTTCAGGCCCTTCATGATTTCGGGCAGGAGACCCTTGCGGCCCAGATATTTGATCCGGACCCGCTCCAGCGCGGCGGCATCAATCGCGGCGCGCCCCTCTTGCAGGGCTGCTTCTTTTAAGGCATGCAGATCACTAATTTTCATGGTATAGCCGCCCAGGCGCGGCTGCTGGGGTTCACGGGCCGTGGTTCCGGCAGCCCAAACATCAGGCTGGATATAGAGCAAAGCGGCGGGTAAGTCCAGATCATTTATCGTCTGGTTCAGACGGGCTTGGATGCTTCAGCCGGTCCACGGCCCCGCTCCGCGCCAGACCCGGCGCTGATAAAAAACTTGTCAGCCCGGCCCATTATTCCTAATAATCCGGGCTGAATAACAGCCCGGGAGGAAAACAGCATGACACTTACCGCATCTGATTTACGCAAGGGACTGCGCATCGAGCTGGATGGCGTGCCCTATATCATCACCGAATTCAACTTTCTTAAGCCGGGCAAAGGCGCGGCCATCTACAACTGTAAGCTCAAGAATATGCTCACCGGCGGCACGCTCAATAAAAACTATCGCTCCAACGATACCTTTAAGGCGCCGGACCTCGTCGAACGCAATATGGTCTATTCTTACGTGGATGGCGATCAATATGTCTTTATGGATAAAAATTATGAGCAGATCAATGTCAATGCTCAGGTCCTGGGCGAGGCGCGCTTCTTCTTAACCGAAGATATCGAGGTTCAGGTGCTCATTCATAATGGCCGGCCGATCGGGGTGGAGTTGCCCACTTTCGTGGAGAAAGAAATCATCGCCACCGAGCCGGGCTTCCGTGGCAATACGGCCACCAATGTCACCAAGCCGGCCCAAATCGCCGGTGGCTACGAAATCCAAGTGCCGCTTTTCATCAACCAGGGCGATATCATTAAAATCGATACGCGCACGGGCGGCTACAGTGACCGCGTGCGGGTGGCCAGATAGAAGTGGCGCGCCCCCTGGCCGCTGAGCCGGAAATGCCAGCCCGCAGGATGTGATGCAGCTTCCATTGAGATCCTTCCAACCGGTTCTTGAACTCCGCGCCAAAATTCTGTGGACCATCCGGCGTTTTTTCCGCACGCGCGATTTTCTAGAGGTGGAAACCCCTCTGCGCCTGCCAGTCCCCGCTATGGAGTTGCATATTGATGCTCTTCCCGCCGGCGACTATTATCTGCGTACCTCGCCGGAGTTTCATATGAAGCGCCTGTTGGCCGCCGGCTATCCGCGCCTTTTTCAGATCGGCCCTTGCTTCCGGCAGGATGAATGCGGCGCCCATCATCATCCGGAATTCACGCTGCTGGAATGGTATCGCGCCGCCGCCGATTACATGAATATCTTAGCCGATACCAAGGCCCTCTTGGCGGCCATCTGTGATGAGGTGCTCGGCCGCACCGGGCTGCAGCTCGGAACCACCTCGCTGGAGTTATTGCCGGTCTGGGAGATCATTACCATCAGCCAGGCCTTCAGCGCTTACGCCGGCTGGGATCCAACGCGGACCTTCGATGCCGAGCGTTTCGATTTAGACCTGGTCAGTAAGGTGGAGCCGAATCTGCCCCGGGAACACCCGGTGGTTTTGATCGATTATCCGGCGGAAGTTGCGGCCCTGGCGCGGCGCAAGCCGGCCGCACCCGCTCTGGCGGAGCGCTGGGAACTTTACATTGGCGGCTTGGAAATAGCCAATGCCTTCAGCGAACTGACCGATGCCGCTGAGCAGCGGGCCAGGTTCGTGGCCTGTGCCGCTGAGCGCCAGCGCTTGGGCAAACCGGCCTATCCGCTGGATGAAGATTTCCTGGCGGCCCTGGAGGCGGGCTTGCCGCCTTGCGCCGGTATCGCTTTGGGGGTGGATCGCCTGATCATGCTGCTCGCCGGCGCCCGCTCGCTGGATGAAGTGCTGCCTTTCCGCTGAAAGCTCCGTCGCGGAGTGCGCCCCCCGTTGTTAAACGCAGGCGAGAGCTTTCATGGTCGCGCGCAAAGGCGCGTGAGCTCTGCCAGGATTTCGTTGGGCAGAGTCCAGCTGAAGGCACCGGCTTGGAGCAGGCGCTGGATGCGGATGATGGCCTGGCCGCCGGCGGTATAGTCACGCTCCTCAAGCTGATGAGCATTCACCAGCACGGGCACGCCGCGCCGCTGGGCTTCCTCGGCGATCTCCAGGTTCACCAGATTACCGGGTCCGAAAGGCACGGCGCATAGGATGATCGCCGCCGCCGCCTCGGCCAGTTGTTTGGCCTGCTGCAGCGCCTCGGCGCCAATCGGCGAAAATGGTTTTTCCAGAGCGCAGGCCATCCCCAGCGCCTCGGCGACCAGCGCATCGGAATCCTGCCGGTTGAGGACGCCGTTACTGACGCTATAACCGCCCAGGGCCAGGCGGCGTAAGAGGTCTCCGCCGCTGCCGCCGCCGGCAATAACATGCACCGACGGCGCGGCCGAGGGTGGGTGCGCCGCCGCACGGCGGGCCGGTCTAACGAAGAGGCGGCCACTTTGCGTATCCTGCTGAATGCGCAAATCGCAATGATATACCTGCCGTAAAATATCCTCTTGGAGCACCAGCTCGGGCGGGCCATCGGCGACCAGGCGGCCGGCATCCAGCAGGACCAGGCGCTGGCAGAACTCGGCGGCCAGATTAAGATCATGGCTGATCATCAGCACCGTGACGCCTCGTTCCTGATTGAGGTGTTCGATGATCTGCATGATTTCCAGCGAGTGATTCAAATCGAGATGCGTGGTGGGTTCATCCATGACGATGATGCGCGGTTCCAAGGCCAGGGCCATGGCGATGATGGCGCGTTGCTTTTCACCGCCACTGAGCGTGTCGAGCGGCCGGTCGCGCAGGCCGGCCACATCCGTATAGACCATAGCGCGTTCGACCACCTGCATATCGGCGGCGGATGGTTGTTGCCAGGGATGCAGCAATGCGCTGCGTCCCATCATCACCAGTTCGGCCACGCTATAGGCCATGGGTGTTTTGAGTTCCTGAGGCACAACGGCAATCAGGCGCGAGCGTTGCCCAGCCGGTAATTTTTGCAAATCCTGCCCGAAGATCCGGATGCGCCCGGTCGCCGGCGGCAGCAGACCGGTGAGGGCGCGCAGCAGGGTTGATTTGCCGGCTCCATTGGGGCCCAGCAAAGCTACGATTTCGCCGGCGGCCACGGCCAGACTCAAGTCGCGCAAGACGAGTTGCTGGCGATAGCCAACGGATACCTGCTCGAATTCAAAAGCGTATTTCATTCCAGCCATCCATGTTTGCGGCGTTGGCGCAGGAGAAAAAGGAAAAAGGGGCCGCCAATCAAGGCCGTGATCACGCCCACGGGGATTTCGAGCGGCGCCAGGACAGTGCGGGCGAGGGCATCGCACAGGGCCAGGAACCAGCCGCCGGCCAGGGCCGCGGCGGGAACCAGGCGGCGATGATCAGGGCCCACCACCCCGCGCATGAGATGCGGCACGATCAAGCCCACGAACCCGATCAGGCCGGCCAGAGCCACAGCCGCGGCGGTGGTCAAGGTGGCCAGAAGCAAGCCCAGGGTGACGGCCAGGCCGGTGCGGATGCCCAGGTGATGCGCCATCTCGCGGCCCAGGGTCAGGGCATTCAAATCGCGAGCCAGGGCCCAGATCCCGAGCATACCAACGCCGATCAGGATACTGCAGATCAGAAGCAGCGCAGGCGACATCACCTGCAGATTGCCCAGCATCCACCAGGTGATGCTATGCAGACCAGCCACCGGCGCTAAGGAAATGATCAGCATCAAGATACTGGCACACATCGCGCTGACGATCACGCCGCTCAGTAAGAGGCCATAGATGGAGGTGGTTCCGCCCTGCCGTGCCAGACCCACCACCAGGCTCAAGGTCAGAATGGCGGCCAGAAAAGCGCTGGCTGGCAATGCGCCGACGGTGCTGGCCGCCAGACCCGAGACGATGGCCAGGGCTGCTCCCAGGCCCGCGCCGCTGCTCACGCCGAGCACATAGGGATCGGCCAGGGGATTGCGCAGGAGCGCCTGCAGCACCACTCCCGAACAGGACAGCCCGGCCCCGATCACAAATCCGGCCCAGACCCGATGCAGGCGCAACCAGAAAATCGCTTCGCCCGTCGCCGAGCGCCAGTCGAGGCCGCGGATACCCGTGGCGCCGGCCAGGAGACAGGCGCCCAAGAGGATGGGGGTCAGCAGCACTAGCAGCCAAACCAGCGATGTTTTTTTAATGCTTCTCATCTCGCGCGGCCGGAGCATAACGTTATTCGGCAGCTTGATCGCCAGGCTGCAACGGAGCTTCCGTGATACAACGGTTCATGATGGCCACTCCCTCCAAAATGCGCGGGCCCGGTCGCAGGATAATATTATTATCCAATCCGCCATAGATGCGGCGCTGGCGCACGGCCGCGATGCCGGCCCAGCCGGTGCGGGCCTGCAGGCGAGCCCAGTCCTCGCCCCCTCCCCGGAAGGCTTGTTCCGCTGGCGCATCCTGATTCCCGCTCATATAAAGGCACACGATCACCTCGGGATTGCGGGCAATGACCCATTCGGAAGATACGGTGAAATAATCCTTCTGGGTCACTTCCGCGCCAATATTATGGCCACCGGCCAAATAAACCAAGTCAGAGACAAAGGAATTTTTGCCGGCGGTGGTCAAGGGCGAACCCCACAGTTCAATGAAGACCCTGGGCCCTGTCTGGTCGGCGGCCTGGCGTTGCCGGGCCTCTTGGCGCAGGGCGGCTAAGTGGACCTGGATATTGCCGGCCAGAGTCTCGGCGGCCGCCTGGCGCTGTAGCAGTTCGCCGACGCGCCGGATGGCCGAGGGGATATCATCGATCGTTGCGCAGCGGATGCGCTCGCGCCGCAAGCCCAGTTGATCAATGGCCTTGGCCAGCGTTTCATCTTCCAGATCCATGGTCAAGACGAGGCTGGGCTGGATTTGCAAGAGGAGATCAAGCGAGGGCGCGCCGAAGCCGCCAATCACCGGCACGCTATTGAGCAGCTCCGGCGGATAATCGCAGGCGCTGGTGCGGCCGACCAGTTGTTCGCCGGCGCCGAGGGCGCAGATGATCTCGGTTAGACTGGGTGCCAGCGAAACCACGCGCTCGCTGGCGCCGGATGGCGGTGCCGGCGGCTGAAAACAGCCAGTCAGCAAGCCCAGAGTCAGCAGCCCAGCCCAGACGGCCAGGGGCCGGCTGCCGACCGGCCGCCGCCGGCGTGCGGCTACACTGCGCTTTACAAGGCTAGAAAATATATTCATGGATCAGATTCAGATAGGGTGCTCCGGCCGCCAGCCCGCATAGCAGGGCGCCTTCCAGTATTTCATTGGCCATCCCCAGCAGATCGCCGGTGATCCCGCCGAAATGCTGTTTCATCCAGCGCGCTAATCCATAAACCATTGCGCCAGCGCACAGAAAACACAAGCCACCAACGCCACCGGCCACTAAGAGACATGCGCCCAGGGCGCAGCATCCGGCGACGGTGAAATGGAGGGGGCGGGCATTATGCACAAAGGCCGTCGCCGTGCCGCCTTCGCGGCGGGCATAGGGGAGCCGCACCATCAGCAGCACCAGCATGGTCCGCGAAAGGATGAAGGGCAAGAGCATCCAAGACCATTGAGTTAAAGCGGCCAGGCGCGCTAAGCTGCAGGCTTTGACCAACAGCAGACTGGCGATGGCCATGACGCCGAAGGCGCCCAGATGATGATCCTTCATAATGGCCAACATGCGGTCGCGCGCCCGGCCGGGAGCGTAGGCATCCGCCACATCGCCCAGGCCATCCAGATGCAGGCCACCGGTGATCCAAAGCGCTAAGATCGTTCCAGCCACACCCGCGCCGGCTGGCCAGGCCAAGAGTCCGCCGAATAACCAGGCTCCGGCGGCCACCAATCCGCCCACCACTAAGCCGACCACCGGAAAGCAATAGAGCGCCGCCGCCAGGTCTCCGGCATGCTCTCCTGGCAGGGGCACAATGGTGAGGGTGCGAAAGGCGTTACGGCAAGCGGCCCACATAAATATTCTTTCTGAAATACTTCCGTTCTGTTTTAGGCGCCGGGCCTGATTCGGGTCGCGGCGAAGGTAGCCATTTCGTTATAGAGCGCTACGGCATTGACGATGATTTGCATGGCCAGGGCGGTGCCGGTGCCTTCGCCCAGGCGCAAGCCAAGCTTCAGCAGTGGTCGCAGCCCCTCCTGCTCAAAGAACTGGCGATGCCCTCCTTCGGGGCTCAGGTGCGCGAAGAACAGATAATCCTTGATAGTCGGGCATAAGCGCAGGGCCGCCAGCGCTCCGGCACTGGCGATGAAACCATCCACCACCACCGGCCGGGAATGGGCGGCGGCGCCCAGACAGAGCCCGCAGATGCCGGCAATCTCCAAGCCACCCAAAGCGGCCAGGGTCCCCAGGGCGCTGGTGCAGCGTGCGCGGTTGTGAGCCAAAGCCCGTTTGACCACCGCGACCTTATGGCGCACGCCGCTGGCATTGAGCCCTGAGCCAGCGCCCACCGTTTCTTCCGCTGGCAGCTTCAGAAAAAATGAAAAGAGCGCTGCCGCCGGTGTGGTATTGCCAATGCCCATTTCACCAGTGCCCAGCAAGGTGACCTGGCCTTGCGCCGCCCGGGCGGCGCGGGTCAGACCCACCCCAATGGCTTGCCGCGCCTGGGAGATGGTCATGGCTGGGCCGCGGGCGATATTATCAGCGCCGCGTTTGACGTTATAGCGCTGTAAGCCCGGGAGCGCGCCCAGATCTTCGGCCATGCCGATATCAATCACTTCGATCTGGGCCCGCGCTTGCCGCGCTAAAACATTGATGGCCGCGCCGCCCGCCAGAAAATTTTTGACCATCAGCGCCGTCACCGTCGCCGGATAAGCGCTCACGCCCTCGGCGGTCACTTGATGATCGCCGGCAAACACAAAGATCCGCTTGCGCTTGAGCTGGGGCCGTTCCTGCCGCAGGATGGCCGCCACCCGCGCGCCGATTTCTTCCAGTTCGCCCAGGCTGCGGCGCGGCTTGGCTAACGCATCCCAGCGCCGCCAGGCTTTGGCGCGCCAGCTCGGGGAGAGGGGCTTAATGCGGGCGATGGTCTGTTCCAGCAAGGCTTGGGCTGCCATATCTTTCCTTTTTATTCGGGCAAGGCGCCCTTCAAGGCCCAGGGCAAGCCGGCGATCATCAGGACGACGCTATCCATGGCCGCGGCCAGATTCTGATGGAGCCGTCCGGCCAGGTCCCGGAAGCTGCGTCCCAGATCATGCTCTGGCACAATGCCCATACCCACTTCATTACTGATAAAAATGAGGTGGCGTGGGCAAATCTGCACCGCTGCCAGGAGCTCTTCTTGGCGCTGCTCGACGGCGGCAATCCCTTCCTTCAAGAGCACATTGGCCAGCCAGAGCGTCAGGCAATCCACGAGAATGCCGTCGGCCTGGTGAGTGGTATCGCGCAGCACCGTGGCGATGGCCAGCGGCTCCTCGACGCACAACCAGTTTGCGTCCCGGGCCCGGCGGTGCTCGGCCACGCGCCGCCGCATTTCATCATCTCGCTCTTCGGCGGTGGCCAGATAGAGCGGGTGCTGCCAACGGCGCTTGGCCAGCTGGAGGGCATACTGGCTTTTGCCGCTGCGGGCGCCGCCCAGAATCAAGCTACGCATGGGGGATGCAGGCATTGCGCTAATCTTTCCAGGGAAAGAGACATGGCCTGGTAATCAAATAATTCCAGTGTCAGCACTCCCTTAAAAATGTCAATGGTATTCAGAAAATCCCGCAGCCAGGTTGGCGACATAGCCGTCAGGGACTGGTGATCACGGCCCTCGGCAATGCCATGCAGATGAATGACCCGCACCGCCGCGGCGTATTGCCGGAAATGCGCGCGCACCTCGCCGCCGGTCAGCAGCAGGTGCCCGGTATCCAGGCAGGCGCCCAGGGCGAAGCGTTCCAGGAAAACATCGCACCAGCTGAAAGGATAAAAGAGATTTTCAATACATAGCTGCGCTGGCTCTGGGCAGGCGGCGATCAGTTCCGGCAATAGCTCGGCGATGGCCCGCTGCCATTCCTTGACGGCCGGCGCGCTGGCCTGGGCCTCAATGCCTTCCAGGTGCAGAATATAAGCCAGCGGCGCCAGCGGCTTGGTCAGGGCTATGATTTTAATCAGTTGCTTTTGATGGGCCAGGCGCTCGTCGCGTCGGGGGCTACCCAGGGCGCGATCCATGGGCAGGTGAACCGTATAGGTTAGCTGATGCGCCGCGGCCAGTTGCTGCAGGTGGGTCAGGGTGCTCGGCTGTGGCAGCGCAGAGCATTGTTCCGATTCGAACAACGAAATTTCAATATTCTCGAACATTGGCGCCAGCGCCGTGGCGCTCGTCAACAGATCCGCATGCATGAGGGCGGAGGGGGCCCCGAGCCGGAAGGCGCGTCCATGCGCCAGACGCGGCAGGCTGGGCAGTACTGTGGGCCGGTTCATAAAACTAACCCTTAGCATAAAGCAAGCTTGGCGGCAATGGGAATAGCCGGCGCCGCCGGAGCGCTTGGCCTAAAATGCACTTTGGTGCCCGGCAGGGTTCTGCTATATTGCTGGCGGAGAGTGTCCCGATGCAAGCCGCCCCATCTCAAGCCATAGCCTTCTATGATACCCATGTTCATTTTCATGAACTGCTGGAGAGCGCTGGCACCCTGCCCGAAATTATCGCCCGGGCCAGCGCAGCCAGTGTGACGCGTATGCTCGCCGTGGGCGGATCGCCGGAGACCAACCGGCAGGCGCTGCAGGCCGCGCTGGCTTATCCGGAACAGCTGCGCGCGGCGCTGGGCCTCAACCGGGATCAGGCCGGGCTAGCCTACGCCTCCGCGGAGCTGGCGGCGCAGCTGGCCGCTCCGCAAGTGGTGGCCGTGGGCGAAATAGGCTTGGATTTTCAGCATGCCCGTCCGGAGCACGCCGCTCAAGGCAAGTTATTGGAGCGCATGTTAGAGCTGGCCCGCGCGCAGGGGTTGCCGGTGATTATTCACAGTCGTGCGGCTGAGGCTGCCACCCTTGAGCTATTGGAGCGGCATGTTCAGCAATGGCGCGGCGCAGCGGATCGGGTCGGGGTGCAACATTGTTTTACCGGCAGCCGCGCCTATGCCGAGCGGCTGTTGGAACTGGGCTTTTATATCAGCTTCAGCGGGATCATCACCTTCAAGAATGCGGGCGCTTTGCGCGCCATCGCGGCGCAGATCCCGGCCGAGCGCCTTTTGATCGAGACGGATGCGCCCTGGCTATCGCCGGAACCGTTGCGCGGTAAGCCCAACGAGCCGGCCCGGGTGGGTTTGGTGGCGGCGGCCCTGGCGGCGGCCCGGGGCTGTTCCCTGCCGGAGATAGCCTCTCTCACCAGCCAGAATGCGCAACGCCTCTTTGGTTGGTGAGAGGCTGGTCAAGGGCGCGCCGCTGTGCTATGTTCGCCTGGGGTTATGATGAAAATATGGCAAGCTAATCTGCTGGAACTTATTCGGCGCACAGTCTCGGATCTGCCGCCGGATGTGGTCGCCGCCTTGGAAGCCGCCCGTCGCCGGGAGGCCAAAGCTTCCGCCGGCCGCTGGGTTCTCGATAATATCTTAACCAATATCAGCCTGGCGCGGCAGCGTGCCGCGCCGCTCTGCCAGGATACGGGCAGCCTGTTATTTTACTGTCGGGTGCCGGAAGGGTTGCGGGTCAAATCCTTATCCAGCGCTATCCACCGCGCCGTGCGCCGCGCCACCCAGTTGGGTTATCTGCGCCAGAATACGGTTGATACCCTGACGGGCACAGCTTGCCATGGCAATATCGGCCCGGGTGCGCCGGTGATTCATATCGAGCCGACCGGCCGTGCCCGGGTGGAAGTGCGCTTACTCCTTAAAGGCGGGGGCAGTGAAAATGTCAGCCGGCAATACAGCCTGCCGTGTGAGGCCCTGCAGGCTGAGCGCGATCTGGAGGGAGTGCGCCGTTGCGCGCTCGATGCTCTCTGGCAGGCCCAGGGCACAGGCTGCGCGCCGGGCATTCTGGGTATCGGGCTCGGTGGTGACCGGGCCACGGGCGCCGAACTGGCCAAGCGCCAGCTGCTCCGCCGGCTGCCTGAGCCGGCCCCTGATCCGCGCCTGGCGCGGCTGGAGCGGAGGATCCTGCGGGAAGCCAATCAAACCACTATCGGGCCCATGGGATTGGGCGGGCGGACGACTCTCCTGGGCGTGAAGATTGCCAGCCAGAGCCGCCTGCCCGCCTGCTATTTTGTGAGTGTGGCCTATATGTGTTGGGCCTTGCGCCGTCAGGGCCTGCTCTTGAGCTTGGATGGCCAGTTGCAACGCTGGTTGGCTTGAAGGGTGAGCTCTGGTTGAATTTATGTATAAAAATCTAACATATCCATTCACGCGCGCCCAGGTGCGCCGCTTGCAGCTGGGCGAGAAGGTTTTGCTCTCCGGCCTGATTTTCACCGGCCGGGATCGTCTGCATCGCCATCTGGCTCAGGGCGGTCGCGCGCCCGTCGCTTTCAATTCCGGCGCGATCTATCATTGCGGCCCGGTGGTGGTACGCCACAGGGGCCGTTGGGTGGTGCGGGCGGCCGGCCCGACCACCTCGCTGCGCGAAGAGCCTTACATGCCGACGATCATTGAACGGCATGGCCTCACAGTGATCATCGGCAAGGGGGGTATGGGGGCCGTTACCAGCCTGGCCTGCGCGCAGCATGGCTGTGTTTATTTGCAGGCCGTGGGCGGGGCCGCCCAGGTGCTCGCCGATAAGATTGCGCAGGTGCGCGGCGTGCATTTTCTGGAGGAGTTCGGTCCAACCGAGGCCCTCTGGGAGTTGGTGGTGCAGGATTTTCCGGCCATAGTGACCATGGATGCCCAGGGGCGCAGCCTGCATCAAAAGATCGCCCGGCAATCAGCGCGCCAGCTGCGGCAAATTTTGAGTTCCGGCCGGCGCCATTCCTGAGGAGTAAGCCATGCGCATTGTTTTCATGGGATCAGCGGCCTTGGCTTGTCCGAGCCTGGAACGCTTGTTGACCAGCGCGCTGAATGTGGTGGGGGTGGTGACGCAGCCGGATCGGCCCAAGGGGCGTGACCTGCGGCCGGCGGCCTGTCCCGTGCGCGCGCATATTGGCCAGCGCGAGATACCCATCCTCACGCCCATCAATGTTAATTCGCCGGAAAGCATCGCGCAGCTCAGATCTTGGCGACCGGATCTGATAGTGGTGGTGGCCTACGGCCAGATTCTTAAGCCGGCCCTGTTGGCTATTCCCGCGCGCGGCTGCCTCAATGTGCATGCTTCTTTATTGCCCCGCTATCGCGGAGCCGCGCCCATCCAATGGGCGATCGCGCGCGGCGAAACCCAGACCGGCGTGACCACCATGTTTATGGATGCCGGCCTGGATACGGGAGATATCATCGCGCAGCGTATGGAGCCGATCAGTGCGGAAGATACGGCCGCCACTCTGCATACCAGGCTGGCCTGTCTGGGCGCCGAATTATTGATGAGCACTCTGGAGGCTGTCCGCCGCGGGCAAGTGCCGCGCCGGCCGCAGGATCCCGCCGCCGCCAGCTACGCTCCCAAACTGCGCAAGGTCGATGGGCGCTTGGATTGGCAGCTGGCGGCCGTTGATTTGGCGAACCGCGTCCGCGGTTTCAATCCCTGGCCGGGCTGTTACTTCGAACGCGGCGGGAGTGCCATCAAGGTCTTGCGGGCCAGGGTCGAGCCGGGCGAGGGCCGCCCGGGAGAGGTGCTCGCGGCGCGCGGGGCCGGCCCGCTGATCCAAACCGGCACGCAAGCTCTACGCCTGTTGGAGCTCCAGCCGGCCGGCCGCGCGGCGATGAGCGGCGCCGCCTTTCTCTGCGGGCATCGCTTCTCAGAGGGCGAACAGCTCTGAGGGCGCTTTACTCACCCGCTGCGGGCCGCCGCTCAGCTATGCCGGGGGCGCATCTGGCTGTTGCGGGGCCGGCCGTCCGCCCCATTTTTTCATCTTACGCCAGAGGGTGCTCTGGCTGATGCCGAGGATTTGGGCGGCGCGCGTGCGGTTATGATTAACCGATTCGAGCACTTGCGTGATATGGGCTTTTTCCATATCAGCCAGCAATTTGGTTTCCACCGCTGCCGGCGCGGTTTTGGCGTGCACGATATGGGCGGGGAGATAGGCTGGAATTATCGTGCCATCTCTTGAAAAGACGGCGGCATGTTCAATGGCATTTTCCAGCTCACGCACATTGCCCGGCCAGGAATATTCCAGGAGCATATCGAGGCAGCGGGCATCCAGATGGAGTTGCGCCAAGGCCAGTTTGCGGGCTACGCGCTGCACCAGGAAGCGCGCCAAGGGCACAATATCCTCGCGCCTCTCGCGCAGGGGCGGAATGCGTATTTCCACCACGCGCAGTCGATAAAATAAATCCTCACGGAACTTGCCGGCGGCAATCTTCCTTTCCAAAGAACGATTGGTGGCGGCGATGATGCGCACATCGATATGGCGCACCTTGCTTTCACCCACGCGCCTGATTTCGCGCTCCTGCAAAGTCCGGAGCAGCTTGAGCTGCATGCTCGCTGAGATATCGCCGATCTCATCCAGGAAAATGGTGCCTTTATCGGCGGCTTCAAACAAGCCTTGGCGATCCTGGATGGCGCCGGTGAAAGCGCCGGCTTTATGGCCGAAGAGCTCGCTTTCCAGCAGGGTCTCGGGCAGCGCCCCGCAATTGATGCCGATGAAAGCATGCTGGGCGCGGGCTGAGCGCAGGTGAATGTGGCGAGCCAGCATTTCCTTGCCGGTACCAGTTTCGCCAGTGATCAGGATGGAGGTATTGAAACGGGCGATTTGATTGGCAATGGTCAGTACCTTACGGAAAGATTCGCTGTGGGCTTCCATGAATAGGGGGCCGGCGGAGCGCATGGTCAGCTTATGGATTTCCCGGCTTTGTCTATCGATCTCGGCGGTTTTCTTTTTTAATTCGCGCGTCAGGAATAAGACTTTGTTGCTGATTTTATCGGCCTGAAAGAAATCCAGGTAAGGCTTGATCTCAGCGCCCCATGACTCCAGATCCTTGCCCACCGCCAAACAGGCCTTGTGCCCGGAGGCCATGCAGGTGCGTTCCACAAATAGAACCTGGGTCTGCAAACAAAAGGTGGCAAAACCGCTGGCGTAGCCGGTTAACATCCAGCAGGCCGGCGCCTTGCTGCGACCGATCTCGATGATATGCTCTTCGGCTTCACCCGAATCATGCCAAATTACTTCCATGGCAAAGCGTTTGTGGGCTTGATCGATGCTCAGCGATTTGATCAGGGTTTTGGCCACACCCTGCAGCGTGTGCAGGCGCGGACCGGTCTTGATCAATTCTTCCAGCGAATCCCATTGGAAGATCCGTTGCATGGCCGCCGCATCAGCTTGACCCCAAAAATAGCCAAACCTGGTGAACATCCGCCGCGTGGCGTCCAGCCCCACCATATCCAAGACATCCTTGCGGAATTGAGCGAAGGCATGGATATCATGCAATACCAGCCGGCGCCCGTGCAGCCCCAGCCATCCCTCGGAAAAATCGACCAATTCATTCAAGCGCAAATCCTGAGCTCGCATCAGCCCTTTCCTTTCATTCTGAAATAAATCCCTTTCAATATGAAAGACTAACATGAAAAGGGGATTGAGGGCAAGTATTCTTATCTCCTTTGATAGCAACGTTATATGAAAAAACCGGCTGCTTGGCACGCCTCTTGCTATATAAATAAGGGAAGACTAATGGCAGAGAGCATAGTGGAGGGAGGTTGGCGTGTATAAAATATTACAGGAAAAGATGAGTGGCGTGGGTGGTGAGGCTATTGATTTCGCCCGCAGTTTAGTGGAGACGCCCAGTTTGAGTCTCGCTGAGGAGCGCGTGGCCGATTTAGTGGAGCGGAAGATGCAGGCCCTGGGATACGCAAAGGTTTTCCGCGATGATTATGGGAATGTGGTGGGTTTACTGGCGGGGATGCATTCAGCGCCCACCGTTCTTTTGAATAGCCATATGGATACTGTCTCCGCCTCGGAAGGCGCCTCAACTGCTCCGGCGGTTCAGGACGAGCAGCGACTGTATGGATTGGGCGCGGCCGATTGCAAGGGTGGTCTGGCCGCGCAGGTGTTTGCCGGGGCGCTTTTGAAGCGTTGTCTGCTCCCTCTCAAGGGCAACTTCATCCTGGCTGCCACCACCGCCGAGAAGAATGGTTTGAGCATCGGCCTGCGTGGATTGCTTGCCCATACCCTGCCAGAATTGGGGCTTAAGCCGGACTTCGCCATCTTGGGGGAGCCGACCGGGCTGGGCCTGTATTATGGGCATGATGGTTGGATGGAAGTGGACGTTCGGCTGGAAGGCATCACTCCTTTTGCGGCCAAGGATGCGCTGGGTCTTATCATGCATAACATGGCGCCGGCGCAGAGCAGTCAGCGTGAAATGTTGCGGGTGCTAGCCTCGGATCACACGCATATGGCGCATCAAAACGCAGTTTCTCTGCGGGTAGCCAAGCGCATCGGGGAAGAGGAAGATAGCCAGACGGCTTTAACGCAAGTGAAGGAAAGCGTGCAGCGCGCGGCCGAGGCGGCTGGCAGCCGGGTAGCCGTGGGCGTGGCAGTGCGTGATGAAGCCCACAAGCTTTATACGGGCAAGGCCAGCCTGGTGCAGCAGGTGGCCCGCGCCTGGAGCATGGACCCCTTTCATCCGCTGATCGATCGCGCGCGCCAAGCGTTGGAGGCGGCTGGTTGCCAGGTCAAGCCTGGCAAATGGCAGTTGGGCCGCCTGGGCATGGGCACCGGCGGGAGCGTCTTGCTCAATGAATTCGATATACCGGTGCTTGGCTACGGACCCGGATTGGAGACCCAAGCGCATGCGCCCGGCGAGTATGTGGAGAAGGAGAAGATCGTCGAGGCGACTTACGGCAGTGCTATCATCGCCCATAGCATGGTGGGTATTCCGATTTGCGGCTGGAGTTCCGATGAAATTTAGCCTGGGGAGGCGGGGGTTAGGGATATGAAGGTTCTAACGCTTAATTGCGGCAGCTCCTCGCTGAAGTATCGCTTGATCGCCATGCCAGCTGAAAGCGAATTGGTTGCCGGTGAAGCGCAGCGCATAGGCTTTCGGACGGCCGAGCCGGCGCGCATCGTTTGTCGGCGCGGCGCTGCCGAAACCGTGCACTCCGTGCCCATGGCCAATCATGCCGAGGCCTTCGCCTGGATCATCAATTCGTTGGCGCAGGATGCCGCCTTGCAGCCGGACGCCATCGGTCACCGGGTGGTGCATGGCGGAGCTATCTTCACCGATCCGGTGCTTGTGGATACGAATGTTATCCGGCAACTAGCGGCCATCCGCCAGCTGGCGCCTCTGCATAATCCGGCGGCGATCGCCTTGATAGAGGAATGCCGCCGCCGCTGTCGGTCACTGCCGCAGGTGGCCGTCTTTGATACGGCCTTCCATGCCACCATTCCAGAATATGCCCGCACCTACGCCTTGCCGGAAGCCTTGCGCGTTGGTTTGGGGATTCGCAAATATGGCTTTCATGGGATCAGTCATCAATATGTGGCCGAAGAAGCGGCCCGCTGGCTGGGTCGCGAGCTCCAGGATTTCAATGCGGTCAGTTGCCATCTGGGCAGTGGCGGAGCCAGCCTGTGTGCGCTGCGCGGCGGGCAGTCGGTCGATAACACCATGGGCTATTGTCCCCTGCAAGGGCTGGTGATGAGCACGCGTTGCGGCGACTTGGATCCGGCGGCGGCCTTGCGTTTGATGATCGAGGCTTATGATGGGCAAGCGGCGCAACTGGAATTGATGTTGAATCAGGCCAGTGGCATTCTGGGGCTTTCGGGCCTTTCCGGTGATATTCGTGATGTGCTTTCCGCGGCGGCCGCCGGGCATCCAGATGCGCCGCGCCTGGCCGAAATAGCGCTCATGTATTTATGGCGGATACGCAAGTATCTGGGGGCCTATCTGGCGGTGGTGGGGCAGTGCCATGCCGTAATTTTCACGGATACCATCGGGGAGAGCATCCCCAGCGTGCGTCGGAGCGTCTGCGCGGATTTGGATGTTTTCGGGCTGGAGCTTGATACGGCGCGCAACAACAACCTGTCCGTCCTGCCGGCCGATATCGCCAGCGCCTCCAGCCGGGTACGCATCTTGGTTTTGCATACCAATGAGGAGCTGGCCATTGCCCGCCGGACATATCAAACCATCAGCCGGCAGCTCCCGCCGCCCATTCCCAAAGCTTCCTAGGAGAACACGATGAAGATACTTTCGCTGAATCCCAATGCCACGCGCATCGCTTTCGCTTTGTTCAGGGGCTTCGAAGAGCCGGCGCTCCGGCACGGAGAAGTGGAGGCCTATCGGGGGGCCAGTTGCCGCGGGGCCGTCGCGGAAATCCTGCGCCGGTGCGACCCGCACCTGTCCGCCCATGGCTCGAGCGCTGCTTGGGCGGTGCGCATCCCCTTTGGCGGTGATTTGTTCAATCGATCGGTCCTGCTGAGCCGGGAGGTGCTCCTGGCCTTGCAGACCCTGATCCCTCAAAGACCTTTGCATCTGCCGGCGATCATTGAACTGCTCTTGATATTGCAGCAGGAATATCCCAGCCTGCCAGTGGTGCTGGCCTTCGAGAGCGCTTTTTTTACAACCTTGCCCACCCGGGAAGCATGCTATGCGCTCAATGCGCAAGCGGCCGATGAGCTGAGACGCTTCGGGCAGCAAGGCCTTTTTCATGGCGCGGCCTGTGCCCAGGCCCGGCTGGTGGGGCGGCATGTAACAGCAGAGTCCGTTCCCAAAATAATTTCCTGCTGCTTGGAACCTAATCCGGAGTTAGCCGCCGTCATTGGTGAGCGCCCCGTAATGGTCACCAGTGGGCTCACGCCTCTGGAAGGCTTGCCCGGCCGCACAACCTGTGGCGAACTGGATCCGGGCATTATCATAACCCTCAATGCTAAAAAGCGCTGGGGCCCAGAGCGTATTGGTCAGGTGCTCGCCGAAGAAAGCGGCTTGCTGGGGCTCACCGGCCAGAGGATCGATATCCAGCAATTAATGACCGAGCCACAATATGCCGCATCGCTGGCCAGGGCCCTGCTGAGCTACCGCCTGTTGCTGGCCTGCGGAGCCGGGATCGCCGCTTTGGGGGGGATCGATGCGCTGGTCTTCTCCGGACGTTATGCCGCCCTGGGTCGGCAACTGGGGCCGCAACTGCTGAGCAGTATTTTCGAGGCTAATCCCTCACAAGCCAAGGCCGTAGACGTCTTATGTTACACAAGCTCGGTGGAGCGGGTGGTGGCCGATGAAGCCGCCATGCTGCTCATGGGGTCCGGGCCCGGTCGCCCTGCGGCCAGCCGTCCTACCCAAGCTGCGCAGCCAGCTCATGTGGAGGCCCAGAGCATGGAGGCGCGCTAACTCCGGCCGGGTTTGACTGCTCTTCCGGCGCATGCTATAAGCAGCCTTTGCAAGCAGAAGGCTTATCTGACTGGGAGGGGAAGATGGATCTGGCAGCATTTTGGGCGCCTTATAAGGGTGCTGTTTCGCTGACCTTCGATGATGGCACGGAAAGCCAATTGCAGCACGCTGTGCCGCTCTTGGATAAGCAGGACTTCCGAGGCACTTTTTATATATCTCCCGGGGGTAATGATTGGGAAGGACGCTTGCGGCCTTGGGCGGCGGTGGCGCGCGCCGGGCACGAGATCGGCAATCATACCCTTTCGCATATCTGTTCTCGCAATTTTCAATGGCAGACCGGCCGCGGCTTGGAGGATATGACCCTGGCTGATATCGAGACAGACATCCTGCTGGCCCAAGAGCGGCTCAGGCATATCGTTCCACAACAAAAGGAGTGGACTTTTTGCTATCCCTGTTACCAGACCCATGTAGGCCAAGGCGCGGACCAGCGCAGTTATGTGCCCATCGTGGCCAGACATTTCTTAGCCGCCCGCGCCGGTGGGGAGCGGGGCCATGGCAATCATCCTGGCCAGGTAGATTTGATGTGTGCCTGGGGGATGCCCGCTGAGAGAATGAGCCACTTCGAGATGATCGGCTTGGTGGAGGAACTCTGCACGCAGGGGCGCTGGGTGATTTTAGTATTTCATAATCTAGATTCCGGATATCTCAGCGTCAGCAATAGCGCCTTTGAGGCTTTGTTAAAATATCTGCGTCGCCGCGCGGATGAAATCTGGACGGCACCCGTGCGGGATATCGCGCGGCGGATCGCCACGTTCCAATCAGCCGCCAAATGAAAAACCACTTGGGCCGTCAGCGGATCCGGCTGGGTTAATCAGCAGGCGCGCGGCCAGCGGCGGGAGTTTTGCAGGAGCCGGGCATGACTCAAACGATGACCTCGCGCGAGCGCGTGCAACGCGCGATCACCTTCAGCAAGCCGGATAGAATACCGCTGGGCGTCATGCCGCCCGGTTATCCCACTGATATTTTTGTTGTGCGCCCGGACGCCGATCCGCACTGGCAGCCCCGGGCGCCGAATGAGGATGAATTTGGTTGTCTCTGGACCAAGTCGCCGGCCGCGCCCATGGGGCAGGTCACCTTTCATCCTCTGGCCGATTATGCCGCGCTGGCTGAATACCGTTTCCCGGATTACAAGAACCCGGCTCGTTACCAGGCCGCCCGCGCCGCCGTGCGCGCCCGCGCCGGCGATAAATTCGTTTTGGCCCAACTGCCCTTCAGCTTGCTTCAGCGCCTGGAATATTTGCGCGGGTCGCCAGCGGCCTGGATGGATCCCTACACCCATCCCGCGGAATTACGGCAGCTGCTCCACTCTCTGGCCGATGTGGCCATAGCTGCCCTAGACCATTTTGCCGCGCTGGGCGCGCACGGCGTAATGGCGTATGACGACTGGGGCCTGCAGGACCGTCCCCTCCTGGCGCCGGCCATGTTTATCGATTTCTGGAAGAGCGAGTATCAGCGCGTCTATCAGCATGCGCGCCGCCTGGGTCTGCGGACCTTCTTGCATAGTTGCGGGCATATCAGCGCGCTGCTCGAGGATTTCATCGAAGCCGGGCTGGAAGTGATTCAGATGGACCAACAAGAAAACATGGGGCTGGATGATTTGGCGCGCCGCTTTGGCGGGCGGCTTTGTTTTTGGTGTCCGGTTGATATCCAGCGGACCATGGTAGAGGGCACAGTGGCCGAGGTGCGAGCCTACGCTCGCCGTTTGATGGAGACCTTCGGTTATTTTGATGGCGGGTTCCTGGCGCAGTGGTATACTGAGCCCCAAGTTGTGCAGCACGCGGAGGAAAAAATCAAGGCCATGTGTGATGAATTCGTAGAATATGGCGGGAGATTTTACGCGCAAAGATGATCGTCTGCCGCGCCTGATGGCGCAGTCCATAAACAAAACGGGAGGATGAACATGTCTAAATTGGCGCTTCATGGTGGACCTAAAAGCTTGCGTGGCCAGATCGGTAAAAGCTGGCCGATCTATGGTCGGGAAGAGGAGCAGGCCTTGTTGCAGGTCCTGCGGAGTGGGATCTGGTGGCGCGGTGGCTATCCGGATCAAAAGCGCTCGCAGGTCGGCCGCTTTGAGAGGGCCTTCGCCAAGTATCATGATGCCAAGTACGGGATCGCCGTCAGCAACGGCACCGTAGCCATCGAATGCGCTCTGCGCGCGGCGGGAGTTGAGGCTGGCGATGAGGTCCTTGTGCCGGCCCTGACCTTCGTGGCCAGCGCTACGGCCATCGTTTATATCAACGCCGTGCCGGTCTTTGTGGATGTGGATGCCGAGACCTATAACATCAGCCCGGCGGCCATGGAAAAAGCCATCACCAAGCGCACGCGGGCGGTGGTGCTGGTGCATAATGGCGGCTATCCGGCCAATATGGACCGCATTCGTGCCCTGGCCAAAAAGCATCAGCTGAAAATCATTGAGGATAGCGCTCATGCCCATGGTTCCTCCTGGAAAGGTGTCAAGGTCGGCGCGCTGGGCGACCTGGGCACTTTCAGCTTCCAGATGGGCAAGACCCTCGCCAGCGGCGAGGGCGGCATCATCCTGACCAATAACAGTGACCTGGCCGAAAAAGCCTTTTCGATGCACCATACCGGGCGCCAGGCCGGCCGGCCCTTCTATGAGTTTCATCGGATCGGCTCCAACCTGCGTATGACCGAGTGGCAGGGCGCGATTCTCAACGCCCAATTCAAAAGGTTTGGCAAACAAATCAGGCACAGGGAAAAGAACGCCACTTATCTGGCTCAAGGCCTGCGCGAGATCAAGGGGTTACGCCCCATCAAGCGCGATCCGCGCGTGACCAGTTGGGGCTTTTATTACTGGAACTTTCATTATATCCCGGAGGATTTTGAGGGGGTCTCCCGCGATAGATTTCTGGAGGCGGCCCAGGCCGAAGGCCTGCCGGTGGGAGTGGGTGCGCACGGCGCACCGATCTATAACAATCCAGTGTTTCAAAACATGAAATCGATTGCCGGGCGGCGAGTTGATTACAGCCGGACCCATTGCGCGCAAGCGGAGCGCTTGTTTGCTCGCGAAGCGGTCTGCATCAGCCATACCGCTTTTTTGGGTCCCCGGGCTGATATGGATAAGCTGCTGGCCGGGTTCCGGAAGATTCGGCGTCACGCCGCCGCGTTGAAAAAATAAGCGGCGCGCTCACTCGCGCAGGCGATGCAGCACCAGCGCCGTGCGGCTGGGGAGATAGACCTGGAGCCAATGCCGGTCTGGCGCAGCGGGGGCGCTGAAATAAATCTGATTTTCGGCCACCAACCCCTGGCCGCCGAAACAGGACGCATCGCTGTTGAGGAGCAGACGATAGCGGCCCGGGGTTGTCTCCACGCCATAATCGGTGAAAGACTGCCGCGGATGAAAGTTGAAGAGGAAGAGCAGCTCCGCCCGTTCGAAGCCCAGGATCAGATTGGTGCAATGCTCGACGCGCAGACGGGGTGGGGCTTGATCCAATAAACGCGTCAGCTGAGCCAGCTCGATCATGGCCCGATCGAAATCCGCCAGGAAATGATAAAGCAGATTGGGATCATCGCGCAGGTGCCACTGGCGCCGGGCGTAATGGTGCGACCAATCATTGCCCGCGCGCGGAAAATCGATCCATTCCGGATGACCAAACTCATTGCCCATGAAATTGAGGTAGGCGCCGCCGGCCGTGGCCAGGGTGATCAAACGGATCATTTTATGCAGGGCCAGGCCGCGATCCACCATCAGGTTGCGCGAGGAGCAGGCCATGCTCGTATACATATCGCGCTCGATGAGGCGGAAGATCAGGGTTTGATCGCCCACCAGAGCTTGGTCGTGCGATTCGGCATAACTGACCGTCTTCTCGTCGCGGCGCTTGTTGGTTAATTCATGCCACAGGCCGCCCATGGGCCATTGTTCATCGGGCACTTCCTTGATGAGCTTGATCCAGTTATCCGGGATACCCATGGCCAGGCGATAGTCGAAGCCCACACCACCATGGGCGCGCGGCGCGGCCAGGCCCGGCAGGCCACTGACATCCTCGGCGATAGTGATGGCGTCAGGGCGCGTTTCATGGATCACTTGGTTGGCCAGGGTCAGATAGGCCACGGCCTCCTCATCCACGCTCCCATCAAAATAATCAGCATAGGAGCTGAAGGCCTTGTTCAGGCCGTGATGCTGATAGAGCATGCTGGTGATGCCGTCGAAGCGGAAGCCATCCACACGATATTCATCCAGCCAGAAGCGGCAGTTGGAAAGCAGGAAATGGAGTACCTGGATCTTGCCGTAATCGAAACAGCGCGAATCCCAGAGGCGATGTTCGCCGCGCGCGCCGTCGTGAAAATACTGGTAAAGCGTGCCGTCGAAACGGCTGAGCCCCTCCACCTCATTGCGCGCGGCGTGGGAATGAATCAAATCGATGACGACAGCCAGGCCCAGGCCATGCGCGCTATCGATCAGCTCCTTCAGTTCTTCCGGCGTGCCGAAACGCGAGGAGGCCGCAAAAAAATTGGTCACATGATAGCCGAAGGAGCCGTAATAGGGATGCTCCTGAATGGCCATGAGCTGGATGGTATTGTAGCCGGCATCGGCAATACGCGGCAGGATATTCTGGGTGAATTCCCGATAGGTACCCACCTTGCCTTCCTCCTGCGCCATACCGACATGCGCTTCGTAGATCAAGGGCGCCTGAGCTGGGCGCTGGAAGGCGTGTTGCCAACGATAGGGGTCCGGCATCCAGATCTGGCCGTTGAATATCTTGGTGGCCTGATCCTGCACCACGCGCCGCGCATAGGCCGGCAGGCGGTCACCGGCCCCACCGGGCCAATGCATGCGTAAACGATAGAGATCGCCATGGCGCATGGCCGTCGCCGGCAGGCGCAGTTCCCAGATATGATCCCGACCGAGCGGACGCAGGGCGAAGTCGGGTTCCTCGCGCCAGTCGGTAAAGGTGCCCATCAGGCTGATGCCCGTGGCGTTGGGCGCCCACTCGCGCAGGATCCAGGTATCGCCCTGGCGGTGCAGGCCGAAGTATTCATGGCCGGCGGCGAAATCCGCCAGGGATAGCTGAGCGCCGGTCAGGCGCTGCTCGAGAGCCGCGCTCCGTTGCATCCGCTCCACAATGCGCTCGATGAAAGGCTCCAGAAAAGGATCGTCGCGCACCAGGCGTGGCGGCGCGGCAGCTGATTTTTTTTGCGAGCAGCGTTGCGGCGTTGCATTCATGGCGTGGCGCCATTGGGCTGGGCCGGGCCGGAAGACTCGAAGCGCAAGGGTGCCGGCCCTGATCTCCAGGCCCTATGCAAGGCCTGGCCAGGCTGCGGCGCGCTGGATGCCGGGCTGCGCCCCAACTCAACCCACCTTGATGACGCTGTTCAAGGTGCCCAGGGAGTTGCGCACCCAGTTTTGGCATTCGGGATCCACCACCCAACTGCCATTGATCACAAATTTATATTCATACTCGCCCTTGGCCAGCATGAGGGTGATGGAATATTTGCCCGTATCCCGAATGTCTTTCATCTGATGCCGGCGTGGATCCCAGTTATTGAAGGTGCCGGCCAGAAAGACTGAGCTCTTCGGGCTGGCGGTCACTTGAAAAGTTATGCGTTTGGCGGCGGCGGCGGTCTTTCTGGTGCGTAGATTTTTTTTCATTGGGTCCTTCCTGCAGGCAAAAACTGTCTTTCTTGAAGCGTGGCGGCCTTTTGCCCGCATCAACCTTGTTCGTTTTTTGCTTTACGCGTATTATATAAACTAATAGGATATAAGCAATAAAATTGTTGGTGGGGTCGGAGCTGCAGCGCCCTAGATGTGAAGGGAGGAGGTTGCATTGAATCCAGTTTTTCCGGAACATATGCTGCTTTTGCCGTCTTTGATCCAAAAACGCCGCAGTTGCCGGGCCTATCGTCCCGACCCTGTGCCGCAGGATTTGATCGAGATCCTCTTGGAAGCGGCGCGCCAGGCGCCCTCGGCCTGTAATCGGCAGCCCTGGCGCTTTGCCGTTGTTACCCGGCCGGAAACGCGCGCGGCCATTGCCTCGCGCGGTCTTTTGCCTGGCTTATCCCTGCACTGGGTGGCTACGGCGCCGGTCTTGATCGTTATGGGGTTGCGGCATCATTTCCTGACCCATCGCCTGGCGCCCCTGATTTCGGGTGTGGCTTATGCTAATATAGACCTGGGCATTGCTGGCCAACACCTCGTGCTGCAGGCCGCCGAGCTGGAGCTTGGTACCTGCTGGATTGGTTGGATTCGGCCGCGTGTAATCCGCAAACTCGTGGGCTGGCCCCGTTCCATTCGGCCCTCGATCCTCTTCACCGTGGGCTGGCCGCAAGAGTCAGCCGAGGCTCAACCCAGGCCGCGTCTGCCCCTCGCTGATCTGGCCCGCTGGATCTAGCCTGCCGCGGCGGTCTTTGGGCAGCATAACCGCGCTTGCTCCTGCTCGGATCATATTCGGCAGGGACTCGATACTCCGTGGGCCCGGTCGGATTATCTTAACCCTGGCTGGCTTGCTGGCGCAGGCTGGCTATGAACATGCCGTTGCAGTTTTCGGGCCAGAACCACAGCTGCCCCGAGCTGGGCTGACCCGTTAGAGGGTGCGCCATTGGTTCCAGCTTGAAATCCGGCCGGTCAGCCAGAAAGGCTTCGATCACCGCCACTGTTTCAGCCTGGGTCAGGGTGCAGACGGCATAGACCAGCCGTCCGCCCGCTTGTAGTTTCTGGGCACAGACTCTCAGCAGTTGCCCTTGCAAGCTGGCATAAGTTGTTATCTGCTCAGCGCGCGTGCGCCAGCGGGCGTCTGGGTTACGGGGCCAGGTGCCTATACCCGAACAGGGCGCATCCAGCAAGACGCCATTGAAGGCGCGCCGCGGGGCCGTAGCGGCTGAGCCATCCCAAGCCTGAAAGGTGATATTGCGCAGACGATTGCGTGCCAGGCGGCGCTGACCTGCTTGCCGCATAGTCTCGCGAATATCTGTGGCCATAACCGCACCACCCCCGGCCAGCAGCGCGGCCAGATGAAAGCTCTTGCCGCCCGAGCCGGCGCAAGCATCCCACCAGGCTTCGCCTGTTTGCGGTGCGCAGCAGAGGCCCACCGCCTGGGAGGCCAGGTCTTGAATTTCGAGTTCCGGCATCTGCTGCAAAATCTCCTGGGAAATGCCGCTCGGCAGACTGATAGCGGAGGTCAAACGAGGATGACAGGCGGCCGGATATTGCTTCTGCAGACTGGCCAGAACCTGGGCGGCGCTGGCCTGCGGAGCGCGCAGCCAGGTGGGCGGTCGGGTTTGGAAAGCCTGCCAGCAACGCTGCTGATGCTCTGCGCGGGAGAGTTCCGGCGGATAAAACAGGGCCGGCGCCAGCCATGCCGGCGCCAGCGCCGCCAGGGGTGGTGGCGGGATGTTGAGCCATTGGCCCAGGCCGTTGGCTTTAGCGGCCAGAGCAGCCGCTCCCAGGGGTTGCGGGGCGCTGCTGGCGTGCTGGGTGAGGGTGAGCATATGCGCGATGGCCGGGTGCGGGGCGGAGGCATCCAGCAGCCAGGCTAGCGCGCCTTGCAGGGCATCCGGCGCGGTCGGCGCCGGCAGCCAGCCGCGCCAGCGGAACCAGGCGAAAGCCAAGGCTGAAAAGAAACGCCGATCGCGCGCGCCGAATTCGCGATGTTGCCGGTAATAGCCGGAGAGATACTGATCCAGCACCTGATCGCGGAGGACCACTTCCTTTTCCAAAACGCGCAAGAGATCTAAAGCCACCGCCGCTTGGCGGCGCGCCGCATGGCTGGGCATGGGAGAGGGCATCATCACTCCATTCAAAACTGATTGATTGTTGATGAGAGGATCTAAGCGGTAAAGCGCTGGCAGGTCAAGCGCCGCGCGGCGCGTTTGCTCTTTAGCTTTGACTGACCCAACAACTTTAATTATATTCATCCCTCAGGAGCGAACCTTTTCCTGGAGCCAGAAATTTTTATGAAAACAAAAATCAAAAGCCGGTATCGTCGTGTGCTCTTAAAACTCAGTGGCGAAGTTTTGCAGAATCAGAAAACCAGGCAGGGCATTGATCCGGCTGCAGTGCGCCTGGTGGCTCAGCGTATTCGCTCCGCGCGGCGCCTGGGGGTGCAAATAGCAGTGGTCATTGGCGGCGGCAATATCTTTCGCGGCGGCACCGGCCAGGTGCATGGGATCGACAGGAACAGCGGCGATTATATGGGTATGCTGGCCACGATGATCAATGCCTTGGCCCTGCAAGATGCCTTGGAAAAATTGGGGGTGGATACGCGCGTGCAAAGCGCCATTGAAATGAAGCAGGTGGCCGAGCCCTTCATCCGGCGGCGGGCTCTGCGGCATCTGGATAAAAAGCGCGTGGTCATCTTCGGCGGCGGTACGGGCAGTCCGTATTTCACCACCGATAGCGCCGCCGCCCTGCGCGCCAGCGAAATCGGCGCTGAAGCCTTGCTGAAAGCCACGAAGGTGGATGGCATTTATACCGCTGATCCCCTCAAGGATCCCGGCGCGCGCCGCTTCCGTAGCCTGACCTTTCAGCAGGCTTTAACCAGTCGCTTGCAGGTGATGGATTCGGCGGCTTTCGCTTTGTGCATGGAAAATAATATTCCGATCATCGTCTTCGATTTTTTCAAAGCCGGCAATATCGAACGCGCCCTGGCCGGGCAATCCATCGGGACGCTGGTCAAAAACGCCTGACGAGGAGGCACGCATATGGAAGCATTGGATATTCTTTTATTGGAAGCCGAGGAAAAAATGTCGAAAGCCCTGGAGTTTTTGGGGCAACAGTTTTCCGGGCTGCGCACCGGTAAGGCGTCCGTCAGCTTGGTGGATCATCTGACGGTCGCCTATTATGGGACGACGGTGCGCCTGCGCGAGCTCGCCAATATCACCACGCCGGATGCGCGTTTGATCATCATCAATGCCTATGACGCCGCCGCTTTACCGGCTATTGAGAAGGCGATTCTGGCGGCCAACCTGGGGGTCACGCCGCAAAATGACGGCCGCGTGATCCGGGTGCCCATTCCCGAACTCAGCGAGGAACGGCGCCGTGAACTGGCCAAAGTGGCCAAACAGATGACGGAGAAAGCGCGCGTGGCCGCGCGCAATGTCCGCCAGGAAGCCAACGAGCAGATCAAAAACCTGCAGAAGAGCGCGACCATCTCCGAGGATGAAAGGGAACGCGGTCTGAAAGAGATTCAGAAATATACCGACGACATCATCCTCAAGATGGATCAAGCCCTGGCGACCAAAGAAAAAGAGATGATGACCTTTTAGGCGCGGCCGCGCTTCACAGGAAGCCCACCTGTTCCGTGCGCAGATGTTCCGGGGGGATTTCCACCAGGAAACGCGAGGGGTTCAAAAAGTTCACGCCGCCGCCGGGCATCCGGCGCACAGCCGGTGCGCAGAGATAGAGCTCATCCTTGGCCCGGGTCACCGCCACATAAAAAAGGCGCCGCTCCTCATCCTCGCCATCAGCTTCGTTCAGGGCACGTCCCGAGGGGAACATACCTTCCGCCGCCCAGAGGATGATGACGGCCTTCCACTCCAGTCCCTTGGCCTGGTGGATGGTGCTGAGGCGCAGAGCCTCGTTCGCCTGCCCGGAGCGTTGATCGGGCTCGGCATCCAGATTGGTCACCAAGGCCACCTCATTCAGGAAAGCTTCCACTGATTCAAAGCCCGCCATGAAGGCGATCATTTCCTGCAGATCATCCAAGCGCCGTTCATGATCATCAAAAGTGGCCCGCAGATATTCTTCATAGAAATTCTTGAGGAATTGAAAGACGACTTCACCGGGATCCTCATGCAGCTCCTCGGCCGTGTAGGCGCTGCAGAGCGTTTCCAGTCCCTGCCAGGCCTCTCGCGCCGCGGCTGGCAGCAGTTCCGCCAGGGCGCGCACCTGAGCGGGGTTGGCGGCCTCGAAACGCTGCCCCAGCTTGTTCCAGAGCCGCGCTGCCGTTCGCGGGCCCACGCCCGGCAACAGCTCCAGCAGGCGGGCGTAGGCCAGGGCATCGTTGGGATTATGCAAGATACGCAGCAAGGCGCTGGCATCCTTGATATGGGCCTGTTCGAAAAAGCGCACCCCGGAGACAACGATATAGGGGATCTGTTCGGCGGAGAGAGCCAGTTGCAGTTCCATGGCATGATGATGGGCGCGGTAGAGCACGGCTATATCGCGCCAGCCGTAGCCGGCCCGGCGCAGGCGCTGCACTTGTTCGATTACATAGCGCGCTTGATGGCCGCCGTCGCGCAGGATAGCCAAGACCGGCTTTTGACGCGCCGGCCGCGTCGCCCGCAGTTCTTTCTGGAATTGGCGTGGATTATGCGCGATGCAGATATTGGCTACTCTGATAATCTCCGGCGCGCTGCGATAGTTGGTGACCAGTTTGAAATGCTTGGCATCCGGGTAGCGTTTGGGGAAGGTCATGATATTGCGGAAGTCGGCGCCGCGCCAGGCATAGATGCTTTGAAAATCATCGCCCACCACCAGCAGATTACGGTGGCGCGCGGCAATCAAATCGATCCAATCGGCCTGGATGGGATTGGTGTCTTGATATTCATCCACCAGCACATATTGAAACTGCTCCTGATAATGCGTCAGGGCCGCCGTATGTTCCTGGAACAATTTCAGGCCGTTGATCAGTAGATCGTCGAAATCCATGGCGTTCGCGGCGCGTTTCTTTTTTTCATAGTCCTGGTAGACCCGCAGGATATCCCGCTCGGATACCGGATGATCGGCGTAACGCGCGGCGATGGCCTCCGGCAGCGCCTGGCGGCGGTTGACGGCGCCACTGAAGAGAGACTTCAAGACATCGGCCTTGGGAAATTCGCTGCTCTTCAAGCCCAGTTCCTTCAGGCTGTCACGGATCAAACTGCGGGAATCCTCTTGATCGAGGATCGTGAAATCGAGGCCGTAGCCCAGGCGGTGCGCGTGGCGGCGCAGGATGCGGTTGGCCATGTGGTGGAAGGTGCCGCCCCACAGGCCGCCGACCCCCTGGCCAACCAATTGCTGGGCGCGCTCGAGCATTTCGTGCGCGGCGCGATTGGTAAAGGTCAGGAGCAGGATCCGCTGGGGATCGATAGCTTTAGCAACCAGATGGGCCACGCGGTAGACCAGGGTGCGCGTCTTACCGGTACCGGCGGCGGCCAGCACGAAAAGCGGACCATCCGGCGCCAGGACAGCCGCGCGCTGCTCGGGGTTCAAGGCGTTCTCATAATCCAAGTTGATTTTCAGGGGGCTCATGGGCTTTCTTCGGGCCGCCCGCAGCGGCCGGGTAGCTCTGGCTAGCGGGGTGGGGGATCGATGTGGCGCGCTTGCATCAAGGCCCAGGCGGCCAGGGTTTTGGCATCATGGATTTGGCCCGCCGCCAGCTGCTGCTCAAACTGCTGCCGACTCAAGAAGACCACCTCCAGCGCTTCATCCGCATCGGGGCGCGCGCGCGATTTGCCGGCGGATAATTGGGCAAAAAACAGATCCAGCCGCTCATCGCAAAAACCCGGGGCGGCATGCAGATGGCCCAGGGAGAGCAAACGCTGTACGGCATAGCCGGTTTCTTCGCGCACTTCACGCAGGGCGCTGCGCCGTGCCGCTTCGCCCGGCTCACGCGTGCCGGCGACAATCTCCAGCAAATGGCTCTCCAAGGCCTTGCGATATTGGCGGACGAAGACGAAGCGCCCGTCGGCCGCCCGCACCCAAATGGCCACCGCCCCGGGATGGCGCACCACCTCGCGGCGCGCGCGCAGACCGTCGGCGCGCGCGACCTCAAGCAGATCAAGCTTGAGCAGGCGCCCGGAGAAGATCCGGCGGGAATGAATGGTTTTTTCTTTCATCGATTGCCATAGATGGTGGCGTAATATTTTTGATAGGCGCCACTGCGGACCCGCTCCCACCAGGCGCGGTTTTCCAGATACCAGGCGACCGTCCGGCGCAGGGCGGTTTCGAAATCAAAGCGCGGCTGCCAGGCCAGCGCGCGTTGGATCTTGGTGGAATCCATGGCGTAACGGCGATCATGGCCGGGGCGGTCCTTGACATGCTTGATCAGCGATTCCGGTTTCTGGAGAATGGCCAGGATCTGGCGCACCAGCTCCAGATTGGTGATCTCATGGCTGCTGCCGATATTATAAACAGCGCCGCTTTGGCCCTGGCGCAAGGCGGCATCGATGGCGCGGCAATGATCTTCCACATAAATCCAATCGCGCACCTGCAAGCCATCCCCATAGACCGGCAGGGGTTGATCAGAGAGCGCATTGGCAATCATCAGCGGGATCAGTTTCTCGGGGAATTGGTAGGGGCCGAAATTGTTGGAGCAGCGCGTGATGATGGCATCCAGGCCATGCGAATGCCAAGCCGCGCGCACCATGAAATCCGAGGCCGCCTTGGTGGCCGCATAGGGGTTGTTGGGTTGGATGGGCGAAGCTTCCGTGAAGCGGCCTGTGGCGCCCAGGCTGCCATACACTTCATCGGTGGAGACATGCACGAAGCGCCGCACGCCCTGGGCGCGGCTGGCATCCAACAGGTTTTGGGTGCCCAGGACATTGGTGAGAATGAAAGCCTGCGGGCCGACATGCAGACTGCGATCGACATGGCTTTCAGCGGCGAAATGAACGATGGCCTCCGGCTGATGCGCCTGGCAGGCGGCGTTGACCTGTTCGGCCACGGCAATATCGCCCTTGATGAAAATATAACGCGGATCTTTTTCCAGAGCGCTCAGGTTTTCCAGGTTACCAGCATAGGTCAGCGCATCCAGATTGATCACCTCTATATCCCGATAGGTGCTGAGCAGATAGTGAATAAAATTGCTGCCGATGAACCCGGCGCCGCCGGTCACTAAAACCTTCATAGCTGAGTCTCCACCTTGCCACCCGCCGCCCCTGAGCCTGGCCCGCGCTCGCCGGCCGCCGCCGGCCGCCGGCCGGCGCGGTAAATTACCATCATTGCCAAAAAGCGGGATTATGTTATGATAATCAGGCTTAATTTCCAAGAGAATTAAAGCCAGCGCCTAAAAACCGAAAGGGTCATATGCAGCAGCCATTCCAGGTATGCGGGTTCGTGCTCGGCCTCATCTGCTGGAGCGCCTTGAACGCCGCGGCCATTTCCAATGCCGAGCTGGATTTCGAGCGCTACCGCCAGATTATTGAGCGGCAGCCTTTCGGGGAAGTTGCCGCCACCGAAAATGCTCTGGCCGCGGATCTATCGGCCGCTTCCCTCTCTCAAGATCTGGAAATGCGCGCCATTATTGATGATGGCCATAATCAATTGCGCGTCGGTTTTCTGGATAAGCAAAGCAATAAGACCTTTTATCTGGGAGTGGGCGAAACCAACGAGGGCTACTCCCTGATATCCGTCAATTATGACGAGGAAGAGGCTGTCTTACAGAAGGGCATGCTGACGGCTGTCTTCACGCTGCGGCCCCATAAGGCGCTGGAGGGCGCCGCGCCCGGCGCCCCCATGACCGCCATGCTGACCCCGACCCAGCCGCCGCCGCTACCCAGTGCCGCGCCCGCCGCGGAGCGGCCCGCGGGACCTCCCAAGCCGCTCTTTTCGGATCTGAAAAGAAAAAGGTTTTCGCCCTTCCGGCCCCTGGGCACCAATGCTCCCATCCCCTTTCAATCTCAAGCCATGGAAGGCCTCATGCAGGCCTCCACCAATATACCGCCCGGCTTGACCGGCGGTATCCAGGCCTTCCAACCCCTCCAACCTGCCGGGCCAGAGGCTGTCTCCAGTGGATGGCTGACGAGCACCGGCACCGATGGTCCGACTTTCCCGCCCTTCCAGCCGCTGGCTGCGGAAGAATCGCCCAGCGGTTCCGAGGGGGTTATGGAAGGCTTTTGGTCGCTTGATCCGGCTCAGGAGGGTTTGCCGGCGATGGTCCCCTTATTCGAGCTGGAGGGGGAAGCCATGGAGGAACTGGTGGAATAGGCGCCAGTGGATTTTTTTGAAGGAGGCAGGAAAGTGTCCCATACATCCCTATCAGCAGCACCAGGCATTTCCGTGATTATTCCGTGCTTGAACGAGGAAGCTTCCATCGGGCAAGTTATTGAGAATATCCGCCGTGGCATCGAGCGCCTGGCCGAGCGTAATCCCGGACGGGTTGACGCCTCAGAAATCATCGTGGTCGATAACGGGTCCACCGATCATTCGGCCCACATCGCCGCCGAACACGGCGCGCGCGTTTTAAGCGAGACCAAACGGGGCTATGGCGCCGCTCTGCGCAAAGGCTTCGATAATGCGCGCTACGCCATCATGGTTATGGGCGATGGCGATCTAACCTATGACTTCACCGCCCTGGATGAACTGGTGCAGCCCATCCTGGATGGCCAGGCCGATTTTGTCATCGGCAACCGCATGAAAAGCATTCAGCCTGGCGCCATGCCCGCGCTGCATCGTTACATCGGCAATCCCGTTTTGAGCTTTATGTTGCGGGTCATGTTTCGGAGCCGGGCCGTGCGCGACGCTCACTGCGGGTTGCGCGCCCTGACCCGTTCCGCCTATCAGCAGTTGCGCTGCGTGACTACCGGCATGGAGTTTGCCAGCGAAATGGTCGTGCGCGCCATTCGTTGCCACCTGCGTATCGCTGAACGCGATATCGTCTATCATCCGCGTCTGGGCGATTCCAAACTGCGTTCGTTCCGCGACGGCTGGCGGCATTTACGCTTCATGATCCTGCACAGCCCCACCTTGCTGCTGCTGATCCCCGGCCTTATTTTCTGGTTGGTGGGCTTGGCCATCAGTCTGCCGCTGGCTTTCGGACCGATTATGATCAATCAGCGTATCGTGGATATTCACTGCATGTTGATCGGTGGCATCCTTAATATCGTCAGCCTCCAGGTCATGACCATCGGCATGCTGGCCAAGGCTTATGGGCATCTTTCGGGCTTGCAAGAGGATCCGGTTGTGGCGCGCTTTTATCGCTGGTTCACCTTCGATAAAGCCGCCTTGGTCTCGGGTGTGGCTATTTTGTTGGGCTTGATCATCACGCTCAAAATCATTATTGAATGGTTCATCAGTGGGTTCGGCGCCTTGGATCAGCAGCGCCTGCTGTTTTTTGCCATTCTCTGCCTGATCAATGGCGTGCAGATCGGCGCGGCATCTTTCTTATTCAGCATCATGGCTTTGCCGCGGCATCTGGATCAATTGCCACCGGCGGCGCAGGAGACGGGTATCCTGGATACCTGATCCTCGGCCGGAGAAGCAAACCGCATCGCCCAGGCTGATGTTAGCGAGGGGAGCGCCCGTTGCGTAGCTTATAGCTGAGCTGAGTTAGTTTTTTACACCATGAATTTGCCCCGCCAATCTGGCCGCCCGCAAGTATCCGTGGTTATTCCCGTCTTGAATGCCGCCGCCTATCTGCCGGCCTTGCTGGAAGCGCTGGCGAACCAAAAGCCGTGCCCGCCGCAGGAAATCATTCTGGTGGATTCCCTTTCCACCGATCGTACGCGCAGTATCGGCCGCGCCCATCCCCAGGTGCGCATTGTGCCCATTGCCCATTTTTCACACGGCGCCGCCCGCAATCTGGGCACGCGCGAGGCGGAAGGGGAGATCATCGTCCTCCTCAGTCAGGATGCGCTGCCGCAGGATGATAATTGGTTGGCGGCTCTGCTGGCGGCCCTGGCTGATCCGCAGGTCGCGGCGGTCTATTCCCGCCAAGTGCCGCGGCCGGGCGCCCCGCCCACGGAAGAGTTTTTCCTCAATTATCATTTCCCGGCGGATAAACCCGCGCGCCGCGTCAAAAAAAGCGCCGCGGAACTGGCCTTGCCGGATGTGTTTTTTTCGAATGTCAGCGCGGCCATTCGGCGCGAGCTGCTGCAGCGCTATCCCTTCGATGAAACCCTGATCATGAGTGAGGATCAGTTAATGGCTAAGACCCTGATCGAAGCCGGCTATGCGGTGGTCTATGAACCGCGCTCGGTGGTCTTGCATTCTCATCGCTATTCGTTAAAAATCGCTTTCCGCCGCTATTTCGATAGTGTCTATTCCTTGACCGTTATTTTTCCACGACACAATCTGTGGACCAGCGTCGCTATGGGCTGGCGCTATCTCCGCCAGGAGCTGGCCTTTATCTGGCGGCGTTATCCGCGCTATTTCCCTTATTATATCCTCTATACGCTCGCTAAAACTGCCGGCACCCTCGCCGGACATTGCGCCCGGCGCTTGCCGCGCCGTCTGCTGAAAAAACTCAGCCTGCATAGCTATCACTGGGATAAGCGGCGCTGAGCGTCGCCCTAGAGCAAGGCCAGATATTCGGCCAGGGCCGTCTGCCAGGCGCGGATGGGCCGCTCCAGGAGGGACTGGATTTTGGTGGTGTCGAAGCGGGAGTTGGCCGGCCGCGCCGCCGGCAAGGGGAACTCGGCGCTGCGGCAGGGCAGGATTTTATTGCGCAAGCGCAAGCGTTGAGCAATGAAAGTCGCCACCTCATAGCGTGAGGCATAACCGGCATTGGCAAAATGATAGAGGCCCGTGTGGCGCCCCTCCAGCAGCAGGCGAATGGCCCGGGCGCTATCGGCCGTCCAGGTGGGCGCGCCGAATTGATCATCAACCACCTTGAGCTCGCCAGCACCCCGCGCTTTGTCCAGAAATTTGCTGATGAAATTCGCGCCCTGGCGGCCGTAGCTCCATTCCACGCGTAAAATGGCATGGGCGCATCCGCTCTCCTGCAGAGCCAGTTCTCCCCTGTGCTTGGAAAGTCCATAGACGCTCAAGGGCGCCGGCGCATCTGTTTCCCGATAGGGGTTCCGGCCGCGGCCATCGAAGACAAAATCAGTGGAAATATGCACCACGAAGAGGCCCTTGGCCAGCGCCAGCTGGCCCAGTTGCCCCACCGCTTCCGCATTGACCGCCATGGCCAAATCCGGCTCAGCCTCGGCTTGATCCACCCGCGTGAAGGCCGCACAGTTGACCACCGCCGTGGCATCTTCCAGGGCGCGCGCTAAATGATCTGGCCGGGTGATGTCCCACTCGGGCAGGTCCCAGGTTCGCACGCTCAGGCCACGGCAACGCAGGTGCCCAGCCAAATCCGCCCCCAACATGCCCCGCCCGCCTAGAATGGAAATCCTATCCGACATAGTTCTGACTGGTGGCCTCGGCCCGGATAGCCGGGATTCAGGCCAGCGGCGGCCGCTCGGCCACCAGTTGATTGACATGCGCCAATGAGCTGAAGGTGCCGGCATCGCTCCACCAGCCCTGCATCATATCAAGTTGCAGCTCGCCCAGGCGCATATAGGCGTTGTTGACATCGGTAATTTCCAGTTCACCGCGCCCGCTGGGTTGACAGGAGCGGATGAAGTCGAAAACCCGTTCGTCATAAAAATAAACGCCGGTGACGGCAATCCGCGACTTGGGCCGCCGCGGCTTTTCCTCGATGGAAATCACGCGGCCCCCGGCCACCTCGGCCACGCCGAAACGCTCCGGATCAGGAACCTCCTTGCCCAGGATACGCGCGCCGCGCCCCTGCGCGCGGAAGGCATCAGCATAGGGCTTCAGAGGGTCCTCAAAGATGTTATCGCCCAGGATCACCGCCATCGTCTGGCCATGACAGAAATTCTCCGCCAAGCTCAAGGCCTGGGCGATGCCGCCGGCTTCGTCCTGCACCTTATAGGTGAAGCGGCACTGGAAATCCTTGCCCGAGCCCAGCAGGTTCACCATCTCGCCCATATGATCGGTGCCGGTGACGATGAGGATCTCCTTGATCCCGGCGCCGGTCAGCTTGGCAATCGGATAATAGATCATCGGCCGCTGCCCCACTGGCAGCAGATGCTTGTTGGTGACCTTGGTCAGCGGCAAGAGCCGCGACCCAGTGCCGCCGGCCAGGATAATGCCCTTTAAGTCGCTCTGCATGGTTGCTCCCTTGGTGCGCCCCATTCTACACCAGTCCATATAAAAGCAAACAAAAATAGATCAGGTCAGGCTTGGTCCATAAATGATCTTGACTCTCTGCCTCGGCTTGGCATACTGCGCCCCATCAAGATTCATTAATAACATCCTTTTATAGGAGAAGTTATCATGACGCTCGGCTATCAAGATACCCCGCTCGTTCCCGGAACTCGCTGGCATGTGCACGACGGCAAGCGCCCTCAACCTCGCGTGGTGATGCCGGGCGATCTTTCGGAGCGGCCGGCGGTCAAGCCGCCCTCGGATGCCATCATCCTCTTCGATGGCTCCAAACTGGATGAATGGGAAAGCATGCGCGATGGAAGTCCCGTCGGCTGGAAGCTCGTCGAAGGCCAGGCCATGGAAGTGGTCGGCGGCACCGGCGATATCCGCACCAAGCGTCATTTTGGGGATATCCAGTTGCATGTGGAGTGGTCGGCCCCCACTGTGATCAAAGGCGAGGGCCAGGGGCGCGGCAATTCCGGCGTATTCTTGATGGGCCGCTATGAGGTGCAGGTGCTCGATTGCTGGGAGAATCCAACCTATCCCGATGGCACCACCGCTGCCCTCTACGGTCAGTTTCCGCCGCTGGTCAATGCCTGCTGCAAACCCGGTGACTGGCATATCTATGATATTATCTGGCAGTGCCCCCATTTCCACGGAGATACCTGCACGCTGCCGCCGCGCATCACAGTGCTGCATAATGGCGTGGTTGTGCATCACGCTCGCGATTTGATGGGTCCCACCCAACACCGCCAGGCCCCGATGTTCGAGCCGCATCCCGCGCGCGGCCCCATCACCCTGCAGGATCACGGTAATCCCGTCCGCTATCGCAATATCTGGCTCAGAGAGCTGTAACGGGCCGGGCGGGTTAATCTGCACCGCCCGCCGCGCTCAAGCCGCCGCGAGCACAAATTAAACCAAGGTTTAGCCGGCGTTTACCCCGCCGGCTAAATCCCCCTTGGCGTTCTTGGCGCCTTGGCGATTCAGATTCCTCTCGCGGAGCTTGATCCGCGCTGTATTTTTTAGTTGACGGGTGGGGTAGTCTCATGAGAGACTTTCTGCCATCGTTCTTTTGAGTCTGATAATGCATGCTGGGCGAACGGAAGTCTGTGAAAAACAGACGCGGTTGCGCCGCTGTAACCGGATACGAAATTCCACAGGTCACCTGGAGCTGAGGCGAAGGGGAAGGCCGGAAAAGTAGGTTGGAAGCCGGAAGCCAGAAGACGTTACCTTGCATGCTCATCGCGAAAATACCCTGAGGTGTTTTTACTCTTCCGCAGGTGAAGAGGATGAGGGCCAGCCTTGATTGCCTTCAGATTTCCTGCGGCGGGAGTCTGGAGGCTTTTTTGTTTCCAGCCGCCTGTCGGTTATTTTCCGCGCTACGCTTGGAATGTTGTTGGGGATACCGAGTCAATAACCGGCAGGAAAAAGGAGGGGCGAGTCTATGACACGGGCGATCGTAGGTATGTGGCTGGGATTAGGGCTGGTGGCTGGCGCGGCCGCCGCGGCCGATGCCGTGGAAGCAACGCCGGCGCAGCCGGATGAGATAGTGGTTTCGGCGGCGCGCATGCCCAAGTCCACCCGCGAGGTGGGGGTCAGTGTGGCCGTTATTCCGCGCGCCAGGATCGCGGAACTGAACGCCCAGAATGTCGGCGCGGTTTTGGAGCAGGTGGCCGATGCGCGGGTCAAGTCTTATGGCGCGATGGGCGCGGAAAGCGGCGTGGCCCTGCGCGGTTCCAGCGCGTCGCAGGTGCTGGTGCTGCTGGACGGCCGGCCGGCCCATCCGCCCTCGCTGGGCATGGTTGATCTTGCGCTCTTACCAGCTGATCAGGTCGAAAGAATCGAGGTGATCCGCGGGCCTGGCTCGGTGCTCTATGGTTCGGGCGCTATGGCCGGAGTGGTCAATATCGTCTCCAAGGATCCGCCGCCGCACTTGCAGACCGAAGCCTCAGCCGCTTACGGCACAAAAAACACGCGCTTGCTGCAATTGCAGAATGGCGCGACCATCGGCGATCTGGGCTACTTGATCACAGCCAGTCATAATGCCTCCGATGGCTGGCGCGACAACAGCGCCTGCGAAGGATATCATCTCACCGCTAAGCTGGATTATGATATCTCGCTGGCCTCGCGCTTGATCTTGAATGCCGGCTTTTCACAGCAGCGCAGCGGCGTGCCCGGGTCCACCAGCTGGACTAGTCCCGAGGCCAAACAATATAACCGCCAAGCCTGGGTGGATTTGACTCATCAGTATGAGTTCGAAACCAACACCTGGCTCACCAGCAAGGCGTTTCTGAACCAGGATTGGCTGGATTATAAGGATCCGGCTATGTGGACAGACGACAGCACTCATAACCAGAAAGCGGGTTTGGATATTCAACAAACCTTGCCGCTGGGTGAGCGTCAGCTGCTCCTGGGAGGTCTCTATCTGGAATATGATCGTGTGACTATCAAGGATGCGCAGGGCGCCTCGCGTATCGATGGCGCGCGCCAGCTCTGGACTGGGGCCGGCTTCCTGCAGGATGAAATATCCATTCTGGAAAAACTGACGGCCACGCCGGGTCTGCGCTGCGATGTGCAGTCATCCTGGGGCGCCGAATTGAGCCCGAAACTGAGCGCTCTTTATAAGCTCTGGCCCGGCACAGGCCTCAAGGCCTCGGTGAGCCGCGGGTTCAGAGCTCCCACCGTCAATGAGCTTTATTGGCGCGACGACTACACTCTCGGCAACCGGGATTTGGATCCGGAAGAGTCCTTCAGCTATGACGCCGGCATTCAACAGGCTCTGGGCGACCGTGGCCAGTTGCAGGCGGCCGTGTTTCAGAGCCATATGAAGAACATGATTAGCTGGTTTGATAACGGCCAGGGCCTCTATCAGGCTCAAAATGTGGACGATGCATTGCTGCGCGGGGTGGAAGTGGAAATAGATGCGCAGCTTACGCGCGAGGTTTCGGCTGCCTTCCATTATACTTTCTTGGATGCGCAGGATACCAGCGGCGAGTATGATGGCCAGACGCTCTCTTATCGGCCGCAACATAAATTGGGTGGCCGGCTGGGCTATCAGAGCGCCTGGGGATTGAAACTGGGCCTCAATGCCGACTATACCGACGCCGTTTACGCTGACCGCGCCAACACGCGGGAATTGGGTGGGTATCTGACTCTGGGCGCCTATGCCGCACAGAGGCTCTGTGAGGGCGTGGAGATCTATTGCCGCGCTGATAATATCCTCGACAAAAAATACCAGCAGTTGGATGGCTATCCCATGCCGGGTGCCAGCGTGATGGGGGGCGTGCGCGCCGTCTTTTAAGGTCACGCACCAGGTCACGGACCGAGCAAAGCTCCCTTGCTTTCCTTGGGGCAAAAGACCAAAATAGGGGGTTGCAAAGCGATAGACGACAGCGTCTAGCGAAATTGAACCGACCCTGTTTGCCCAGAAAGTTGTAGCCCGCCAGGGATCAGGCGGCGGGTGGAGGGTAGTGGAGTGAAGATGGCAGATCGGATCTGGCCAAAATTCATGGCTTCCGTGCTGTTGCATGGGATGGTTCTGTGCGGCGCGGCCGGGTTGCTATCCGCCTCAACGCTGATGATACGGCCTGTATTTCAAACGGGTGAGTTCTGTTTGGAACTGGGTCTATCGGCGGGGGAAACGGAAGCCGCGCCGGCGGCGCTGGCGCCTGCGTCTGCCGAGCTGAATATCCCTCCAGAGCCGCCACAGGATCTGTTGCTGGTGGATATGGAAAAGCCGCCGCCCTCTCAGGCGCCGGTGGCTTCATGCGGCGCGGGCACGCCGCGGCCCGGGATAGCTGACGGGCCTCACTTAGCCGGTGCGCTTAGCCCGCTTTATCCGGCTGGCGCGCGGCGGCGGGGTGAAGAAGGGGTGGTGCTGGTGCGCGTGCTGGTGGCGCCTACCGGCCGCGCCAGTCTGGCTGAGATCGTCAGTTCCAGCGGCTATCCGGCTTTGGATCAAGCGGCAGTGAGCGCGGCGCGCGGTGCGCAGTTTGTTTGCGCCTTGCACCCTTCTTCTTCCCAGGATCTGGAGACCATGCTGAAGTTCAGGTTTGCGCTGGTGGATTGACTTGGGCCATACCATGCATATAGTGAGTTTCGTTATCGGGGGGTTTCTGGCCTATCTCTTGGGGGCGATCCCCTGCGGATATTTGCTGGCCCGCTGGCGCGGTGTGGATATCCGCACGGTGGGCAGCGGCAATATCGGCGCTACCAATGTATTCCGTTCGGTGGGCAAGGGCTGGGGCGTGTTGACCTTTATCTGTGACGCCCTCAAGGGCTATATCGCCGCTGGTCTGTTGCCTTATGGGGCCGGGTATATAGGCGCGCCCGGCAGCCTGCCCTTGGCAGTGGCTTGCGCTGGCCTGGCCATTATCGGGCATAACTGGCCGATCTATCTGCGCTTCCGGGGCGGCAAGGGCATTGCCACCAGCCTGGGCGCCTTAACCGGGCTGGCGCCGGCTGCGGCCGGGCTGGGCTTATTGTGTTGGCTGCTGTTTTTTGGTATGACGCGTTATGTCTCGGTGGCCTCCATGGCCGCCGCGGCCGCGGTGGGCATTGCCGGTTGGTTTTTATATCCAGCCGATAGATTATTGTCCCTGATGCTTGCGCTTCTGGCAGTGGTGGCCATCTGGCGCCATCAGGCCAACATCCGGCGCCTGTTAAAGGGCACGGAACATCGGTTTCAACGGAGTCACAATTGAAGAAACGCGTGACCATACTGGGCGATGGCGGCTGGGGCACGGCCCTGGGACTGGTGCTCCTGCAAAAAGGTTGCCGGGTGCGTATCTGGGGGCCTTTCCCCGAGTATATCGCCCGCATCCAGCGCGAGCATGAAAACCCCCTCTATTTGCCCGGGGTGCCTCTGCCGTCAACCTTGCATTGGACGGCCGACCGGGCGGCAGCCATGCAGGAGGCCGAACTGCTGATTGTGGCTATTCCCTCCAAGTTTTATGGCGATACCCTGGCCACCTTTGCCGGGCTCTTACCCGCGCATTGCCCCGTGATCAGCGCCAGTAAGGGCTTGGATCCCGCCACGCGCCGGCGTCTGACCGAAGTCGCCGCTGAGCGCCTGCATTCGGCATCCCTGGCCGTGCTTTCCGGGCCCAGCCATGCCGAGGAAGTGGCGCGCGGTATGCCAACGGCGGTTGTGCTGGCCTGTGCCGATCAGGCCCTGGCCGCCAGACTGCAAACCGATCTTAAGACTCCTCAGTTCCGTGTTTATACGGCCGCGGATGTGGCCGGTGTTGAACTGGGTGGTGCCCTGAAAAATGTGATGGCGCTGGCGGTGGGCGTCAGCGATGGCCTGGGTTTTGGAGATAATACGCGCGCGGCGCTGATCACCAGGGGCTTGGCGGAAATTACTCGTTTAGGCTGCGCTCTCGGCGCGTGCCCCGAGACCTTCGCCGGCTTAAGCGGTATGGGCGACCTGATCGCCACCTGTACCAGCCGCTTGAGCAGGAACCGCGCGGTGGGCGAACGCCTGGGGCGCGGTGAATCGATCGCGCAGATTGTGGAGAGTATGCCGCAGGTAGCCGAGGGCGTGACCACTTGCGGCAGCGTGCGTGCCCTGGCCGCCGCACTGGGCGTCAGCGCCCCGATCACCGAAGAAATATACGCCTTGATGCAAGGCGCCAAAAATCCCCAGGAAGCTGTGCAGGACCTTTTGAACCGCAATGCGCGCCCGGAACGGGATGAAGCCTAAAGCTCAAGGCCCAGCCAGCACTACACGGAAGCCAAGGCAGGCATTGCGCGCTTCAGCCGCTACACCGGCCCGGTACTTGATGCGCAGAAAGGCTTCCTCCTCATTGTTCCAAGCCGCGCCACGGATGGCGCGCCGGCCAGTGGTGATATCGAACCAATCAGCGCACCATTCCCAGACATTACCGCCCACACCATAGAGGCCCCAGGAGTTGCGGCCGCTTTGATGGACGGGGCAGGCGACGATATAGCCATCGTTATGGCCACGAATGAAGCGTTCCTTCTGGAAGAGCCGGTAGAGCCAGAGGGAGCCTTCCATGCCGCGATAATTATGGGTTGCGGGCGGCGGATACTGGTTGCCCCAGGGATAGCGGCGCTGCTGCCCGCAGCTGGCGTAGGTTTCCCATTCCTTTTCGGTGGGCAGTCGAAAGACTGTCTTGGCTGGCAGCCAGGCACCGTAGCGGCGGTTCAGCCAGCCGCAATAGTTGTGGGCTTCTTCCCAGGAAACCTGCACTACCGGTTGGAGATCATGATCCAAGTCGCGCCCCAGCAGGTTGGAGCTGCTATGGCTGGCATCATAGCGGCGAAACTGAGCGTTGCTGATTTCCGTCTCACCCACCCACAGCTGCATGGGCGCGATCCAGACGAAGGCTAGCTCCACGCCCCGGCCCAGTTGCAGTCTGAAAAAACGACCCGGCTGCGCAGGCTCTTGCAGTGGAGTTTCCGCTTCCGCCGCGCCCAATCCGGCGGCTAGCCAGAGCAGCAGTAAACCTCCAAAAATCCGTGCTTGCATATGAAAGCCTCGGCCTTCTCCTTAAGGCGTGATTGTCGAGCCCTAGTCATAAAAACACAAGCTCAGATTTGAAGGCCAGTCAGCACGGCATGCGCGCGCGGGCCAAGGCCAGTAGCTTCACAGGGCGCGCCGTGCATAAAGGATTGGCCGCCCGCCGGCTTAAATGGTAAAAGAGGGTTCGTCTTGCTCCCGTGGCGGAATTGGCAGACGCGCATGGCTTAGGACCATGTCTCTTACGAGGTGAAGGTTCAAATCCTTCCGGGAGCACTTCGCTTATCTAGCCGTAATACTTACGGATCCAGGGCTTCAGCAGATCTTCTTCCACTTGGATAATGGCGATTTCGCGCTCGGCATTCTCGACTGAATCCGAGGCATGCGCGGCATTAACCATGATATCATGGCCAAACTCGCGGCGTACCGAGCCCAAGGGCGCTTTGCTGGGGTCGGTGGAGCCCAGCAGCTTGCGTATTTTTTCAATGGCATCCACACCACCATAGATCATGGCCAGGCATTTATGGCAGCCATCCTGACGCCGATCCTTTTTGGCGCATTTGGGCGGATAGTAGCCGGTCATGAATTTGATGATCTGATGGAATTGTTCATCGCCCAGCAAGGGCCCCAGGTTTTCCTGCAGCCAGGTTGAAATCTGGTCTGGGATTTCCAGGTTGAATTCGGCGGCCAGGGCCTTGGCGGCCCGGTCGCCAACCTGCGATTTCATTTTATCGCGCAGCACCTGGCGCACTGGGCCGTAGAATTCTTCGGCCTGAGCCACGCTCATGCGGTGCACCTTGGCGGCCATGATGCGCAAACCGGAGCGAGAGAGCAAATCGATGATATTGCCGGGGCGCGCGGTGGGGAAACGGAAATTATCCGGCTTGATGATCACCAGGGTGCGCTGCCAGCCGGGAGCCTGCATATTGATATCCACGGTGTTCTGCAGCAACCCGCCATCGGTTTCCGAATAACTGCTCCAGAGCTTAAGGGTGGCGGCGGTTTCTTGGTGATCATATCCCACCAGCACGGCCGGCTCGAAGTATTGCACCTGCCCGTTTTCATCAACCACATAATCGCCGAAAGTATCCCGAATGGTTTCGCCGCCGCCCATGATCACCGGCCCGGCCACCTCACGCACTTTAGCCACGGCATCGGCGCCTTCGAGCAGGAACATCATCACCCGCCGCCGCCGGCCCAGGGCCGGTTCGGGTGCGTAGGATTTACTGACGTAATCCGCCAGCAACTGGCGGGCCTGCTGCTCCTGACCGGAGCTTTGGCGGAGTAATTGGGCATATTCCTCCACCAGCTCGCGGCTGGGGGCAAACATGCGGGTGGCGATCAGTTCCAGACCGGTGCGGCTCAAGAAGCGACCAATCACGCCGCCGGTCCGCGACTTAGCGATCGTATGCGGATTGATTAAAACAAATGCCAGTTCGTTTTTATCCATGGGGGAATCCTCAAAGAAATTCTTGCCAAAACCAATGCTAAAGAGCGCCGCTCAGCAAAGCAAGCTCAAAATAAGCCGCCTTTAGCGGCAGCGTTTCATTCCCGGCCTGTGACCCCCAGGCTCAGCAGGGGCAGGGTATCCTTTTCCAGAGTGCGGGTCAGATCGAACAGCATGAAGCCACCCGCGCCGACTTCGCGCACCTTGAGGATCTGTTCGATAACCTGGTCGGGCGCCAGGCGGCTTTCGGCGGCGGTGACGCCGATCCCGGGATAGAGCCTGTTTCTGGCTTGGGGCAGCTTGCTTTGCTGGCGCACCAGCTCGGCAAAAGTCGCCAGATTCTCATTATAATCCATGGGGCAGACAAAGTCCACCAGGCCTTCCTTGAGCCAGAGGCCCCAGTCCTGCCCGATATTAGCGATGCTGGGAGGATAAACGCCATAAACGGCCACGGAGAGTTTAAGGTTGCCTTTATGCTGGCGGATGAGGCGTTGCGTGGCGCGCAAAAAGTCCGTGATTTGCGCCGTGCGCCAGGTCTGAAAAGCCCCCTTTAATTCTCCGGAACTGGCACTGGCCGGCCAGTTACGCGCGCGGCGTCCTAACCATTTTTCGAAGCGCTGCCGGCAGCCTGGACAGAAACAGGCCTGGGCGTTTGGATAACGCAGGTAGTCCAGCTGCAGGCCATCCAGGGGCGCATGCTCGATCAATTCGGTGATCAGCTTCAGTTCCTGGGCAATGTTTTCGGGATGCGAAGGACACAGCCAGTTGAGCGTCTCTTGCTGATCAGTTTGCTGGAGCCGGTTAGCGCGCTTGAGTTGGTCAATCAGGCTTTGCGGTGCCGGCCCCAGGTTCCAGCATATTTTCCAGGCATGCAGCTCCAGACCATGGCGATGGGCAGCGGCCACGCTTTGCTGCAACTGGTCGCCATAGGTTCTGGCTGTCTGGGTGGCAGGCACCAGCTTGCTGGGATAATGCGCCGCCCCCGCCCAGGCCAGGTTCGGAAAGACAGCTGTCAGGCCGGCCTCGGCGAGCAGTTTGCAGGTGCGATTCCAATCGCCGGGATAGAGTCCGCACCCGGAATGATTCCAGACTCCGCGGAACTCAGGCGTGCGCGGCTGTTGCGCGCTGGCATAGAGCTGGAGCAGGGTGGCTTTCAATTCCGCGGCCTTCTGCACGATTTGTGGATAGCGCCGCTGGGCGACGTGGATACGCAACTCTTCATCCTGGGCCAGGGCCTGTTGCACCAAGGCCGCCGAGATTTTCCCGGTGCGCGCGCGGCGGATGCCTGCCAGCGTTTCCGGCAGGTTCTGGAAAGAGGCGATGCGCCCGGACTTGTTCCAGGCCGCGGCGGCGGCTGTTTGCCATGCGGGCGGGTGCAGCTCCCCTAAAAGAGCTAAAAGCATCTGTTTCTTGTTGGCGTCGTCGCCATCCAGCAGGATATGCGCCATCCACAGGCCCTGCTGGGATTGCACCCAGGCTGGCTCTTTCTGGGTGCGGCCGGCCTGATTGCGCCAGGTCGCGATAACGCGCGCCCCTTTGGCTGCCGGGCGCACCGGCCGGATATTACCCGAATCCTGGAAGACGACCGGCGGCACATGCGCCGGCGCCTGCTGATTGAAAGCGAAACTGCTCCATTGCCCCACTTGCTTGGCAGCTTGATAATCGCCCAGGGTCATACCCATCATTTTTGCCAAACGCGGTTCAGCCGCATAAAACACCAGCAACCGCCCGCCGCGTTTGAGGAAGGTTTCCAGTGCGCGCAGTTCCCGCCGCGGGGGGTGGGGGTTATAGGGCAGGATAACCACGCGCGCCGTTTGCAATGCGCCGCTGGCCACCTGCGCATCGCTGATGATGGTATGGGCCAAGCCGATTTCATTCAGCCAGCGGCTGAGACGGGCGGTGGCGCTGCGCGCCGCGCGCCCTTCGGCGGCATTGGGCAGGGAATCATCGGCGCGCACGATAACGATCTCGCAGGTGCGCAGGCGCAGGGCATGCAACACCACTTCCGTATTGATGCTGGCCGCCTTGGTACAGCTGAGGCGCAGGCCGGAAATGGACTGCCAGCCCTTCGGCTTGCCCTCGGTGGCGGCGTCATCCAAGGCCAGCGTTATTGTTTGCCGCCCGGCGGCGGTGGGGCGTGGCAGCCAGAGATACCAGCCGGCGCCGCTTTTCAAATAGATACCCAGCGAGCGCAAGGCCTCGGGCTGCGCACAGGAAAACTCCACCTCCAATAGGGCATAGGGGCGTAAATCCAGATTCAGCGTCCGATCCCAGAAAACCCGTTGGGTCTGGCCTCGGAAAGGGCAGGTTAAACGGACGCCGGCCTCCTCACGGGCGGGGCGGACCGCCGCTGCGCCGGCACTGGCGCGCCAGCCGCCGGCAGAAATATCCAGCGTCCGGATCTGATCGGCGGCCAGCGGCCCAGCGGCCAGGAGCATAGCGGTTATCCAGCCCCAAAGCAGGCGGTGCTTGGCGGCCCGTAATAAAAAAATCATAGCAGCGGTTCCTGCAGATCATCACCAGAGGCATTGCCTGAACATAACATTTCTTATAGCATAAGCGGCTTGCAGAACAAATCTTTAACAGGCGGTGCCGCAGAGCCTCCCCCGGATGGGCTCTGATAACCCCTTTGATCCTTGCAATGCAAATTGCTACACTGGCCGCCAGGGATAGAGTCTATGATCAAATGCGTCTTTTTTGATCGGGATGGGATCGTTAATCAATCGCCCGGTCCCGGCAAATATGTATTAGCGTGGGAGGAATTCCGGCTGCAACCCGAGTTCCCCACCTGCCTGCGCCTGGCGCAAGCGCGTGGTTACGCGGCGGCTATTGTCACCAATCAGCGGGCGGTGGCGCGCGGTTTGCTCAGCGCCGCTGAGCTAGCCGAAATCCATCAACGCCTGCGCACGCTCTTGCAAAGCGAGCATCAACTCGCCCTGCTGGATATCATCGCTTGCCCTCATGCGGATGGCGAGTGCACTTGTCGTAAGCCTCAACCCGGGATGCTCTTGACGCTGGCGCAACGGCATGCCATCAACCTCAGCCAGTCGTGGATGATCGGCGATGCCGAAAGGGATATCGAAGCCGGGCGCCGCGCCGGCTGCCGGACCATTCGCGTCGGGGGCGCCGGGGAGGAAACCCATGCCGATTTCAGTGTGCCGAGCATGGCTGATCTGCCGGCGCGCTTGGCCAGCCTGTTATAACCGGCGCGCCAGAACCCTTCAGCGCAGCCGTTTCTCCAAGGTTGGATCGGGCTTCATGCCGCCGCGCAGCGCCTGAAGGTAAGCGGCGCGCGCCTCGTTGGGATGATCGGGTTTAAGCTTGAGGCTCAGCAGCGCCAGATTGTAGTGGGCCTCGGCGAGTTTAGGATCCAGTTGCAGAGCTTTTTGCGTCGCGCGCCGCGCCGCTGGCAGGTGCTGCAGGCCCGCCTGCGCCACCCCCATCACCAGGTGCCCGAGGGCATTGGTTGGCTCTTGATCCAGCACCACCAGCATCAGCTGGTAGGCCTTATAGAATTCCTGATCATGACAATAAACCATAGCCTGTAAGAGGTTCAGCTGGTTATCCGGCTCGGGGAGCAGGCGCGCTCTTTGGAGTAAGGTGCGCGCTTCGCTGAGCATATTGAGCTTAAGATAGCAGCGCCCCGCGCCCTGGAGCGCCGCGCGATTAAAGGCTTGATCTTCCAGAACAGTCAAATAAATTTCCAGCGCATTTTTAATCTTATTAGAGCGTTCCTTCTGCAAGGCGCTGCTGAGCTCGGTTTGCCAGCGCGTTTCATCTTCCGCCACCAGGACCGGCGCGGGAATAAGGGGCGCCGGCCGGGAATCGATGGCGGCGGGTGGCGTCTGCAGCAGGGCTTGCGCTTCCATGACGCAATAGCGGATGCGATAGGCGATCAGATCGCTTTCCCATGCGGGGTAATCAATCTGTATTTTTTGTAAGAGGACCAGAGCTTCGCTGTAAAGTTCCCAGGCATCTTCGCGCAGGCCCTGTTCCTTGGCCCAGTCCGCTTGCTGCATGGAGTCGTAGGCCCGCATATATTGCGCCGCGGGAGCCGCTTTATCCGCCACCGGCACCATTTGCGCCGTCAACTCCGGAGCCAGGCTGATGAGGGCTAAGAGACAGCTCAGCCAGCGCCCCGCTATGTGTGCTTTTCTAAACATGATGGGACGGTTTGACTTCCAGCCGAATTAAGGTCATCATGGAGCCAGCATATAACCGGCTTTTCATGCGGACTATACACCATGCCAGGGGATTGTAGTCAATACCGTTCTTCAGCTTCCACCGCCGACGGCATGACGCTTCTTCTGACGCTCCTCCTGCTGGGCCTGCTGGTGACCTTGGTTATTCAAGGGCAAATCACAGCCCGGCTGATGCTCAAACGGGCAGAAAATCAAGCTTGGCGGGCGCATTTGCGCGCGGCAGCCCTCGATGCCGCCTGGGCGGCTTTGGATCGCCTGGCCGCCGATACCGATCTGCAGGTGGATCATCTGGGGGAGGATTGGGCTCAACCAGAAGAATGTCTCTTGCCCAATGGCATTATCACCCGTACGCGGATTGAAGATGCCACGGCTTGCTTCAATATCAATAATCTGGCCGTTAAACTGCCGCTCAGTTTTCAACGCCAGCCGCGGGATGTCGTCGCCGAACTGCTGAAAATGGCACAGCAACTCGATCCGGCCAGGCAGGCGCGTGCCTTGCAGGATTGGATAGAAGCCGATCCAACAGCTCCGGCGGGAGCGCCAGCCGGCTCTGATCAGACGCCGTTGGCCACATCTGGCCGGCCCATGGAAAGCCCGGGAGAGATAGTTTATGTCCTGGCCCAAACAGGATCAGCGGAGCCAGCTCTTCCCTCAGGCTTAACAGTTTTACCGACGCCACGGGGCGATATCGCGCCGCGCAGCAATGTTCTGACCACCATCAATCTTAATACGGCCGAGACCAATGTAATTCTGGCTGTGCTCGGGCAGCAAAACACCAGCGCGGCGCGAGCGCTCTGCATCACGCGCGAGGCCGCCCCCTTGGTTTCGCTGACTCCCCTTAACCAGCTCTTGAAGACCTCCGCCGACAATCCCTGGCAGGGATATTTTGATGTTAAAAGCAGTTATTTTATGGTGATATCCAGTGCGGAACATAACCGGGCAGCGGCTGGCATCTGTGCTTGGGTCTATCGTGATCCCCAAGGGCAGATTGAGATTCTGCGCTGGCTAGCCCCTTAACGCTGCCCGGCCCAGGCCGAACAGAATGCTCTGCATCTAAAAAACAAATAAGGCTGGCCCCAGTGTTCCCGGCAATTCGACATTGAGTTTTTTTGAGGCATAGCTCACATTACTCATTATGAAACGCATACCCAGAGCGCTCAAAAAGCAGCTGCTGGCGGGTGGCTGTTATGCTCCTGAGACCAGCCGGCGTTGGTCGGGATCCGCCGCCTGTGGCGAGGGGCGGGTAGTATGAAGATCGTCACCATAGTTGGCGCTCGTCCGCAGTTCATCAAGGCCGCTCCGCTCAGCCGCGTTCTGCGCCAGAGGCATTCCGAAGTGCTCGTGCATACCGGTCAGCATTACGACCGTAACATGTCGGAAGTTTTTTTTGATGAGCTGGGTATTCCGCCGCCGGATTATAATCTCGCCGTTGGCTCAGGGCCGCATGGTTGGCAGACCGGCCAGATGCTGGAGCGGATTGAGGATGTATTACTCAAGGAACGGCCGGAACGGGTGTTGGTTTATGGCGATACCAACTCCACCCTGGCCGGTGCGCTGGCGGCTGCTAAACTGCATCTCCCTATTGGCCATGTGGAGGCCGGCTTACGCAGTTTCAATCGCCGCATGCCGGAGGAGCTTAACCGCCTGGTGTCCGATCATCTCGCCGATCTGCTCCTTTGCCCCAGCGCGCAGGCCGCGGAGAATCTGAAGGCAGAAGGCATCACCCGCGGGGTGCACGTCGTGGGGGATGTTATGGCGGATGCTTTGTGCTATGCGCTGGCCGCCGCGCGGAATCGCTCACGTATCCTCGAAAAGCTACACCTGACCCCCGACCATTATCTGTTGGCCACGATTCATCGCCCGGAAAATACCGACGCTCCCCAGCGTCTGCGGCAGCTGATGGAAGCTTTTGCGCACATTCCCGAACCGGTTATCCTGCCCCTGCACCCGCGCACGCGCAAGCAATTGGACCAGCTCGGCCTGGCCGCCTCCGATAATCCCCGCTTCATCGAGCCCTTGGGCTATTTGGATATGGTGGCCCTCGAACAGGCGGCGCGCCTGATCCTGACCGATTCGGGCGGTATCCAGAAGGAAGCTTATTGGCTGGGTGTGCCTTGTATTACCTTGCGTGAACAGACCGAGTGGGTGGAGACAGTCGCGGCGGGCTGGAATGTGGTGGCGGGGGCGGAGATGGAGCGTATCCTGGAATTGGTGCGCTCTTTCGCTCCGCCGGCGGCGCGGCCGGAGCTCTACGGAGATGGCCAGGCGGCCGCGCGTTGCGCGGCGCTACTGGGCGAACGGGGTTAACCGCCCAGATCATGCTGCCAGCATGGCAAGTGCGCCAAGAAAATGCTCAGCGTTTTCCTGCGGATGGAAAGAAGAGTGTGCTGGCCAGGAACCCGGTTCTACATCTAAAAAATAAATGACTGACCTCGAATGAGTCTTTCTTCTAAAACAAGCAAGGTGACGGCTCTTTCTTTGGGCCAGACCTTCAATACCATTGTGGGGCTTATTGCCGGCATGGTGATGGCCAGAGTATTGAGCCAGACGGAACTGGCTACCTACCGCCAGACACTCTTGGCCTATCAGGTGGCTATGCCCTTGCTCTCGCTGGGCATCACCCATGGGATCTATTATTTTCTGCCGACAGAAAAAAAGCGAGGGCGGGGCATAGTGGTGGATGCCTTGGTAATGATGCTGGTGATGGGGTCGCTCTACGCTTTATTCATCGCACTCGGCGGCAATCATGTGCTCGCCAAGCGGTTTTCTAACCCGGCCATTGTGAACACTCTGGTTTATCTGGTCCCGCTCCCCTTGGTGATGTTGCCGGCGGGCCTGCTGGCATCGGTGATGGTGGTCCAGCAGCAGATCAAGCGGCTGACTATCTATAATATCCTGACCAACCTGGTATTGGGGGCTGGTATTATTGGGGCCTGCCTTTATTGGAAAAAGCCCGAAGCCATGGTGATCGCGCAAGTCGCCATTGGCGTTGCTATCGGAATGATCGGGATCCGCCTGATGTTGCGAGTTGCCCCACGGGATGATTGGCGACCCAGCTGGCAGGGCATGAAAACCCTGCTGTTTTTCAGCATGCCGCTGGTCACAGCCAGCGCCTTGGGCTCCATTTTTCAGCAACTGGATAAAATCATCGTTTCCTCCATGTGCGATCCTGCGAGTTTTGCGGTCTATTCCAACGGCGCGATTGAAATCCCGCTGGTGGGAATTATTACCGGATCTATCGCCGCCGTTATTCAGCCGGATTTACGGCGCATGGTGGCTGGCGGAGATAAGCGTGCAGCCCTGGCTCTGTTTAGCCAAGCGGCGGATAAGTCCGCCCTGATTCTGATTCCCGTCATGATGTTTTTAATGGTCAGTGCCGAGCCATTTATTTTGACATTGTTTTCTTCCAAATATGCCGGCAGCGTCCTGCCCTTCCGTTTGTATCTATTGATCCTGCCTATCCGTATTGCTCAATACGGCTCTCTTCAGATGGCGCTGGGCTTAAATAAAACCATTATGCACCGCTCAGCCGTCAGCTTGGTTGCTAATGTTGTTCTGAGCATAATCCTCGTGAAATGGTTTGGATTTATAGGGGCGATAATCGGGACCATTATTGCGCTCTATGCCGTCAACAGCGTATGGAATATGGCGACTATCAGCTGGGCCGTCGGCTGCCGCTGGCAGGAAGTGCTCCCCTTTCAAAATGTTTTACGCTTAACCTGGGTGGCGGCCCTGCCCGGCATCCCTCTTTTGATCATCAAGCCCTTCCTCGACCCAGTTCTGCCGCCGGTGGCTATGCTGGCTTTGAATGCTCTGGTTTATGTTATCGCCTTGGCGGCTGTTGTCTGGGTGTTCCGCATTCAAGCCTTACAGGAAGAAATGCGCCGCATATATTCCAGGATAAGAAACATGCTTTTGAAACACAGCTAGCCGCTAATATGCGCAACGCTAATCGGGGGAGGGGGTCATGAAGATTTTTTTATATGGAGTGCAAGCGGAAAATAATTTTGGCGGGCCATCTTTAATGCACGGTGTGCGTGAAATTATCAAGAAGCTACATGCTCATTATGAAATCGTGTGTTATCAGCGCACCCAGCCGCACGCCGTGGCTGTCAGCGATATGGGCTTCACCGTAGACGAGATCCCTTACCAAAAACCTTTGCGCATGTTGAGGGATGCTCTTCTTTATAAAGTGGGTATTACGCCAAGAGATAACAAGCGCGCCGCCTTTTTGGCTCATATAAAATCGGCGGATATCATCGCCAATTTATACGGAATATATTTTTGTGACCATTTTGCCAAAAGCGAGCCCACACGCATGCGAGCGCTTAGGCGTACCATCGGCTTTTTTCTGATCAGCCTGATCGCCAAATTATATGGCAAAAAAACGGTGAAAACCCCGGCCAGCTATGGCCCCATTTCTTCCCGGGGAGAAGCGTTAGCTGCGCGCTTTGCTGCTGGATATATTTTTGATGTCATCTGCGCCCGGGAGCATGAGAGTGCCAGGCAATTGGGCGTGGTTGCTGGCGTAACCAAAAAAATAACCGTCTCCCCAGATATGGCTAATTTAATGCTCCCTGATCCGGCGGCAAAGGCCGTCGATCAATTCATAGGCCTTTCGGTCAGTTATCAGATCATTAACCAATGGAAATCAGAGGAGCCATACATTGCCTGCCTGGCCAATCTGATCAACCATATCAACTCCACAACGGGTTATAGCGTGCGGCTGATCCCGAATGAACTCCATCCCGGCTCCAAACAAGATGATGCTTATGTGGCCGAACAGATCAAAAACGCCTGCGGCCAGAAGGATAGAGTGAGCATTCTGGATGCAGCCTCAATGAACAGTACACAGATCAAAACGGCAATTACCCATTGCGAAGTCCTGATCGCAAGCCGCTACCATTCTTGCGTTGCGGCCCTTTCGGCCGGCGTGCCACTCTTGGTGATCGGCTGGCATTATAAATACGATGAATTGATGGAACTTTACGAACAAGGCCGCTGGATCATCTCCAGCGCAAACTGTTCCTCTGCCGCGTTAATCCAAAAATTCGATGAACTATGGCAAAACCGCCAGAATGAAAAAAATAAAATCGTTGGTCGCTGCGATATGGTCCAGCAACAAGTCCTAGCCGCTGGCAGGCTCATGTTCATGAAATAAGCCATCTATAATGAGCGAAGCAAAAAACATTCAAGCAGTGGTGGCTAACGCACTTTGTACAGCGTGCGGCGCGTGCAGCGGTATTTGCCCGACGCAGGCCATAGAGATGCTCGTCAACGCTGCTGGCTATCTGGTCGCGGCTATCAGGATGGAGCAATGCACCAACTGCGGCCTGTGCCGCAAAGTGTGTCCCAGCGTGCCCGAGAATCAGGTAATGGTTGTTGGTGCTAGTGATCCATTTCATGGGATATCCCTGAGTGCCTATATCGGCCATGCGGTCGATCAGGAAATCAGGCAAAAAGCACAAAGCGGCGGCATTGTCAGCGCGCTATTGTGTTATCTGCTTGAAGAGCGCTTGATTCAAGGAGCGGTCGTCAACCAGTTTTCCTCACAGGACAGGCGGCCACTGGCTGTCTATGCCACCACTCGGCAAGCTGTATTGGCCGGGGCCGGTTCCTATTACAGCCAATCATCAGTTGTCAAAACCATCCTGGCTAACAAGGATAAAAGGATGGCGGCGGTGGTTTTGGGATGCCAGGCCGAGAGCTTGAAACTTATCCGGGCTATAAATCCCACCCTGGGCGTGCCGGCTTATACGATCGGGTTGATTTGTGCCGGGCAATATTCCGGTGCATATATCGATGAGCTGATCTCTCTGGCCGGCTGCCGCAATGCTCAGATCAATGATTTCCGTTTCAGGGATAAAAGCGCCGGCGATTGGCCGGGCCATGTAAAGATTTATGCAGCCGATAAAAATTATATCTTGGATAAAAAAATCCGGCACAGATTAAAATCCGCATACGAAGCCTATCGCTGCCTGCTCTGCTTTGATCAGATGAATGCCCAGAGCGATCTGGTCGTGGGCGACCCCTGGGGCATAGATCATGCAGAAAATAAAACCGGCAATAGCATCATAGTTGTAAGAACAGAAAAGGGGAAGGCCCTCCTTGAAGGTGCTGTACAACAGGGCTATATTGATGTGGCTGAGGTGCCCGTTAAAGATGTGATCAGGGGGCAGACAGTTGATGGTCGGCTTAAAACGCAATTTTTTTCAGCAGTTGCCTATTGCCGCCAAAAAGGTTATCCACTGCCCGTGAATGTCGGCGCTTGCGCTGCTGTGCCATATGTTAACCCCACGCAAAAGCAATCCCAGGCTATTAAGATGCGCCTGGATTATTCTCGACGGGTGTATTTGAGCGGTGATCCCCAGGAGAGCGCCAGACTCCAATCCGCTCAAAGGGCCGCCGCCAAGAGAAAACAGGCGGCTGCCGAAGTTATGTATTTTTTCAAGAGAGCCATACGATACGCACTGAGGCGGCTGGTATCCTGTTGTGGCCGGTGTCCCACATAATGAAACGAGGCCAGAGAGAGCAAATGTCCGATTCGCAGAAAAATATTCTCCTTATTTCCGCTCTTGATTATTGGTCAATGGGTAAGGGTAGAGGCGGCCCAGCGCTTTATCAAACCCTCTCTGGTTATGCGCGCGCGGGCTGGCATGTCTTCTTCATTACGGGGAATAGGCTCGGAGCTGGCGGCGATGATCAAATTCATGATAATATTCACATAATACGCTTTGATGCATTGTTTCTTAGACGCATGATGCGTATTAAAAAGGTTGGCTATTTTATCAAGATTATCTGGTGGCTTTATTTTCAAGTAACCGTGCTCTTAAAAGCGATCCGGCTCTCACGCAGATATAAAATAGATGTGGTGTATGGTTATGAGATAGCGGGGGTGCCCGCGGCCAAGATTTTATCAAAGCTTTGGCATGTTCCTATGGTCTCACGCTTTCAGGGAACAGTCATGGGAACTTTTTGGTCTCATAAAAAATTTATCAGCCTAAGGGCGTGGGATCACGCGCTAGCACTTCGGATGCCGACGGATCTTGTAATCATGACCAATGATGGAACGCAAGGCGATAAAGTGCTGGAAAAATATAGCGTCGAAACCAAGCGTGTAAAGTTTTGGATGAATGGAGTTGATTGGGACGCTTTCGAAAAGCTACCACAGCAGCCGGATGCTAAAAAACTCCTTGTCATAAACCAAGCTAATGTACTGCTAACCATCAGCCGTTTAGTTGGCTGGAAACGAGTGGAACGTACCATTATAGCCTTGCCTGATGTGATCCGCAAATGGCCCGATACTCTTCTGGTTATCGTAGGCGATGGCCCTGAGCGCAGTGCATTAGAGGCGCTTGCTATGAAAATAGATGTTGCCTCGCATGTTCGTTTTGAAGGCGCTATCGCGCACGCAAAGATTTTTCAATATTTAGCCGCCGCAGATATTTTTCTTTCTTTGTATGATATGAGTAATGTAGGCAATCCTTTGCTGGAAGCAATGATGGCGGGCAAATGTATTATCACCTTAAATAATGGTGATACAGGGCGCATTATCCGGAACGGGTATAATGGGGTGTTGCTGGAATATGAAGACCTACCGGCTGTATCGACTACCATCCTAAACCTGTTGACCGATGAACAGCTCAGGCAACAATTGGGTGCCAATGCCCTTGCGTTTGCCAAAGAGCATTTTTGGACATGGGACGAGCGGATGGCAGCGGAAATTAAAGCTCTGAGCCAGTTGCTCCATTAAAGTAATACAGCGCCTGAATCATTGCGGCATAACGTCCTAATTTTATACTGGAGTGCACTGTCCCGAGCTCTATCAGGTTGTTTGCAATATTCCACTTTTATTAGCACATTATTAAGGCATGGTAATGCACAACCAAAGATCATCTTCTTTTCAGCAGCTCATCTATTACCTGACCGTCATCGCTGCTTATGTGGGCACGCTCTGGGGTGCGATCCAGGTCGGTGGTTTTCATATGTTCCCCTTCCGTTGGCTGATCCTCGCCATGTGGCTTGTTTTTGTGATCAATGTATTGCAGAACCAAGGCCGGCTGGAGGTCTCGTTTCTCAGGGTAACCAACTATCTGAAGTTCTTGTTTTTCTGGTTGGGCTATGCCGCTATCTCTATGCTGTGGGCGGCCGATAAGGGCGCTGCCTTAAGATATATTATCTTTATTTTAATTGGTGTTTCCGTCGTTTTTTTTACGGTTTATTATTTCCGGCAGTTAGCCCATATCAAACGGCTTTATGGATTATGGTTGGTGCTGTTTTTGGCGCTGATGGCGGTGGGGGCCTGGGAGGTCACCACCGGCGCGCATCTCAGGGTTTCAGGACTCTATGGGGAGAGTCGGTATTGGGTGGCTTTCATGCCGACCGCCGTTTTCCGTAACCCCAATGATTTTGCGCTGTTTCTGGCTCTATCTCTCCCCATGGTTCTCTCGCTTGTTTGGCATTATCCCAGCTTGAAGGTCCGCTTGATCGGTCTTCCCGTGCTCGCCGCGGGGATATGGCTATTAATCGAGACGCAATCGCGGGCCTGTTATGTCGCGGTTCTGATGGGCTTATTGTTCTGGCTTGTTTTCCTGCTCAGGCTGCCCAAAAAAATCACAGCCCTGATTGCCGTCCTGGGTCTGGGCGCCCTGATCTTCTTTATCTTTCCGGAAAAGGCGCTGAATATAACGGCAACGCTTGAAGAGCAGATCAAGTCTTTGGACCCCACCGAGTTGCAAGCCGGTGCTGATTCCTCAGTTAATATTCGGGTGAATCTGATCAAAAACTCTCTCTATTTCACGGCCCAATCCTTTGGTCTGGGCGTGGGGGCCGGGAATGCCGAATATTATATGGAGCATAGAAGCATCTTCCCGACCGGTGAAATAACCAAGGTTCACAACTGGTGGGTGGAGCTCATCGTTAATGGAGGACTCTGTGTTTTTGTGGGCTATCTGATTTTTTATATGAGCATATTTTTTCATCTCTGGAAAATTCGCCGGCGCGCGCATGAGCGCGCGGAACTCATCATGGGCGATGCCTTTCTGATGGGTTGGGTGGGGTTTGCTTTTGCCAGCATCAGTTCCAGCTCCATCATCGCCCTGGCATTCCAATGGATTTATTGTGGGCTGCTATTATCCTTCATCAATTACTGGCGTAATAAACAAGTTAGTCGGGGTTAAGATGCATATATTGATTCTGCCCTTCCAAAATTATCTGGCGCCGGAATCCTTGAGCGGGATTTTCCAACGCCAGCAGGCGCATCCACTCAAGCGGCGCGGCATCAAGGTGGGCATTGTATCGGCCGGCTTTGTGCCGTTTCGCAAGCTGTTGACCCCTTATCCCTATCGGCCCTTTGAAAATGAGGCTGGCGTTATGGTCTACAGGCATTTCATCAGATTGATCATACCGGGCCGCATCGCCAATCAGATTTATTATAAACGCCTGATCAGCTTGCATCTGCATCTATTCGTCAGATATCTGAAGGAACAGGGGCGGCCCGATATTATTCATGCGCATAACTGTCTTTACGCTGGCTTGGCGGCTTTAGCTATCAAGGCCAAATACGGTATTCCCTATCTGGTCACCGAGCATAGCTCCGCTTTTGCGCGGAACCTGGTTTCCAAACATCAGGCCAGACTGGTCCGTTCCGTGCTGAAAAATGCGGATGCCAGAACTGTGGTCAGCATCAAGTTTGGCGAATTATTGCAAACTCGTTTCGGCGCTGCCGCCGCACCGCTGACGCCCATCTTCAATATTTTAGATGAGCGGTTCGAGCATCCTCAAGGCCTCTTGCCAAAGCCGCCAGCGAGGGGAGCCTCGTTCACCTTTCTGAATATAGCTTCTTTAGATGTCAAAAAAAATCAGGCCGGGCTTCTGAGAGCCTTCGCGGATGCTTTCAAGGGCGCGCAAGCCGTGCAGCTTAGGATCGGCGGCACTGGTCTTGAGCGCCAGCATCTCATCAGGCTGGCCGCTGAACTGGGGATAGCGGAGCAGGTCTGTTTCCTGGGCGGGCTGGATCGTGCCAGTGTATTCCGGGAAATGAGCGCTTGCGATGCCTTCGTCCTCTCCAGCACAGTCGAAACCTTTGGGGTGGTCTTGATCGAGGCTCTGGCTTGCGGCAAACCTGTTATTGCCACGCGTTCAGGAGGGCCGGAAGATATAGTGCACCAGGATAACGGGGTTTTGATCCCAGCCCAAAACATAGCGGCCCTGGCGGAAGCCATGCGCGAGCTGCGCTTAAATATTGATAAATATGATGCGGCACATATCCGGAATGACTGTTTGGCGCGTTTCGGTCAAGAGCCCTTCATCCGGAGGCTTCTCAATATCTATCAAGATATCTTGGATAAAAGAAGGTGTTGAGCTGGCCGATGAGTCACCCGGCATCCTTGCTGGCTGAATTTTAACCTATGCCCCCTCATCGGATCCTGTTATCTTGTCAAAAATACTATTCGGTTAACGGGCCGGGCTTAGTGTTCTCATGAAAGTAGCGCATTTAACAACAGTCCATCAGTTTCCCGATACACGGATCTTTTATAAAATGTGCGTGACCCTTGCGGCCCAGGGCTATGATGTGACCCTGGTCACCCGAGCCGAACGGCAGGAAACTATTCAGGGTGTGCAGATCTTGCCTCTGCCCAAACGCCAATGCGGCTCGCGCTGGGGGCGGTTCATCTATAGCTGGTGGGATGGCTATCGAGCTATCCGCAAGCTCTCCCCGGATCTGGTGCATTTTCATGATGCGGAACTGCTCCCGCTTGCTCTTATTTTCCGGATGTTGGGTATGCAGGTTATATATGATGCGCACGAGGATTTGCCCAAGCAAATATTATCCAAGCCATACCTCCCGCTTCGCGCGCGGCGCGTTGTGGCTTGGTTATGCTCGTTATTGGAAAGAGTGAGCGCCGTCTGGCTGACGGGTATCGTGGTGGCCAATCCTGGTCAGATGCGGCCTTGTTTTCCTGGATCTAAAACTGAGCTGATACAGAACTTTCCCATTCTTGATGAATTCAAATTCGAAAATGAAACTCCGTATTCTGCGCGCCCAGTTTGGTTTGCCTATGCCGGTGGCCTAACAGCTATCAGAGGCGCGCGCGAAATGTTGCAGGCTATAGAACGGGTTGAACAGCCCGAAGCTCAATTGAGCTTAGCCGGTAGATTCGAGTCCAAGGCCTTAGAGCGGGAGGTAGCCTCAATGCCAGGCTGGCGCCGCGTCGTCTATCTTGGCTGGCAATCCCGCTCACAAATCTCAGCTTTGCTGGGCCAAGCCCGGGCGGGCTTGGTGGTGTTGCATCCCGTGCCCAATTTTTTATCCAATCAAACGGTAAAGATGTTTGAATATATGGCCGCGGGCATTCCGGTGATCGCCTCGGATTTTCCGCTCTGGCGTGAGATAATCGAGAGCCACCAGTGCGGATTGCTGGTGGATCCGCTGGATGTGGGCGCCATCGCCGCGGCTATGCAATGGATCTTGGATCATCCACAGGAAGCCGCCGCTATGGGGCAACGCGGCCGCCAAGCCGTGGTTGAGAAATATAACTGGGAAAAGGAGTCGGTTAAACTCAGGGCGCTCTACGAGCGCTTATTCGGTCATAAATCGCCGAATAAATCAACTCCATGAAAATAATATATCTGCACCAGTATTTCAACACGCCGACCATGGCCGGCGGCACCCGCTCTTATGAAATGGCGCGCCGCCTGACGGCCGCGGGGCATGAAGTGCATATGGTTACTTCCTGGCGTAAAGACGATAACCGCCGGGGCTGGTACCGGACCGAAGATGCCGGCATTCAGGTTCATTGGTTGCCGGTGCCATATTCTAACCGCATGAAATATCCGGCGCGTATCAAAGCCTTCTGTCGGTTTGCATTTGCCGCCGCGCGTAAGGCGGCGTCACTTGGCGGTGATATAATCTTTGCCACCAGCACGCCCTTGACGATTGCCCTGTCGGCGGTCTATGCCGCGCGGCGTAACCGGATCCCCATGGTGTTTGAAGTGCGTGATTTATGGCCGGAAGTGCCGATTGCCGTCGGTGCCCTGAAATCACCCGTCTTAAAAATGGCCGCGCGTTGGCTGGAGCGTTTCGCGTATCATAATTCCCGGCATATCGTGGTGCTTTCACCCGGCATGAAAGAAGGTGTTATTAAAACAGGATACCCCGCGGAACGCGTAACCGTCATACCGAACGGTTGCGATATTGATTTTTTTAATACCGGCCCTGAGCCGGGAAAACTGCTCAGGCAACAATATCCCTGGCTGCAAGACAGGCCGCTCGTTATCTATGCGGGGACCATCGGAACAGTGAACGGAGTGGATTACCTTGCCAGGATTGCCGCCGCCGTAGGGGATTTGGATAAGGAGGTTAGAATCTTAATTATCGGCGAAGGAATAGGCGAAAAAAAACTACATGAAGAAGCGAAAAAACTGGGGGTTTTTGGGAATAATTTGTTTGTGATGCCTAAAATCCCCAAAGAATTCATGCCCGGCTGGCTCGCCGCCGCCGATATGGCCTTTTCGGTGTTTATTGATACCAAAGCAATGTGGGCCAATTCAGCCAATAAATTTTTTGACATATTGGCCGCCGGAAAACCTGTCGCGATTAATTATGGTGGATGGCAGGCGGATTTGATTCAAAAAACCGGTGCCGGCCTGGTCCTTCATCCTGTTGACGCGATAAGCTCCGCCCGCCAGATTGTGCAGGCGCTGAACAATAAAGAATGGCTGGCGCGTGCCGGAACGGCGGCCCGTGCGCTGGCCGTGGAGCGCTTCCATCGCGACAAATTGGCAAAAGAGTTGGAAGCGGTCTTGCTTCAGGCAGTTGCTGCGCATTCTTCATGAAAATATCCGCCGCTGGTGAGAGGGGGTGGGGCTGTATCTTAAACCCGACGGCATCTCATAATCCCTCTCATCCTTCGCCCAACCCCAAATTCATCTTGACAGTATTCCAACATTCTGTAGAATGTTGGAATATTAAATTAAGAGTTGCTGAAGAAATGATTCGCCCCAACAGGACGATAGATAAGGTCGCCTCCGCTTACACGAAGCTTGCTATGGTGAACTGCCCGCAGTTCCGCCGCGGGATTTAAGGGAAAAACAAATATGAAAACGCCAAAGCAATTGGAGCGATATTTTAAAGGGGCGGCGAACCATCGGCGCATTGCCATTTTGCGGGCTGTTGAGAAAAACACGGGGCCGACGGTTGACGATCTTGCCAGCGCGCTGCGCGCAAACTTTAAAACCATTTCACAGCACACCCGCGTGCTGGTTCAGGCCGGCCTTTTAAATAAAAAATACCAGGGGCGGCGGGTAAAACATTTCCTTTCGCCTTACGGTCGATTCTTCTTGGAGTTCATGAAAAAATTCTAATATTCTGCAGAATGTTGGAATGTTTTCAGGGCGGGCGGAGGGCGTAAAGGGCGCTTGTGTGTCAGCGTTATCAGGATATTATGACGGGGAATGGGGCGTTAACCGCCGGAAATCATAGCATGTTTCTGCGGCGAAGATGAACCGGCATGATGTAGGAGCGCGCTATCCGTTCCGCCACAAGTTTCGGAGCTGAGGGCGCCACCCAGGTTGGCTATGAGATTCTATCGTCAATACGGCAAGCGGATTTTCGATTTAATAGCAGTAAGCGGTGCGATCTGCGTCGCTTTGCCATTGATGCTGCTTATCTGGGGCGTGGCGCTGATTTGTATCGGCCGTCCGGTGCTCTTTTGCCAGCTACGCCCCGGACTTAAGGGAAAACCTTTTTTATTGCTAAAGTTCCGCACGATGTCGGATACTCGTAACGCTAACGGTCAATTGTTGCCGGATGCCGAACGCCTGACTAAATTCGGCCGCTGGCTGCGCGCCACCAGTCTGGACGAATTGCCAGAGTTGTTTAATGTTTTTAAGGGCGATATGTCGCTGGTCGGCCCGCGCCCGTTACACATGGTGTATTTGTCTCGTTATTCACCGGAACAAGCCCGGCGGCATGAGGTCAAGCCCGGTTTGACCGGTTGGGCGCAGGTGAATGGCCGCAATGCCATCACCTGGGATAAAAGGTTCGCTCTGGATATCTGGTATGTGGACAACCTATCCTGTCGAGGGGATTGTTTTATTCTTTTGAAGACAGTCTGGATAGTCTTAAGCGGCCGGGGGATTAATCAGCCGGGGCATTCCACAATGCCGGAATTTATGGGACAATCGGGGTCTGCTTCAAAACAGATATAAAAATGAAAAAAACCAAGAAAAACATAGGGGCAGTGATCGTTATCGGCGCCGGCGGCCTCGGCAGAGTGGTGCTCAGCACTCTACAAGAGGCGGGTTTTGAGGTTAAATGTGTTTTGGATGATGCTCGGTCGTTATGGGGCCAAAGCTTGCTGGGTGTGCCGATTAGCGGACCCATTTCCGACTTGCGCGATGGCTCTAAAATTAATGCGGTGGCGGCCATCGGCGACAATTTGACGCGGCAAGCGATAGTTCGCCAATACCCGAAAGTCCATTGGCAGACCGTCATTCATCCCGTGGCCTATGTGCATCCTTCGGTTGTGCTGGGCGCGGGGACTATGGTCTGCGCTGGCGCGATTATTCAGCCAGAAGCACAAGTGGGAGATCATGTTATCATTAACACCGGAGCTACTGTTGATCACAACTGCCAGTTAGAAAATTATGTTCAGCTTAGTCCGGGTATTCATTTGGCCGGCAATGTTAATGTGGGGGAAGGGGCCTTTTTGGGGACGGGCGCGGTGGTCATTCCGGGGATCACCATTGGCGCCTGGTCCTGCATTGGCGCTGGTGCGGCGGTGGTTCGCGATATACCTGCCCACATAACGGCGGTGGGTGTCCCGGCACGCCCTCTTAAGAGGAAGAGATAATTTAATGCCCAAGCTATCCAAACGCTATGCGGCCTGGCCCGTTTTCGCGGCGGACGAAATTGAAGCGGTGGCCCATGTGTTGCGTTCCGGAAAGGTGAACTATTGGACTGGCGAGGAGGGGCGTAATTTTGAAAGAGAGTTTGCCGCTCTTACCGGCGTCCGCCATGCTGTGGCCTTGGCCAACGGGACCTTGGCGTTGGAATTAGGGCTACGGGTGCTGGGCATCGGCCCGGGCGATGAGGTGGTGGTCACTCCGCGGTCTTTTATGGCATCGGCCAGTTGCGTGGTAACCCTGGGCGCCACGCCCGTGTTTGCCGATGTGGATCCCGATAGCCAAAATATCACGGCGGACTCGATTGCGGCCGTACTTTCGCCGCGGACGAAGGCCATTATTCCGGTGCATCTGGCAGGCTGGCCATGCAATATGGTTGCCATTATGAAACTGGCGGAGCGGCATGGCCTGAAAGTTCTCGAGGATTGCGCCCAGGCGCATGGCGCGGCTTATCAGGGGAGACCGGTGGGATCATTTGGGCATGTGGCCGCTTTCTCCTTTTGCCAAGATAAAATTTTGACCACTGGCGGCGAAGGCGGGATGCTGGTGACAGCTGATGATCAGCTGTGGGAAAAAGCCTGGGCCTATAAGGATCATGGCAAGAACTTCGAAGCTGTTCATCATCGCCAGCATCCGCCGGGCTTCCGTTGGTTGCATGAGGATTTTGGCAGTAACTGGCGCATGACCGAAATGCAAGCCGCCATCGGTCGCATAATTCTAAAAAAACTTGGGCCTTGGGTGGAGCGCCGCCGTCATTTTGCTGCATTGTTGACCAAGGCGTTCGAAGATTTGTCCGCCCTGCGCGTTACCGCGCCACCGCCGGAAGCCTATCATTCCTATTACAAGTATTATGTGTTTATTCGTCCGGAACGCCTGCAACCGGATTGGGATCGGGATCGAATCATGGTTGAAATGACTCGTGCTGGGGTGCCATGCCAGAGCGGCAGTTGCAGCGAAATTTATTTGGAAAAAGCTTTTGCCCGGCATGGCTTGGGCCCGGCGACGCGCTTGCCTGTGGCGCGGCGCCTGGGTGAAACCGCACTGATGTTTCTGGTGCATCCGACCTTGGAGGAATCCGATATCCTGGCCGCGGTGGAGGTCATGGCCAGCGTGATGCGGCGGGCAAGCGGTGCAGCTTGAGGCGCCCGGCCTCCTGGCCGGAAAGCGTCAGGCCTATAAAACGAAAATAATCGCTGAGCCCCAGGTGCATCAGCATTTGCAGATCGGTCTCGGCCAGGAGCAGCGGGGTGGACATATCAATGCCCTTTAGTTGCGCCAGGCCGGTAATGCCGGGGCGGGCCTCGAAGATCCCTCGTTTCTCGCGTTCGAAGATCAGTTCGGTCTGATTAAATAAGCAGGGCCGCGGCCCCACCAGGCTCATCTCGCCCGTCAATACATTCCAGAGTTGCGGTAATTCATCCAGTTTGGTTTTACGCAGGAAGCGGCCCAGGGGCGTAATCGCGGCGGCATTGACCAGATGGGTGGCCACGGCTGGGCTGTTTCTTTTCATGGTTTGGAACTTCATCAGGGTAAAAGGTTGCAGGTGCCGGCCGACCCGCTTTTGTCTGAAGAGGGGATCCCCCGTATCAATCCAGGTCAGCAGGGCCAGGATGATTATGAGGGGCAGGCCGAGTATCAAGCCCAGCAAGGAAAAGAGCAGGTCAAAAAATCTGATCAGCATATTGCCTCTCTGGCTGGCGCCGCGGCGCTGAAAGAGAGCCGGAGACCTTCTTCCAGGGAGACCGGCGGATGCCAGCCCAGTGTTGTTTTGGTGTGCGCGATATCCACCAGCAATGAGCCGCAGAGCCGCTCTATTTTATAAGCCCGCCCGGTGAGGCGCCCGGCCAGGGCTAAGAGCCTTTCCGGAAAGGGGAACAGCCTGGCCTTTTTGTTCTGCACGGCGGCTAAAAGATGCAGCAGCTCGGCGGTGGATGCATCTTGATCGTCGGAGACCAGAAAGGTTTGTCCGGCTGCTCGCGGGTGATCCAGGCAGACGCGAATTAGATGGCCTAAATTACCCACATAGACCAGGCTGCGGCGGTTCTTGATCGCCGCCAGGGGTAGGGGGATGCCGGAACCGGCCAGCTTGATCAGGCGCCGAAAGTTGGCGCCAACACCCGGTCCATAGACCAAGGGCGGGCGAATGATCACTAGTTCCAGGCCGGTTTCCTGGGCGATCTTCCGCAATTCTTCTTCCGCTTCTTTTTTGGAGATGGAATAGGCATCATGCGGCTGGAGCGTGTCCTGAACGGAAAAGGGGGTTGGCCCTGAGATGCGGCCATGCACGCCGATTGAGCTGATGAAGATGAAACGTTTGATTCCCGCTCGGGCGGCCTGGCGCGCCAGATTCGCCGTACCAGCCGTGTTGACCGCCCGGAAAACAGCCAGCGGGTCCGCCTGAGTCTCTTTGAGGATATGCGCCCGGGCCGCCAGATGAATCACGGCCTCGGCGCCAGCTATCGCAGCTGTCCAATCAGTCTGGCCATCAATGGAGCCGATGGCTATCGCGCCGGCTGCCGGCTGGCGCACCACCCGCACCACTTCCAGGCCAGCGCTTTCCAACAGGGGGCAGAGCTGCGATCCAACAAATCCATTCGCGCCCGTGACCATTACTTTCATGTTGATCCTCTGGCCCCTTTGCTATGATCAATATCCAATCCAGCCTAGGCTTTAGCCGCGGCCAGGGTCAAGAGGATTCGGGGCAGGATCAGGCGGGCGGAGGAAATTACCCCACCAAGATGCCAAGGGCGCCAAGCAGCGGACGGTTAAGCGGCCATATGTAGCGTTGCCTTCATGGCCTGAATATTTTAGCATGCTAGTCGAAGGGGCGCCGAGCGGGCTATGTTGTATCTGCTTAATCATATCTGCTGGTTTTTCCTACCGGGGCTGTTATTAGCCTATCTTTTCCGGCCTAACCGCCAATGGTATTTGAGTTCCTTCGCTCTTTCCTACGGATTATTGCTGTTGATTCTCTTGCCGCTGGAGTTTTACGGGGCTGAGATTTGCTGGTTCACGCGCCTGATGCGGGTCGCGTTGTTGAGTCTAATTATCCTGGCATTTCTCAAGCTGGCCTGGCAGTGGCGGCGGGGGCGTTGGGACTGCGGGCGTTATCTGGGGCGCTGGCGGCGGCGGTCGGGCGCCTATCTGGTGGCGCTGGGCTTACTGGCGCTTTTTGGGCTGTATTGGTTTTGGGCTGGACCCTACACGGAGATTCCCGCCGATTTCTGGGCGCACTTGGGGCGCGTGCAGGATCAGAGCCGTATTCTGGAGACGGGTCGCTTTCCGGGCTATGCTAATTTTTTGGTTTTTATATCCCATCAGGGGCTGCATTGGTATTTTATCGTGGCTTGGCTGTGTCAGCAGAGCGGCACGAGCATAGCGGCGGCCTTGGAGATGATTTTACTGGCCAATGCGGTCACTTTTCTATTGGCCTTGTTCAGTTTCGGCCTGGTGCTATTCCGGCGCTGGCGCTATACGCGCCTTACCAAAACCGCTCTGGCGGCCCTGGCAGCCTTATTGGGTGTGGCGCATCTGGGCGTCAATGTTTTCAGTTATGTGCGCTATTATACTCTGGCGCCGGCGCTGCTGAATTATGGAGTTTTTTTGGCGGCGGCCGCGGCTTGGATCGTCTTTGTGGAGGGGACCCAACGCGCCGCCCGCGGGCTCTGGGTGTTACCTTTCTATTTCTGCAGCATGGTCGTGATTCATACTCAAGAGGCGATGTTTGCCGGGATGTTGGTCATGGCCGTGAGCCTGGCGGCGGCGCTATTGGCCTGGCGGCGCGGCCCTGGCTGGCGGGCGGGGGTGGCCTGGCGGCGCACACTGCCCAGTTTGCTGCTCGGCTTGCTTTGGCTGGGGGTGTTTTGCTGGATGCGCTGGCAGTATCCGGCGCTGCATCTGAACCGTGCCGAGCTGCTGCCAGTCACCCGCTGGCTGCCGTTTTTTTCCGATGCGTTCATCTTGCATCCCGCCGGTCAGTTTTTTCAGGCGTTCACCCTCTGGGGGGTCTTCATCTATCTGGCCTTTCTGTGGCGTCTCCCGCTATTTCTTGGCAGTGCGGCTATTGTGGGCGGCATGCTGATCCCGTTACTAACGGTTTTCAATCCTTTCTTGGTGGATATGTTCCTGCGCTATCAAGCCACGGCGCCCCTGCTGTTATACCGTTTTGCTTATATCATTCCATTGGCCTATGTGGCCGCGGCCTTGAGCGGAGAGGCCCTGCGCTATGTGTTCCAGCCGTTCAAAGCCGGTGCCATCAGTCACAGCTGGCGGCGGCGGCTGGGCGGCGGGATATTTCTGATCGGCCTGGTCGCCTTGCTCCATCCTGGCCTGGGGACCGGGCATAGCCGCTGGCCGACGCTCGCTCCGGTAGCCGCGCGCAATTCCGAGGCGCTCTGGGCAGATCTCACCGCCTACTTGCAAACCTTGCCGCGCTGCCAGCTCCTTTCCGATCCGGTCACCCTTTATGTGGTGAGGGGCCTCACGCCGCACCGGGTCTTAACGGATAAATTCATGCGCCCCAAACGCGGCTTGCATGTGGCGCCAGGCCGCCTGACGCCGGTTTATGTCTTCCGCGATATTCTGGACGAACTGGATGATAGCTGGCTGGTGATCATCAATCAGCGCGACGGCGCGCCCAGCCGCGTCGGCCAGATCTCCGGCCACTGGCCCGGCAATATCCTGGAGGTAAGCCGCTATTATCCGCCGCTATTGCTGGATTATATTCGGGCGCAGCCGGAGCTATTCGCTAAGATCTGGGAAGAGGATCGCATCGCGGTTTATGCCATTCGCTCGGCGGCAGTGCGCGCGGCCTTACCTTTGGTGCCCGAACTGCTTTTGGTAAGGCCGCAGGTGTTTTCCGGGCCGGGTATGCATTTGCGCTGGACGCCCTGTCGGCCGCAGGGATTTATGGCCTATCATATCCAGGTCAGCGAGGATGGTCAGCATTGGCGGGATTTACGGGCGCGGCGGGAGTATCGCTGGCCGTGGTTCAATCATATCGGGGCCAAGACGAATGTCTTTGGTAAATGGAGTCGTTGTCTGCCGGCCGGTCAGACCTATCATTACCGGGTGCGCGCCCTTTACGAGGGCCTGACGGGGGAGTGGTCTAAGGTCGAGTCGGGCCGGGTGCCCAGTTATCGTTGAGGCGCGCCAGTCACGGGCCGGGGAGCAGCCCAGACCGCTGGCCGTTCATCTTGCCTTTCCGCTCGGGAACTTATATCTTAGGGCTGGCTTTCAGAAGCGAAGGAAAGAGTGTTTTCATGGCAACCAAACCCATTTGCACGCGCATTGCGCCATCGCCCACCGGGGCGCCGCATATCGGCACGGCTTACATCGCGCTATTTAATTATGCCTTTGCCAGGCGTCATGGCGGCCGCTTCATCCTGCGGATCGAAGACACGGATCGCGCGCGTTGCGCCCCCGAATTCGAGCAGGCCATCCTGGAAGCCCTGCGCTGGCTGCAACTGGATTGGGATGAAGGGCCGGATGTGGGTGGGCCTTCCGGCCCTTACCGGCAGAGCGAGCGCACCGAGCTTTATCGGGCTCATACCCAGCAGCTGCTCGAGCGCGGGCATGCTTATCCCTGCTTCTGCTCGCCGGCGCGCCTAGCCGAGCTGCGCGCGGCGCAAGTGCAAGCCAAGACCAATCCCGGTTATGATGGCCATTGCGAATCCATTCCGCCGGCCACGGCCAGGCAGCGCATGGCCAGCGAGCCGCATGTGATTCGGATGCGGATCCCACGCGGCGGCGAGTGCTGCTTCCAGGATAGTATTCGGGGTGAGATCAAGATCGCCTGGGAAAATGTGGATCCGCAGGTGCTTTTGAAATCGGATGGCTGCCCCACCTATCATCTGGCCAATGTAGTGGATGATCATCTGATGGGGGTAACCCATGTTATCCGCGGCGAGGAATGGATCAGCTCCACGCCTAAACATATTCTGCTCTATGAATATTTCGGATGGACTCCCCCGCTATTCGCGCATTTGCCGCTCTTGCGCAATCCCGATAAATCCAAGCTTTCCAAGCGCAAAAACCCCACCGGCATCCTCTACTACCGCGACGCCGGCTACCTGCCGGAAGCCCTGCTGAATTATCTGGGGTTGATGGCTTATAGCCTGCCGGACGGCCGGGAGATTTTCAGTCGGGATGATCTCGTAGCCAATTTCAGCCTGGACCGCGTGAGCTTGGGCGGTCCGGTTTTTGATCTACCCAAACTGGCTAATTTCAACGGCCAATATTTACGGCGCCTGGATACCAGCGCCCTCTTGGAGCGCGTGACGCAATGGAAACTGAATGCAACGCTGTGGCAGAGCATTCTGCCCTTGGCCCAGCCGCGGATCAATATGCTGGCCGAGCTGCTGCCGCTGGCGGCGCATTTCTTCGCCGATAAACTCAGCTACGCTCCGGACTTGCTCAGCAGCGCTGAGATCGCTGCGCCTCAGGCCGCACAGCTTTTTAAGATCGCTCAATGGGAGATGGAAAAAACAACCGCCTGGACACCGGAAACCATCAAGTTGATTTTTGCGCGCCTGGCCGAAAAAGAGCAACTCAAGCTCAAAGTGCTGCTCCGGCCATTTTTTGTGGCCATTACGGGAGCGACCGTTTCCCTGCCGCTGTTTGAGAGCATCGCCATTCTGGGCAAGGATATGGCACTGCGCCGGCTGCAATATGCGCTCGAGAGCCTGGCGGCGCAAGGGGTGACCTTGCGCGGGGCGGAGCTCAAACAATTGACCAACCGATACAAGGCTGCTTATCAGTCGCCCTCAGCGGCCGCGCCGCTGCCGGAATAAGCCGCGCTCAGGCGCCACGAGTTTTTATGCAAACCGATCCATCCAACCAGAAAAAAGCAGGGGAAAGTCCCGATAGCAATTTCATCCAGCGTCTGATCGAAGACGAACGCCGCAGCGGCCGCAAGGGGAGAGAGATCATTACTCGTTTTCCGCCCGAGCCCAACGGCTATCTGCATATCGGGCATGCCAAGTCCATTTGCCTCAATTTTGGTCTGGCGGCCCACTATGCCGGCACCTGCCATTTGCGTTTCGACGACACCAACCCCAGCACGGAGGAGGTGGAATATGTGGAGTCTATCCAGCGTGATATTCGCTGGCTGGGCTTTGATTGGGGGGCGCATCTTTATTATGCTTCGGATTATTATGAACAGCTTTATGACTTGGCGGTGCAGCTCATCCGGCAGGGCCAGGCTTATGTCTGCGAGCTGGACGCGGAGGCTTTCCGCGAATATCGCGGCGTGCCCACCCGGCCCGGCCGCGCGAGTCCCTGGCGCGAGCGTCCGCTGGCGGAGAATCTGGATCTTTTCGCACGGATGCGCGCCGGCGAATTCCCCGAAGGGCGCTATGTCTTACGGGCCAAGATTGATATGGCCTCGCCCAACCTGCACCTGCGCGATCCGGTGATTTATCGCATCAAGCATGTGGCGCATCATCGCACGCTCACGCGCTGGTGTATTTATCCGATGTACGATTTCGCGCATTGTGTATCCGATTCCATCGAGAAAATCACCCATTCCATCTGCACCCTGGAGTTCGAGGTGCATCGCCCGCTCTACGATTGGTTTTTGGATGCCTTGCAGGTTTATCATCCGCAGCAGATCGAGTTCGCGCGCTTGAATCTCTCCTATACCATCATGAGCAAACGCAAGCTGCAGGTGCTGGTGACCGGAGCGCATGTGAGCGGCTGGGATGATCCCCGCCTGCCCACGCTCTCCGGACTGCGCCGCCGCGGCTATACGCCGGCTGCCATTCGCAATTTTTGCCAGCGCATCGGGGTCACCAAGTTCAACAGCCTGACGGAGGTGGCCTTGCTGGAGCATTGTTTGCGCGATGATCTCAATCAAAGCGCGCCGCGCGCCCTGGCGGTGCTGGATCCCTTACGGGTGGTTATCGAGAATTATCCGGCCGAACAGGAGGAGTATTTCGAAGCGCTCAATAATCCGGAGAATCCAGCGCAGGGCGTGCGCCAGCTGCCCTTCGGGCGGGTCATTTATATTGAACGCAGCGATTTTCAGGAAGAGCCCGCCAAAAAGTTTTTTAGGCTGGCGCCCGGTCGCGAAGTGCGCCTGCGTTACGCCTGCTACATCACCTGCACGGAGGTGGTCAAGGATGCCGCCGGGGAGATCGTTGAGCTGCGTTGCACCTATGATCCGGCTTCACGGGGCGGGGTCACGCCGGATGGCCGCAAGGTGCGCGGCACCATTCATTGGGTGGCCGCGGCCCAGGCGGCGGCGGCGGAAGTGCGCCTCTACGACAGGCTTTTTCTGCATCCCAACCCGGCTACGGCTCCGGACGATACTTTTCTGCAATATCTCAACCCGCAATCCTTGCGAGTGGTTAAGGCCTATCTGGAGCCGAGCCTGGCGCAGGCACAGCCGGGCGCCCGTTATCAATTTGAGCGCCTGGGTTATTTCTGCGTGGATAGCGAGGATGCCGCGCCGGGCCGACCGGTTTTCAATCGCATCGTGCCCCTCAAGGATTCCTGGTCCAAACAGGAGGCCCGTCCCGCCCAGCCAGGCTCCTGATCTCGCTCCCGCGCTGGCATGGCAGGCCAAGTGGTTTGCACTGGCGGCATTAGCTTAGCGGCGCAATTCAAAGAGGCGAATGATCAGGATGCACAGCTCGTAGAGCAGGATCAGAGGAATGGCCAGAATAATTTGCGAGAGCACATCGGGCCCTGGCGTCAGGATCATCGCCAGGATGAGCAGGATAATGATGGCATGCGGTCGCTTGGCGCGCAGCATAGTCGAGGAGACCAGGCCCAAATAACCCAGCACCATCAAGGCCATCGGCAATTCGAAAGCCAGGCCAAAGGCGATCAGGAGTTGGACGGCAAAGGCCACATAGCTGGTGATGGTCCACCAGGCCTGAATGCCCATCCAGGTATGCAGGCCCAGCATAACGCGCAGGGCCACCGGCAGCACGATGCTGTAGCCCAATCCGGCGCCCAGGATGAAAAGCACGCCCGCGCCGATCAAGGCCAGGCGCAGGGCTTTCCTTTCGCGCCGTTTGAGACCCGGAAAGACGAAACGCCCGATCAGCAGCAGGATCACCGGCGCGCTCAATAATAGTCCGCACCAGAAAATGATTTGCAGGGCCACCGCGAAACCGCCGGTGATTTCCAACGACTGTAGAAACTGTTCGGGGTGATCGGTGACGCTGGCGAGCGGTGCGCGGAGTATTTTCAAAAGAGCCGGCGCCAGCGGTGCGGCCACCAGCATACCCAGGGCCAGGGCCAGCAGCGAGCCGAGCAGGGTACGGCGCAATTCTTCCAGGTGTTCCAGGAAGGGCTTGGGCGTATCGGTGGCGGGCAGTTCCACGCTGGTTATTTCTTGGCGGCCCACAACCTTTTGGTTCTTTCCGGCCGGGCCAGCCAGGCGCGGATGGTTTTGGTATCCATGCGGGTCATTTCCGTTTCGGGGATACCCAGGGCGAGCAGCCGTTTCTTCTGTTTTTTCACACGCCGCCGGCGTTCCCTGATTTTTTTGGCTTGGCGAGTGAGTTCATCTTTTGCGCAACCTGAACCCATGGGCTAGCTTCCTTTCTTTGAAGGCGAGGGCCAACTGTTTCATCAAAGTCGTGTCGATTCCGGCATGCTAATCTAAGGCGCGTCTAAAAGCAAGCCCCGCGCTGGGGCTAGGGCTGGGGCGGCTTGGTGCACTGGCGCTGAAAATCATCCCCAAACATTTCCTGTTGCCAGGCGCGGATCTGGGAGGCGACATCAGCCGGCAGGGGCTCTTGGGGATGGCGCGCACACCATTGCAGCGCATCATTGGGCCAGATGAGGAAGGGCTCGAGATCCAAGGGTTTGGCGCGCGCGCGCCGCCATTCCTGCAGGGCCTTAAGCCGTTGGGCATAACCGGCTTGGGAGGGCGGGCGTTGGCGGCGTTGGGGATGGATTTCCTCCGGGGCGGCTTGGCCTTGGGCCAGGGCTTCCAGCAGCTGACGGGTGTTGGCGGCCCGATAGATGAGCGGGTGCATGCCCCGCATAGCGCGTAAGGCCTTGGCATTAGCGGGGGGCTGCACGGCCAGCTGCACGAGCAGCGCATCCTGAATAACATAGTGCACAGGACGATTGATGTTGCGCGCCATCTGATCGCGAAAGATGGTTAGAGCATGCAGCACGGCCAGTTGCCGGGGCGTCAAGAGGGAGCTGCGCTTGATACGCAAGTGGGCGGCGACGGGTGTTTCCCGGGGCGGATAGCGTTCCAGGCGCTGGAACTCTTCCTGGGCCCAGGTCCAGCGCCCCAAGGCCACTAGGCGTTCGGTTAAAATGGTTTGCAGGGCGTGCAGCGAGGCGGTATCGCGCGCGGCGTAATCGAGGGCGGCGGGTGGCAGGGGCCGCTGCATCCAATCGAAGGTCTGGAACTTTTTATCAACTTGAATGCGCAATAAATCGCGCAGCAGATGGCCCAGCCCGAAGCGGCGGTAGCCACAAAGCTGGGCGGCCAGCTTGGTATCGAAGAGGCGCTTCAGTTTCCAGCGGTATATTTGGTGGCAGGCGCGCAGGTCAAAATCGGCATCGTGGAGGATCAGTTCCTTGCGGCGGCCGGTTAAAAGCGCGCCCAAGGGCTGGATATCAATGGCGGCCAGTGGATCAAAGATATAATGCTTTTGTTGAGCAGTGGAGATTTGGATGAGGGCAATATGCAGGCCATAATGATGATAGGAATTTTCCATTTCCATATCGAGCGCCAGCGAGGGGCTGGCGGCCAGGTCGGCCAGCGCGGCTGGCAGGGCCTCGGCCCGATCTACTAAGGTGTAGACGATGGGGTTCTGCATGGGGGCTATCATCTCCGGTCTGGCTGGCTGAGGCAAGCGTTATCGCTCTGACCCCCCTATTTCCTGGGAAAAAAAGAGATTGAACCTTTCCGGGGCCCAGGCTAGCATGGGGCCAATCTGACTTAGACCAAGCTGGCTCTGGCCCGGGGTTGCTTTAAACCAATCGGGGAGGGAGCTCTGCGCAGGCTATTGATGAGCTCAAAACCATCGCCGCGGCGAATATTCTTAGCGCGACTCCTCCTGTTAACAGCGGCCGGTGGGCTGCTGGCTGGCTGTCAGCGAGCGCAAGCTCCGGCCCCGCGGCCGGTGGTGCTGGTGACGGAGGTTATCCAGGAAGATGTGCCCATCTACAGCGATTGGATCGGCACGCTGGATGGCCTGATCAACGCCCAGATCCATGCTCAGGTCAGCGGCTATTTATTGAGCCAGGCCTACCAAGAAGGCACCTTTGTGCGCAAGGGCGCTTTGCTTTTTGAGATCGATCCGCGCCCCTTCCAGGCCGCTTTGGATATGGCCCGGGGTCAGCTGGCGCAGGCCGAGGCCCAGCTGGGCAAAACGGAACTGGCCGTTAAGCGTTACACGCCGCTGGCTCGGACCAGCGCCATCAGCCAGGAGGAACTGGATGATGCCGTGCAAGCCAATATGGCGGCGCAGGCGGCGGTGGCCTCGGCCCAGGCCCAGGTGCAACAGGCCGCGCTGCATCTGGAGTTCACGCGGATCACCGCGCCCATTGATGGGATAGCGGGCATAGCCGAAGCGCAGGTGGGCGATCTGGTTGGTCCGGCCTCGCCGCCCCTGACGGTGGTTTCCACCGTGAATCCCATCAAGGTCTACTTTCCGATCAGCGAACATGAATATATGTTGGCTATGGAGAACCGGCCGCCTCCGGCGGATGCAGGCGCGGAGCAGCCGGTCAATGTCCTGGAGCTGATCCTGGCCAATAACCGCATCTATCCGCAGCGCGGCTTCATCTTCAGTTCTGATCGCCAAGTGAATGCCAAGACCGGCACCATTCGCATTGCCGGGCTCTTCCCCAATCCGGATAACATCCTGCGGCCCGGTCAATATGCCAAGGTGCGGATGCTGGTTCTGCTGCGCCGCGCCGCCTTATTGGTGCCGCAACGCGCCGTGCTCGAGCTGCAGGGGCGGCATCAAATAGCCGTGGTGGATCAGGACGACCGCGTCAGCATGCGGTCCGTGGAAATGGGCGAGCGCAGCGGCCAGCTCTGGGTCATCCTGCAAGGCGTGCAGCCGGGCGAGCGGGTGATTGTCGAGGGCATCCAGAAGGTCCGCGAGGGCAGCCAGGTTGACCCGCAACCTTATGTGCCCGCCGCCGCGCCTGGCGCCCCGGAGCCCACACCCGCGCCAGCGCCATGACAAAATTCTTCATCAACCGCCCGATCGTGGCCATGGTGATCTCGATCATCACGGTCATTGTTGGTCTGGTGATTATGCTGGGGCTGCCCACGGCCCAATTCCCGGAAATCATTCCACCGGAAATCCTCGTGCAGGCCACGCATATCGGCGCCGATGCCCTGACGGTGGAGCAATCGGTGGCGACGCCGATCGAGCAGCAGATGAGCGGCGTGGACAACATGCTCTATATGTATTCCATCAATGCCAACAATGGCTCGATGGCCATGCACGTCAATTTTGATATCAAGACCGATCCCAATACCGATCAAATCCTGGCCCAGCTGCGTACTTCCCAGGCCGAATCGCAGTTGCCGGTGGAGGTTCGTAATTTGGGGGTTACGGTTCAGAAATCCGCCTCGGCGCCCCTGGTGGTTTTTGGTTTATATTCGCCGGATGACTCCTACGATGCCGCTTTTCTGGCCAATTACGCTTATATCAATCTCAACGATCAACTGCTGCGCGTGCCGGGGGTGGCCAGTCTGCAGGTCTTTGGCGCGGGCCAATATGCCATGCGTTTTTGGGTGAAGCCGGATCAACTGGCCAAGTTTGGCGTGACCATTCCGGATATCATTCAGGCGGTCAACAGCCAGAACAAGGTTAATCCGGCCGGTCAAATCGGCGGGGAACCGGTCCCGGCGGGGCAGGAATATACCTATACCGTCTTGGCCCAAGGGCGCTTGGTGACGGAAGAGGAGTTCCGCCAAATCGTGATTCGGGCCGAGCCGGATGGTTCCGTGATCCGTCTCCGGGATGTGGCTCATGTGGAACTGGGCTCGCAGTATTATAACCTCAAGGGCCGTCTCAACGGCAAGCCGGCGGCCATTATAACGCTCTATCAATTGCCAGGATCCAATGCCATCAAGGCGGTCGATGGCGCCAAGGCGCTGATGGCGGAATTGAAACAGCAGTTTCCGGCGGATCTCGATTATGTGGTGGCTTTGGATACCACGCAGGCCGTGCGCGACGGCATCAAAGAGATCATCAAGACGCTGTTTGAGGCCTTGGCACTGGTTATTCTGGTGGTCTTTATTTTCCTGCAAGGATGGCGGGCTACGCTGATCCCGCTGCTGGCCGTACCGGTTTCGCTGATCGGCACCTTCATTTTCTTCCCGCTTTTTGGTTTTTCCATCAACACCCTCTCGCTGTTTGGCTTGGTGCTGGCCATTGGTCTGGTGGTGGATGATGCCATCGTCGTGGTGGAAGCGGTTGAGCGGCACATTGAGGCGGGGCTCTCGCCCAAGGCCGCCACTCACAAAGCCATGCAAGAGGTTTCCGGGCCGGTTGTAGCCATTGCGCTCATTCTGGCGGCGGTTTTCATTCCCACCATTTTCATCCCCGGGATCACCGGTCGGCTCTATCAACAGTTTGCCGTGACCATAGCTGTTTCCGTGCTGATTTCGGCTTTCAACGCCCTTTCGCTCAGTCCGGCCCTGGCGGCCATGTTGTTACGTCCGCGCCAGCATTCGCGCGGCCCGCTGAGTCGGTTTTTCGCTATGTTTAACCGGCATCTATCCACGGCAACCAATCGTTATGTGGCCATTTGCGCCCTCGGTATCCGCAAGACGGCGCTCACCCTGGTCCTGCTGCTGGTGGTGACCTTGGGGGTGGGCGGCTTTGGCAAATTACTGCCGGGGACCTTTATTCCCGAGGAGGATCTGGGCTATATGTATTTGAACGTGCAGTTGCCGCATGCCGCCTCAATCCAGCGCACGGATGCGACTTGCCGGCAGATCGAGGAAATCCTGGCTCGGACACCCGGGCTTGAATATTACGCCACCGTTTGCGGCTACAGCATGTTGAGTCAGGTCCAGAACACTTACAGCGCCTTCTTTTTCATCTCCTTACAGCCCTGGGAGCAGCGCCGCAAACCGGCTGAACAATATGCGGCTCTGGCAGCCAATCTCAACCGCGAGCTGTCCCAGCTGCCGCAGGCCCAGGCCTTTGTTTTTCCGCCGCCGGCTATTCCCGGCATAGGCACGGCGGGTGGCGTCACCTTTTTACTGGAGGATCGTGCCGGCAAAGATGTCGCCTTTTTAGCGGAACAGGTGCAGGCTTTTATCGCTGCCGCCCGGCAGCGGCCGGAGATAGGCTCGCTCAACACCACCTTTTTATCTGACGTGCCCCAGGTCCTGGTCCAGGTGGATCGCGAGAAAGTCTTGAAGCAGGGCGTGGATATCAACCAGGTCTATCAAACCATTCAGGCTTTCATGGGCGGATGTTTCATCAATTATTTCAATCGTTTTGGGCGCCAATGGCAAATCTATCTCCAAGCCGATGGCGACTATCGCGCGCGCGTCGAAAATATGGGCCAGTTTTATGTGCGCAATGATCGGGGCGCCATGGTGCCGCTTTCCACGCTGGCCCATATCGAATCCCGGATGGGCCCAGAAAGCACCATGCGTTTCAACCTCTACCGTTGTGCTCAGTTCAATGCCAGCGCGGCTCCGGGCTATAGTTCGGCCCAGGTGATGCGGGCCTTGGAAGAGGTTTTCGCCACCCATATGCCGCGGGAAATGGGCTATGATTATCTGGCGATGTCCTTTCAGGAAAAACAGGCTCAGGAGGGCGTGCCGGTCTGGGCCATCTTTGGTTTATCGCTGTTGTTCGTCTTCTTGATCCTGGCGGCCCAGTATGAAAGCTGGAGCTTACCCTTCAGCGTATTGCTGGGCACGCCCATCGCGGTTTGCGGAGCCTTTCTGGCCATCTGGCTGCGCGGGATGGAAGTCAGTATTTATGTGCAGATCGGGCTGATCATGCTCATCGGGCTGGCCGCGAAAAACGCTATTTTGATCATCGAATTTGCCAAGACCGGCCAGGCCGGCGGCTTATCGGCGGTGGAGGCCGCCTTACAGGCCGCGCGCATCAGATTACGCCCCATCCTGATGACGGCCCTGGCCTTCATCATGGGCTGCGTGCCGCTCTGGGTCGCCAGCGGTTCGGGCGCTGTCTCGCGGCAGGTTCTGGGGACGACGGTGATTGGCGGCATGCTGGCCGCCAGTGCCATTGCTATTTTTATCATTCCGGTTTCCTACTCCTTCGTGCAGCATTTGATTAAAGGCCGCTCACGGCCGCCGGCTTGTCGACCGGCGCCTGATCAGGAAGGTTCAGCATGCAGCTGATGGCTAAAGTTATGCGTCAGCGCCCCAGCTCTCTCGGCGGGCGGTCTGGCTGGTATGGGATCGGGCTCTTATTGGCAATCGGCGCCCTGAGCGGTTGCGCGCTGGGTCCGCGCCTGGTGCTGCCGGCGGTGGAGAGCGATGAATTCATGGCGGCGCGCGCGGCTGAGCCGGCGATCACTCTGGCCGATCTGCCTTGGTGGGAATTGTTTGCGGACGCTATCCTGCGGGATCTGATTCAAACAGCCCTGACCAATAATTATGACTTGCGCATGGCCATTCAGCGCGTGGAGCAATCCCGGGCCTTGCGAGCCCAGGCCGGGGCGCAGTTCTGGCCCCAAGCCGACTATGGGGGTGTTTTGGAGCGCAGTCGCAATGCTTTTGGCGGTCAAGCCACGCCGGGGAGCGGTCAGACCGGCAGTCCCGTGTTGCTGGCGGCCTCGGTCGCCTGGGAGCTGGATCTCTGGGGTCGCGTGCGGCGGCTGCATGAGGTTGCGCAGGCGCAGTGGCTGGCGACTGCTGAGGCCCGCCGCGGCGTAACGCTCTTGCTGGTCTGCAATGTGGCCCAGACCTATTACGAGCTGCTCGAACTGGATCTGGAGCTGGAGATAGCCCAACGCACCACCCTGGCCTTCAAGGAAAGTCTGGATATTTTCAGCCAGAAGCTGGCGGCGGGCACTGCTTCGCGTCTGGAGACGGCGCGCGCCGAAGCGGCTTTAACCATGATCTCGGCCCTGATACCGGAATTGGAACGCCAGATCGTGATCAAGGAAAATCAGCTCAATCTGCTGCTGGCTCGTAATCCCGGCCAGGTGCCGCGCGCTCAAAGCCGGCTGCTGCAGGAAGCGCCGCCGCCCGTGCCGGCCGGTCTGCCTGCGGATCTATTGCGACAGCGCCCTGATATCCGCCAGGCCGAACAGCAGTTGCGCGCGGCTAACGCCCAGATTGGCCTGGCCATTGCGCAGTGTTTTCCGCGCATTGGGCTGACGGCTCTCTTCGGGCGCGTCAGCACGGAACTGGAAGATTTCAATGCCGATGCCCAGGCTTGGAGCCTGGGCGGTAATCTGACCGGTCCGCTTTTCCAGGGTGGGGCCTTGCTGGCTCAGGTGCGTCAGGCGCGGGCGCATAGCGCCGAAGCGGCCCTGGCCTATGAAGCGGCTGTGCGTGCGGCCTTCCGCGATGTAGCCAATGCTCTGGTGACGCGGGCCAAGCTGGAGGAGATTTATGTTCAGCAGCGGCGTTGCGTGGAATGCTATCAGGAGGCGGTTAGTGTCGCGCGCGATCGTTATCTGGCCGGCAAAGCCAGTTACTACGAAGTGCTCGAGACTCAACAACAGTTGTTCCCAGCCGAGAACAACCTGGTGCGGACGCAACTCTATCGGCAACTAGCCTTCATTCAACTTTATAAGGCCTTGGGTGGCGGCTGGAATCTGCCGGATGATCAATGGTCGGCGGTGTCAGCCGAGCGGGATCCGGTTGCGACTAGGATTCAGAGGTGATCTTGAGACGGGAAGCCATTTCCTGCAGCATGGCCAGCATGATATCGGGATTTTCGCTCAAGATGGTATTGAAGCTCTGGCGCGGGATCACGGCCAGGGTGGTATTGGGCGCCAGGGCGACGGCCGTCAGCGTGCGGGGCAGATGCAGCAGCATGGCCATCTCTCCAAAATAATCGCCGGTCTTCATGGTCAGCAGCGGCTGATCCTGTTTGCTCAGGGAAACGCTGCCGGAAAGAATGAAGAACATTTCGTTGCCCGCCTCGCCCTCGCGGCAGATAACTTCATTGGCCTGACAGACCCGCACAAACTTATCCAAGAGCCGGCTGGGCTTGAGCACCGCTTGGGGATCCAGCAATAACTGCTTGAACACCAGGGCATGCCGCCGCCAGACATTGGCCATGACTTCCGTGCCAAACAGAATGGCCGCAAAGGAATAATAAACCCAGATGAACAGGATAAAGACCATTTTAAGCGAGCCGAAGGCAAAGCCGTAATTGGGGTTGATGCGCAGGATCAGGGCGAAGAGAGGACCAACCAGCGCCAAGAGCAGGAGGGTCACCACCGAACCCACCAGCCAATGTCTCGGCCGCAGGCGCACATGAATCAAGAGGTAATAGAAAAGCCACAGCGCGCCGATAGCCAGGAGCAGGGGCAAGGTGGCATTCAAGATGCGCATGATAAAGGGCAGATTCTGGAAGCAGTGGGTCAGGGCGGCGTCATAGGCTTTTTCCAGCGTCAGCAGGAGCAGCAAGGTGATCAGCACCAGCACGCTGGCGATATCGCGCAGTTTGGTGGCCCAAAAGGGCAGGGACTGCTGGACTTTGAAGATATCCTTGAAAGCACTGCGCATCGCCGAGGCCAGCGGTGTGACCGACCAGAAGAGAATGAAGATGCTCAACAAACCCCAGGTACGGTGGCGGGCCAGGAGGGTGACTTCATTGAGCACCACCGGCGCGGCTACCGGCGAGACCTGACTGACAACCGCCTCCAGGCCTTGCATGGCGACCTCGGAGGAGAAGATCAGCTGGCCGGCCGCCACGATCACCAATAAGCACAGGGGAATGGTGGCCAGGAAACTGTAAAAGGCCATGGAGGCCGCTTTGGAGAGGTCGTCGTTGTTCAAAAACGACTTGAACGACTCCCTCATTACCAGGCTGATTGTGCGTGAGATATCACCAATTTTCATGGTGCTGGGCAATCCTCGCCGCGCTGCGGCTTCAAACCCTTTGGCTCAAGACGCGGCTTTCATAAGCCTTGATTTCGGCCAGCCACTGCTCGCCCAGGGGCACATCCTGTCGTTGGCAGTAAGCATCCCAGACAGCGCCGACGGGCAGGGTTTTGATTTCCTCCAACAGGGCCAGGCGCGCCGTATAATCGCCGGCATTTTCTAATTTGCGGAGCTGAGCGCTTGGCTCCAGCAGGGCCATTAATAAAGCTTTGAGCACGGCGCGCGTGCCGATCACCCAGGCGGCGACGCGATTGATGCTGGCATCGAAATAATCCAAGCCGATATGTACCCGGGCCAGATAGCCGCCGCGCACCAATTCTTCGGCCAGGGCCTTGAGCTCATCGGAGAGCGTCACCACATGATCGCTATCCCAGCGGACGCCCCGGCTGACATGCAGCAAGAGCTGATCGAGCATGGTCAGGATAGCCGAGATTTTATCGGCGGTGGATTCGGTGGGATGGAAATGGCCGGAATCCAGGCATAAGAGTTTTTGACGCGCCACAGCGTAGGCCAGATAGAAATCATGGGAACCAACCACATAACTTTCGGAGCCAAGCCCGAAGAGTTTGCCTTCCAGCGCATCCAGGTTATGAGCCGGATTCAGGCGCGGAGCAAAGATCTCATCGAGCGCCTCGCGTAAGCGCTCGCGGGGCGCTTGGCGGTCGGCGGGTGTATCCTTGAACCCGTCGGGGATCCAGATATTGGTGACGCAAGCTTTGCCCAGGGCGCGGCCCAAGCCGGCTCCGATACGCCGGCAGGCAATGCCATGCGCGATCCAGAATTGGCGGATGCTCCGCTGACGACTGGAAAGGGTGGCTTGAGTGGCTTGGGGGTGTGCGAAGAAAGTGCCATTGAAATCCAGGCCCAGGCGCCGCGCCTTGGCCCAATCCAGCCAGGCCGCAAAGTGTTTCAGCTCAAGCGCGTCGCGATCCACGCGGCGCCCGCCGGTCTCCGCATAGATGGCGTGCAGGTTGACGCGGTGCCGGCCGGGGATCAGGCGCAGGGCCTGATCGAGATCGGCGCGCAGTTCGGCGCCGTTACGGGCGCGGCCCGGGTATTGGCCGGTCGGCAAGACGCCTCCCAGGTTGCCCTGGGTTAGCTCTTCAAAGCCTTGAACATCGTCGCCTTGCCAGCAGTTGATGGAAATGGGGATCCGCGCCAGTTTTTTCAGGGCGGCTTCCGTATCCACATTATAGCGCGCATAAACTGCGCGGGCCAATTGATAAGCTTGCTTGATGGCTGAGGCTTTGATTTTCATGAGCATTCCTTTATCAGGCCGGCGCCCGTCACGGGCACTCAGGCGGATGCCGGGGCATTGATTCCTTTTTCAGCCGCGCCTTAGCCAACCAGAGGTTAGCAGTGCGTTGGCCAGCCCTATCAGCATAGCGCGCCGGACTGGCTCTTCAAGAGTTTTCTTTCTGCTGGGCCCGCATCTGTTTTTTGAGCCAAGCCAAGCCAGCCGGGCGGCTGTTGAAGGTTTTTTCCAACTGGGCATCGTAAGCCAGTTGTTTCCAATAGCCGATCCGGGGCCCCTGCGGCACGCCCAAGGCCAGGAGATCACTGCCGCTGATCCAGGGCGGCGGCAGAATGGGTTCAGCGCGGCAGGCCTCCTGGAATTGCTTGAGAAACTCAAAGTTGCAGAGATCGCCATGGCTGGTCAGACAATCCAGGCGGTGCAATTCCAATTCGAGTGGGAAGGTGGCGGCACCCACCAGGCGGCGCAGGGTGGCGCGCCGCATTTTGCGCACATCCATGAAGCGCATATGGTTGCCGATGGCAAAAGTGATGGCTTTGATATCGTCGCCGGGCAGGCGCAGCCGGGTGAGGATCTCGGTGGCCATGCGGGCGCCTTCTTCGGCATGTCCATAAAAGCGGATACGGTTGTCGGGGCCCGGCTGGGCGGTGGGCGGTTTGCCGATATCATGGAGCAAGATGGCATAGGCCAGGCGCAGGCTGCGTTGCGGCATGGCGTTTAGCATGAGCACCGTATGCAAGAAGACATCGCCCTCAGGATGGAATTGGGGCGGTTGGGCCTGACCACGCATGGCGACTACTTCCGGCAGGATCGCCTGCAATAAACCGGACCACAACAAGAGGATGAGGGCATCGCCGGCCTGTTTGGCTTCCAGGAGGATACGGGTTAATTCCTGTTGAATGCGTTCGGCACTGATATTGATGATCTGTGCGGCTTGGCGGTGAATGGCGGCCAAGGTCTGGGACTCCAGCTGGAAATCCAGGGTGGTGGCGAAGCGTATGGCGCGCAACATGCGCAGATAATCCTCGGCGAAGCGCTCGGCGGGCCGCCCCACGCTGCGAATGATACCAGCGGCAATATCGGCTCGGCCATTCACATAATCGTGTATTTTTTTGGAGAGGGGATCAAAGAAGAGGGCGTTGATGGTGAAGTCGCGCCGGAGAGCATCCAGCCGGGCGTTGGTGAAGCTCACCCGCTGTGGATGGCGGCCATCCTGATAGGCATGATCTTTACGGAAGGTGGCCACTTCGAACTCATGTTTAGCCAGCGCCACGCGGACCACGCCGAAGGCTTTACCGACGGCTAGAGCGCGTGGAAATATTTTCAAAACCTGGGCGGGGGTGGCGTTAGTGGCTATATCGTAATCTTGCGGGGCGCGGCCCATGATCAAGTCGCGCACGCAACCGCCGGCCCAGAGGGCCGTGAAGCCGGCGGCTTGCAGGCGCGCGACCACTTGGCGCGCATTTTTATTCAAGGGCGTTGATGGGTAGCGGAGCATGTCGATAGGCTAGCGTTTTTGGTGTCGACCACAAAGATGATAATGGCGCGTAACCCGCAGGGCGCTTTTATTTCCGGGTAAGCCGGAAGGCTTTGGGCAATAAATCTTTCAGCGAATACACCTGTACTTTGGTTAGGCGGCCGGCGGTGGCCAGCAGGATCGGGCAATCGGCTCGGCAGAATTCCGCCATGAATTGCAGGCAGGCCCCGCAAGGATAAGGCGTTGGTTGGTTGTCGCCGACGATGGCCAGAGCCTGGCAGCGGCGGTAGCCGGCGGTGATGGCGGCGGCCAGAGCCACCCGCTCGGCGCAGATGGTCAAGCCCAGCGAAGCGTTTTCCACATTGCAGCCTTGGAAGATCAGGCCCGAGGCGGTTAAGGCGGCCGCGCCGACCCGGTATTGCGAATAGGGAGCATAGGCGCGGCGGCGGGCGGCGGCCGCCTGGCGGACCAGTTTGTTTAGCAAGGTGGTTTTCATGCTGGCTGATCCGGGCTGAGAGTGGCCCTGGCGGCCCAGGCCGTCCAAAAACTTTTGAGCAAGGCCCGCATGGCATGGGCCTGATTGATGGCCGCGGCCTGAATATCCGCGTGGGCCAAGGGGGCTCCGCCGGTGATGGCCGCCAAATTGGAGAGGAAGGATATACCGGCCACGCGCAGGCCGGCGGCATTGGCCAGGATGGCTTCCGGCACCGTGGAGCAACCCACGGCATCAGCGCCCCAGTTGCGGAAAGCGCGGGCTTCGGCCGGGGTTTCGTAGGTGGGCCCGGACACCGCCAAGTACACGCCTCGCGCCCAGGGCAGCTGCAGTTGGCTGGCGGCCTGTTCCAGCAGGCTGCGCAGCTCAGCATCGTAAAGGCTTGTTTGATCCACGAAACGTTCGCCCCAAAAGGGATCGCGCGGGCCGATCAAGGGATGGGCGCTCATGGCATTGATGTGATCCTCAATCAGCAGGAAGGATCCCGGCTTGAGATCCGGCCGCAAACTGCCGGCGGCGTTGGTTAAGACGATGAACTCCGCACCCAGTTGTTTGGTTAGATAAACCGGTATAGCCAGCGGCTCCCAGCCTTGTCCCTCGTACCAGTGGCGGCGTCCTTGAAAAATAAATACTTCCCGCCCGGATAAAGTGCCCCAGAGCAGTTGGCCTTCATGGCCGCTCACGGTGGGATTGCCCAGGCCAGGAATATCGCTGTAAGCCAGGCTGCGCCTGATATGAAAGGCTTCCGCGGCCAGGCTCCAGCCTGTGCCCAGGATCAGACTGCCGGCCGGGCGCGCATCGACGAAGGCCTGGCGTATCGTTTGGAGGGCCGGTTTGAAATAATCAGCATTCAAGATGGACCATGATCGCTGATCTGACTGGCTAATTCAATCATTTTTTGCCGCCGCGGGCTGCTCCATTTGGGCCAGGATCAAGGGTGCGCCCGGCGGTGGTCGGGCGGAATAGCTGATGGCTTCCCGCAAGAGCTCCCGGGCGGCGGCCAGGCTGGCTTTATCCCGAGCATGAATTATGGCCAGGGGTTCATGGCGTTGAATGGCCTCACCGATTTTTTTCAACCCGGATAATCCAACGGCATGGTCGATGGGATTGGTCACGCGCGTGCGGCCGGCGCCCAGGACCAGGCAGGCTTTGCCGATTTGGGCCGCATCGACCCTCCGGATGAAGCCCTGGCGCGGGGCGCACCAGGCTTCTTGAATGGGAGCCTGGGGCAATAATTGCGGCTGCTCCACTATGCGTGCATCGCCGCCCTGTAAACGCAGCATATCCTTGAACCTGGTCAGGGCCGCGCCGCTGGCGAGTTTAGCCTGCAGAAGCTCGCGGGCCGTGGGGAGATCGGGAGCCAAGTTGCCCAAGCTCAGCATATGGGCGCCGAGTTCCAGGGTGAGCTCTCTAACATCGGCTGGACCCTGGCCCTGCAGGACCTCAATGGCTTCCTGCACCTCCAGGGCATTACCGATTTTCCGGCCCAGAGGCTGATGCATGGCGGTGATGAGGGCGGCCATGCGCAAGCCGAGCTGCCGCCCAACCTGCAGCAGCGTCTTGGCCAGCTGGCGCGCTTCCGCGGGAGTTTGCATGAAGGCGCCCGCTCCGCATTTAACATCCATCACCAGGCCATCTAAACCCGCGGCCAGTTTTTTACTGAGGATACTGGAGACGATCAAGGGCACGGAAGGCACTGTCCCGGTGACATCGCGCAGGGCATAGAGCTTGCCATCGGCCGGGGCCACCAGCTCGCTTTGCCCGATCAGGCAACAGCCGCAGGCGCGCAGCACCCGTATGATTTCAGCTTGCTTTAAGCGTACGCGGAAGCCGGGGATGGCTTCTAATTTATCGAGCGTGCCGCCGGTGATGCCCAGGCCGCGCCCAGAAATCATGGGCACGCTCAGACCGCCGGCGGCGACGAGTGGCGCCAGGATCAGCGAAATTTTATCGCCGATACCGCCGGTGGAGTGCTTATCTATTTTGGGGCCGCCGGGTATTTTGAGGATGCGGCCTGAATCTCGCAGGGCGCGCGTCAGGGCGGCGGTTTCGGCAATGCTCATGCCCCGCCAGAGGATGGCCATGGCCAGGGCGGCGGCCTGATAGTCGGGGATAGTGCCGGCGGCATAGCCGCTGATAAAGGAGCTGATCTGGGCATCGCTCAGCGGGGAGCCGTCGCGTTTTTTCTCAATGATCCATTGCGGCAGCATGACCGGAACAGGATAAAAGGCCGGCGCGGCTAAGTCAAGCTGGCGCTCAGAGGGACCCCTGGCTGGATTAAAACATTGACGCCCGGCATTCCAGAGCCTAGGAATGAGGCATGCTAGGTTTATTTGCATCAAGAGCGCTCCGCGCACCCGCTGCCCGCGCCGGCGCCCTCTGGCTGTTGAGCGGGTTATTGCTGAGTGGCTGCCGTCCGGCGCCGCCGACCGGGTTGGCGCCCGATCTGGTTCAGGGAGAGGCCGCCTTGGCAGAGGTGCGCGCGCTGGTGGCCATTGGTCCGCGGGCGGCCGGAACACCCGGGGCGCGGCAAGCCGCCGAACATCTGCTGGGCCGTTTGCGCGCGCTGGGTATCGCGGCTTCCCTGGAGAGCTTTACGGTTGCTGGCCCGGCGGGTCCGCTGGCGTTGAACAATGTTATGGGGATCATTCCGGGGCAGACTCCCGCGGGCGCGGCGCGGGCTTGGGTAGTCTTGGGATCCCATTACGATACCAAGGCCGGCGTGAGCGACACTTTCGAGGGCGCCAATGATTCCGGATCCAGCTGCGGATTATTATTGGAGTTAGCCAGGCTGATCAAGGCCAGCGCCCCTTTGCCGTTTAATACCCTGCTTGCTTTTTTCGATGGCGAAGAGTGCCAGAATCAATATGGGCCGCAAGATGGTTTGCATGGCAGTCGGCAGTTGGCTGCAGCTCTGCAGAGGGATGGTCGTGCGCGCCAGGTAAGCGCGGTGATCATTCTGGATATGGTGGGCGATAGGGATCTGAGCATTACCCTGCCTCGCAATGGCACGCCTCAGTTGACGGCCGCCGTTTTACGCGCGGCGCAGGCCGTCGGCGCGCGCGATAAATTCTCCTTATATCGCGCGGCCTTGCTGGATGATCACCAACCCTTCCTGAAGGCTGGCATGCCAGCGGTGGTTATCATTGATTTCGAATATGGTTCCCGACCCGGCCTGAATGATTACTGGCATACCCCGGCCGATACCCTCGCTAAACTCAGCGCCGAAAGCCTGGGCATTGTGGGGCGCGTAGTCGCGCAGCTCCTGAACGAAATAGCTCTCTCGGCCCAGCCGCTTTCATGAAAAGAGCCCTCTCAGCTCGCCAAAGATTAATGGAATAATAAGGCCGGCTTTGCTAAGCTGCCTGCTGGTTGAGCTATTATCTACAGAGATCTTTTATGGTTAAGATTTGATGCTTAAGCGTTTGGATTGCCAGCTTTCCGGGCCGCCGCGCGCCGGGCGGCCGGGAGCATTCAGGGTGAGGATTTGGCATGGCTGCTAAGGCAACAACCCCCATGATGCGGCAGTATCGCCAGGTGAAGGCCTCCTTGCCGCCGGATACCATCCTTCTTTTCCGGCTGGGAGATTTCTATGAGATGTTTTTCGAGGATGCGCTCCTGGCCGCGCCGATCCTGGATATCGCCTTGACCAAGCGGCAGCAGGTGCCCATGTGTGGCGTGCCTCATCACGCCTATGAGAGCTATTTGGCCAAGCTGATTCGGGCTGGGAAAAAAGTGGCGGTCTGCGAGCAGATGGATGATCCCACCACGGCGCGCGGTATAGTGCGGCGGGAAGTGACCGGCATTTTTACGCCCGGCGCCCAGTTGAGCTTTCAGGCCTTGGATGCGCGGCAGCATAACTATCTGGCCGGCCTCTATCATCTTAAGGGTTACTATGGTTTGGCGCTCGTGGATTTATCCACCGGCGTATTCTGGGGTGAGGAATCTCAGGCAGCCGAATCCTTGCGCGAAAACCTCTTGCGTTATGCTCCAGCCGAGTGCGTTATACCGGCCGGGATGGCCGCGCAATCCGATTCTCCGCTGCGCCTCTTGCTGGGATCTTTTACGGGCACGCTGCTCAGCGCGCATGAGGATTGGGCTTTTGAGATCGAGACGGCCCAAGATACGCTGCAGCTTCATTTCGGGGTGCCGACCTTGGATGGCTTTGGTATTGAGGGCCATCCGGCCATCATCGGCGCGGCGGGCGGTCTGCTGCATTATATCCAGCATGCATTACGGCGCAGCTTGGAGCAGGTGCGGCGGTTGCGTTTCAGGAATCCGGCTGATTTTTTGGTATTGGATGAAGCCACGCGTGTGAATCTGGATTTGGTGACGGCGCGCAGCGTCCCGCCCTCTTCGGTATCCGGCGCCCGTTCCGCTCTCAGCGCGCCGCCCACGCTTCTGGGTGCCTTGGATGTGACGCGGACGGCCATGGGCGGGCGGCTCTTGCGCGAGTGGCTGTTGCGGCCCCTGGCGCGCCTGGAAGAGATTCGCCGGCGGCATGATGCCTTGGAAACCCTTTGTGCCCAGCGCACGCTCTTGCGCGATTTACGAGCTTTACTCGGAGAGATCCGTGACTTGGAGCGGGGCCTGGCGCGTTTAAGCACCGGCAGCGGTAACGCGCGGGATCTGCGGGTTCTGGGGCAATCGTTGGGGCAACTGCCAGCCCTGGGCGAGATCCTGGCGCCGCTGGCATCGGCGCCAGCGGCCGCGCTGCTGGGGGAGCTGGCCGCTCAGGTGCATCCCTTCCCGGACCTGGTAGCGCTGGTGGAGCGGGCCATTGTGGATGAGCCTCCCTTGGCCATCAAGGAGGGTGGCCTGATCCGACCCAATTATCAGGCCGCCCTGGATGATTTGCGCGCCATAGCCCTGGAGGGCAAAAACTGGCTGGCGGAATATCAGGCTCGCGAACAGGAGCGTACCGGGATCAAGACGCTCAAGGTGCGGCATAACAAAGTCTTTGGCTATTACATTGAAATCTCCAAGGGGCAGGCGGCGCGCGCGCCGGATGATTACACTCGCAAGCAGACCCTGGTCAATGCCGAACGCTTCACCACGCCGGAGTTGAAGCAGTACGAGACGCAAATCCTGGGAGCCCAGGATAAAGCCGTTGCGCTGGAATATGAATTATTTCTGGAAGTGCGCGCGGCTTTCCTCAAGCAGACCGCCGCTATCCAGGCCGTAGCCGGAGCTCTGGCCCAGCTGGATGCGTTGGCGGCTTTGGCCGAGCGCGCCCTGACCTGGCGCTATGTGCGCCCGCGCATGACCGTCGGCGATCGCCTGAGCATTCGCGACAGTCGCCATCCGGTTATCGAACAGATTCCCGGCAGCGATCGTTTTGTGCCCAACTCCATTCTGCTGGATGGCGACCAGAATCGGCTGGCGATCATCACCGGACCTAATATGGCCGGTAAATCCACTTATATCCGACAGGCCGCCCTGACTGTTATCATGGCCCAGATGGGCTCCTTCGTGCCGGCGGCGGAAGCTGAGATCGGGCTGGTGGATAGGGTCTTCACGCGGGTGGGCGCGGGCGACGATCTGGCGCGCGGCCGCAGCACTTTCATGGTCGAGATGCAGGAGACGGCCAACATTTTGCATAATGCCACCGCTCAGAGCCTCATTGTGCTCGATGAAATCGGACGGGGCACGAGCACTTTTGATGGCATCAGCATTGCCTGGGCCGTGGCCGAACATCTGCATGGTGCGGTGCAGGCCAAGACCCTTTTTGCCACTCATTATCATGAACTGACCGATCTGGCCTTGACGCTGCCGGGCGTAAAAAACTATAATATTCTGGTGCGCGAGAAGAATGATCAAATTGTTTTTCTGCGCCGTATCGTGCCTGGCGGCACCGATAAAAGCTATGGCATCCAGGTGGCGCGACTGGCGGGTCTGCCGCGCGAGGTTATCCGGCGCGCCAAGGAGATCATGCTCAACCTGGAAGAGGGCGAATTTGGCGAGGCGGGTCAACCCAAGCTCGCCACGCGCCGTCCGCGACCGGGGCCGACCAGGCAGCTGTCGCTTTTTGAAGAGCTGGGATAATTCTATAACTGGTGATCAGGCATGCACACTCCCGGGCCGCTTATCTCTCGTCGGCGTTTCCTGGCGACCTTGGGCGCCGGGACGGCCGCTTGCGCCTGGCCGCGTTGGGGCGGGGCACTGCCGACTGCGGATGCATCCCCGCACGAAGCCGCCTTCTATGAGAAAGAGGACGATGGCACGGTGCACTGTCGGCTCTGTCCGCGCGGGTGCCGGGTGCGCGAGGGGCAACGCGGCTACTGCCGGGTGCGCGAGAATCGTGCCGGGAAATATTATTCCCTGATCTATGGGCGCCCCTGCGCCATGCACCTGGATCCCATCGAAAAGAAGCCGTTTTTCCATGTGTATCCTGGCAGTCAGGCCTATTCGATCGCCACCGTCGGCTGTGTGTTATCCTGCAAGTTTTGCCAGAACTGGGATATTTCGCAGGCTAAGCCGGAGGATGTTAGCGTGCCCTATCGTTCACCGGAAAGCATGGCCGCCACCGCGACCAGATCCGGCGCGCGGGTGATGGCTTATACTTATGGTGAGCCGATCGTCTTTCATGAATATATGACGGATTGCGCGCGGGCCGCGCAGAGCCTGGGCCTGGATAATGTAATGGTCAGCAGCGGGTTCATCAGGGAACCGGCGCTGCGCGCTTTATTCCCGCTGATGAAGGCCATCAAGATTGATCTGAAGGCTTTTACGCAGGAATTTTATGAGGGCGTCTGCGGGGGCGCCTTGCAGCCGGTCTTGAACACGCTCTCCTGCCTGGCCAGCGCGGGAGTCTGGTATGAGATCGTCGTGCTCATTATTCCCACCTTGAATGATGCTCCCGATGAAATCAAGCGCCTGGCGGCTTGGGTGGTCAAGGAACTGGGGCCGGATGTGCCCCTGCATTTCTCGCGCTTTCATCCCACCTATAAGATGAAGAATATCCCGCCGACACCCCTGGCCACCTTGCAGCGCACGCGCAATCTGGCCCTGGGCGAGGGTTGCCGTTATGTCTATATCGGCAATGTGCCAGGCGCTGAGGGGCAGGATACTGTTTGCCCTGAGTGTAAGGCCATGCTCATTCGCCGCTATGGTTATCGCATTCTAGAAAATAACCTGCAGGATGGTCGCTGCCCGGCCTGTCGTCAGCTCATTCCCGGCGTATGGAGCTGAGATGTTGCTTGCCCGTCGCCTCAGTCTGAGCTAGAGTGCTCCATCCGTTGGCCCCATGCGCCTGTAGCTCAATTGGATAGAGTGTCGGCCTCCGAAGCCGAAGGTTGTGGGTTCGATCCCCGCCAGGCGCACTCCCTTTTTACCCCGGCTGCCAGAGTCTAAACCAGCGAATTCATCAAGGAAAAATGGCCTTGGCCGGCCAGTTTTTCTGGCCGCGCCGGCTGGTTTTCAGCAAACGGCGGCTTAAGGGCCGGGCCGGGCAGGATTATAGATGGGCTTTCAGCTTGGCCAAGAGGTCGTCTTTTCTCAAAGCGCCCACCATTTGCTCTTGCACCGTGCCGCCCTTGAAGACCAGCAGGGTGGGCAGAGAGCGGATCTGAAATTGGGCCGCCAGTTCCGGATTTTCTTCCACATTAACTTTAGCTATTTTGATTTTACCAGCGAGCTCTGTGGCCACTTCATTGAGGGTGGCCGCCAATATCTTACAGGGGCCGCACCAAGCTGCCCAGAAATCCACCACGACCGGCAGGGAGGCTTGCTGTACCTCGGTTACCCAATTCGACTTGGAAAGATGAATGATTTTAGCTGACATCGCGGCATGACCTCCTTCTGGCGGTTAATAATGTTGGGAGGGGCGCAGCCAGGCCCTCCACTTAGAGCAGCGCTGCTGGTAGCGGTAAAATGAGTTCCGGGCCGAAAGCTTGGGCGGCCATGATATAAACCAAGCAACCGATGAGCAGGGCACTAGCCGCTGCCAATCCCAACAACCAGGGATCATCCAGCTCAACTCTCGCCTTGGGTGCTCCGCGGATGATCAGCTCCGCGCGTGCGGGCGTGGCGGCCGGGGCGGCTTCCGGGCGTTTGAGTTTGACGGTCTGAGGGACGGCGTGTTGTTCGGAGCGCTTGATTTTGATGGTCTTGCGCTGGGTCAGGGGTGGGGGTATTTCGGCTTCCTGGATAAAATCTATTTTGGCCGTTTCCGCCTTTTTGGCCTGGGCCACGATGGCGCTAGTATCAGCCAGGCTGGGCGCCG
>CAYYVN010000002.1:141274-194636 GCA_964475165.1 uncultured Verrucomicrobiota bacterium | reverse complement strand
GCTGACGGCTTTGGGGCGCAAGATCAGCGCGGTTTACTTTCCGCAACGCACCAATAAAATCAATGAACTTTTCCAGAAGCATCGCAGTCAACGCGGCATTCATTTGATCCCTTTTGGGCAGGCGGCGCGCGGCGTATTGCGAGCTCTGAAAAACCGGGAGCATGTGGCCATGCTGGCCGATCGCGACTATACCACGCGCCCGGATGACCCCATCCTCTTTTTTGGACGGCCAGCACGCCTGCCCAGCAGTCCAGCGCGCATTGCCATTAAAACGGGGGCACCGGTCTTACCGGTGTTTCTGGTGCGCCAACCGGATGACACCTTCCGTTTCCGTTTTCATACCCCGCTCATTCCGACCCCGTCGATCACGGTGGCTGATATGCGCCTGCTGATCCGGGATGCCATGGAATCTGAAATTCGACGCCAGCCCCTGCAATGGTTTATGTTTGATGATTTTTGGCAAACAAGGTCCACACCATGAACCAGATGCCTGTCGACAATAATTTTTGCGTGATCGTGCCGGCCTATCAGGAAGAAAGGCGCATCGGCGAAGTCGTGCGCAGCATCAGCCGGCTGGCGCCAGCCGTGGTGGTGATTGATGATGGCTCGCCGGACGCCACCGCCGCGGCAGCGACGGCGGCGGGAGCGATCGTCTTGCGCCATGCGCGCAATCTCGGTAAGGGCGCAGCCCTGCACACCGGCTTTAACTATGCGCGCGAGCATGGCTACGCCTTCCTGCTCACCATGGACGCCGATGGTCAACATGCCCCGGCTGATATCCCCAGATTTCTGGAGACCTACCAGCGCACGGCGCTGCCGGTGCTGATTGGCAATCGCATGGATAATCCGATCAATATGCCGCGCGTGCGGCGTTGGACCAACCGTTTCATGAGCTGGTATCTGAGCCGGATCATGCGGCAAACCGTGCCCGATACTCAAAGCGGGTTCCGCCTGTATCGCTGCGATATACTGCCCAGCGAACAACCAACCGCTCCGGGTTATGCGGCGGAATCGGAAATACTGTTATGGCTGGCGGAGCGCGGCGTGCGCATGGGCGCGGTGCCCATCACGGTCATTTACCAGGATGAAATCAGCAAGATCAATCCCTGGCGCGACACGCTCCGTTTTTGGAACATGATCCGCCGCCAACGGCGGCGGCGCTCTTGAAGCGTGGCGGAGGGCGACGGGCAGAGAGCTTTTAATCTGCGTCGTAATCCTCGTCGGATTCCTCGGCGAAACGCGCGGCGCTGGTTTGGGCCGCCAGATCTTCGAAACCGGCCGCGGCCAGCAGATATTCCTGCCAATCAATGAACACCAAGGTCTCCCGCCGGCGCAGGAGATAGCGCGCCAGATCATCCCGCACGGCATTGAGCAGGGTGCGGCTGGCGGGGACGCACGATTCCACATAGCCAAACATATAGCCATCGGTAACGGCAACTAAGTCGGTCAGCTCACCCGCATTATGTTGGAGTACCTGTCTGATGAGCGCCTCGATATGAGCGAACTCTTCCTCATCCAATCCGGCCCGGATAGAGAAAGGCTCGCTGGTGAAGACTTCCAGCCCGGAACCAGCCAGGGCCTGCTGAAAGGACGTGCCCTGCTCCACGGCCGCCGCCACGGCCTCGTAAACGCGCGCCGCAGTTTGATGTAATTGCTCGGTTATCCTGGTTTGAAGCGCGGCCTGAAGGACCTCCTCCCGAACTTCCTGATAATCCGCTAGACGCGCCGCGCGGCGGTCGGCGTAAGCGAGAATATAATAGGCGTCAACGCCCAGCAGTGGCCGGCTGAAATAATCATCCGGCGTGGGGCGCAGCTCAAAAGCCGCGCGGCTGAGCTCCAAGCCGCCAGCCAAGCCAGCAATCGTTTCCTGGGCCGCGAAATAATCTGAGGTGCATACCGGCAGCCCCAGGGCATGGGCGGCATCCTCAAAAGTGGGCGCGTGGCCTTGGCGATCCGACACCAGGGATACCTCAAAATCCGAGGCTTTATCCTCGGCCTGCACTAAAGCGGTCTGCCAGGCCAGATCCCGGCGCAACCGGTCCGCCACTTCCTCAAACGGGGTCGCGGTCAACTGGTCGTCGTCATCGCGCACGGTGAAGTCCTCGATATGTTCAGCGTAATACTCGCGCAAGACTTCCTCGGCGCAGGCGCTTTCATCCATGAAGTTCTCAATGGGAAAGGCCACGGCCTTCACGCGCATCTGCTCTGGAATCTGGAAGGCTTCCCGATGCCCCTCAAAATAGGCTTGGGCGTCTTCCTCGCTGACTTGTATCCCAGGCGCAAATTCCTCCCGACTGAGGCTCACATAGCTGAGCACATAGGTATCGTAGAGTTGATGGAAGACTTCTTGTATTTCTGGCGGGGACGCCCAAGCCGCTTGGGCCAGAATATATTGGGCTTTATTGAGCAGCAGTTCCTGGCGAATATGCTCCTCGAATTGCGCCTGGGTGGCTCGCAGACTGGGCAGGAACTGGCGCAGGAAAGCTTGATAACGTTCCGGCTGGAACTGGCCTTGGCTGGCGAAAAAGGGCTGCTGGCGGATAGCCGCCACAACCTCGTCGGCGCTGACGCTCAGTTTCAGGTCTGCCAGGGCCCGTAAAGCCGCCAGGCGGCGCCAAGCCATGGTCCGCAAGACGCTATCCACCTGCGCGGTGACTTGGAGCGGCCGGCCGAACATGAGAGAAGTGGCCAGCAAGGAATTGAAATAGGCCGCTTGAAACTCGGCGGGCGGCACGGCCTTTCCATCAAGTGTGCCCAGACGATTTTCATTCTCCGCCGCTTGCGGCCCGCCGGTCTGGGTGGTCCAGGCCACAAAGGAGAGCACCACGATAAAGGCGAAAATACTCCAGAGAATTTTATTGCGGATCAGCTTATTAAAGCGTGCAATGAACATCATGGAAAAAACCCTTTCCGCGGAGATGGGGGCAGAGCCTAGCGAAAACGAGCGGCCAGGTCAAACATAAATATCCCCTACCCGCCCGGCGCTATCCGCCGGGAAGCAGTTAGTCCTTCTCGAGTTCCGCCAAATGCGGAATGGAATCGGCCGCCCCGGGTCTGGTCACGCACACGGCTGCGGCTCGGCAACCCCACTGCAAGGCCTGGCGCGCATCCCCGGAGGCGATCAAGTGGGATAAGAAAAAACCGATGAAAGTATCGCCGGCGGCGGTGGTATCCACCGCGGTCACTTTTTCGGCCGGCTGATGGAAGGTTGCCCCGGGCTCAAAAAGCAGCGCGCCCTTATGGCCCAGGGTCAGGACGGTGGTGGCCTCTGGAAACTTTTGGGCCATGGCAGCGCCGATCTGTTGCGCCTGGCTGACACCGGTGAGGCCTTGGGCTTCGGTTTCATTGAGGATAAAAATGGATACCTGATCCAGGGGATAGGAGTGCACGGCGGGCGTCAAGGGAGCCGGGTTAAAGACCACGCGCAAGCCACGTTGGGCGCCGGCCCGGATAATGGCCGGCAGAGCGCTGATTTCGTTCTGCACCAGGAGATAATCGCCGGCGTTGAAAGAGGCCAGCACGCAATCGGCATCCGCCGGGGTCACACACTGGTTAGCGCCGCCATGCAGCACGATGGCATTCTCGCCGGAGGGATCCACCTGGATGATGGCATGGCCGGTGGGCGCCTCGGTCTCCAGCACGCCGGAGACATCCACGCCCTCACCCTGCAGGCGTTCCCGCAGCCAAAGGCCATCCCGCCCAATACGACCGGCATGCGCCACGGTCGCCCCGGCGCGTGCCAAAGCCACCGTTTGATTGAAACCTTTACCGCCGGCAAAGACCTGATAAGCGCTGCTGGCGATGGTTTCGCCCGGGCGCACGAAGTGATCCACGGCATAGACATGATCGATATTTATCGAACCAAAATTTAGAACACGCATAGCTTCATCCACTGATTCAAATCCAGTTTTTGCGAGGCATGCTAGCCCAGGAGCGGGCGGAGGTCAATATTTTTAGCGGGGCGGCGGGCCCTGGCCCACGCCGGGCCAGTGAGCCAAGCGGCGGGTGGGCTTGGCATGGCATCATCGCTGGCCTTAGAGGCGGCCCGCTCCGCAAGACCATCAAATTAAAATATTGGATTTATGCCACCGCCGGCTATAATCGGTGGCCATGAACTTTGAGGAGAAACCATGAAAGCCGCCTCCTTTTATATCACCACGCCCATTTACTATGTTAATGATGCTCCGCATATCGGGCATGCCTACACCACCATCCTGGCCGATGTATTGGCACGCTATCAACGCCTGGCCGGAGTGCCCACCTTCCTGCTGACCGGCACCGATGAGCATGGCCAAAAAGTGCAACGGGCGGCCGAGCGGGCCGGCATCGCCCCGCTGGAGCAGGCCAATCGCACGGTGGTGCATTTTCAGGAGCTCTGGCAAAAACTGCATATCACCTCCGACGATTTTATCCGCACCACCGAGCCGCGCCATACACGCATCGTGCAGCAAATCTTGCAGACGCTCTATGATAAAGGCGAAATCTATCAAGCCCAGTATGATGGCTGGTATTGCGTGCCCTGCGAGCGCTTTTATACCGAACGGGATTTGACTGATGGCCAGTGCCAGGAATGTGGTCGCGAGCTGGAGCGCATCACGGAAACCAATTATTTCTTCAGGATGAGCGCTTATCAGGATTGGCTCATCGAGTATATTCAGCAACATCCGGAATTCATTCAGCCGGATTTCCGCCGCAACGAAACGCTGGGTTTTCTGCAAAAGCCGCTCAACGATCTCTGCATTTCACGGCCCAAGACCCGCCTCACCTGGGGCATTGATCTGCCTTTTGATCCGCAGTTTGTAACTTACGTCTGGTTCGATGCCCTGGTTAATTATATCAGCGCCGTGGGCTATCTGGCTGATGAAGACCGTTTCCGGCGCTGGTGGCCGGCCAGCTATCACTTGATTGGCAAGGATATCCTAACGACCCATACCGTCTATTGGCCCACCATGCTCAAGGCCATGGGCTTGCCATTGCCCAAAACAATTTTCGCCCATGGCTGGTGGCTGCTGGGGGCAAGCAAGATGAGCAAATCCACCGGTAATGTGGTTAATCCCATGGCCTTAGCTGAGCGTTACGGCAGCGATGCTTTCCGCTATTTTCTGATGGCCGAAATGACCTTGGGACAAGACTGCCGCTTTTCGGAAGAGGCCTTCATCCGCCGCTATAACGCCGATCTGGCCAATGATATCGGCAATCTACTCAGCCGTATCATGAAGCTGGTGCACAGCCACTGTGGCGGCAAGATCCCAGCGCCGGGTGAGGATAGCGCCGCCGAACCCGCCCTGCGCCAGGCGGTTCTGGCCAGCATCAAGTCCATGCGAGAGAGCATCGCCCAGATGCGTTTGGACCAGGGTTTAGCGGCGGTTATCGGGGCGGTGCGCGCAACCAATCGTTACCTGGAACAGCGTCAGCCTTGGACGCTGGCCAAACAGCCTGAGCAGCGCCCCCTGCACACGGTGCTCTATCATGCCGCGGAAACGCTGCGCATTATCGGCGGCCTCCTGAGCCCGATCATGCCCGACCAGATGAGCCGCTTGCGCCAGGCTCTGGGATTATCCGGACCGGCCCCGACCCTCTCGGAACTGGAACGCTGGGGCGGATTACCGCCCCAGACCAGTTTGGGCGCAGCGATTATCCTCTTCCCGCGCCTGGGATCTACGCCACCGGCCGCGCCGGCGCCAGCGCCGGCGACTCCACCAGCAGCGACGCCGGCAGCGGAGCAGATCTCCTATGATGAGTTTGCTAAAATTCACTTGCGCACCGCGCGCATTGTGAGTGCCGCCAAAATCCCTGGCGCCGACAAACTCTTGCAACTGCAATTGGAGTTGAAGGGCGAGCAGCGCCAAGTCGTGGCGGGCATTGCCAAAAATTATGCTCCGGAAGATCTGATCGGCAAGATCGTGGTGGTGGTGACCAATCTCAAACCCGCCAAGATTCGGGGCGTGACTTCCAACGGTATGCTCCTGGCGGCATCGCAGGGCTCTGAGATACGCCTGCTGACCGTGGAAGGCGATTGGCCCAGCGGCACCGAAATCAAATAACCCCCTAAAGGAATGATCCATGGAACAAAAAATACGCGCTAAACTGGAAGAGCTACGCAAATATCTGCAACGCGACGGCGGCGATTTGGAAGTCGCCAACATCACGGGCACGGCTGTAGAGCTCCGCCTCAAGGGCGCCTGCGGCAGTTGCCCCTTCGCCACCCAAACCCTCAAACATGGCATTGAGCGCGCGCTGCGCCAGGAAGTGGATCAGGCCATTACCGTCACGCAGGTCCCATGAAATATCAGGCCGATAATTCATTGACTATCGGCGGCACTCCCTTGGTGCAAATACAACGTTTGGTGGATGCTCGGCGCGTCAAGGTTTGGGCTAAAATCGAGGGTCGCAATCCGACCTATTCTGTCAAAGACCGCATTGCCGCGGCGATGGTCTGGGATGCTGAACGGCGCGGGATACTCAAGCCGGGCATGACGATCATCGAGCCCACCAGCGGCAATACGGGCATCGCTCTGGCTGGCGTGGGCGCAGCGCGTGGCTACCGCGTGAGTGTGGTGATGCCGGACTCCATGAGCGCCGAACGGCGCCAGCTCATCCAAGCACTGGGCGCGCAGATCATCTTGACCGCCGGGGCGGCTGGCATGGCCGGCGCCCTGCACAAGGCCGAGGAACTGTTGCAGGCGGACCCCGAGCGTTATTTCATGCCGCAGCAATTTAAGAACCCGGCCAATCCGGCTATCCACGAACAGACCACCGGGCCGGAAATCTGGCAGGCCACCGCGGGGGCCGTGGATGTTGTTATAAGCGGCGTGGGTACCGGCGGCACTTTGACGGGCATTGCTCGCTATTTCAAACACAGGCGCGCCAAGCCCATCCTCTCCGTGGCCGTGGAACCGGCCGCCAGTCCCCTGCTCGCTCAAAAAAAAGCTGGGCAGCCACTGCGCCCCGCTCCGCATGGCCTGCAGGGGCTGGGCGCCAATTTCATCCCGCAAACGCTGGACTGGGCGCTGGTAGACCGCATTGAACCGGCCACTGAAGAGGAAGCCCTGGAATACGCTCAGCGGCTGGCCAGAGAAGAAGGTATCCTGGCGGGCATTTCCAGTGGTGCGGCCATGGCGGTGGCCGCGCGGCTAGCGCGCACCGCAGCCTTTGAAGGCCAAAGGCTGGTGGTGATCTTGCCGGATTCCGGCGAGCGCTATCTATCCACTGATCTCTATCGGCTCGCGCACTGATCAGCCGGCTGAGCGCTGATATGTCGCTTGCCAAAGAGCACCTGATCCCCTATAGTTTTTGAAAAAAGCTCCGGTGGCCGGATGATTTCCGGCCGCCGACTATTCACCCCCAGCATGCTTATGCAAAAAAACGCACCAGCGCCCGCGAATGAGTTGCGCTTCGCCAACGAGATCAGCGCCGAAGAGATCAGCCGGAACATCCAATTCCATCTGAAGTTTGCGCGCTGTAAAAACTGGGGCACAGCCACCAGTTTCGATAAATATCAAAGCCTGACCATGGCCATCCGGGATATGGCCGTGGAACGCATGCTGGCCACTCAGGGAGCTTACATGGCGCATGATGTTAAGCGCGTTTATTATTTATCCATGGAATTCCTGATGGGGCGCCTGCTCGCCAATAATATGATTGCGCTGCAAGCGCGCGACGCCACCCAGCAAGCCTTAAAAACACTGAACCTGGATCTGGAAACTTTGAGCCGCAATGAATCGGATGCCGGCTTGGGTAACGGCGGCTTGGGCCGACTGGCGGCTTGCTTTCTGGACTCCATGGCCACCATGGAATTGCCGGCTTACGGCTACGGTTTGCGTTATGAAAACGGCATGTTCCGTCAGGAGCTCGAAAATGGCTGGCAGCGCGAACGCCCGGATGACTGGCTCAAATATGGCTATCCCTGGGAAATCATTCGCCCCGAATATACCATTCCGGTGCTGGTCTATGGACGCGTGGAACAGCTCAAAGTCTCGCGCGGTGAGCGCAAACCCGTCTGGGTGGACTGGCAAATGTTTGAAGGCCTACCCTATGATGTGCCCATCATCGGTTATGCCAATAACACGGTGAATTTCCTGCGCCTGTGGAGCTCACGCTCCCACGAAGGCTTCCGCCTGGATGTCTTTAATCAGGGCGATTATGTTAAGGCGGTTCAGCAGGAAAACTGGGCTGAAATCATAACCAAGGTGCTCTATCCCTCCGATAATACCAGCGCCGGCCGAGAACTACGCTTGATCCAGGAATATTTCCTGGTGAGCTGCTCGATCCGCGACATCATCCGCCGTTTCCAGAAAAGCCATAAGGATTGGAACGAATTCCCGGAAAAAAATGCGATCCAGATGAATGATACCCATCCGGCATTGACCGTGGCCGAACTCATGCGCTACTTCCGCGATGAGGCCAGCCTCTCCTGGAACAAGGCCTGGGATCTGACGGTGCGCACGCTAGGCTATACCAACCATACGATCATGGCTGAAGCTCTGGAAAAATGGCCGGTGCCCTTGATGGCCAAGGTTCTGCCGCGCCACCTGCAACTGATTTACGAGATCAACCAGCGTTTCTTGCAGCAGATCGAGGCGCGCCATCCCGGCGATGGCGCGCGCCTGCAACGCATGTCGCTGATTGAAGAATCTGAGCCTCAACAGGTGCGCATGGCCCATCTGGCCATCGTCGGCAGTCACTCGGTCAACGGCGTTTCGGCCCTGCACTCCCGCCTGCTGGCCCAGGAGGTCTTTCCGGACTTCTCCACCTTCTGGCCCGATAAATTTAACAACAAGACCAATGGCATCACCCAGCGGCGCTGGCTCCTGGTCAGCAATCCCGGCCTGGCAGACCTGATCACTCGCACCATCGGTGACGGCTGGATCAAAGACTTGGATCAATTACAGCGCCTGGAAGCATACGCTGAAAACCAGGAGTTCCAGAAACAGTTTCGATCCGTCAAACACCAGAACAAGGTGCGCCTGGCCAAGCTTATCCGGACGAGCATCGGCGAAACGGTGGATCCGCACAGCCTCTTCGATGTGCAGGTTAAACGCTTGCATGAATACAAGCGCCAGCTGCTCAACGCCATGCATATCCTAACGCTCTATTATCGGATCAAGGCCGATCCGACTCGCGCCGTGGTGCCGCGCACCTTCATCTTCGGCGCCAAAGCGGCGCCGAGCTATTCGGTGGCCAAACATATCATCAAGCTGATCACCAGTCTGGGCGACCGCATCAACCTGGATCCCGATGTCGACGGCAAGCTGAAAGTGATTTTTCTGCCCGATTACGATGTCACCCTGGCGGAGACCATCATCCCGGCTGCCGATCTCTCCGAACAGATTTCCACTGCCGGCACCGAAGCCTCCGGCACCGGCAATATGAAATTGGCCTTGAATGGCGCCCTGACCATCGGCACCTGGGATGGAGCCAACATTGAGATAGCTGAAGCCGTAGGCCCGGATAATATCTTCATCTTTGGCCATCGGGCGGAGGAATTGCAAAAAATGCGCGCGCATTATAACCCTCATGCTCTCTATGAGGCCGATGCCGAACTGCACCGGGTGGTCGAAGCTATCGGTCGCAATGATATCTCGCGGGAAGATCCCGATCTCTTCCTCAACATTTACCGGAGTTTATTGGCCTATGGCGACCATTACTTTTTACTGGCCGATTACCGCTCTTATGTGGCCTGCCAGGAAAAAGTTGCCGCCACCTTCGCGGACCCCCAGCTCTGGACACGCAAGGCCATCCTGAATGTGGCGCGCATGGGATATTTTTCCAGCGATCGCACCATCCGCGAATACGCCCGTGATATCTGGCAGATCAAGCCCTTGCCCATTGATCTCCAAGCCCACACTCCCTAAAGGCCGCTTTCCCCGCCAGCCCCGGCTGCCAGGGCGCGCGGGCCGGCGGAATTCTAACTTGCCGCCGGCTGAGAGCCATGCTACAAGTGGGATGCAATGGATTTTCTTTAGTATATGGGAGGTGGCTATGAAACGCTCCATCGGTTTGCTGGTGGCGGGAAGTTGTTTACTGATCGGCATACTGGCCAGCGGCAGTGAAGCGCGCCTGTGGGAAGCCATCCGGCACAATAATTTAGCTCAGCTGACGGCCCTTGCCGACGGCAACAGCATTAATATGGTGGAGCACAATAGCGGGCAAACAGCTTTACACCTGGCAGCGCACAACAACCAACGGAAAATCGCCCAATGGCTGCTGGATAACGAGGCCAACGTTAATGCGCAGGATAATCAGGGCCAGACGCCGCTCTACCTGGCCGCTCAGCAGGGCCACACGGATATGGTCGCTTTACTGCTGCTCTACAAGGCTGATACCGAGGCCTCCGACCTTCACGGTCTAACGCCCCTGCACGCGGCCGCGCAATACGGCCATGCGGAGCTCATCCAGCGCTTGCTCATTGCCGGCGCCGATATCAATGCGCGCACTCATGCGCGCAGCCTGGCGCCCATTCACTGGGCGGCCTTCTGGGGCCACACCGAAAGCCTCAAAACGCTTTTAGCATATGGCGCCGATATCAATGCGCGCGACAGCACCGGTGATACGCCCCTCTCCTGGGCGGAAGAATACTTGCATTATGATATGGCGCGTTGCATCGCCCGCATGGGCGGCAAGCGGCATAGCCACTAGGTTTGCTGAATAGCGCCGCTCGGCCATCACCGGCTTGGCTCAAAGCATGTCTGGCGCCTGAAAGCATAGGAAGAAGTCTATGTTGCCCGATTATCATTTACACACATCCCTTTGTCGCCATGCCACGGGTACGGCGAGAGCCTATAAAGCTGTGGCGCAGCGCCGTGGCTTACCCGAAATTGCTTTCACCGATCATATGCCTAATCCCGATGGCCATGATCCGGATCAGCGTATGACTCTTGAGGAATGGTCGCTATACCAGCAGATGGTTATGGAGCTGCAAGCTCCCGGCGCGCCGCGCGTCCTATTCGGTGGTGAGGCCGATTACTATGAAGGCTGCGAGCGCTTCTTGCGCCCCTTCCTGGCCAGCACAGCCTTCGATGTGGTCATTGGCTCCATTCACTGCCTGGGCGACTGGTGCTTCGATAATCCCGCTGAACTTCAGCGCTGGGCAGCCGTGGATGTGGAGGGTGTCTGGCGAGCTTATTTCGAACTACTGGGCCGCTTCGCTGGTAGCGGTCTTGTGGATGTGGTGGGGCATTTGGATCTACCCAAGAAATTCGGGCATCGCCCCGGCGATCATATCGTACGAGAGCTGGCTCAGCCGGCCTTGGATCGCATTGCGGCCGCCGATCTATGCATTGAAATCAACACGGCCGGCCTGCGTAAGCCGGTCCAGGAAATCTACCCCTCAGCCATGCTGCTGGCGCTGGCGCGCGAACGCAATATCTCCATCTGCTTTGGATCGGATGCGCATCGCCCGGAAGAAGTGGGCTATAATTTTGAGGCGGCGCTGCGCCTGGCCAAGGAAGCCGGCTACACCGAGGCCGTCCGCTTTGCGGCCCGTCGTAAAACCGCTTATCCCCTACCCTGACTCGCAGGAGTCGCTGGCGCCGGGTGATGTGGGGAACTCGCTGGAGGCGATGGCTTCGCGCAGGAAGAAATCGAGCGTTTCATCCACGGCTTGTTCCAGCCCGATGGTTGGATTCCAGCCCAGCAATTTACGAGCTTTACGGATGCTGGGTTTGCGGTGGGCCACATCCTGATAGCCGGTGCCATAATAGCGCTGGCTTTCCAGCTCCTGAAACCCAGCAAAGGGCGGGAAGTGTGCGCGCAGGGGATGGCCTTCGAATTTAGCCAGCAGGATCTGCGCCAATTCCTTGATGCTAGCTTCATTATTCGGATTGCCTATATTGAAAATCTCGCCCTGACACAAGCCCTGGGGGTTTTCAATGATGCGGAAGAGACATTCGATGCCGTCCTGCACGGCGGTGAAGCAACGCTTCTGCTCCCCGCCATCGATCAGACGGATAGGACTGCCCTCCACCAGATTAAGAATCAGCTGAGTGATCGCCCGCGAGCTGCCAATCCGCGCTGAGGTTAGACTATCCAGGCGCGGCCCGATCCAGTTGAAGGGTCGGAATAAGCTAAAGGGCAGGTTGGCGTGGCGACCGTAGGCCCAGATCACCCGATCGAGCAGTTGTTTGGAGGAAGAATAAATCCAACGCTCCATGCGAATGGGGCCCACGATCAGGCGCGAATGATCTTCATCGAACTCCTGGTCGTCGCACATGCCGTAGACCTCGGATGTGGAAGGGAAAATAATACGCTTGCCATATTTGACGCAATAGCGGACCACGCGCAGATTCTCCTCGAAATCCAGGTTGAAGACCCGCAAGGGATTACGCACATATTCGATGGGCGTGGCAATGGCGACCAGCGGCAGAATGATATCGCATTTACGCACATGATATTCAATCCATTCGCGATGGATGGAGATGTCGCCCTCGTTGAAATAGAAATGAGGGCGGCGCAAGAGGCGCGTGATTTTATCGGCATGCAAGTCCATGCCATGCACGCTATAGGCGCCGCTATCCAGCAGGCGTTCGCTCAGGGCATTACCGATGAACCCGTTCACGCCCAAGATTAAAACTGATTTTTTGCGCGGCGGTGCGCTGAGCTGCGCCGTCTGCGCTCCCAGGCGCAAACCTGGCACGATCCCCATGGTTTCCGCTGTTTGCGCGCCGGCCATGAGCACATCGCCTTCCGGCTGGGCCTGCTCCACCCGCAACACGCCTTGACCGCAAGCGATCTTCAGCGGCTGGGAAGAAAGCACACTGCCGGGAGGCTCAGACCCCTGGCCTTCTTCGGCCAGGGCCGACCAGATCAGCAGCTTGCGATCACCCACCCAAGTGAAGGCGCCTGGATAAGGCTTGGTGACCGCGCGCACCAGATTATAAATTGCGGTGGCCGAACGCGACCAGTCGATGAGGCCATCTTCCGGGCGGCGCCCGCCATAATAGGTGGCTTGCTGATGATCCTGTGGCGTACGCGGCGCTTTCCCGGCGCGCAGCTTGGGCAGGACATCATCCAATAAAAGGCTGGCGGCTTTTTCGAGTTTAGCGAAGAGGGTCAAAGCCGTATCGGCATCCGCAATGGGCACTTTGGCTTGAGCAACGATATCGCCATCATCGGCCTGAGGGGTCATGTAATGCAAGCTAACACCCGTTTCCTTTTCACCATTGATCAGCACCCAATTGACGGGACAGCGCCCGCGATATTTGGGCAAAAGCGAGCCATGCAGATTCAGGCAGCCCTGCGCTGGCAGAGCCAGCAGTTCGGCCTTGATCATCTGGCGATAATAGAAGGAAAAGAGCACTTCCGGCTGCAGTTGGCGAATTTTAGCCAACCAGAGCGGGTGATTGATATCTTGCGGCGCATAGACGGGCAGGTTATGCCGGGCGGCCCAGGCGGCCACGGATTGGAACCAGATCGTTTCGCGTGGATCATCCTTATGCGTGAAGACAGCTTGAATCTCAAAGCCATGGCGGCGCAAGGCTTCCAGACCAACGCATCCCATATTGTGATAAGCGAGCACGACGGCTTTCATTTTTTTCTTATCTTGTTGCATGAATCATCCTGCCCATTCTGAGGGTGCTCTATCCCATGCACGCCAACTTGATTTCGAAATGCGGCTCTTGTCGGCAACTCTAAAAAACCTGAGATCAAAAATCAATCCTCAAAAATATTTACTTTTTTTAGTTGCCTAATAACGCAACTTTTAACTATTATCAATTTGACTTGGGAATCGCCGTGCGGCCTGAACATTACATGGCGCCAGAATCAAATCATCTGATCGTCGAAAAGGGACCTGACTCGGGGCGGAAAATCCTCATCCCCGCCGGCGGCGCACGCGCCGGACGATCATCCAACAATGATATCGTCCTGAATGATCCGGCCATGTCGCGCTTCCATTGTCGCTTCTTCTTCAAGCCCGGCGCAGGACTCTGGGCGGAAGATTTGGGCAGTGCCAATCAGACTCTCCTCAACGATCATCCGCTGAGCGCCTCAGCCCTCCAGGTCGGAGACCGCCTGTTGATGGGCGATACCTTGCTGCAAGTGCTGAACGTGGAGGAGCCCATGCCCGATCTCTTCTCGGCAGCGGCCCCACCGTCAGGCTCTATTGCGTTCCGGCGGCGCGGCGGCGGGGAGCGCCCCGCGGGGCGCCAACGCCTGGCGCTCTGGGGCGGCGGGCTGCTGCTGGTGGCGGCCGGCCTCATCGTGGTCTCAGGGATATTCCGCTCGGCACCCCTATCGGAAACGCCGGTCACCAACCATACCAGGCTGGAAATTGCCTATGAGAAGGTTCAGGCTAACTCCAATAATATCTTTCGTTACCAGATGCGCCTGAGCGATAACGAGCTCTCCATCCAGATCGACGACCTGCAAACGCGCCGCCATGTCCTCGGCAATCAGCGCAAGCGTGTGGAGGCCGAGCTGCTGCAAAGCCTGGCCGCCGCCTTGCGCCATACCGGCTTCTATGAACTGAAGGAAGAATATCTGGGCTTGGCGAGTGACGTTTGGGATCTGTGGGATCTCACCATCACCTTGGGCCAGCAAACTCATCGCGTAAAAATCTTGAACACCTTGGAACCCGAAGCCTTCCGGATCACGCGAGAAACCATCGAGGAATTCGGGCAGAACGAACTAGGCTTAGCGGCTTTGGCGCTGGCGCCCGAAAAACTCTTGAGCCTGGCCCGCGACGCCGTGCTCCTGGGGCGCAATCTCTATGATCAGCGGAACATCAAACATGAGAACCTGGCCATGGCCATTCGGGCCTTGAAAGAGGCCGAATGGTATCTGGAAACTATTGAGCCCAAACCAGATTTTTATGCGGAGGCCGTAGCGCTCCGGGGCACCAGCGAACGCCAGCTGCAAGATATCTACCTTAACCATCTTTTCTTGGCTGAACGCGCCATTAAACTCCGTGACTGGGAAGATGCCGCCACCCAACTGCGCCTGATCTGCGAAAAGATTCCGGAACGTTCCGATGAACGGCATGCCGGTGTGCGCAAAAAACTGATTGATGTGGAGCGTCACTTAAAAAGGAAATGAGCGCCGTAATCCAGCTTGCTAAGCATGTAGCGGTCATCTAAAAGAGGCATATGCGCCATTATCATTCATGTTGCGTTGGGCTGCTGCTGCTCCTGGGCCTGCTGACGGCCTGCAACCCGGGGCGGCCCATGACGGCTCCCGGCGGGCAACTCTATGTGAGCTCAGAACCGAGCGGCGCCACCATCATCTGCGATGGCCGCCCGGCAGCCGATCTCACACCCGCCACCCTATCGGCCTTGGCGGAGGGCGAGCACCTGCTCATCATCCGCAAAAGCGGCTTCCTGGAAAGCCGCGCCACCGTGACCGTGCCGGCGGACGGGCGCGCCAGCCTTGATTGTAAGCTGGAACCGCTGCGCGGTCTGGTTCTGATTCACTCCACCCCCACCGGCGCCGAAGTGGAAATTGATAATGTGCATTACGGCAAAACCCCGCAACTGATCACTGATTTCCCGATTGGCCAGCGGCGCATCAAACTCAGCGCGCCCGAACATATGCCCAAAACAGTGGAATTAACCGTAACGGACCGCACCCCGCAATGGCTGCGGGTGGACCTGACTTCCGACTCGGCCTGGATCGCCTTGGCCTCACAACCGGCGGGCGCGAGCGTATCGATCAACGGCGCTTTTATGGGGCAAACGCCCTGCGAAGTGCAGCGCCTGCCCGCCGGCAAACATCGCTTGGAGATAGCCTTGCAAGGCTATGAGCTATATCAGGAAGAACTGACCGTCCAGCCAGGTGATGAGCGCTCCGTGGAAGTAAAATTAGTGCCTTTACCTGGTAAACTGACGGTGCTCTCCAGGCCACCTGGGGCACGCCTGTATATCAACGATCAATTTATGCATGAGACCCCCTTTGCCACCGATAGCATTGCCGCCGGCCAATATAGCTTGCGCGCCGAGCTGCAGGGATATGCCACTCAGATCAGCAACAAGCTGATTAGGGCTGGAGAGGAAACGGTGCTCGAATTTATGCTGACCAAAAACAGCGGCACCCTGCTCATCTCCACTGAGCCGCCCGGCGTGACTGTCTACCTGGATGGCGCCACCCAGGGCACTACCGCGCAGCATGGCCAAGATCCGCTCTCGGAACAGCTGACCATAAATTATGTGCCACAAGGCGCCCATAAGCTGCAGCTGACCAAACCCGGTTATATTGATTTAACCGGCGAGCTGACCATAGCGCCCAATCAAACCATGATCTTGCATAAGAAATTGACCGCGCGGCCGGTGCCTTTTGTGCCCAATACCATCCTGCGCACCGGGCCAGGCGTGGAGCATGTTTTTCGGGGTATTATCCGGGAAAAAAGCGATAATGGTGACATCAAGTTGGAGTTGGAACGAGGTATTTTTAAAACCTTCAAAGCAGCGGAAATTCAATCCGTCGAGCCGTTGCCCAGTCCATGAAATGCCGTTCTTATAAACAGTAACTAAATGAGAGGAGGTGAACATGTGTAAAGCTTGTGGGTGCAGCCCTTGCAAGCCCAAGGGTATCACAGTTAAAAAGTCCTCACGCACCAAGGCAAAAAAACGGAAATAGTAAAACAAGGAGAAAATAATCATGGCTAAAGCACGTAAAAAAGCTACACCTAAGAAAAAAGCCACGCCTAAGAAAAAAGCCTGCGCTAAGCCCAAAAAGGCTAAGAAAGCCACGGCTAAGGCGAAAAAACGGAAATAGTAAAACAAGGAGAAAATGATCATGGCTAAAGCACGTAAAAAAGCTACACCTAAGAAAAAAGCCACGCCCAAGAAAAAAGCCGCCTGCGCTAAGCCCAAAAAGGCTAAGAAAGCCACGGCTAAGGCGAAAAAACGGAAAAAATAAACCGTGATTGAGTTGACCGCGAGATGGGGTTTTTTATAACCAGCATCTCTGCGGAATCACCAACCACGCGGCGGCGGGGCTATGGCTCAAGCCTTATGCCCCGACCGCCGCCGGTGATTTCCCGCCGAATTAACCAGCCAGGGCACATCCGGCCTGCCAGAGGTTCACTTAGCCGTCCGTCGCGGCGGCGCTGCGCTATTCTTACGGCCCAGCCTATATGCCCCCGCCCTTGCGCCGCACGCTCATTGAGCGCTGTTGACTTATAACCAAAGATCAGTAACCTGTTGGGCGCTGGCATGAAATTAATGGACCATTATATTCTGCGACAGTTTCTGGTTCCGCTGGGTTACTGCCTGCTCACCTTCACGATGATCTTTGTCGTCATCGACCTCTTTGAGCACCTCTCCGACTTCATCGATGCCCAAACGGCGCCCTGGCTCGTCGTGCGCTATTACCTGCTGGCGCTACCAGCCGTGCTCATATATATTGCGCCCATTTCCATCTTGCTCGGCCTGCTCTACAGTCTCTGGCTTTTGACTAAACACAACGAATTGACGGCGCTGCGCGCTAGTGGCATCAATCTTTATCGTATCGCCGTGCCCATCTTTGCGGTGGGCTTGGCCTTGAGTGTGATCGTGAGTATAGTTCAGGAAACCGTGACCCCCTGGACCAGTTACTGGGCCGAGCAATTCACGCGCCAGCTCTCGCAGGGCGATGAGGCCTCTACGCGCTACGCCCTGGATTTAGCTTATAATAATGAGCATGGTCACCGCTTCTGGATCATTCGTAAATTCGATCTGCGCCTGCATCATATGCATGATGTTAAGGTGGTGCAGCAAAGAGCCGACGGCTCCGATCTCCAAACCATTCAGGCCGAGGAGGGCCGTTACTATGATGGGCGCTGGTGGTTTTTCAAAGCCAAGATTCAAAAATATGATTTTTATGATAACCTGGCCGGGCCGATCACATACACGCCGCTCAAGCAAATGACCGATTGGACTGAGAAGCCCGAGGACTTTATCAATGAAGTTAAGGATCCCATGTTTCTTTCGGCGCGCGAGCTATGGAAATTCATGGCCACCCATAAAAACCTTTCCGCCAAAACTGTGGGGCGGATTTCTGTAGACCTGCATGCCCGCCTAGCCATGCCCTGGACTTGCCTGGTGGTCACCTTATTTGGCGTACCCTGCGGCCTATACTCAACGCGCAAAGGAGCCTTTATCAGCATCATCATCGCGCTGCTGACCTTTTTCAGTTTTTATCTACTGATGACCTTCTGCCAGTGGTTAGGTAAAAACCAAGTGCTTAACCCTATGCTCAGTGCCTGGCTCCCCAACTTCATTTTTTTGGCCATCGGATTACTTTTCATGCGCCGGGTAAGGTAGCCCATGCGAGTGGTTATCGCGCCCAACAGTTTTAAACATTGTTTAGCGGCCCCTGCGGTTGGCGCGGCTCTGGCGCGCGGGGTGCGCGCAGTCTATCCGCGAGCCGTGGTGCAGATCATGCCGATGTCTGACGGCGGCGATGGATTATTGACCGCCCTACGGGCCCAGCGGAAGGGGCCTCTGATGGTATCGCCCACCCGCGATCCATTGGGCCGCCCTATCCGCGCCGCCTGGCTTAAAACTGGATCAGAAGCTCTGTTGGAAATGGCCTTGGCTTCCGGCTTGGCACTCTTGCCCGATCGCGCCGCCTATGCGCCCCTCCAAACATCATCTTATGGCACCGGCCTGCTGATTCGCGCCGCCCTGGATCAGGGCTGCCGCAAGATAATTCTGGGATTGGGCGGTAGCGCCACGGTAGATGCCGGCTGCGGTCTGGCCAAAGCCCTCGGTTTCCGGCTGTACGATCGACGAGGGCGGAGCATCCCGGATGGTGGCGGCGGCTTAAGTCGCCTGGCGCGTATCAGGCATGACACAGCCGATCCGCGCCTCTCAACCACAAGCTTTATAGCCTTAGCTGATGTGCAGAACCCTCTCCTGGGCCCGAATGGTGCCGCGCCTGTTTTTGCGCCACAAAAAGGTGCCAACGCCGTCGAAGTGCTGCGCCTGGAACGCAATCTCCTGCATTGGCACAGGATCATCCAGCGCACCTGGGGCCTTGATGTGGCCAGCGCCAACGGCGCGGGCGCCGCGGGCGGACTGGGCGCTGGCTGCCTTGCCTTTCTGGGCGCCCAATTGATTCCCGGAGCGCAATGGGTGGCTGAGCAAATAGGGCTGGCCAAGGCCATTGGTCGGGCGGATCTGGTGCTCACCGGTGAAGGACGGCTGGATAGGCAAACCCTGGCCGGCAAAGGGCCAGCTCTGGTGGCCCGTCTAGCGCGCGTCCATCGGAAACCGGTGATTGCCGTGGCGGGCGCCGTGGCCGACCGAGCCCGCTTGCGTTCCCTGGGCCTGACCCGTTGCCTGGCCATTACACCGCCCGGGATGGCCCAGAGCGAGGCCTTTGCTCAGGCTGAAACAAACCTTGAAAAAACCGCCGCGGCACTTATGATGGCCTTTCGGAGGTGATGAGTATGGCGCAATCCATCTCGCTTGGCGCACCGCTCAGGCAGGCCATAACCACGGTTAAAAGCATTCTCTTTGCTCCTTTCGATCTGCTCAAGTGGATGGGCCTGGGCTTTACCGCCTGGCTGGCCACGCTGCATCACGGAAGGCCAATCTTTAATTTGAGCAGCCTCTACCAGCAAGCCGCCAGCCGATCGTTCACGGCGGCATGGGATTGGGTGCTAAAGCAGGGGATGCTGGGCGGAGGGTTGCTGATCGGGGGTGGTATACTCATCTTGGCCCTATCACTGGCCCTAACCTGGATCAGCAGCCGGGCCCAATTCATGTTCTTGGATAATGTGATCCACAACCGGGCGGAGATTGTCAAACCCTGGCAGCGTTATCGGGCGAGCGGCAATTCCTATTTCCTGTTTTCGATCTGCCTGGGATTAATAGCGCTGCTGATATTGGGCGCCATTATCCTCATGGCCACCCTCATCGCCCTGCCAGATATCATGGGCTATCATTGCGGGCCGAAGGCTATCTGCGCCTTGATCCTGGGCGGAGGCTTAGGCCTGATAGGCGCCCTGGGGCTGGTCAGTATCTTGATCTTTCTGAAGGACTTTATCGTCCCGCTGATGCTCTTGCGCGCATGCCCAATCCTGGCGGCCTGGAGCCATTTTAAGAGCATCTTCAAAAAGCGACCGGGAATCTTCATGCTTTATCTCCTCTTGAGGCTGGGGCTGGCTTGGGCGGTAGATATCATTGCCCTACTCTGCTGTTGCTGCCTCTGTTGCCTGATGTGGATCCCATATATCAGCACGCTGATTCTACTGCCGTTGTTGGTGTTTTTACGCTGTTATGCCCTCCATTTCCTGGCACAGTTTGGTGATGAATATCAGCTCTTGCCCGGCGCAGTCAATATGACCAGGCAGCCTGCCATGCCGGCGACCGGGATAACCCCACCACCCAACCCTGAGGTATAAATGTCTATCATCAAATCTATCCTCGAACAGGCCGTGGCCCAGGATGCTTCCGACATTCATCTGAAAGTTGATGCTGCGCCCGTCTACCGTATCCGCGGCCAACTGATCACCAGCAAGTTAGCGCGCCTGAGCCGGGCAGATCTGCAGCGCATCACGGCTGAGATCCTCCCCGCACATTTACAGAAAAAACATGCGCTCGGCCATGAAAGCGACTTCTCTCATCAAGAAGAGGGCGTGGGGCGTTTCCGCGTTAATGTTTTTCTCTCGCAGCATGTGCCCGCCCTGGCCTTGCGCTATGTGAAAACCAAGATCCCTTCCATCGCCGAGCTGGGGCTACCGACGGTATTGGAAAAACTAATGGATATCCGCAGCGGCATCGTCATGGTTTGCGGCGCCACCGGCTCGGGTAAATCGACCACTCTGGCGGCCCTGATCCATTATCTTAACCTGACCCGGCACAGCCGTATCATTACCATTGAAGATCCGGTGGAATACCAGTTTCAGGATATACATGCGCTGATCACACAGCGCGAAGTGGGGTTAGATACGCCCTCCTTTCATGCGGCCCTCAAGCATATTATCCGGCAGGATCCAGATGTGATCATGATCGGCGAAATGCGCGATCAGGTCAGTTTTGCGGTGGCCTTGAGTGCTGCGGAAACGGGACATCTGGTGCTTTCCACCCTGCACGCCAATACGGCGCTGCAGGCGGTGCATCGCCTCCTTAATTTCTTCCCGGCCGAGGAGCGCGAGCAGGTGCGCTTGGCACTGGCGGGCAATCTAAGCGCCCTGCTCTGCCAACGCCTGGTGCGCTCCGTGCGCGGCGGAGTGCTGCCGGCGGTGGAAATCATGCGCAACACACCTACGGTCCACAAACTTCTATTGGCCAACAAGCTGGAAACCTTGCCGGCGGCCATTGAGACCGGGCAGGAAGATGGCATGCGCACTTTTAATCAGGATTTATATCGCTTGATCAAAAACGGTCATGTGACAGCTCAGGAGGGTCTGGCACAATCCCCCAGCCCGGAAGCACTTAAAATGAACCTGCAGGGTATTTTTCTGGATGAAGGGCGCCGGATTCTCCAGGAAGATTGAAGCTGGGGCTCGGCGGGCCGCCGGCCAGGATAGGCTTGTATTATCTGGCCTATGCGCTAGGCTGAGTGCTACTTTAGCGGCAGCCTAAAGCAATCAAAACAGAAAGTCCATAATGAAAACATCACTCGCAGAACAGATCGATTTCAGAGCCCTGGCGCAAGCCCGGCGCGGCTTCGCGCCGGCCGCCCGGAGGCTGGTAGGCGCTCCGCCCACCATCGCCATTACACCCGTCGCCGATGGCCGCGCTGGCGCCTACGAAAGCAATGCGGCCGGCACATGGCGCATGGCAGAAAAGGTCTATCAACTGCTCAGCAACAATGTTCATTTGCCCGACGGCACACCGCTCCGCGTCATCGTGGCGCCGGAAATCGTCTATGGCGCACGCAGCGGCGCCTTGGCCCAGGCCTATTATGCGCGCCAGGGGGTCAGCGCCAATATCTGGGTCAGCCGCTCCTGGGCCTATAGCGATGAACTGATGAGCGCCTGCCAAGGGCTCGGCTCCAGCGAATGGGTCCAGGCGGCCTATGGTTTGAATCAAACCGACCGCCCGGGCGCCGTATGGCTCAAGGCCTTTTGCGCCGCCATGGACGAGAAAAAACGTCCCATCTTCTCCATTTATAATCCTGACCTGGAAGCCGAAGATGACGCTCTGGCGCCGATGGTGGCCGAGCGCCTGCTCCGTTTCGCGCGTTGCGCGGCGGCGCTGGCCGAGATGCGCGGCAAAAATTACCTATCACTGGGCGGCGTCTCCATGGGCATCATTGGTTCTGATATCCGCCGCAACATCATGTTGCATACCTTCGGCTTGGGCACGGTGGCCATGGATATGGTGACCATCAAGGGACGCATCGATCAGGGCTTTTATGATCATGCCGAACTGGAACAGGCCGTGCAATTCATGCAAAAAAATTTCCGCTTTGAGTTCGGCAGCGGGCGCCGCCCCTACCCGCCAACGGAACTGTTACGCCAGTGCATTCTCATGACCATGATCACGCGCGATTTGATGATCGGTAACCCTAAATTGGCGGATGAGCGGCTGGGCAAAAAACAGGGCTTCCAGGCTAATGTGGAGCGCGCTCAAGGGGCCAATGCCATTTTAGCCGGCACGCAAGGCCAGCGCGCCTGGACAGACCTCTACCCCAACTTCGATGTCACCGAATCCATCCTCAACAGCTCGTTCGATTGGAACGGATTCCGGGCGCCATTTTTGGTGGCTACCGAAAATGATTCCAAGAACGGCCTCGGCATGCTGGGCGCGCATCTGCTGACGGGATTGCCGCAGCTGTTCGCGGATATCCGTACCAACTGGACGGCGGCCAGCATTAAAAAAGCCACCGGCCATGATGTGGCTCGCCAGGCGCCCCAAGGCTTCATTGATAAACGCAATTCCGGCGCCGGGGCTTTGGACTATGCGCTGGACCTCCCCGGCCTGGTGCCGGGAGGGCGCAAAATGAGCATGCCAGCTCTGGCCGCCGCTATCCGCGCCCAACCTGCATTACAAAAAAAGATCATGGCCGCCGCCGCCCGCCAGACCATCTACCAGGGGGCCGCCCTGGAATATTTCCTGGGCGATGGACTTTCGAGCCATTTCCGTACGCCAGGCGGCATCCCCATGACTGCTTACCGCTACAATGTGGTGGGCAACCAGGTGACCTTCTCCGTGGTGGAGGGCCAAACGATTAATCTTCCCAAAAAGGTGGCCGAACATATTAATCGCGTCACAGACCCCACTTGGCCGGAAACCTATTGGGCTCCGCGAGACATGTCTGCCTTTGAATATATGTCTCGGATCGGCCCCAATCATGATGCTAATTCTTTTGGCCTGATCGGCGCAGATCTAATCACGCTCAATGCCATGTTGCGCGTCCCCGTGGATATGCATAATATTCCCGCAGCACAGATCTTCCGTCCCACGCTCTGGGATCGCTTTGGCGGCGATGACTTCCGGGCCTGTCAGGCTTTGGGTCAGCTCTACCAGTAAAAAAGGCGGAGATGGTAAATAAAAAAGCGCCTGCTATAGTGGGCGCCTGCCAGAGATGTGAAGGCGATCGCTACTGACTACCAACGGTCGATTATTAGAAGCGACTAATATGAATAGGCCTATACAAACTTCCTTCACTTATCGGCTTTCGGAGGCTCAGCAGATTTTGCTGACCGAAATTTTACGCCTCGGCAACTATCGTCCGCTCGTCATGGCGCACACGCAGATCGCCGCCGAAACCGACCAATGCAAAATCGCCCTCTATCAAAGCGGCAAATGCTTGGTGCAGGGCAAGGGCGCACAAGATTTCATCTCCTATGTCTTGGAGCCTAAGGTCTTGGGCCAGGCCGGCCTCGGCTACGAAGAAACCTTGAATCCGGAAGCCTACAGTCCGCATATGGGTATCGATGAAAGCGGTAAGGGCGATTTCTTCGGGCCGCTGGTCATTGCCAGCGCCTATGCTGAGCGCGAGCTGGCCAAGGAGCTCTTGGCCAAGGGAGTCAAGGATAGCAAAAATATTTCCAGCGATAAACGCGCCTTGGAATTGGCCCAGGAAATCCGCAAATTACTGGGCCAACGCTTCAGCGTGGTTTTGATCGGCCCGGCAGCCTACAACCGTTTATACGCCAAAATGCGCAGTGTGAATGCCATGCTGGCCTGGGGACACGCCCGGGCTATTGAGAATCTATTGGCTAAAGTGCCCAGCTGTCCCCGGGCCATTTCCGATCAATTTGGGGATCAAAAACAGGTTGAACGGGCCCTGATGACTAAAGGACGTCAGATCCAGCTGGTGCAACGGCACCGGGCTGAGGCAGATGTGGCGGTAGCCGCGGCATCCATCCTGGCCCGCGCAGCATTCTTGAATGCCTTGGAGCAGCTGGGAACCAGCTATGCGCTCCGAATTCCCAAGGGCGCTTCCGAGGCTGTCGTCCGTACTGGCCAGGCCCTGGTTCAAAAACATGGCCCGCAGGTACTGCTGGCTGCGGCCAAGAGCCATTTTCGCACCACCGATGTCATTCTGGAAAAACTCGCCTTACGACGCGAGGTGCTGGGCCCCGCAGGAGCCGCTACATCCAGGCCCCGCCAAGCATTCCAGCAATCCAGAAAACGGCCTTCCCAGCCCCTGCCGCGCACGCGAGCCTAAACTCCCTGGTCAGGCAGACCACGCAGCGATCAGGCTGTTCGGCTGGCCTCAAGCAACTGACGCAGTTCGGGAATCGGCCGGATGACATTGCCCGCAGCCGTCAGACAGACATGCACCGTATAACCGGTGGCGATCAATTCCGACCCACGATGCATCTCGTAATCCACGCGCAGGCGCGGACCGCGCAGCTGACAGCGGGAAGACACAATCAACAAATCATCAAAGCGAGCCGCCAGTTTATATTGGCAAAAGGCCTCCACCACCGGTAGCAGTACCCCGCGTTGCTCCAGTTCGCAATACGGCAGGCCAATCTCCCGGAGCATTTCCGAACGCGCCATTTCAAAATATTCAAAATAACGGGAATAATAGACCACGCGCATCTGATCGGTATGTGCGTAGGGCACACGGATGGAATGCCTGAATATTCGAGCCGCTGGCATGTTGGTCCTCCAAGAGCAGCTTTAGCAAGTTCCCGTTTATCTGTCAAATGGCTGTTCTTGACTCATCCGCTCCGCTGATGGCAGAATGTGCAGCACGGCATACATCAGAAGGCATGCCCAATAGGCCTCGACCACGAGACACTGCAGCCAGCCAAAATACCATGGGACTCCGTCGTCAAGAAAAACTGGAACGTTACTTCCTGGAGGTGATCCACGAGCGCCGCCAGGGCCGCTGGGCTCGTCAGTTACGCAGCCTGCTCCGCTACCTTTCCTACATCTACGGGGGCGTGGTGAAGCTGCGCCATTTCCTCTATGAAAAGGGTATTTTCCGCCACCACACTCTGGGCTGCCAGGTTATCAGCATCGGCAACCTCACCGTCGGCGGCACGGGCAAGACGCCGATCGTGGAAATCTTTGCTCGTGAATTACAAAAGGCCAACCGCCGCGTGGCCATCCTCAGTCGCGGCTACAAGAAGACCGAACATGGCTTCTGGAAAAAAATACTGGATAAATTGACGGGGCGGGAATGGCGCCGACCGCCCCGCGTCGTCTCCGACGGCCAGGCCTTGCTGCTGGATTCGGCTCGCAGTGGCGACGAACCCTATATGCTAGCCTCTAACCTGCCCAACGTGGTGGTACTGGTGGATAAGGATCGCGTTAAAAGTGGACGCTATGCCATAGATAAATTTCATTGCGATACACTCGTCTTGGATGATGGGTTCCAATACCGCAAGCTCAAGCATCGCATGGAGATCGTGCTGGTGGATTGCACCGCGCCTTTCAGCAATGGCTATATGTTACCGCGCGGCCTGTTGCGCGAATCCATCAGCAATATTCGCCGAGCCGATTTCATTTTCATCACCAAATCCACCGGTAAGAATGCCGCGGAACTACAGGCCAAGCTGCGCGAATTAAATCCGCGCGCCGAAATCTCGGCTTGCGCGCACCGCCCCAAATATCTCCAAAATGTCTATTCCGGTGAACGCCAAGATCTGGAGTTCCTGCGAGGTCGCACGGTGGCTCTGGTATCGGGCATAGCTTCGCCGGAGGGGTTCGAAAATGAAGTGCGGCGCTTGGGTGCCAGCCTGTGCTATCTTAAACGCTTCGCTGATCATCACCGCTATACCCAGCAAGAAATAATCAATATCATCAATAAAGCCAAAAAAAGCAATGCGGCCGGCCTGATCACCACCGAAAAAGATGCCGTACGTTTCCCCAAGATCGAGCGCCAGGATGTACCGGTTTATTTCATGCGCGTGGAAATAGAATTGCTCAGTGGTGAGGAGGATTTTCATGCCTGTATATCCCGCATCTGCTTCCGCTAAGCCGGCGGCCCAACCGGACGCCCCGGGTATTCTGCTGGTGGGATTGAATTGGCTGGGCGACAGCATCATGAGCATGCCGGCCATCCAGGCTTACCGGCAAGCTCACCCCGAGCAACGCCTGCTCATGCTGGTTAAAGCTAAGCTGGCCGCGCTCTGGACGCTGCATGCGGCTATTGATGAAATCATCGTCCTACCCGAATCCAGCGGCGGCATGCTGCGCCTGGCACGCCAGCTGGCCGGGCGCCAACTAGCAACCGCTTTTATTCTGCCAAACTCTTTCCGCGCCGCCTTAGTGCCCTTTCTGGCACGTATCCCGGAACGCCATGGCTTACCGGGACATTGGCGCGATTGGATGCTGACGCGTATCATGCCGCGCTCGACCACGCTCGCAGCAGAACATCAAAGCCATGAATATCTGGCCTTGTTGGGTCTGGCTCCCGCCAGAGTGCCGGAACCGCGCTTAACGCTCACGGCAGCTTTGCGGCAACGGGCCGTAAGCCACTTAGGCGCACCGCCGCCCTGGATAGCCCTGATGCCAGGCGCCGCCTACGGCCCAGCCAAAAGATGGCCCGCCGAACATTTCATCAGCTTAGGAAGAATGTTGAATGCTACCCAGAATTACCCTATTGTTCTGCTGGGCTCGGCGGCCGAGCGCGATTTATGTCGGAGCATCGCGCAGGGGATCGGTCCGGCCACGCTTAATCTGGCCGGACAGACCAGCTTGCCAGAATTGGCGGCGCTGCTGGAGCAGTGCGCTTTGGTGGTAGCCAACGACAGCGGTGGCATGCATTTGGCGGCGGCTGTCGGCGCGCCGGTCCTGGCATTTTTTGGGATCACGAATCCACGCCAAACCGGACCGTTGGGAGCGCAGGTGCGCATCCTGCAAAACAGTAGTCAACAAAGCCGAGATATCCGGAGATCTTCGCCGCAGGCCACCTTGAGCCTGAGCGGCATTCGGCCGGAACAAGCTTGGGAAGCGGCCCGCGAACTGCTGGCCAAACGTTGAAATAAGGGAGCACAGCATGCGCGATAAAATCTCTGCCTGCCTGACCGTCGGCAACGAAGAAAAAAATATCCGGCGCTGCCTAGACAGCATCGCCTGGGTAGATGAAATAGTGGTTATTGACAGTTTCAGCGTGGATCGCACGCCAGAAATCTGTCGCCAATACACCGAGCGCGTCTATCAACATGAATGGCTGGGCTATGTGGGCCAAAAAGAGTTGATCAAAACAATGGCCAGCCATGACTGGATCCTCTTCATCGACGCCGATGAAGAGGTCTCCCCCGAACTACGCGAGGAAATCCTCGCCGAGTTCGAGAGTGGCCGTAATCGCCAATATGATGGCTATGAATTTCCGCGTAAAGTATTCTTCCTGGGGAAATGGATCACGCGCGGCGAATGGTGGCCGGACCTTAAAATGCGCTTGTATCGCAAAGATAAAGGCGTTTGCACCGGGCGCGAGCCCCACGATCATGTGCTCGTCAAAGGCCCCATCAAACGCCTCCGCAACTGCTTAAACCATTATACCTATGATGATATTGCCGATCAAATCGCCACGCAAAACAGATTTTCTAGCATTTCCTCGGCCACCCTCCAGCAGGGCTACACGCGCCATATTGGTTGCGATATGGTCTTCCGACCACTCTTTCGTTTTTTCAAAGGGTACATCCTCAAACGCGGGTTCCTGGATGGTTATCGCGGGCTGATTATCTCAACTCTGATCGCCATCGGCGTGTTTTTTAAGTATGCGAAATTATGGGAATTAAAATATATTAAGAGTCAAGACCGGTCGGACGATGCGGCCAGCCTGCCCAATAGCAATCCCCAAGCCGCAGAGGCCGATAGCTCCCAAACCTGAATGCGCCCCCCTCTCCATCACTGGGTAGAACGCCGCCTATTGCACGGGGATGGTTCAAGAGCGTTGCGGCGCTGGTCGGAGAATCATCCCGGCCCCCTGATTAAGGAATCACGCATTGGATAATCAAGGCGTCATACGATCAGCTGGCCGGGTGAGCTTCTTCATCTTGGTCAGCCGCGCTTTCGGCTTGATCCGCGATATGGCTATGGCCGCTTTTTTTGGCAGTTCCATGGCCATGGACGCTTTCGTGGTGGCCTTCACCATCCCCAATTTGTTCCGTAACCTCTTTGGCGAAGGCGCGCTCTCTGCGGCCTTCGTGCCGGTCTTCACGGAAACGCTGGAAAAACAGGGACGGGATGTCGTCTGGCGTTTTGCCCAAAAGATGATGTCGTTATTGGGCCTAACGCTGGCCGGCTTGGTGCTGGCGGGGATTCTGGCGGCCGGCGCCTGGCAGATGCTCTTTCCGCTCAGCCCACGCGGGACCTTGATCCTTGTGCTCCTGCAGATCATGTTGCCTTATATGTTCTTTATCTGCCTGGCGGCTTACTTTTCGGCTATGCTGAACACCCTGCGTCACTTCGCCTTACCGGCCTCTACCCCGGTGATTCTGAACCTGGTGATGATTGCGGTTTTATTCCTGGTGTGCCCATTGCTCGAAGCCGAAGGGCGCCTGCGCATTGTGGTGGTGGCCTGGAGCGTAGTCCTGGCCGGCGCCGCCCAATGGTTGATACAGCTGCCCCTGCTCTGGCGCTATGGCTTTCGTTTGCGACTGTCTTTTGACTGGCACGATACACGCGTGCGCCGCGTGATACAATTGATGAGCATCGCCATTATTGGCACCGGTATGACCCAAATCAGCGTCTTGCTGGATCGCTTCGTGGCCATATTCCTTGGCCCGGGCAGCGCTTCCTATCTCTACTATGCCGAGCGGCTGATCTATTTCCCTTTGGGCTTGTTTGCTACCGCCCTGGGTACGGTGCTCCTGCCCACTTTTTCCGGACATGCCGCCCAGGCGCGCACTGACCGTATCCGCGAAACGCTGAACCAAGCCCTGCGCCAGTTGATGTTTATCATGCTGCCAGCCGCAGTGGGCCTGATGGCTCTGGCCCAACCAATCGTACGCCTGCTGTATGAGCGGGGCGATTTTGCGCCTCAAGCCACCGCCATGACCGCCCTGGCCGTTCAATGCTATGCCCCGGGCTTATTGATCTTCAGTCTGCTTAAAGTCCTGGTGCCGGTATTTCATGCCCATCAGGATATGCGCACGCCCATGCGGATCAGCGTCGCCTGCACGGGATTCAACATGGTCTTGAAACTATTCTTGATCCTTGTCTGGCAGTGGCGCCCTTTCGCTTACGCTCATGCGTTCGTGGCCGCCGCCACCGTCTTGGCCTCGGCGGTCGCCGTGCTCGCTTTGGGTCTGCTGGCGCAACGCCGCTGGGGTTCATGCGGCTGGCGAACCATAGGCTTGGCCAGCGTCAAAATGCTGGCGGCCGCCCTCATTATGGCCGTGGCTGCCCGGACCGTCTATCAGAACATCTTAACCAACAGCTGGTTAGCAGCGGGTGCTTGGCAAGCCCAACTGCTGGCCATACTCGGAGCCCTGGGGACAGGGATCGTCGTCTATGGCAGCCTGGCTATGCTGGGGCGCTTTCCAGAAGTATATGAATTCTGGCAGGCCATCCGCCACCGCCGCCAACCAGAACAAGCCGCGCAATAAGGGAATTGGCCACAAACAGCAAGCGGGCCGAGCGCCCCGGCCGCATTGCCAACCAAGGATGATCCAAGATGCCTTTAGCGCCTGCCATTAAAAATAAATTACGAGAGCTCCCCAATAAGCCGGGCTGTTATCTCATGCGCGACCGTTGGGGGCAGATCATTTATGTGGGCAAGGCCGCTAAGCTGCGCCAGCGGGTACGTTCCTACTTTCAAAAGGCCACGCGTCAGCGCGCCGATGCGAAGTTGCGCGGGTTGATAGATAGCGTCGCCGAGCTGGAAACAATCGTCCTGCGCAGCGTCTCGGCGGCCGCGCTCACCGAAAGCCGTTTAATCAAAGATTACCGTCCGCGCTACAATCAATTGCTCAAAGACGACAAGCGTTTCCCCTTGCTGCGCGTCGATCTTAAGCAGCCCTTCCCGCGTTTTCAACTCTGCCGCTTACGGCGGCCCGACGGAGCCCAATACTTTGGCCCTTACGCCCAGTCCGGCGCCGTGCGCCTGACGTTGGATTTCATTGAAAAACGTTTCGGATTACGCAAATGCACCGCGCGCATACCCAATGCCGCCACGCATCAGCATTGCCTCAATGATATCGTGCGTTTTTGCGCGGCGCCCTGCATCGGCAAGACGACGCCGGCCGCTTATCGGCGCCAGGTGCAGGAAGCCTGTGCTTTCCTGCGGGGCCAGCGGCCAGCCATCCTCAAGGAAGTTGAAGCTGCCATGCAGGCGGCGGCCCAAGCTTTGGACTTCGAGAAGGCGGCGGCCAGTCGCGATACTCTGCAGAGCCTGCGGGCGGCGCTCCGCGAAGAGGCGCGCGATGTCCGCCCGCGCCCCAGCCGGCGAGAGCAAGGGCTTCAGGGCGCGCAAGCGCTCCGTGCTGTGCTGCAATTGCCACATCTGCCACGCTTGATCGAAGCTTATGATGTTTCCAATATCTCGGGCACGCTGGCCGTAGGCAGTCTGGTGGTCGCCTGCAACGGTATGCCGCGGGCCACCTTATACCGCCGCTTCCGCATCAAGACAGCAACCGCGCGGGATGATGCCGAGATGCTGGCCGAAATCATTCAGCGGCGTTTCAGCCGTTTGCGACAGGAAAAAGGCGCGGCGCCCGATCTGGTGCTGGTAGATGGCGGAGCCATTCAGCTCCGCGCCGCCCAGCAAGCGCTCCAAGCCCTGGGATATTCAACCATCCCGGTGGCCGGTCTGGCCAAACGCCAGGAGGAAATCTATTGGCCCAGCGACAAAGGCCTGCGGGTGCTGCGCCTGGCACGAGGCACGCCGGCGCTTAAATTGCTGCAAATGCTCCGCGATGAAGCCCATCGCTTCGCCCTGACCTATCATCGCCAGCTGCGCGCGCAGCGCATTCGTGAATCTTTGCTCGATGATATCCCCGGCATCGGCAGGCAACGCAAGGCACAGCTCCTGAAACATTTCGGTTCCCTGACACGCCTGGCCCAAGCACCGCTCAAGGAGATAGCCGCCCGGCCAGGCATCGGTCCTCATCTGGCCCAGGCCATCAAACTGGCCCTGCAGCAGCAAGCCCGTTGATCGGATCCGCCCGGCAAGAAGCCTTGCTTTTCGATTGCTCTGTCCAGCGATCCGCTGTATCCTACTGCCTAACGATCACTGAAAAAATCTGTTAAGGACGCGGAATGGGTCTGACGATCACTGAAAAAATCCTGGCGCGCGCCGCCGGGCAAACAACGGTTAAACCGGACGACAACATCTGGGTCAATGTGGATATTCTGTTGACGCATGATATCTGCGGCCCCGGCACCATCGGCGTCTTTCAACAAGAATTTGGGCGGCAAGCGAAGGTTTGGGATCGTGAAAAAGTGGTTATCATCCCGGATCACTTTATTTTTACCGAAGATCCCAAGGCCCATCGCAATGTGGAAATTTTACGGACATTCGTCCGCGAGCAGAACCTGCCCTACTTCTATGATCCTGGGTCTGACTCTTATCGCGGGGTATGCCATGTCGCCTTGCCCCAGGCCGGGCATGTCCGGCCGGGTGAAGTGATTTTCGGTACGGACTCGCATACCTGCACGCACGGCGCTCTGGGCGCTTTCGCCGCGGGGATCGGCAACACCGATGCGGGCTTCATCATGGGCACCGGCAAATTGCTGATCAAAGTGCCGGCCACTTTGCGCTTCACCCTGGAAGGTCCAAAGCCGGACTACATCATGGGCAAGGATATCATTCTGCGCATCATCGGCGACATCGGGTTCGAAGGTGCCACCTACCGCGCCATGGAGTTTCGCGGCTCAGCTATCGAGGAGTTGGAAATTGAAGAGCGCATGACGATCTGCAATATGGCCGTGGAAGCGGGCGCCAAAAATGGCATTATAGCTCCAGATCAGAAGACCCTGCGCTATGTGGCAGAACGCACCTCGAAACCTTTTCAACCCATCTTCGGCGACGCCGATGCCCAGGTGCATCAGGATTATCATTACAATGTGGCCGACCTGGTCCCTGGCGTGGCCCAACCGCACGCTCCTGACCAATATGCCCCGGCCGCCGATTTGGCCAGCATCAAATTGGACCGGGCCTATATCGGCTCATGCACGGGCGGCAAACTGACTGATTTCTTGGCCGCGGCCCGGATCCTGCAAGGGCGCCGAGTGAGGCTGGATACTTTTCTGGTGCCAGCCACGCGGGAAGTTGAACAAGCCTTATATCGCGAGAAAATAAACCAGCAAACGCTGGCTGAAATTTTCAAAGAGGCTGGCTGCCTGGATATTGCGCCGCCATCCTGCGCCGCCTGTCTGGGCGGGCCCCCAGATACTTTTGGCCGCACCCATGGCCGCGAAGTGGTCATCAGCACCACTAATCGCAATTTCATTGGGCGCATGGGTTCCAAACAATCGCCGATTTATCTGGCTTCGCCCTTGACCGTGGCGGCTTCAGCGGTCACCGGCCGGATCACGGACCCCAGGGAATTGATGAAGGGATAGCCAGCCAGACGCTCGCTCACCAATAATTAACAGCGGTTTGGAAAATATAATCATGAGCAATTCGCCAGCCAAGAAGCCTCCGACGGTAATCACCGGCCAAGTCTATGTGCTGGGAGATAACATCGATACCGATCAGATTATTCCCGCGCAGCATCTGAACCTGGTGCCCACCATCCCCGATGAATATCGTCAGCTGGGCCGCCTGGCCTTGAGTGGCCTGCCGCCGGAATATCCACCGTTGGTGGAGGCGGGATCGGAAAAATCGTCCTATACTATCCTGATCGCCGGCCGTAATTTTGGTTGTGGCTCTTCGCGCGAGCATGCCCCACTGGCTTTGGGAGCGGCGGGCATCCAAGTGATCGTGGCTGAATCCTACGCCCGCATTTTCTTCCGCAACGCCATCGCCACGGGCGTCTTATATCCCTGGCAAGCGGCGGCCCCAGATCTGAACCGGATCTTCCGCACCGCTGATCAGGCCAGGCTCAATTTCGATGCCGCTTTCCTGGAACAGGTTGATACTCAGCAAAGATTTCCGCTCAAGCCGTTGGGCGCCGCTCAGGCGGTGATCGCCGCCGGCGGCTTATTTGCGCATGCCCGCCAAACCGGCTTGATACAGCCCAGGAACACATAATGCATTCGCGTATCATAGCCTTTGCCAATCAAAAAGGTGGCGTTGGCAAAACCACTACGGCCGTCAATCTGGCCGCCTGCCTGGCGGAGCTTGGCCAAAAGATGCTGCTGGTTGATCTGGATCCTCAGGCCAACGCTACCAGCGCCCTGGGTATTGAGAAACAAACCGGGCGCAGCGCCTACCAACCGTTAGTGGGCAATGGAACGCTCCAGGCCCAAATCATGCCCACGGCCATTAAAAACCTGGATTTGATTCCCTCGGAACTGGATCTGGCTGGAGCGGAAATTGATATCGCCCGTTCCGATCGCTACTTGCATTGCTTCCAGGAAACCTTAGGCCCCCTGCTGGCGCAAGCCAATTATGATTATGTCTTTATTGATGCCCCGCCCTCGCTCGGCATTCTCACCTGTAACGCTTTGACGGCTGCACAGGCCTTGATCATTCCTGTCCAATGCGAATATCTGGCCTTGGAGGGCCTCAGCATGATCACGCGCCTGATGGAGCAGTTGCATGCCAGCGGGGCCAATCCCAGCTTGCGTTTGGAAGGCATTGTGATGACCATGTTCGATAGCCGCACCAATTTAGCAGCCCAAGTGCTGGCGGAAGTTAAACAGCATTTCGCCGCACAGGTCTATCAAACCTATATCCCGCGCAACGTGCGCCTCAGCGAGGCGCCCAGCCATGGGTTACCGATTATTCTATATGATCCGCGCAGTGCTGGCGCGCTGGCTTATCGGGCTTTAAGTCGTGAATTTCTGTCCCGTCAACAGCCGCAAGCGGTGCGACCTGACCTGTCGGAGGGCCACGCTCCGGAACAGCTATCCGCGTTGGAGCTAGCGCCCGCCCAGGACACTCCACAATCAGACCCCCAGACAGTGGAAAGGCCCCTTCAGCCCTGAGCCAGGGGCGGCGTAGCGGCCAGGATCCGGTTTCAGGAAGCGCTGAGGGTTGCCATGGAAGTTTTACGCAAGCGCTTTAACTGGCGCGCCAGGCTGATCTTCTTAACGGGCGCTAGACGATCCACGAAAAGAATGCCGTGCAAATGATCCAGTTCATGTTGAATAATACGCGCCAAAAAACCCCGTACGCGCAATACCTGAGGAACACCCTGCAGGTTGATAAACGAAACCGAAACCTCCCAAGCCCGTGATACCGGCGCCCAGATTTCAGGGATGCTTAGGCAGCCCTCGGTGTCGGTTTGACTGCCGGTCCGCATCAGGATGCTCGGGTTAATCATGGTCAGCGGCAGCGCGATGCCCGGATTCAGTCGTGGTCCACCGGGCGCAGCCACATCATATTGCGGATCGAAACCCAGGGTGCAGATTTGCTCCGTCCGCCCGATCTGCTGAGCGGCCAGCCCCACTCCGTTTTTGGCGACCATGATTTCCAGCATCTCCTCGGCCAAGACACGGATAGCACGATCTACCACGCGTACCGGACTAGCCGGCTGGCGGAGCACTGGATGGCCATAGATAGAGAGCTGATACTTCATAGTTTGGGAGAGTAACATATCCGTAAGTTGAAGTCCACCCCGGCCCTCTTTCCGGCTTGCCAAGCATTTGCGGATAGCCTACATTGACGGCATGGCGAATATCTTGGTCATCATCCCCACCTATAACGAAGCTGAAAATGTGGCTAGCATTGCCGCGGCCATTTTGGCCGCGGCGCCCGCGGCTGACATCCTCTTCGTGGATGATAATTCGCCCGACGGCACCGGACGTCTGCTGGAAAACATGTGCCAGCAGGATAAACGCTTGCATGTCCTGCACAATCAGCATAAGCGGGGGCTGGGCCGGGCTTATCTGGCCGGTTTTCGCTGGGCTCTGCAGCGGCATTATGAGCTGATTTTTGAGATGGATGCCGATCTCTCGCATAATCCTGCTGATATTCCTAAGTTTGTGCAGGCCGCCAGCCAGGCTGATTTGGTCTTAGGCTCGCGTTATCGAAATGGCATCCGCATCATCAACTGGCCGCTGAGCCGCCTGATCTTGAGCAAGGCAGCCAGTCTCTATGTGCGCAGCATCACTGGCATGCCCTTCACCGACCCTACCGGCGGCTACAAATGCTTTCATCGCCGGGTCTTGGAAGCCATCGATCTGGAGCGGATCAAATCCAACGGTTATTCCTTTCAAATTGAAATGACGCATACGGCCTGGAAATTGGGTTTCCGCATAGAGGAAGTGCCGATTATCTTTGAGGACCGCCGTTCGGGCCATTCCAAGATGAACTCCGCTATCGTCCGCGAGGCCCTCGGCATGGTGATACGCCTGCGTTGGCGGCGGCGACCCTTGCGCAATCCGCGCCCGCAATCAGATCAGGGTAGCTGAGGACTGCTAGGCCATGCATAGCGCTGCTTCATCCCGATTACCCAGCTGGGCGCGCACGCGCCTGCGGGATATTTGGCAGGAATTACGCCCGCGGCAATGGACCAAAAACCTGATTGTTTTTACCGCTTTTTTCTTCGCGCTGGGCGATCAACAGCAAGCGTTACCTTTGACGGCCTTCTGGGCGGCGGCGGCAGCTTTCTTGCTCTTTGTTGTCGTTTCCAGCGGTGTTTATATCTTCAATGATATCAAGGATATCCAGCGTGATCGCGCCCATCCGCTCAAAGCCCTGCGACCGATCACCGCCGGCAGAATTTCCCTGCCGCTGGCTTGGATTTTAGCCTGTCTCTTGCTCGGGGTGGGCCTGGGCGGCGCCTGGCTATTCTCCAGCCGTCTGGGACAGGTGCTTTCCGCTTATGTTGGGCTGCAGATCGCTTATAGCTGCTGGCTCAAGCATCTGGCCCTGGTGGATGTGTTTGTGATCGCGCTGGGATTTGTTTTACGGGCCATCGCCGGCGGCATCGCTATCCAAGTGATGATTTCACCCTGGCTTTTAATTTGCGCTTTTCTGCTGGCGCTATTTTTGGCGCTGTGTAAACGCCGCCACGAGAAACGTTTGATGAACGAGACCGGGCGGCAGGAATTCCGCCCCAGCTTAGCGATCAGTGGGGAACGCCTCTTGGATCAACTGATAGCGGTGACAGCTGGCGCCTTTATTGTAGCCTACGCTATCTACACTCAGTGGCCCGATACCGTGGCCAAGTTCCATACCACGCGCCTTATTTTCACCCTGCCCTTTGTGGTTTTCGGTGTTTTTCGCTATCTGCACTTGGTGTATTGCCAAGCCAAAGGCGATCAGCCGGAATACATCCTGCTGACCGATGGCCCGCTAATGATCAGCATAGCGCTCTTCGGACTAACCGCGCTATGGATCGTGATGCCTTAAAAATCCCAGCCGGCAAGAAGGCCCGGCGATATCCCCTCTCGCAAGGTTTTGAGGCTCTGGCTGGCTGACGGCGACCGTTCAGCCTCTGCTTGACCTCAGCCTCAAAAATATTCATAATATTTGCCGTTTCATCAATTAATGTTGTGGACTCATGTCTTTACAAAAACAAGCATTACCTGCGCCCCAAACCGCTACGGAACGCGCACGAAATCTAGTTGGACCAGCGGGGCCTTTTTTCAGGATCAACGACTGGCTGGCTGGGGCCACTACCTTTCTCTGTGCTTTGGCCGTTTATACTTATAGCCTGGCTCCTACCGTTACCTTAGAGGATTCCGGCGAGCTGGTGGTGGCCGCCGATTACTTGGGAGTTCCCCATCCACCTGGCTATCCGCTCTGGACGATTCTGGGCTGGATTTTTAAGTGGTTGTTTCATTTCAAGGATTATATGGGCCAGCCTAATCCGGCTTGGGGCGTGAACTTTATGTCCGGCTTCTTTGGCGCCCTGACCTGCGGGGTGACCGCGCTCTTAATCAGTCGCTCGGGCTTATCTCTCTTGCGCACCCTGCGCCAGCAAAGCGATGAGGGGCCGGCTAATCGCATGGATAAACTGATCTGTTGGGCCAGCGGTGTGGGTGCCGGTCTGGTGCTGGCTTTCTCGCCCTTTCTATGGTCTCAGTGTACCATTGCCGAAGTCTACAGTCTCAATGCCTGCCTGCACATCTTGATTTTGACGCTGGCCTATGTCTGGATGCGCCGTCCCCATCAAACGAAACTGCTGTATGGCATGGCCTTTCTGTTTGGTTTAACCTTCACCAACTGCCAACCGATTGTGCTCATGGCGCCGGCCATCGGGCTGATGTTTTTCGTGGCTGATCGGCGCTTGTTCCGGGATTGCCTGTGCGTCGGTTTGATCCTGCTGGCCGGCCTGGTTTTCTTCAAAACGCTGGAGCCGGAATGGGCTGGCGCTGATCCTTTGCCCAACAAAGAACTGCGCATCCTGGCCGGCTTAGGTTTGCTGCTCTCGCCGTTGGGCATCTGGATCTTTACCCGGCAATTGTTCACGGAGTGGCGCCGAGTGCTCTTGATGGTTTTATATGCCATGCTGGGACTGAGCTTGTTCATTTATATGCCGATTGCTTCGGATGCTAATCCGCCCATGAACTGGGGCTATCCACGGACCATGGAGGGCTTCAAGCATGCTGTCACCCGCGGCCAGTATCAGGCCCTAACTCCGGCGCTGAAACCCGTGGAAGCCTTCAACCAGATCGTGGAATTTATCAGTGAACTGGAAGATCAATTCCCCTTCCCCATGCCCTTGCTGGCGCTGATCCCCATTTTTTATTTCCGCCGGATTTGGCGCCAGCATTGGGCTTGGCTGCTGGGTCTGATCCTGGCCTTTGCGGTCACTGGACCAGGCATGATGATCCTGCTCAACCCGCCGCATGACCTGCAATCACTCTTCATTGCCAAGGTGCAATTTGTACAATCGACGGCCATTTATGCGGTATGGACCGGCTATGGTTTTCTACTAAGCTTGGCCTTCTTGGACCGCCTCGTGAAGGCCAGGGCCTTGGTCTATCTGGGCCTCAGCCTGACCCTGCTCTCGCCACTGGCCTTGATCTGGCAGGACAGATACGATGAAGATTTGATCGCGCGTAACGGCACATCTAATCTGCGCGGCCATGATTTCGGATGGCAGTTCGGCAATTATCAATTGCGCGGCGTGCAGGCCATCCTTGAGGAATTGGCGCCGGGCGCACCTCCCCCGCCCAGCGCGCATTTTCCGCCGGAAATGACGTCCAACGCTGTCTTCTTCGGCGGCACCGATCCGGGACGTTTCGTGCCCACTTATATGATTTATTCGGCTCAGGTACGACCGGATGTATTTTTGATCACTCAAAATGCATTGGCCGACAACACCTACATGAACATCATGCGCGACCTGTATGGCGACCGCATCTGGCTGCCATCGGCCCAGGATGTAAATCTGGCTTTCCAAAGCTATATCAATGATGTGCGCGCCGGACGCATCATCCCCAATGCCGCCATCAATGTGGATAAGAACGGCCGGGTCAGCGTGCAGGGCGTGCAGGGTGTCATGGAAATTAATGGCATTATCTGCAAGATGATTTTCGAAGCCAATAAGGCCCGCCATGACTTTTATGTTGAGGAAAGCTATGTGATCAACTGGATGTATCCTTATCTGGAACCGCATGGTTTGATCATGAAAATCAATAAGGAACCCCTACCCAAGCTAAGCGCTGAAATGATTCAGAACGATACCGCCTTCTGGAGCTGGTATAGCGAAAGCCTCCTGCAAAACCCCCTTTTTCAAAGGGATGTGGTGGCGCGCAAATCTTTCTCTAAACTGCGCTGCGCCATTGCCGGCTTGTATGGCGCACGCCGTTTATTCACAGAAGCCGAAGCGGCCTTCCAGCAAGCGGTGGCTATGTTTCCGGCCAGCCCCGAGGCTAATTTCCGCCTAGCAGAATTATATCTGCAATACGGTCAATTCGCACAAGCGCATCAAGTGATCGCAACGAATCTGGACTTGGATCCTAAAAACGAAAAAACGCTGAGCTTTCTGAATCAGATCAAGGATATGGAAAAAACCAATGCCCGCATAGTGGCCTTGCAACAGCAGCTGAGCCAAAGCGGCGGCACGCTGGATATGGCTCTCGAGCTAGCCCTGCTCTATCAAAGGACGGGGCAAGAGCAGCCTTTCCAAGAATTGGCGCAGCAGATATTAAACAGCTCCAATCTTCCACTGCAGGCTTACTTACGCCTGGCCGAAATGGCGGCGAGTGGGCGCGGGCATCTGCCCTTGATGATTGAAGCCTTTCAGCGTTACTTGCAATACGAACCCTCCGATGCGCGCATCTGGCTGGAACTCGCCGGAGCGCAGGTTATCAGTGGCGCCAGCAATGCTGGCTGGCAAGCTTTGCAGCAGGCGATAGCTCTCGGCGGCGAACCGATCAAAGATGCCGCCCGCCGGGATGCGCGCTTTGAAGCACTGCGCCAGCTGGAAACATTCCAGCGCTTGGTAGCTCCGGCCCAGAGACATTTCGCGCCCTTCTCCAGCGGCGGATATATCCCTTAGCGCGCCGGTGCTTGCGTTGGCGGGCTGAGCGCAGCCGCCTGATGCGCCGCGTTCAATTCATATTGCAAGATGCTCAACCCGTAGAGGGCCGCGGTTTCCACACGCAAGACATTAGGACCAAAGCGAACCAAACAGGCGCCACTTTCTTGCAGGGCCAAGGATTCCGCCGCGCTGAGGTCGCCTTCCGGGCCTATCACCAGGCCCACTCGCGCCGGCCGCCCGGGCCGCAGCTGGCCCAAAACCTCGCCTAAAGGCCGGGCGCGCGCCTGCAAAGAAGCCACCAGACACAGGGTCAAGGCCGACAAGCGCGGCAGTATAGACGAGAGTGACTGCAGAGGTTCAATCGTAGGCAACCAAGCCGCCCCGCTCTGTTTAATGGACTCGCGCGCAATCTTACGCCAGCGCGCCAGGCGGCCGGCCAAAGCTTCAGGCCGCGCCGCGCGACTGATAACCCTATCCGAACGCAACGGCCAAATGGCCTCTACCCCCAGCTCGCAAGCCTTTTGGATGATCCAATCCATGGCGGCGTGCTTGGGTAGTGCTTGAATGAGAATCAGGGATACGGCCGCGGGTGGAGTGTAGGCTCGGCTATCCGCACGCAACTGCAGGCGCACTCCCGCCGGCGAACAGCTCTGGATGACGGCCTGTGCCGTATAGCCCTGACCATCCATGAGGATGACTACATCGCCCACTCGGGCGCGTAGCACGCAGCGTAAATGCCGCGCTTCCTCCTCAGCGAGCACGATTTCCGGATGGGACCATTGAACTGGGGAGATCAAACAGCGATGCATAGCCACACTCATCTGGATCCAGATTTGGGATGGCGCTCCAAAAATTCAACCGCTTTTTGACGAAACTGTGTCGCGGCCGGAAAATTGCGTTCATCGCAGGCCGCCAGGAATTCACGGAGCTTGGCCTTTTGGGAACCAGACAAACTCTGGGGCACTTCCTGAACCACGCGCACATGTAGATCCCCGCGGCCATAATCACCCGGCTCAGACACGCCCTGGCCGCGCAAACGAAACATTTTGCCGCTTTCCGTGCCGGGCGCAATTTTGATTTTAGTCCACCCCTCCAAGGTTGGCACGGAGATTTCACCGCCCAGTGCCGCCAGTTCCAGAGAGATGGGCACCTCGCAAAACAAATCATTGCCTTGACGCTGAAAGAGCTGATGGGGACGCACATGCAAAATAACATATAAATCTCCGGGGCGCCCGCCTTGCGGCGCGCCCTCGCCCTTGCCGGCCAGGCGCAGCCGCGACCCCGTCTCCACTCCCGCTGGAATTTTTAAGGCTAGCCGCTTACTGGCTTTCGTCAAACCGCGGCCAGCGCATTGCCTGCAGGGATGAGTGATGATCTGTCCCCGGCCATTGCAAGACGGGCAATCCTGTTGCACTCGGAAAAAACCGCTGGCGGTGACAATGACCCCATGCCCGCCACAGTGTCGGCAGGTTTCCTTTTTATGCCCAGCGGCTGAGCCGGATCCGCCACAGGCGCGGCAGGTTTCGGAAATGGGCAGGGTGATCTCGCGTTCAACACCGAAGACCGATTCCTCAAAATCAATTTCCAAGTCGAAGCGCAGGTCAGCCCCGCGCGGTGGACGCGCGCCCCGCCGACTGGTACTGCGACCAAAGAAACCTTCAAAGATGCCGCCCGCCGCCCCGCCCAATAAATCGCCGAACAGATCTTGCAGATCCGACATATGCGTGAAATCACGCGCAAAGTCAAAGCCCCCGGGACCAAAGGCCGATTTCAAGCCGGCATGACCGTACTGGTCATAAACTTGCCGTTTCTGTTGATCGCTGAGGACTTCGTAGGCTTCCGATAATTCCTTGAATTTGGCCTCGGCTTCCTTGTTGCCGGCGTTGCGATCGGGATGATATTTCAGCGCCAGTTTACGGTAAGATTTTTTGATGTTTTCCAGAGAAGCATTGCGCGCCACGCCCAAGACCTCATAATAGTCCCGTTTGCTGGCCATCGCTCACTCCCCCTCAGTCGTTGGAGCGGGCTGGGAATCCGCCGCCTGTTGTCCGGCCGACTGCGCAACAGATTCCTGGGGACCACTGGAAACGACCACTTGAGCCGGACGCAGCAATTTATTGCGCAACATATAACCGCAGCGGATTTGGTTCAGCACAGTGCCTTCGGCCGCTGTTTCGGAAGCGAGACAGCTGAGGGCATCGTGGCGAGCCGGATCAAAAACCTGTTGCTCGCTATTGAAAGGTTGCAGCCCGAACTTCCCTAAAACCGTCATCAATTGCTCGTAAATCAGCCGCCAGCCATCCTGGATCTGTTGATCAGCCTGATGGGCGGCAGCGGCTTGTATGCCGAGTTGAAAATGATCCAGCACCGGCAACAACTCCAACATGAGTTCGTATGTGGCCGTATCATAAAGCTCGGTTTTTTCGCGCAAAGTGCGTTTGCGTAGATTATCAAAATCGGCCCGCAAGCGCAGCAGCTGATCCTGCAGCTGGGCGATGCTGGCCGCCTGATCCGGCGCGGGGGCCTGAGCAGCTCCCGCTGAGGCCGACGCCTCCGCCGCCGCGGCCAACGGCGGAGTGGGCGCATGATCTGTTTCCGCGGCACCTTGACCGGCAGCCCGGGGCGGATGTTTACCTTGCGAACGACTCATAACTATTACTCCCTACCAGCTTGCTCGTTAAGTTGATCCAGGTCGCCAGCCTCCGCGCTAGCAGTTTTTTCCTTTTGCTTCCGTTCGGCTTTGGAGGCCGGCGCCAATACTAAGACCAGTTCGCCGCGCACGGCACCGGCGCGCTGCGCAAACTCTTGCCACACTTCGGCCACGGTGCCCCACAGACATTCCTCGTGCAGCTTGGTTAGTTCCCGGCCCGCAAACAAATCACGCTCCGGAAAAATGGTATTCATCTCAGCCAACAAAGCTAATCCGCGCTGCGGCGCTTCAAAAAAGACCACCGGCACGCTCGCCCAACGCAAGGCCTGCAAACGCCTCTGGCGCGCACCGGCCTTACGCGGTAAAAATCCTTCGAATAAAAAACCCGCACCCCCAAATCCGCTGAGCGCCACCGCGGCCGTGGCCGCGGAAGCCCCCGGAATAACCGTCAGATACACCCCGGCCCGCCGGGCGGCGGTCACGATGCGCGCCCCGGGATCGGCTACGCCGGGCATACCGGCGTTAGTCACCAAGGCCACGGCCGCGCCGGCGGCAACCTTCTCCAGCACCAGGCGTTGCCGGGCGGCTTCATTAAAACGATGGCAACTGATCAGCGGCTTGCGGATCTGGTAACGCTGCAGCAGGATTTGGGTATGCCGGGTGTCTTCCGCCAGAATAAATTGAACCGCACGCAAGACATCTAGCGCTCGGACGCTGATATCCCCCAGATTGCCAATGGGCGTTCCCACCACATAAATACCCGGTTTCATAAAATCATATGCTGGCTCGAGACTTCAACAAAGATAGCCCTTTATCATGGACGAGGCCAGCTTGGCAATTGTTTTTTCAATAGGCCTCATCAAAAAACAGGCGCGGTCCCGCCTGTTTTTATGGGCCACCCGCGCCATAATTTTATAAAAAAAAGATTGCTTGCAAGCGGCCACCTGCTATGATGCATCACAGCTGGGTATTAATGCAATTGGATGGCGATCATGCTTAAGCTGGGAATGAAAGTCACTATGGCCGCGCTGCTGGTCTTCAGCGCAGCGGCGCTGATCTTAGGCATCCTGCTGTTTCAACAACGCGAATCCTTGAAAGGCCGTACCCAAAAACTGGAAACGGCCATTCAACAGGTGGCCGCCACCATCGAGGCCGGTGATAATACGGATCTTAAAATCACCCTCGCGGAAGATCAGCTCAAAACATACAAACAAAGACCCGGTGGTCCCCCGGCCATGGACGAGTCCTTGCATCAGCTGACAAGCGCCGCCCGCGATCAGCTCACCCGCCTCAATGGCACGCGCACCGTGCTCGCGGAAACCAAGCAAACCCTAGCCGAGACCCGCAGTGAGTTGAAGACCACCCAAGACGAGCTGGCCAGCGCCAGAAATGATATTTCACTCCTGCAAGATACGGTGGCCGCCAAGGATATGGAGATCGCCGAACAGGAAGTCGCCATCCAAGGTCTCTCCAAGGAAAAGGAGATCTTGATCGCTCAGGCCGAAGAAATCAAAGTGCAACTTGAAGATTTGGAAGTGCAAAATCGGGATCTGATCGATCAGCTAGCCGAAATCCAGATCCATCAAGAGCAGATCGCCCAAAAACCTGAGGAACGGACATTGCCCAAGGGGCATCAGGGCCGCGTGCTCTTGATTAATCCCGAATGGAATTTCCTGGTGATCGGCCTGACTCAGGAAAGCTTAAAAACCATGTCTCCCGATGTGGAGGTTCTCATTCACCGAGCCGACCAACTGGTTGGCAAGGGCCGCATCAACACCATCACCGACAACATGGCGATTGCCGAAATCATCAATGATTGGCAACAAATGCCGCCCCAGAAGGGCGATTATGTCATTTATTAGAGTCGCCCTGCTGGGCTGGGCAGCGATTCTATTATTGGGAGGCTGTGCCACTGCGCCTGAGGCTGGCAGCAGTACTCCTTGGAATGTGCCGCAACCTTGGGAAAACACCCTACCCCTGCCACTCCCTCTGCAGTGATCGTGGGATCGGCTGCATCAGCGCTTAGCGATCAGGGTTTCAGCGATTTGGACAGCATTGGTGGCCGCGCCTTTACGGATATTATCTCCACAAACGAAGAGGGCTAAGCCATTTTTGACGCTGGGATCAGTGCGAATCCGCCCTACCAACACTTGATCTTTATCGGTAGCCAGGCTGGGCAGGGGGTATTCATCCCGTTCCGGAGCATCCACCACGCGCACCCCCGGCGCGCGCGCCAGAATATCGCGTGCTTCGGCTGGATCCAGAGGGCGATCAAACTCTATATTGAGCGCCTCGCAATGCCCGTTAAAGACCGGCACGCGGACACAGGTGGCACTGACCCGTATTTGTTGATCATTCAAAATCTTACGGGTTTCGTGGAGCATCTTTAATTCTTCGCTGGTATGTCCCTCGGGCTTCAGGCTGCCAATCTTGGGAATTACATTGCCAGCAATCGGATGCGGATAAACGGTATGCGTCAGCGGTTCTCCGGAGGCCCTGCTCTGCAGCTGTTGTTCCAGCTCCAGGATCGCATTACGACCCGTCCCCGAAACAGCCTGATAGGTGCTGGCCACAAAGCGCCGCACGCGCGCCGCGCGATACAGCGGCGCCACGGCCATCAGGGCGATGGTGGTGCTGCAATTGGGGTTGGCGATAAAGCCCATATGTTTATCAAGGGCCGCCGCATTGATCTCAGGAATAACCAGCGGCACCCGCGCATCCATGCGAAAATCATCACCATTATCAATGACGATCACGCCCTGCTCCACCGCCAGCCAGCCCAGTTGCTGAGAGGCCCCCTTGCCGCCTTCCGTGCCGGCAAAAAAGGCAAAATCCAAACCGCGCAAGGTGTCCGCCGAAGCCGTCACAACATGAAATATTTCCCCATCTATATTTTCCTCGCGCGCGCTGCGCGCCAGGATGCGGATTTCTGCACAGGGAAAGTCACGCTGGCGCAAGACGCGAATCATTTCCATACCCACCGCTCCAACCCCAACCACGCCCACCCGATATTTCTTCATACCCACCTCGTACTGATACTTAACTCGAATCTCTCTGCTTAATGTCCCTGCGGCTGCCGCTAGCTTCAGCCGGCTACCCCCGCCGCGATCAAATCTCCCACTTGGGTGGTAGAATAGCCCATGCGTCCCGCGCCTAAATCCTTGATCTGCCGGGCGGTGGCGGCCATCACGGAGTTTTCGATGGCTTGCGCCGCGGGCTGTTCACCCAACTCTGCCAACATCAAAGCACCCGCGCAAATGGCCGCCAAGGGATTGATGACGTTTTGGCCTGCATATTTCGGCGCTGAGCCGCCGATCGGTTCAAACATGCTGACGCCCTCGGGATTGATATTGCCTCCCGCCGCAATACCCATGCCACCCTGGGTCATGGCGCCCAGATCAGTGATAATATCACCAAACATATTCTCGGTGACAATCACATCAAACCATTCGGGATTTTTGATCATCCACATCGCGGTGGCATCCACATGATAATATTCCCGTTTGATTTCCGGAAAATCACGCGCACCCATTTCATGAAAGGCACGTTCCCAGAGATCGAAGACAAAGGTCAAAACATTGGTCTTGCCGCATAGCGCCAAGGTCTGGCGCTTATTTCTTTGGCGCGTATATTCAAAGGCATAACGCAGACAACGATCGACCTGAAAGCGGGTATAGACCATATCTTGTACAGCAACTTCCTGGGGAGTGCCCTTCAGGAAAGCGCCGCCGAGCCCGGTATAGGCGCCGCCGGTATTTTCGCGCACCACCACATAATCAATCTCCTTGGGACCCTTGTTTTTCAAAGGGGTTTCCACGCCGGGATAGAGTTTCACCGGCCGCAGGTTGATGTATTGATCGAGCTCGAAACGCAGCTTAAGCAGAATGCCTTTTTCCAGAATGCCGGGTTTAACATCCGGATGGCCAATGGCTCCCAGGTAGATGGCATCACATTGGCGCAATTCCGCCAACACGGAATCCGACAAGGTTTCCTCTGTTTTCAGATAACGCTCGCCGCCCAGATCATAAGTGATGAGCTCCAGTTTGAAGCCGAAGCGTTCGGCGGCCACCGCCAAAACTTTGAGGCCCTCGCGCACCACTTCCGGGCCGGTGCCATCACCTGGGATTACTGCAATTTTATAAGGCTGCTTCATAATACTTCCTTTACTTAACCATCCGGGGAATCGACTACTTTGAGCCGGGCAACAGGCTTGCGCCTGCTGGCCAGCCACCCATCAGCGTGACAGGCCTGAGCGCCCCGGCCTTGGGCTGAGCTGAATGCTTGCCCATTCTTGTAGCCTAGGCTTGAAACTGAAGCAATCTTTTTTTGTTCCGGGCCAAGTTTGCGTAGGACCCGCGCGCCGGCAACCGCCCCTCGTCCGGCACCAGAGCGCCGGCCAACGCCGCCGCGCCGACTCCTTAAAATTAGGCGCAGAACCCTGGCCCAGATAAGGGTTATTTATTTTCTTGCTATTCTAAATTGTTGTATTATAGTAGCCCCCCGTTTGCTTGCCACCCGATAGCCGCTAATAAGGGCCAGGCAATTTAAAGCACAATCATGAATCACCATTGGATACTTAGCATGACGGTGGGTGTGCCCTTTCTGGGCGCCTTGCTGTTGCCGCTGATTGGAGGCTGGTCGGAGCGGATACGCAACGGGCTAGCCTTGGGCTTTGTGCTGGCGGCGCTGGCCGGAACGCTGCTCTTGATTCCTTCGGTCATGGCCGGCACGACGCTTTCCGTTTCTCTGGCTGGGTTCAACCTCTTCTATGCGGATACCTTGGCGGTCTTCATGGCGCTCGTCTCGGCGCTGGTGGGCGCCGTGATTGTTTTATATTCCTTCGGCTATATCAGCCATTATCCCTGGCGCAATGAATATTATTTGATGGTCGTGCTCTTTCTGGGCGCCATGCTGGGGCTGATCTTCGCGCGCAATCTCCTGATTCTCTATCTTTTCTGGGAGATCACCGCGATCGCCTGCTGGCGGCTGATCGGATTTTTCCGCGAAAAAGATTATGTACTTAAAGCCGATAAAGCATTTCTGGTGACCGTTTTCGGCGCACTGGTCATGCTCCTGGGCTTTATCATGATCTACCATCAAACGGGATCTTTCGATCTGGGGCGGATCCAAGATATCTTGCAAGGGCAACCGATCAGCAATCTCGCCTTGGCCCTGATTCTCTGCGGCATTCTATCCAAATCCGCCACCGTCCCCCTGCATACCTGGCTGCCGGATGCTGGCGTAGCGCCTTCGCCAGTCACAGCGCTGCTCCATGCCGCGGTCCTGGTTAAAATCGGCGTATATGTATATGCGCGCTTGTTTGTGGCGGGGGTCATGATCGCGCCACTCTGGCATACGGTGGTGCCGGCCATCGCGGCGGTCAGTGCCCTGATAGCCGCCGGCGCGGCCTTGATCGAAACCGACTTGAAGCGCCTCATCGCTTATTCCACCATCAGCCAGATCGCCTTCATTTTTCTGGGACTGGCGATCGGCAATAAGATAGGGTTGGCCGGCGGCTTGCTCTATATCCTCATGCACGGCCTGGCCAAGGGGGGCTTATTTCTATGCGCGGGGATCGTCGAACAAAACTCCCATACCAAGGATATCAGGCAGATGGGCGGTCTGATCAGCAGCATGCCCATCACAGCCGTGGCCTTCCTGCTTTGCGCATTCTCGGTGATGGGTATTCCACCGCTGGGCGGTTTCTTCGGCAAATACCTGGTGCTCAGCGGCGCGATCCACGGCGGGCACATGGCCCTGGCCTTGGCTTTTCTGCTAGGCTCCTTCCTGACGCTGATCTATCTCTTCCGTGCCTTCAGCTTGGTTTTTCTGGGGACCTCACCCTGGGCGCCAGCGGCCCTACCCCGGGAAGGTTCGCCCGTGATGGTAGCCAGCGTGGCTTTATTGGCTATCCTCTCCATTTTAGGCGGCATCTTCATTAAGTTTCCGGCAGAGCTTGCGCAGACTGCCGTGCAGCAAATGCTAGGGAACATGCTATGAGCATGCATTTATTATTAGCACCGATCGGGCTGCCCTTGCTGGCGGGGATCGTCGCGCTGTTCTTCCGCCGCCAGTATGAACAAATCGGCGCCTGGTTCAGCACCATTGTCAGCGCCTTGCTGCTGGCAGTCGCGATTATCTTATTTCGCCAGGAAGCCAGTCTGACCCTGCCCTGGTGCGCGTTCGGCTGGCAATTTGCCATCCGTCTCTATCATTTCAACGCTTTTATCCTGCTGGCCACCGCGGCTTTTGGATTCATGGTGGCTGTATACGCCACGGCCTTCATGAAACAGCAGCGTTTCCTGAATCAGTTTTACGCTTATTTTCTGCTGACCCTCGGCTTGGTGAACGGCGCCCTGCTGGCCGATAGCCTGATCCTGATGTTATTCTTCTGGGAAGGGCTCTTGCTGACCCTCTTTGGCATGATCATCATCGGGCGACCGGGTGCTTTCAAGACGGCCATCAAAGCCTGCATCATTTCCGGCGTAGCCGATCTCTGTATGCTGGTGGGTATCGGGCTGACCATTACCCTGGCAGGCACTATGACCATCTCCCAGATTCAGCTGCCCTTAGGCGGCTGGAGCAGCTTGGCCTTTATCTGCCTGATGATCGGGGCCATTGCCAAAGCGGGGTCCATGCCATTTCATAGCTGGATTCCGGATGCGGCCCTGGATGCGCCTTTACCCTTTATGGCGCTGCTGCCGGCCGCGCTGGAAAAATTACTGGGCATTTATTTCCTGGCGCGGATCACGCTGGATCTTTTTGTTCTCAGCCCCCAATCATGGCTCTCCCCCCTCCTGATGACCATTGGCGGGGCCACCATCATCTTGGCTGTCTTGATGGCCCTGATCCAGAAAGACTATAAACGCCTGCTTTCCTTCCATGCCATCAGTCAGGTCGGCTATATGATCCTGGGCATCGGCACAGCCAATCCCGTCGGCATCGTGGGCGGCCTCTTCCATATGATCAACCATGTCATCTATAAAAGCGGCCTGTTCCTCACCGCCGGCGCGGCCGAAAAACAGGCCGGCACCACCGATCTGGCTCAACTCGGCGGCCTGCGCTCGCGCATGCCAGTGACTTTCATCTGCTATCTGGTACTGGCAGCCTCCATTTCCGGTGTGCCCCCCTTCAATGGATTTTTCTCTAAGGAATTGGTCTATGATGGAGCCTTGATTGCCGGGCGCGCCTGGAATATGGGCGGGACTTTTTACCTTGTGGCTTTGCTGGGCTCATTCCTGACGGCGGCCTCTTTCTTGAAACTGGGCCATGCCGCTTTTGGCGGCCCAACCCAACCCAAGCTTGGCCAGGTCCGGGAAGCGCCCTTAATCATGCTGCTGCCCATGTTGGTCATGGCTGCTTTATGCATCTTTTTCGGCCTGGGCAATGCTTGGCCGCTGGAAAACCTCATTCTGCCGGTGCTAGGGACATCAGCTTTGGCAGGCCATTCCTTCACGGGCTGGCCGGCCAGCACACTTCTCGTCATTTTAACCTTGGTGGTTTTGGCGGGCGCCTTGCTCAGTCATGTCTGGGGTGTGAAAAGATCCGGCAGTGGTTTGGGTGCGGCCGATCATATCCACTATGCGCCAGGCTTGCGGGCCATCTATGAACGAGCCGAACGGCGTCTCTTTGATCCTTATGAAATCGGCTTGAAGATTGCTGCCTACGCCGCCCGCTTGGCCTGGGGTGTGGATCGCGCCATTGATTATGTTTACAACACCCTGACGGTTAAAATCACCTTGGCCCTGACGGCGGGTATCCGCCGGGCGCATAGCGGCAGTTTAAGCCTCTATCTATCCTGGGCCTTAATTGGATTGATCATCGTTATCATCTTGATTATGGGAGGAGTCTGACCATGGCCGCCTGGCTGATCATCATGCCTCTATTGGCTGTGCTGGCCTTGAATCTGCCCTGGAAAGGCCGGCGCGAAGGCCCGGCCTGCTGGGTGGGTTTAGCCTTATGCCTGCTGCAGATTGGCTTGGCCCTGCAACCCAAGGCCTTTTTCTGGCAGACATCGGGCTTATGGCTAGAACGCCTCTTGATCTTTACGCCACTGGTCGATCAGCTGGCCTTGGTCATGTTCCTGGCCATTGGCATCGTGGGCGGCGCGGCGCTGCTGGTCTGCTGCTATACGCCGCTCTGCGCTGATAATCGTTTCATGGTGATCAACCTCGTGATTTTAGCTCTGGCCGGCATGAACGGAGTGGTGTTGGCTAATGATTTATTCTCGTTATATGTCTTCCTGGAAATCACGGCGGTCGCCTCGTATATCCTGATTGCGGTAGAGAAAAAACGCGATGCTTTCGAGGGTGCCTTCAAGTATCTAGTTCTTTCCGCTACGGCCACCGTCATGATTTTAGCGGCCATCGCCCTGCTTTTGATGGGCGCCGGCGATGTATCGTTCGCCAGCATTAAAAGCGTGCTCAGCGCGCATCCGCACAGCCAGGTGGCCTTGGCGGCCGTGGCCCTCCTGATGGTGGGCCTCTTCATCAAGGGCGGCCTGGTTCCCTTCCACGCCTGGCTGCCCGATGCTTATTCCACAGCCCCGAGTGCGGTTTCCGTGCTGCTGGCGGGGATCGTCACCAAAACCACCGGCATTTATACCCTGATGCGCCTGGTGCTGGCGGTGATCGGATATAACGATATCTTGCAAACACTCCTCTTGCTGGTGGGAACAGCTTCGATGTTGATCGGCGCCCTGGCCGCGCTGGGGCAGCAGGATTTCAAACGCATGTTGGCTTATTCCAGTATCAGTCAGGTAGGCTATATCGTGCTCGGATTCGGCTGTGGCTCGGCGCTGGGCATCGCCGGTGCTGTTTTTCATCTATTTAACCATGCCATTTTCAAATCGCTGTTATTCGTCAATGCCGCAGCGGTGGAAAAGCAGTCAGGCACCCGCGATATGAACAAACTGGGCGGGGTCGCCGAGAAGATGCCCGTAACCGGCACTACTTCGGTGATTGCTTTTCTCTCAACGGCCGGCATTCCGCCCCTGGCGGGTTTCTGGAGCAAGCTCTTCATCATCGTGGCCCTCTGGCAAGCCGGCCATGAGATCTATGCGGCCCTAGCCATTTTGGCCAGCTTGCTGACCCTGGCCTATTTCCTTGCCATGCAAAGACGCGTGTTTTTTGGAAAACTCGCGGCCGGATTGGCCGGCCTCAAGGAAGCCAATGCTTGGATTCTGATCCCCGCCTGCGTGCTGGCGCTGATCACTATCGGGGTGGGCTTTGGGATCCCCTGGCTGTTTGAAACATTTCTGTTGCCCATTCGGAGCCTATTATGAGCGCTACAATAATCTATACGGCCTTAGTGCTGTTTTTTCTCCTGGCCGGCGTATGGTCCGTCATGACGCTCAGCCTGCTGCAAGCGGCTATCGGCCTGGCCATCACCAGCGCCCTGCTCACGCTATTGCTGTTTGTCTTGGAGGCGCCGCTGGCCGGCGTTTTTGAATTATCGGTCTGCGCGGGCTTAATCACCGTGGTGTTTATCGGCACCATCAGCCTGACGCGACCGCTGGCCAAACAGGAAATCCAAGCGCGCAATCGTCTGCGACTGCGCCGTTTCTTTGGCTTGCCAATCTTGATCGCCGCCCTGGGCTGGGTGCTCTATGCCTTAGCTCCCCATCTGGATCTGCCGCAGCCACCGAGCGCCCCGGCCATGGATGTGCGCCAGATGCTCTGGGATTGGCGACGTCTGGATCTCGTGGGCCATATCCTGATTATTTTGACGGGGATATTCGGCGTGGTGATCCTATTCATGACGCGCGGCGCAGCAGCTTCCAAACCATCTGCCGACCAGGAGAAAGGCCCATGAGTATCCACATTCCCACCCTCTTCTCCTTGAGCACGATCTTCGTTATTTTGCTTGCGGCGGCGGCACTTTATTGTATACTGATCAGCCGGAATCTGATCCGCATCCTGATTGGCTTGGAATTATTGATCAAGGCGGTGACCTTGCTGATCGCGGTCGCTGGCTATATCAGTGGGCGCATGGCATTGGCGCAGTCTTTCATCATCACCCTGATCGTGATTGAAGTGGTGGTTATCGCTGTCGCCGCCGGCATCGTCGTTGGCGCCCACCGCCACCATGATTCCTTGGATGCCCACAACCTGAGCAAGTTGAAGGGATAAACATGAGCCACTGGTTATTTTGGCCGCCGATTGTTTTACTGCTGATGCTGGGAGTGGCTTGGGCCCTCTGGCGCCTGCTGGCGCCCTGCACGGTCAAGACAACCGCGCCAGCGCCGGGCAAGCTCAAGGCCTATGCCTGCGGCGAAGACATGCCGGAAAACCGCGCCCATCCCGGCTACGACCAATTCTTTCCATTTGCCTTCTTTTTCACCATCATGCACGTCTTAGCTCTGGTGGTGGCCACGGTACCGGCCTCGAACTGGGCGGCCGTTCAGATTGCTGCCGGCTATTTGGTTAGTTCATCCATCGGCTTATTTATCTTGTTTCGTAAATAGGATACGCATATGCAGTGGCTGCAAAAATTGATTACCTGGGCGCGGATCAAATCGCCGTGGATCATTCATTTTAACACTGGAGCTTGCAACGCCTGTGATATAGAAATCGTGGCCGCCCTGACGCCGCGCTTTGATATCGAACGCTTCGGCATTCTCTTGAAAGGCACGCCGCGGCATGCCGATGTATTGCTATGTTCAGGGGCCGTCACCCGCCAGATTCGTGACCGTCTGGTGCGCGTCTATGAGCAGATGCCGGAACCCAAATTCGTGGTGGCCGTGGGCACCTGCGCCTGTTCCGGCGGCGTCTTCAAGGGCTGTTATAATGTCATGGGTGGCGTGGATAGTGTGCTGCCCGTAGCGGCTTACATCCCCGGATGTCCGCCGCGGCCGGAAGCCATCATTGATGGCGTGGTTAAACTAT
>CAYYVN010000002.1:0-141264 GCA_964475165.1 uncultured Verrucomicrobiota bacterium | reverse complement strand
CAGAAAGCCGCCGCTCCCTCCGAGAAAATATCATGCATAACGAGGAAAAACTAAAACAGGAACTGATCGAACGTTTCGGGTTCAGTGCCGATCAAGTGCGCCTGACGCGCCCCCGGCGGATTTTCCTGGAGACGTCCCTGGATCAATTCCGCTCCCTGCTGGAACATGCTGTGCAACAGATGGAGTTTCGGCACCTGTGCACCATCACCGGATTGGATGAAGGTGAAACGCTGGCCTTTTTTTATCATCTGGCGCGCGCCGACGGTATCGTGCTCAACTTGAAAACGCGCCTGCCCAAGAGCCAAGCCGAACTGCCTACAGTGACGGATATTTTTCCGGGCAGCATGATCTACGAACGCGAGCTGGTAGACCTTTTCGGCGTGCGCGTAGCAGGCCTGCCGGAGGGCCAGCGTTACCCCCTACCCGATAACTGGCCCGTGGGGCAATACCCGCTTCGCAAGGACTTCAACATGGAAGCCGTGCAGAAAACTGATCAGCAGCGCAAGGAGGATGCCCATGGCTAAAGTTCAAATTCCCATTGGCCCGCAGCATCCGGCCCTGAAAGAACCGGAATGCTTCACCATCACCCTCGATGGCGAAACCATCATTCGGATGGATATGCGCCTGGGCTATAATCACCGCGGCATTGAAAAAGCCTGCGAGGAAAGAACCTATATCCAGGCCATGTATATCGTGGAACGGGTCTGCGGCATTTGCTCTCACTCTCACTCCACCTGCTTCCTGCAGGCCGTCGAAGAGATAGCCGGCTTGGCCGTACCCCCGCGCGCGCAATATATCCGCACCATCATCGGTGAACTGGAACGCATGCATAGCCACCTACTGTGGTTGGGCGTGGCTGCGCATGAAGTCGGCTTCGATACCCTGTTGATGTATTCCTGGCGCGACCGCGAGGTGGTCATGGATGCGCTGGCCATGCTGAGCGGCAACCGCGTGAATTATGGGATGAATAAGCCGGGTGGCGTGCGCCGGGATGTCTCGCGTGAACAGCTCGCCGAACTGTTGAAGGCCATGGACATCCTCGAGGAGCGTACCAAGTATTATATCGAAGTAGCCACCGAGGAGGTCACCTTGATCAAACGCCTCTCCGGAGTGGGCTATCTCTCTCCCGCAGACGCCTGGCAACTAGGCGCCATTGGACCCACCGGCCGCGCTTCGGGCGTGGATACCGATGTGCGCCGGGACGACCCCTATCTGGTCTACCAGGATCTGGATTTTAAGGTGATCACCGATAACCATAATGATGTCTATGGCCGCACCCTCGTACGCGTAGGCGAATTGATGCAGGCTTATCGCATGGTGCGCCAGTTGGTGGCCGCTATCCCTGATGGCCCAATCGCCGTGAGAGCACCGCGGAAGATTCCGGCCGGGGAAGCCTTCAGCCGTTACGAAGCGCCGCGGGGCGAAGATGTGCATTATGTGCAGGCCAACGGCTCAGAGAAACCGGAACGCGTGAAAATCCGAGCGCCAACCTTGGCTAACCTGCAATCGGTAGCTAAAATGATGGAAAATAATCGCCTGGCGGATGTGCCCATCATCATCGCCGCGATTGATCCTTGTTTCTCCTGCACCGATCGCTTGATCCAAGTCTATGAGCCTGATGGTGAGCGCCAACAGACCTTTTCCTGGCAAGGCTTGCAGGCCTACAGCCAAGCTTGGTACCGGAAACGCGGCTTGGATTTCAGCGCCTTAAACAAAAAATTAAGCCGCCAGATGAAAGCTTGAGAAGCAGCTGCCGGCCCAAGAGACCGATATGATCTTCAGATAGTTTTGAGGAAAGATACTCTATGTTATTAGCATTGTTGCAACTGCTGGTTTTTCCTGGATTCCTCTTTCTATTCGTCTTCGGGCTGGCCATGGAATTCGTGGATCGTAAACTATATGCGCGCTTGCAAAACAGGATCGGCCCGCCCTGGTTTCAACCGTTAGCCGATTTCATCAAATTAGCGGCCAAAGAAGATATCATTCCCGAAGAGGCCGCAGCCACCATGTTCCGGCTGATGCCGATCTTAGCCGTCGCGGCGGTGGTCTCTGCCTTCTGCTACATTCCTCTGTGGAGCTCGCAGGCCTTGTTTGCTTTCAACGGCGATGTGATTGTGATCATCTATCTACTGACGATTCCCACGCTGACTTTTTTTCTGGCCGGCTGGCATTCCTCCTCGCTCTTCTCCATGATCGGAGCCGCGCGTTCCCTGACCCAACTCTTTGCCTATGAGGTGCCGCTATTTATGGCTATTTTAGCCCCAGCCCTGCTGGCCAACACCTGGTCGTTGAGCGAGATGACAGCTTTTTATAGTCAACATCCCGCCTATACCGGCTTTAACTTGATTGGCTTCGGCGTGGCCCTGATCGCCCTGCAAGGCAAGCTGGAACGGGTGCCCTTCGATATTCCGGAAGCCGAGACGGAAATCGTCGGTGGCACTTTCACGGAATACAGTGGCCGCCTGCTGGCCCTCTTCCGCATAGCCATTGATATGGAGGCGGTGGTCGGCGCGTCGCTGTTGGCGGCGGTCTTTTTGCCCTTTGGCTTGGACCAGGGCCTGGCCTGGGGGCTAGGCAGCTACCTGATCAAAATCTTGATTATCATCGCTTTATTAACCCTCTTGCGCACCGTGCTGGCACGCCTGCGCATTGAGCAGATGATGACCTTCTGCTGGAAATTCGTAGCCCCGGCGGCCCTCCTGCAGCTGCTCATCAACCTCCTGATCAGCGGAGCACTCCGATCATGATTAAACCAGGCAAAATGGTGCGAGAAGTGTTGGCGGCCATATTTCAGAAACCGGCCACCATTCTCTATCCACGTACCCCAACCCACCTGCCCGACCGTTTCCGGGGCCAAATCAAATTCAGCGCCGCCAAATGCATCGGCTGCAAACTATGCATGCGCGATTGCCCTACGAACTGTATCACCATTACCCAGGTGGGCGCTAAACGCTTCCAGGCCAAATTCGATCTGGATCAGTGCATCTATTGCGCTCAATGCGTCGATAGCTGCCCCAAGCAGGCGCTGGAACCAACTGCCCATTACGAATTGGCGCAACTGCAACGCGATAAACTAAAGGTGGTCTTCCATGCCGAACCGCCGCCCTCACCGCCGCCAACAACTGACGCGGCTCCTCAAAGCCAGTCTACAACAAGCGCGTAGCATCGCCGTGATCGGGATCGGCTCCGACCTGCGCGGCGATGATGCCGCCGGCCTGTTGGTGATTCGCGCCCTGCGCGCCACCGCGCGACGCCCCTGGCCAGCCACCATCCGCCTCTGGGAAGGCGGCACCGCTCCAGAAAACCTGACCGGTGAAATCCGACGCTTCCAGCCTTCGCACATCCTCTTGGTGGATGCCGCCGATTTGAGTCTCCCGCCCGGAACCCTGAAACTGATTGCGCCCCAAGATATCTGCGGACTATCCTTCGCCACGCATGCCCTGCCACTGAGCATCATGGCCGATTATTTGAAGCGTTCCTTGAAGGCATGCGTGATCATTCTGGGCCTGCAACCCGGCCGCATAGATTTTGGGTTGCCGCCCAGCCCAGCTATCCAGAAAGCCGCCCAACAAGCAGCCGCGGCTATCCGCCAGGCAGTGCAGCCGCTGGACTGGCCCAAAGCTCCACAAGACCCTCGGCCAGCCGCAGAGGGAAAAGGACGCAACCGCCGCCAGCCCTCAACAAGCCCTGGCACGAGAGATGCTTGAAAAAAGCAGCCCAAGCCGGTCAAGCTATTACTTTGAAGACACGATCATGCGTGCGGACGGGTTGCGGTACTTTGAGGCCCACTTCAGCGCCCTGTTTGGCCAGGGATACGCCTTGACGATCTATCTCCATCGTATCCACCTGGCAGGAGAAATCGCTGGTATGCCCCTTGATGTGCAGGGTATCGCCCAAGGCTAAATCCCCGCCGGTCAGCTGAATGGCCGCCACCCCGATATTGCCAAAATAGTGAGTAATATGTCCGATTTCAACTTCTGGCATAGCACACCTCCTCTTGTTGTAGTCGGATGATAGCATGTTTGAGCGGCTAAAACAAGACCGAATCAGCCCCCGCCCCCCCCGAGATTCAGTCGCCCTAACAGGCGGCCCATCATTCCCAAAAATATTCTTCACAGCTTGACAATCTCGGGATGGAGACGGTATGGTTCACAATGATTCATCAGCAATGGCGATGTAGCTCAGTTGGTAGAGCGGAGGACTCATAAGCCTTAGGTCCGGGGTTCGACTCCCCGCGTCGCCACTTATTATATGTTGTTTAGCAAACAGAAAGGACCACCTTGGACCCCAAGTCTAATAGCCCAGCTAAAAATATTATTCAACCCCTGATCAATACCCTTGTGCAACTACAGGAGTTAGTGCTCGTGCGTTCGGAACAAGAAGCCTCTCGTTTCGATAAACACCTCTCTCAGCTCGACAACTCCATTCAGCTACTGCGTCAATCTATCCCCGAGGAAACTCGCGCCTTATTCCAGCGCATCGAAAAGAAGGATGTCCTGGCTATCGTGCCTATTTCCAATAACATTTGTTCCGGGTGCGGCCTGACCCTGCCCGTCAGCTTGGTCTATGCGGTACGTGCCGGTGAGAAGCTCTATCAATGCACGAACTGCGCCCGGATTTTATATTATCCGGAAACGCGGCCGCGACGCATCAGCCGTAAGGTGCTGGGACGTTCCGAACCGCGCCGGGCCGGCATTGCCCGCTTCACATCGCTATCGCTCATGGTTCCGCAACTGCAGTCCACCGAACGCGATCAGGCCATAGAGGAACTGGCCATGAAGCTGGAAGCCGAGGGCTTCGTGGATAATGGCCGTAAACTGGTGGATAACGCCTTGGAGCGCGAGGCCATCATGAGCACAGCCGTTGAGCATGGGATTGCCTTCCCGCACGTGCGCGGGGTGGAAGGGGGCGGGCTGACCATCGCCTTGGGTATCAGTCGTAAGGGTATTCAATTTGATTCCGCCGATAAGAGTTTAACGCATATCATCTTTTTCATCGTGATCCCCACCGCCGCCAGCGTGTTCTATTTGCGGCTCCTGGCTGGGTTAACGCAGACCTTCATCAAAAAAGATGCTCGGGATAAATTGATTGCTGCCCAAACGCCTGAGGAACTATGGCAGGTCCTGCTTAAGGCGACGCGCCTAAGCATCAAATGAACTGGCCCCGCACCCCAGCTAAGGCCGTGAGTTTACCGATGAGCAGCTCGGCTGGCTGAGATGATTTTTAAGCGCTCGCGCCAGCTGCCCAGAGCAGGTTTCGTCAGCGGCCTTCCCTATCATCTCCGCCCTGCTTGGGCCATCCGGGCAGCAACGATCCAATCTGCCGCGCGCTGGTTAGGGCAGTTCCCTTTCCAGTTTTTTGAGTTTTTCATCAGCACCAAACACCACCATGATATCGCCCAACTCGATCAAATCCTCAGCATTGGGACTCACCAAGGTCTCTTGGCTGCCATCGGCCTGGGGAGCGCGCCGCAGCACCAGCACGGTCACCCCATAATTTTGGCGGATTTTGGATTCCTGGAGCGTTTTACCAACAAATTCCAGGGGGGCCGCAATTTCCAGCACACTGACCCCATCGGAAACTTCCACATAATCGAGCACCGAAGGCGCTATTAACATCCGCGCCAAACGATCGGCCATATCGCGGTCGGGATAAATGACGCGATCGGCACCGACACGGCTGAGAACCTTGCCATGCATCTCGCTGGCGGCTTTGGCCACGACACACTTGATCTTCATTTCCTTGAGCGATAAAGTCGTCAGGATACTGCTTTCCATATTGGAGCTGATAGCCACCACCACGATATCGCAATCCAAGAAGCCAGCCGCCTCCAAAGTGCCCTCTTCGGTAGCATCACCTTCCATGGCCTTGGCCACAATGCCGGCCAGACGATCGACCACATTCCGATCGCGGTCCAAAGCCAGCACTTCCACCCCGCGCTCGATCAACGCCTGGGCCAGGCTATAGCCAAATTGCCCCCCGCCAATAATGCCGATCCGCCGCATGTCAGCCCTCCCGTGCGCTCAGCCCACCATGATATCCTCTGCTGGATATCGCAAGAGCTGGCGTGTTTCCTTGCTGCCCACCAGCAGCGCTATGGTCAACGGCCCGTAGCGCCCGATAAACATGCCCAAAATGATTATCGATTTACCGAGCGGAGTCAATGCCGGCAAGATCTCGGTGGTGAGCCCCACCGTGCCAAAAGTAGCGACCACTTCAAAGAGCAAACCACTAGCTGTAAATTGCTGATGAATAATGCTTTGCGCTTCAGTCACTAACAGTAAGCCATAGATGGCTACGATCATCATGACCCCTAAAAGAAAGATGGCCAGCGCTTTTTCCACCAGCGGTACGGCGATGCTCCGCCCCCATAAAGTGGTCTGCTGCCGACCGCGTAGCATGGCCAGCATGGCACATAATAAAATGACGAAGGTGGTCGTCTTAATGCCGCCGGTCACCGACCCGGGTGAACCTCCAATGAACATGAGATTCATAATCACGAGGCGAGTGGCTTCATGGGTGTGCGCCATCCCCACTACATCAAAGCCGGCCGTGCGGGTGGCGGCCGATTGAAAGAGCGCACAGGTCAGACGATCACCCAGGCTGAGATCGGCCAGGGTCTTATGCCATTCCAAGGCCGCCAACAGAAGGCCGCCGCCGATAAGCAGAGCTGCCGTAGCATAAAGCACCACTCGAGAATGCAAGGAGAGGCGGCCGCGCGACAAGCGTTTGCGCCTCCAAAACCAACCCCGCCCGCAGTCACGAATCACCAGGAAGCCCAAGCCGCCCAAAACCATCAAAGATACCAGCGTCAGTAGGATGATTTTATCCTCACGCCAGATGATCAGACTGTCGGGATACAAGGTAAATCCGGCATTACAAAAAGCGCTGACGGCATGAAAGAGCCCCTGATAGAGGGCCGGCACCCCGGCCAGCCCATGCCCGGTCATGAGGCGCAAGGTGATGATCAGCGTCCCCAGGCCTTCGGCCAGAAAGGTCAAGATCACCGCTTGCCGTAAAAGGGGCTGGAGTTCATTGGTCTCTCCTATGCGTAACGATTCCATCATGAACATCTCGTTTTGTAAGCTCAAGCGCCGGCCGGCTATGCTTAAGAAGAAAGTGGCCATGGTCATAAATCCCAGGCCGCCCACCTGGCATAAAATCAGGAGCACCACTTGGCCATATAGAGAAAAATAGGAGCTCACATCTACGAGGCTATGGCCGGTAACGCAGATGGCGCTGGTGGCCATGAATAAAGCGGTTAAGGGCGGGGTCCCGCGTCCTGTGGAACTGGCCCAGGGCAGCATCAGCAGCAGGGCGCCCGCCAGAATAATGAGGACCACTAGCCCTAAAATGAATCCGGTTGGATTTGTTCTTTCCTCTCGGCGCCGATTAGGCATAATGCTTGCATCCGACTGGTTCGATGACGACCTAGGGATGGCGTCTGGAAAGTAAATCATATCCGAGCAGGTAAAGCAATCTCAACCGGGCCGGGTCCAAGAGCTATTTTGGCCAGCCCAAGCCCCTCTTCACAAAAAGGAGGCGCCATGTTTCAAAGATCACAAACTGCGCTAATCATCATTGACCTGCAAGAACGTTTGCTGGCGCGGATGCCGGATGCGCAGGCGCTGGCGGATCACAGCCAGGCGCTGCTGGAAGCGGCCCGTATCCTGGAGATCCCTGTTCTGGCCTCGGAACAATATCCGCAAGGCCTCGGCCCCACGGTGCCAGCGCTGAAAGCCCTCCTGCCCGAGCAGCTCATCATCAGCAAGCGCACCTTCAGTTGTTGTCGGGAACCTCGTTTTATGACAGCGCTGACAGCGCTCCAGCGGCATCAAATTATCATCTGCGGCATCGAAGCCCATGTGTGTGTGCTCCAAACCGCGGCCGATTTAATAGCGCGTGGCTACCAGGTCCAAGCGGTAGTCGATGCTATCTCTGCCCGAACCGCAGCCAATAAGAGCATCGGGCTGAAACGCATACAGCAGATCGGTGGTTGCCTTTCCAGCGTGGAAAGCTGTATCTTCGAACTGCTGGAAACATCGGCCGGCCCGGAATTTAAATCCATTCTCACCCTGATCAAATAGCAAGCGCTCGGCTGTACGCGGCCGAGCGACCGCCTGAACAAAGGCTCTCTTTGGGTGGACTTATGTCGCTCCTCGAAAACATACGCATTGTGCTGGTACGGCCTATTTACGGCGGTAATGTGGGGGCCGTCTGTCGGGCGATGGCCAATATGGGCCTGGTGGATTTGGCCTTGGCCGGCGCGACCGCGGATCTAGATCTTCAGGAAGCCCGCAAAATGGCTTGTGGGGCCGGGGCCATTCTGGCACGGCGCCATGATGCGCCCTCTCTGGCAGAGGCCATCAGCGATTGCTCCATGGTGCTTGGCGCTACTGCGCGGCTGGGGCTGTACCGTCAACATGCGCGAGCGCCACGCGCCTGGGCCGCGCGCATCCTGGCTGCCGCGCATCACGACAAGGTGGCTCTGGTTTTCGGCCCCGAAGATAACGGTTTGAGCAATGCTGAGCTGGAATTATGTACCAATCTGATTCAAATCCCCTCCGCCAACAGCTATCGCTCTCTGAACCTCTCGCAGGCGGTCATCATTTGTGCCTACGAAATCTTCATTGCCAGCGGTGTTTTTGAACCAGCGCGTGAAAAATCCGTGGCCGCTTCTGCGGCCACCAAGGAGCGTATGTTCGCCATGTGGGAACAAGCCCTACTGGCCATCGGGTTCATGTCCGCCGATAAAGCTCAGCATATGATGCTGGGAGTGCGGCGTATCTTTTCCCGGGAAGGCCTGACCGAGGATGATGTCCGTATCCTGATGGGTATTGCGCGCCAAACACTGTGGTGCGCCCGGCACAGCCCGCCACCCGACCGGCTAGCGGAGCCCCGCCCGGATTAAGCTGGTGCTCAGCTGCCTTTGAGAAGCTGCTTGGCATAAAAAGGATAGGCGGCGCGGGGCATGCTGGGTGGAATATGTTTCCAGCGTTTATACATCCACAACCATTGCTCGGGCTGCTTTTTAATTTCCTGCTGGAAGAGATCCGCGATTTGCTGCGTGAGACACTGGATATTTGCGGCATCGAGAGCCCCGGTGGGCTGCAAGGGAGGCAGGCCATAAACATGATAGGTGCCACCGGGAGCGGCGCCACAAAATAAGACCACCAGCGGTGTGCCGGTCCGCAGGGCCAAGCGGGCCGGCATACCAGACATGGGAATGGGCAATCCAAAAAAGTTAACAAAAACCCCACCGGCTTCCGGCTTCACATTTTGGTCCACTGCCAAGGCTATATGCTTTTTATTGCGAAGCGCTTTCAATAGTCCGCGGACCGCGCCGGTTTGCGCTAGGATCTCCATACCGCTGGATATCCGCGAATGATGAAACAAGCGCTCCACTTCAGGGTTGATCAGGGGCGCAGCGACAACCGCATGCGCATAGCCCTGCGCCACCAGCCAGCGCGAAAGCAGTTCCCAGCTGCCAAAATGAGCCGTTAAACCGATCATCGGCTGATGATAAATGGCACGCTTGATTTCCGCGGCATCAAAGGAGACATAACGGGCCAGGCGTTCTTGAGTATGCCGGCTGAACCAGAACATATCCAGGACCGTGCGCGCCATGGTTCCGAAGGCCTGGCGAGCGATACGCTGCTTAGCCCGCGCCGAGAGCTTATCCTGGAATGCTATATCCAGATTGGCCAGGGCCACGCGGCGCGACTGACAGGCCAAGCAATACCCGGCCATTCCGGCGCCGGCAGCCAACCCCAATACCAGCTGGCGTGGCAGGCGCGGAATAACCGCCAGCCCCAAGCGCACCAGGAAGGTTTCGCACGCCAAGCGTATTTTTTTGAGAAGCTTCATGCGCTGGGAATGCCCGTACAATCAAAACATGGTGAGCCGGGCGGGATTCGAACCCGCGACCCCAGCATTAAAAGTGCCGTGCTCTACCGACTGAGCTACCGGCCCGCCATGATTTGCTGCACCAATCGAGCGCCAGCAAGTCACCCTAAACTAGGCCGGCTGGCTTGTCAAAAACAATCCTTGAACGAGGGCTGACCAACGCCGATCCTGTGCTGGCCGAACTTCATTATTCCACACCCAATCAATGAATTATCTTATCCACACGCCCCAGATCTGCAAGCTGAAAAAAGAACGCCGAGCGCCTTTTTCCTTATCCAGAAAAAGTTGACAGGCCCCTCAAAAGGCATAAGATAATGTTTTTACAGTTAGTAGGCCCTGGTTGAAGTGGCCGCTCCCCCTATAAGGGCCCCCAGGCATGCCTGTTGAGCCAAGGAGTAAAACCATGAAACATCTTGCCCTGACAATGATCTTGGGCTTAGGAGTGCTCGCCGCCACTGCCAAGGCTGAAGCTTGGTTGACCGACTTTGCCCAAGCCCAAACGGAAGCCAGCGCCCAACAGCGCTTGATCTTAGCTAATTTTTCAGGATCAGACTGGTGCACTTGGTGCATCCGGTTGGATAAAGAGGTTTTGGCACAACCGGCATTTCTGAAATATGCACAAGAAAATCTGGTGCTATTCTGCGCTGATTTCCCTCATCAGAGCGAGCAACCCGCTGCTCTGAAAAAACAGAATGAAGCTTTGGCGGCCACTTATAAGATTCGTGGTTTTCCCACCGTGTTGCTTTTGGATGCCACGGGCAAGGAACTGGAACGTCTGGGCTACCGCCCTGGCGGTGCGGCACCCTATATAGAGCATCTGCAAACGCTCTTACAGAAAAGGGCTCCTACCCCGCCCCAGCCTGAGCCCCCTGAAAAACCAGCCCCAAAATCTGGCGGGCCAGCCGAGTAGCGGGAAGCGCAAAGAGGCAAGGAGGCTCGGCGGGTTGAGGTATACGAGGCCTGCCGCTTAGCGACCCAACCTCCGAGCCACCTGGCTACCGCCAAATCATGCTCAGGATCCAATAAAAGACCATCGCCAGCCCGGCAGCGGCGGGGATGGTGATGATCCAGGAAACAAAAATATTCTTCACCACGCTCAGATCAATAGCGCCAAAGCCACGCGCAAACCCAACGCCCATGATCGCTCCGACCAGCACAAAGGTGGTGGAAATCGGCAAGCCCATCAGAGAGCAAGCCAGCACGGTACTGGCGGTGGAAATTTCGGCGGAGAACCCACGCGTGGGAGTCACTTCCGTGATCCGACGCCCGACGGTCTCGATGACCTTGCGGCCATACATGACCAGCCCGATGACGATCCCCGCGCCCCCAAAGGCCAGCAGCCACGAGGGCACCGGGGCATGAATGGTAAAGCCGCTGCGCAAGGCGTGGACAATTCCGGCAATAGGCGCGATGGCATTGGCCACATCATTGGCGCCATGCGCAAAGGACATATAGCTGGCCGTCATGATCTGCATGCGCGCAAACCAGGATTCCACGGTGGCTTGGGCGGCGGCGTGATCAGCGCCGGGCGCGCGCGCGTGACCGCGCAGATATAAATACGCCGCCGTTGCGCCCAGCAGGGCCAAGAATACGCTGGCGGCCAAGGGTAACCCCACCCCATAGAGGAGTGTGGTGCTGTGCACCGGAAACAGACGCGGCATCAGATTGTATGTAATGGAAAAGGCGATGATCAGGATCACCGCGCTAAAGGCCAGGGGCACTGCGGCCTGGGCGCGCGCGGCCGGATCACGGCTGCGCAGCACGAATTTCTGAATACAGAGATAAACGATAAAGCCCAGGATCAATCCGGCCAGCGGTGAAATGATCCAACTGGCGGCGATCCGGAGGAGCTTCATCCACTGCACGCACCCGGGCCCCGCCGCCGTTATGCCAAACCCCACCACACTACCAATGATGGCATGGGTGGTGGAAACAGGTTTGCTGAAAAAAGTGGCGATATGCAGCCAAGCGGCCGCGCCCAACAAGGCGGCCAGCATGCCCATAGCGAAAAGCCGCGGGGAGGCGATAAATATCTCCGGCACAACGATATTGCCGCTGATGGTCGCCGTGACATGCGAGCCCAGAAAAAAAGCCCCGCTAAACTCGAAGATAGCGGCGATCAGCAGCGCCTGGCGGAAGGTGAGAGCGCCCGACCCCACGGCCGTGCCAAAGGCATTGGCCACATCATTGGCGCCGATGTTCCAAGCCATGTAAAAACCGGCTGCCAGCGCCAGATAAAGTAACACCTGCTCCATCATGCCGTTCCTACCCTCGCCGCGTCTCGCTTATTTTCGGAGAATCATCAGTCGCAGGTCCTTGCCAACGTTTTCTGCGTGATCGGCAATGCTGGTTAGCGCCCGGCATAATTTATCAAGCAAAATGATGGAGATGGTATCCAGCTCAGCGGAAGCATAGTATTTACGAGCGAAAGCCCGGCTAAGCTTGTCGGATTCCCATTCCATATGGCAGACCTGATCGATTTTTGCTAGCACATCATCCGCTGCTTGGCCAATAAAAGCATTGCGCTGGATCTGGGTGAGCAGTTGGGTGAGTTCCAGCATGGTCTCACTAACTTGAATAACCTTCTCCGCCAAGGATAAGAAATCAGGCTGCAACACCGGGGGTAAAGTCACCAGGCGCAAGGTGGCCACCACCGCAAAATCCTCGGCGGAATCGCCGATACGATCCAATTGGCGCACCAGATCCATGATATCCGTCCGCCGCACTGGTAGGAAAAAGCGCGTGGGCAGGTTCATGCGCATTTGATCCTTGAGCAAATCCGCCTCATATTCGGTTTTCGACATCTGATGCTGCAGCTCGCGTAAGCGGTTGAGATCGCCCATAATGATTTGCTCGGCGATGGGGTTAATCAATAAGACGCATTCGTGAATCTTGCGGGCATGCGCCACAATATGTTCAAAGGGCGATTTGCCAAACAGGCTGCTGAGGGTTTGCATGCGATTGATCCTCCCGTGGTGATGGCGGCGCGTCCGCCCCGGCCGTCCGCTGTCTGAGTCGCAAATAAAAAAAACACCGCCGCACCAGCGGCCAAGCGGCGGTCATTTCTGACGAAAGACAATGCGTCCTTTAGTTAAATCATAAGGCGAGATTTCAACGGTGACTTTATCGCCGGTGGAAATCTTGATAAAGTGTTTCCGCATCTTCCCCGAAATGTGCGCCAGGATTTCCGCGCCATTGGAGAGTTTAACGCGATACATGGTAGCCGGCAACACCTTAGCCACTAGCCCATCCACGCGGATGACATCTTCCTTTGGGTTTCCTTGTCCGGCCATACTGTATCCTCTTCTGCGAATTAAGGGCTATACTGATGGATCTTCCGTTAGGATTCAAGTGTTTTTCTGAGCGGATTCCAAGGCGGCGATGCGCTGCATCACCATATTGGCGATCTGCTGATAATCGGCGCGGGGAGCGGCGGCATAGGATTGCCAGTCGGCGGGCTGCAGCGGCGCCCCGAAATGCACGCAGATTTTATGCGCGCGGCGGCGCCGCGGCCAAGCCTTGAAACTGCCCTCGACATAAACAGGAAAGACCGGCACACACGCCTTGGCGATCAGAAAGCCTATACCGCCTTTAGCCGCCTGTAAGCGGCCATCACGCGTGCGCGTGCCTTCCGGAAAAAGACATAAAACTCCATCGGCGCGCAGCACGCCCAAAGCCGCTTTCAAGGCCGCGATATCGCCTTTGGTGCGATCGAGCATAACCACGCCGACGCGCCGGGCCCACCAACGAAATAAGGGATTATGAAAGAGAGTATCGCGAGCTAAAAAACGCACAAACCGATAATCCAAGTCGCAGCCGACCAGCGGTGGATCCAAAAAACTGGCGTGATTGGAAGCCAGGATGCAGCCGCCCGTGCGAGGCACCTGATGCGCGCCCCGGGTTTGATAGCCGAAACATAATCTGAGCCACAGCTGCAGCACAAAACGACAGATCCGATAAACGATAGGTCTGGGTTCCACGCTCATTGCCGCTTCCATTCCTGCACCTTCCTTACAATCTCCTCGACCACCGCCGCTATGCTCAGACGCGTAGTATCAATCAGCTGCGCATCGGCACTGCGATAAAGCGGCGAGGCCGCCCGCCGACTATCCAGAGCGTCCCGCTGTAACAGGGCCTGCTGCACTTCTCGCAGACTGGGCGCGACGGGAGCGGCTGTCATTTCCTCCCGCCGCCGCCGCCGGGCGCGTTCGGCGGGATCGGCATCCAAATAAAATTTGAAGGGCGCCTCGGGAAACACCACCGTACCGATATCGCGGCCTTCCACCACCAGATCTCCAAAGCGCACCAGATCGCGCAATTGCGCCACCACCCATTCCCTAACCGGTGCTAAGGCTGCCAAATGACTGACCTGCTGGCCGATTTCGGGCGCGCGAATGGCTAAGCCGGGATCCGCTCCATCCAGTCGGCAACGCAGACTGCCAGCTTCAAGGAAAAAATCCAGCTGCGTAGCCCGTACCAGCCGCAGCACCGTAGCTTCCTCAGGCCAGCTACCGCTGACCCGTAAAACTTTCCATGTTAAGCCACGATAGACCGCGCCCGTATCCACATGTACCGCGCCCAATTGCGCTGCAACCTGGCGGCTGACGCTGGACTTACCCGAGGCCGCCGGCCCATCAATGGCAACGATCAAAACTGACATGCCCGCCCAATGCCTCCAAATGTTTCCAAAAATCCGGATAGGAAGCCGCCACGCAGCTCACCGGCTGAATCAGCACGGGGCGTTCCGCGCACAGTGCCAACATCGCCAGGGCCATAACGATCCGGTGATCATCATAGCTATGCAGGGTCACGCCGCCGCGGATAGCGCTCCCGCCACGGATGGCCATGCCATCCTCATATTCGCTGACCTGCACCCCCAAGGCCTGCAGGTTGGCCGACAGCGCGGCGATACGATCCGATTCTTTAACGCGCAGTTCGCGCGCATCCCTGATTTCCGTGGTGCCTTCGGCCAGCGCTCCCAAGACAGCCAAGACCGGCAACTCATCAATCAAACCGGGAATCTCCGCGCCGCCGACGCGAATTCCGCGCAGGCGCCCACCTCTGATGAGCACTTCTCCCTCGGGCTCGGCGCTGAAGGGACGCGAAGACACCCGGGTGCTGAGCGTGGCGCCCATACGCCGTAACACCTCCAACAATGCCGTGCGCCGCGGGTTCAGGCCGACCTGCTGCAATTTCAGGCGGGCGCCCGGGATGGCCGCGGCCACCAACCAAAAGGCCGCTGATGAAAAATCGCCTGGCACCTGCCACTCGCGCCCCTGCAAGATGGGACCTTGCTGACCAAACCCGGAGAGCATCAGGCGCCCACCTTCTACTTGCAGGGGCAAGCCCAGCAGCTGGAAGAGCCGCTCGGTATGATCACGTGTGGGCAGTGGTTCCTGAATGGAGGTAGAGCCTTCAGCAAACAGCGCCGCCAACAGCAAAGCTGATTTAACCTGGGCCGAAGCCACCGGCATGACATAATCTATAGCGTGCAGTCGGCGACCGCTTATCCGCAGCGGCGCGCAACCAGCGCCGCCCAACAATTCTATCTGGGCGCCCATGCGCGCCAGGGGTTCTTGAATGCGGCGCATGGGGCGAGCGCGCAGGGAGGCATCGCCCGTTATTTCGATCACCAGGGGCTGTGCGGCCAGCAACCCGGCCAGCAGACGCATGCTGGTGCCCGAGTTGCCGACATCCAACGCTTGGCTCGGTTGACGCCAGCGCCCCGCGCAGCCCTCGATAAGCAAGGTCTCATCCTGCCATACGACAACGGCACCCAAGGCTTCCAGGGCTTTAACGGTATGCAAGCAATCTGCGCTACGTAAAAAACCATGCAGGCGTGAAGATCCGCTGGCCAGCGCGGCCAGGATGGCCAGGCGATGGGAAATACTCTTATCACCCGGAATCTGCAAGGTGCCCGCCAGCTGAGCGCCGGGATGGATTTGCACCTTAGTGCTCATGGCAAGCCTCGCAGCAGTTGCCGACGCCGCCGCCGACTTTCCACCAGAAAACGACGCAAAGCTGCTGAATCCGGTTTAGCCACCAGGCGTAGCAGGCGCTCGAGACCGCCCTGCAAGGCTTGCAGTTCGCGCAGCACTTCCGGGCGATTGCTGGCAATGATATCGAGCCATAGATCGGGTGCGCCTTCGGCCAGCCGGCTGACATCCCGGAAACCCGGGCCGCAGAATTGGCCAGAGTGCCGGGGGCGCTCGCGTCCCACCGTAAAGGCCAATAAAGCCGAGACCAGATGCGGCAAATGACTGGTGCGACTAAGCAGTCTATCATGTTGGTGCGCATTCAAGATGGCCACCCGTGCCTCCAAGGCGCTCCAAAAGTCCTTGACCAGCTTCAAGGCCCCGGCGTCCGTGCGCGGCGCCGGTGTGACCACCACCAAGGCTTTGACGTATAAATCCGCTAGCGCTGATGCCAAGCCCTGCTGTTCCGAACCGCAAATCGGGTGGCTGCCAATAAAGTGAGCTCCGGCGGCCGCCACCAGGGGCGGCATTTGCTGCATGATTTGTTTTTTGCTACTGCCCACATCGGTCAGCACCGCCCGCTCGGCCAAGCCGGGCAGGCTGGCCTGCACCAGTTGACGCATGGCGCCCACCGGCACACAAAAGATAACCAGCTCAGCGCCCTGAACTGCGGCCGCAGGCTTAGTAAAGACTTGATCCACAATGCCAGCGGCCAGAGCCTGCTGACGGGTGCGGGCGCGGCGCGCATAGCCGGCTACGCTCCGGGCCAGTTTCTTGTGCTTGATGGCCAATCCCAGGGAAGCACCCATGAGCCCCAACCCTATAATCGCTATGCGCTTTAAAGGTTTACGCACGGTCATGGTGATATTCCTGATCCTAAAAAATTCCCCGCGCCCGAGAAGTAGATTACATTCTTATCATTTCATGCTCAATATTCAACTTTATTTCAAAATCTCTCCGGCCAGACCAGGGGCGGCGCCCGCTCCGCCCCAGCGCGGCCCAGCTTGACAAGGCCCAACCACCCAGAAGCTTACAATGGAGCGCAGGCCATAAAGCCTTTGGAGAAGTCTCTGGCCATCAAAGGAAAAAACAACCAGTGGGCGGTGGTTGTGTTGATTGAAAAGGATACGACCAAGGAGACACCAAGCGCCCGTGAGGCCCGGTCAGGAGGGCCAGGGACGCCTTAACAGCCAATGCCTCCCGCCCGCGCGTGGCTCGCTGAACGGGATCTTCAGGACTCTTGTCCGGACAACACGGCCAGTAAGCGACGCAGCTTATCGCCTTTCTCCAGGAGCTCTTTTTGACGACTCTGCTGCAAGGCGATGACCTCGGCGGGCGCTTTACGCATGAAAGCGGCATTGAGCAACTTTTTATTGACCGCGGCCAGATCGCTATTGGCTTTTTCCAGCTGCTCGGACAAACGCTTGGTGGCATCGGAAACATCGATCAATTCCTCGAGCGGCATGAAAATTGCGCCCAGCTTATTGAGTCCATTCGGCATGAGGCGCGGCGGCTTGAAAGCGGCATCAATCTCCAGCGCATCCACCCGCAACAGAGCCGCAATAGAGTCTCGATCAGCCTCCAAGAGAGCAGCTATTTTTTTATTTTCGGGCCGGATGATATAGCGCACTTTAACAGAGGGCGCGATATTATAATCGGCGCGCAAGGTACGGCCGATGCGGATCAAGTCATGCTTCTGCTCCACATAAGCCACGGTGGCCTCGGATACGCCCCAGGTCGATAAATCCGGCAGTTTTTGTGGCCAGGCTGCAAAAGCGATGGAGTCTTCAGCGGCACCGTAGCCCATGCCATGCCAGAGCTCCTCGGTAATGAAGGGGATTAAGGGATGCAGCATCTGCAGTGCCCGCGCAAAAACATAGTGCATGATCTGGTTGGTTTGCGAGCTGGCCAGAGCATCATCTCCGGCGAAAACGCTTTTAGCTGCTTCAATGTACCAGTCACAAAACTGACGCCAGACAAACTCGTGTAGATCCTTGGCAGCATCGTTAAAACGAAAACGTTCCAGGTTTTCCGTGCAGGAAATAATCGTCGCTTGCAAGCCGGCCAGAATATGTTGATCATCGGGGCGCAGCCGCTGCGGATCCCAGGCCGGGCGTTCCCAAGCGGGAGGCTGAGAGGGCGCATGCATTTGCATGAAGCGGGCCACATTCCAAATCTTAGTTAAAAAATTACGGCCAATTTCAAATTTTTCATTGGAAATGAAAACATCCTGGCCAACGGCGGTCACCATCATCAGGCTGAAACGCAAGGCATCCGCACTGAAATCGTTGATAATCGCCAGGGGATCAATCGAATTACCAAGGCTTTTACTCATCTTGCGGCCGCTATCGTCACGCACGGTGCCATGAATATAGACCTTGCGGAAAGGCACCTCGCCCATGAACTCCAAGCCGGCCATGATCATGCGCGCCACCCAGAAGAAAATAATTTCCGGAGCCGTCACCAGGCTGGCCGTGGGGTAATAGAACTGAAGATCCTTGCTGGCGGCCGGCCAGCCGAATACGCTGAAGGGCCAGAGCCAGGATGAAAACCATGTATCCAGCACATCCTCATCCTGTCGTATCTGCGCCGAACGGCAGGCCGGACAAGCGGTGGGTTGTCCTTTAGCGGCCCATTCATGCTGGCAAGCGTCACAGTAAAAGACCGGAATGCGATGGCCCCACCAAATCTGGCGCGAAATACACCAATCGCGAATATTCTCCATCCAATCGAGATAGACCTTCAGCCAGCGTTCCGGCACAAACTGCACACGCCCGGCCGTGACCGCTTCAATGGCTGGTCGGGCCAGGGGCTTCATCTTGACAAACCACTGCAGGGATAAACGCGGCTCCACGATGGTATCGCAACGGTAACAGTGCCCCACGGCATGCTGATGTGGCTCGGTTTTCTCCAATAATCCGGCTTGAGTCAAATCCTCAACGATGCGTTGCCGCGCTGCAAAACGGTCCAAGCCTTGATAGACGCCCGCCGCTTCATTGAGCGTACCATCGGCCTGCATGATATTGAGCGGCGGCAACCCATGGCGCTGGGCCATCTCAAAATCGTTGGGATCATGGGCGGGCGTCACTTTCACCACGCCCGTGCCGAACTCGGGATCCACAAAATCATCCTGGATCACGGTCAAAGGCCGATTAAGCAGGGGCAACATAAGTTCCCGCCCCAGCAGATGAGCGTAGCGCCGATCGCGCGGATTAACGGCTACGGCCACATCACCCAGCAGGGTTTCCGGACGGGTGGTGGCAACGGTCACGGCATCTTTTTTCTTGCCACTTTTAGCGGGATAACGGATGAAATATAAATGGCCCTGGGTTTCCTGATGGATACTTTCCTCATCGGAAAGCGCGGTGCGACAGCGCGGGCACCAGTTGATGATATAGGAGCCGCGATAAATCAGCTTTTTTTGATAAAGACGGATGAAAGCTTCCGTGACGGCATCGCTGAGGCCGGCATCCATCGTGAAACGCTCTCGATCCCAAGCGCAGGAGGCGCCGAGTTGTTTTAATTGTTGGATAATGGTATCGCCATGCTCGGTGCGCCAGGCCCAAACCCGTTGCAGAAAAGCCTCGCGGCCCAGATCATTGCGGGTTTTACCTTCCTTACGCAGCGAGCGTTCGACGACATTCTGAGTGGCAATCCCGGCGTGATCAGTGCCCGGCACCCACAGTGTGTTACGCCCCAGCATGCGTTGCCAGCGGATCAGAATATCCTGCACGGTGGCATTCAAGGCATGGCCCATATGCAAGATGCCGGTCACATTGGGCGGCGGGATAACGATACAGTAAGGCTCGCCCCCCTGCTCAGCCGAGGTCTGAAAAGCCCGGGTGTTGAGCCAGCGTTGCAACCATTTGGCTTCCACTTGCAGCGCATCATATTTTTTATCTAGCGGCATGCCGGTCTCATTATCATCGTGGGTGGAATAAACTCATGGGCCAGTCCAGGTTCAACCTGCCGACACGCAGGGGGTCAAGTAGTCTGGGGAGGTTGCTTCTGCGGGTGGGCTGTTGTTTGTTCATCGCGCAGGAGTTTATACTCCACGCTATCCACCAATGCTTCCCAGGAAGCTTCGATGATATCTTCGGAAACCCCAACCGTATCCCATATATCGTGGCCATCGCCGGATTCAATCAGCACCCGAGTCTTGGCAGCCGTGGCTTCCTCGGGGTTCAGAATACGCACATGATAATCCCTTAGCACCACCTCGGCGATAGCCGGATAAAAACGGATCAGCGCCTGGCGCAGGGCATTGTCCAGCGCATGCACCGGGCCATTGCCCTCGCCCACCGTATGTTCAACTTCATCGCCCACCTTTAACTTGATGGTGGCCTCCGATTGGCTGGGCTCAGTTTTGCTCCGTTTCTCAACCACAACCCGGAAGCCCTCCAGTTCGAAGAAGGGTTTATGCTGCTTCAATACTTTCTGAATGAGAAGCTTAAAGGAGGCGTCGGCCGCTTCAAATTCATAGCCTTTCTTTTCCATCTGCTCCAATTTGGCCAGCACCTGACGGATTTCCGGAGATGATTTACTCAAATCCACCCCCATCTGGAGTGCCTTGAGCAAAATATTGCTGCCGCCGGCCAGTTCCGAAATCAGAATGCGGCGTTCATTACCCACCGCGGCCGGATCGATATGTTCGAAGCTGTGCGGATTTTTTTCCACAGCGTTCACATGCATGCCCGCCTTATGGGCAAAGGCGCTCTCGCCCACAAAGGCGGCCTTACGATTAGCCGGCACATTCAGCTGCTTATCCACAAAGCGCGAGAGATGATAGAGTTTGGACAGGCTCTGGGGCCGCCCACAAGGCATGCCCAGCTTCAATTCCAAGCTGGGAATAATGGAACAAAGATTGGCATTGCCGCACCGTTCGCCATAGCCGTTAATGGTCCCTTGCACCTGGATAGCGCCGGCGCGTACAGCGGCGATCGAATTAGCTACGGCCATCTCGCTATCATTATGGCAATGAATGCCCAGCGGCGTGGCAATGGAGCGAGCTACTTCGCGCGTGATATCGAAGATTTCATGAGGCAAACTGCCGCCACGAGTATCGCAGAGCACCAGACAATCGGCGCCGCCTTCCAGCGCGGCCCGCAAGACACTCATCGCCAAGGCCGGACTATCCTTATAGCCATCGTAGAAATGCTCGGCATCAAAGATGACATGCCGTCCATGCTCCTTGAGATGGCGCACGGTATCATGGATCATAGCCCGATTTTCTGCTTCGGTGGTGCGCAGGACATCCGTGATCTGCAATTTCCATGATTTACCGAAAATGGCCACGACTTCCGTGGATGCTTCCAGCAGTTTTTGCGTCCCGCTATCCTCGCCCACCGGTGTACGCGCACGACGAGTGCTACCGAAAGCCACGATTTTGGAGTAGGTCAGGGGGTGTTTTTTGATCTCATGGAAGAACTCCATATCCTTGGGATTAGAGGCCGCAAAACCGCCTTCGATGAAATCAATGCCATATTCATCGAGCTTCAGCGCCAGGCGAATCTTGCCCGCGCTGGACAGCGAGATGCCCTCCCCCTGCATGCCGTCACGCAAAGTGGTATCATAGATTTGGATTTTTTTCATGGGCCTCTCCCGCTTAGTAGGCGTGCCATAGCCAGATTAAGGCCGCGCTGCCCGGCGGCGGCGGTCCAAGCCAAATTCCTTATGCAAAGCCTGCATGGCTCGATCGGCCTTGGATTTTTCGATCAATACCGATACTTTGATTTCCGAAGTGGAAATCATCAAGATATTTATGCCCTCGGCCGCCAGGGTCTTGAACATACGGAAGGCCACGCCGGAATGCCCGCGCATGCCCACGCCCACGATGCTTACCTTAGCGATCTCCTCGCTCACCTTAATGGCTTTGATCCGCATCGTCCGCATGGCATCCCGAATGACCTGCCGCGCCTGTGCGATATCTTCGGCAGGCACCGTAAAGGAGATATCGGCCAAGCCACGCGCGCTGACGTTCTGCACGATCATATCAATATTAATGCTGGCACCGGCCAGTTTACCGAAGAGCCGCGCCGCCACCCCAGGTTTATCCGGCAGGCCGGAAAGCGTCAATTTTGCCTGTTCCTTATCCACCGACACCCCACGCACCACCACATTTTCCATGCTTTGCACCTCATTTTTGATCAGGGTTCCCCGGGCGTGAGTGAAACAGGAAAGAACTTCCAGTTCCACCCCGTATTTTTTGGCAAATTCCACCGCACGTGACATCAACACCCGCGCTCCCAGGCTAGCCAGCTCGAGCATTTCATCATAGGCGATTTCATCGAGTTTACGCGCCTGGGGCACAATACGCGGATCGGCCGAATAGACCCCGGCAACATCGGTAAAAATCTGGCAACGATCGGCCTTCAAGGCGGCCGCCAAGGCCACCGCCGTGGTGTCCGATCCGCCCCGACCCAGGGTGGCAATATCATTGGCGGGAGTCAAGCCCTGAAACCCGGCTACGATCACAATGCGTCCTTTTCTTAAATGCTGGCGAATGCGCTGGGGAAGGATCTCTGTGATTTTAGCTTTGCGATGCTTAGCATCCGTTAAAATACCCGCCTGCGGTCCAGTCAAGGAAACCGCCTGAGCGCCTTTGGCATTCAGGGCCATGGCCAGCAGGGCCACGGAAACCTGCTCGCCGGTGGCCATAAGCATATCCAGCTCACGATCACTGGGGCTGGCGCTCACGCGATGCGCTAATTTGATCAGATCATCGGTGGTATCGCCCATAGCACTGACCACCACCACCACCGCATTGCCGCGGCGGCGCGTGGCCAGGATACGCTGCGCCACCTTTTGGATGCACTCGGGATTCGCCACGGAACTCCCGCCATATTTCTGCACCACTAATCCCATCTGATGTTGCCTTTCCCAGAGCTCCCCGATTAAAAATCCTCTATGCGCAGACGCACGGTCTTGGCGCCAACGCTGGGCAGAGCGTCAATTTCGCTCAGCGCCGCGCTAAAAGCTTTTTCCGGCCCGCGATGGGTGATGATGATGATCGGCACATGCCGACCCGATTGTTCCTCCTTTTGCAGCAAGGAGGCGATGCTGATACCATGCCGGCCCAGGACGGCGCCGATCTGTCCAAATACCCCCGGTTTATCGAGCAAGGTCAAGCGCAGATAATAACGCACTTCGCTCTCGCCAATTTCGCGCAGGCGCCCGGCATGATTATGGCGAATAAAGCCTGGCATATGCCGCGCCCCGCGGCCCACCAGGCTGCGCGCCGCATCGACCACATCGCTCAGCACCGCACTGGCCGAAGGCTGCTTCCCGGCCCCCTGCCCATAGCACAAAATCTCGCCCGTTTGATCGCCCTCGATCAGAACAGCATTAAAGACGCCGCTGACCGAAGCGATGATATGGCCAGCCGGCACGAGGGTCGGATGAACCCTGATCTCCACCGCCCCATCAATTTCCTTGATCACGGCCAACATTTTAATGCAATAGCCCAGGTCGAGCGCATAGGCGATATCCAGCGCATTGAATCCGCGGATGCCCTCCACGGCCACGGCCTTCATCGGCACATGGAAACCATAGGCCAGGGAGGCCAAGATCACCGCCTTGTGGGCGGTATCAATGCCGTCAATATCCAAGGCCGGTTCAGCCTCGGCATAGCCGGCTTTTTGAGCGTCCCGCAAGGCGCGCTCGAAGGTAAAACGATCGCGCTCCATCCGCGTCAGAATATAATTGCAAGTCCCATTGAGGATGCCATGGATGCGCAGGATGCGGTTGGCAACCAAGCCCTCCTTGAGAGTCCTGATCAAGGGAATGCCGCCACCGACGCTGGCTTCAAAAAACACATTGGTTTGATGCTCTTCCGCCAATTGAAAGATTTCGGCGCCGTGTTCGGCCAGCAAAGCTTTGTTGGCCGTGATAACCGGTTTGCCCAGACGCAAGGCCTGTTGCACCAGCGCCCGCGCCGGCCCCACCCCGCCGATGAGCTCGATCACCAAATCCACTTCCGGATTGGCCACAACCGCGGCCGCATCGCGCGTGAGCAGTCCCGGGGGCAGCTGAATGCCGCGATCGCGCTCCGGGTCCAAATCGGCCACTTGGCGTAAAGCCAGCTTGATCCCCGCCCGCTTTTCAAGCAAAGCGCCGTTAGTCTGCAGGGCCTGCACCACGCCCGAGCCCACGGTGCCAAACCCCAGCAATCCAAGGCCTATGGCTCTTTCCTCCATGATATCCCACCCTTATCCCCTTAAAAAAACATCGCGCTACAGGCAGGGCACGATAGCACTTCCCGCCCGGCGTTCAAGCTAAATCTCAAGAGGAAATCACATTTGACATCCTGGCCGGCGCATATACAATGATGCCTTTTATCGCCCAGGTAACGCATTAAGGAGCAATCATGGATTACGGACTGACCGAACAACAAGTGATGATTCGAGATTTGTGCCGCCAAATCGCCCACGAGAAGCTCAAACCCGTGCGCGCGCATTATGATGAAAGCGGCGAATTCCCTCACGAGATGTTGAAGGTTTTTGCGCAAGCCGATCTCTGCGGGCTCTACATCGATGAAAAGTACGGTGGCCTGGGCGGAGGCGTCATGGATCTTTGTGTGGCCGTGGAAGAGCTTTCTAAGGTATGCAGCGGTATCGCCTTGAGCGTGGCGGCAACCGCCCTGGGAACCTTCCCCATCATCTTACATGGCAATGACGAGCAGAAACAAAAATATCTGCCGCGCATAGCCCAAGGTCAGGCCCTGGCGGCTTTTGGTTTAACCGAGGCCGATGCCGGCAGCGACGCCGGCGCCATCGCCACCACCGCCCAGCGGGATGGAGATCATTACATCCTCAACGGCACCAAACAATGGATCACCAACGGCGGCGAAGCTGAAATCTACACCGTGATCGCCAAGACTGATAAAGCGCGCGGGGCGCGGGGCGCCAGCGCTTTTATCGTGGAGAAAGGCACCCCTGGATTCAGCTTCGGCAAAAAAGAAAATAAAATGGGCATTCGCGCCTCGGCCACCCGCGAGCTTATTTTTCAGGATTGCCGCGTGCCGCGCGCCAACCTTTTAGCCCGCGAAGGCATGGGCTTCATCGTGACCATGAAAACCCTCGATATGTCGCGCCCCGGAGTCGCCGCGCAAGCATTGGGCATCGCCGCCGGCGCCCTGGACGAAGCCGTACATTACAGCCGCCAGCGCCGCCAGTTCGGCCAGCCCATCAGCGCATTTCAAGGCGTTCAATTCATGCTGGCCGATATGGCCACTCAGGTGGAAGCGGCGCGCGCCATGGTTTATGCCGCCGCCCGTTATATTGATAGCGGCGCCAAGGATGTCGCCAAAATATCGGCCATGTGCAAACTATTCGCCTCGGATACCGCCATGCGCGTCACCACCGATGCCGTGCAGATCTTTGGCGGCTATGGTTACATGAAGGAATACCCCGTCGAAAAAATGATGCGGGATGCCAAGATAACCCAGATCTACGAGGGCACCAATCAGATCCAACGCGAGGTGATCGCATTAAACCTGATCAAGGAAGCCGCCAGCCGCAAATGCTGAAGGCGCGGCTCGCTAAGCCCCTCCTCCTACCCTGGGGCAGACCATGACCTGGCGCGAAGGCCTACACCGTACCGCCATTGGCCGCTGCGGCGGCTGTGCTGGTGTGCGGCGCCCACGCGTGGGCTTTCCCCTTTGGACCGCCGATAGCCTGGCCCTTTATGCTCAGGCGGAAAGGGGCCGGGCTGAAGTTGAATTTATCCGTTACTTGCCCGAACATCCCTGCGCGGTCCATGAGACAGCCGATTGGACATTGCGCACCAGCGAGCTCCGCTTTGTGGAAGAGGGCCGCGAACAGGTTGAGGCCACCATCTATGATTCTCAGGCTTGGCCAGCGCGCCTCATCCTCAGCCATCAAAACCGCCTGCGTTTATATGGTGAAAAGCTCTGGCATAGCTGGCTGATATGTCCCACTCGCAAGGGCTTACACAGCTTAAGACGACAGGCCCGGCAGGTGCATCCGGAACTGCCACGGCAGGATTGGCTATATGATCGCCAACGCGATGGCGAGCTGCGCGAGCCCTGGATGTTGCTGGCCTTCGGCTCTCTCAACTCAGCAATCTTGCAGCTCACTTTTCAACGCCATCCGGAACGCGTGATTCAAGTGGCCCGCTGCCTGGAGTTTCACTTCCCCCAAGCGGCCGAGGCCGTAATTATCTCCGCGCCCTACGGCATCAAAACACCGCCACGCGGTTTAGCGGCCGAACTGAGTGCTGGGTCAACCTGGGCGGAACTCGAACGCCAAGCCGGCTCGGCTTGCCACCAGTTGATTCAAGAAACACGGGCCTGGGCACCGCGCTTGCTCTGCTATCCCCGGACGATTCGCGATCGTTATCGTTTCGATGAACAGCACCTCTACATCCAGCAATCGGCGGATCATTGGCGCTGGAACGATAACGATTGGCAAATAGACCCTCAACCCCTCCTGCCGATTCCTCCGGTGCTATGCCGACTGCTGGAAAAAGATGTTGATCATCCCCTGCGCATCACGCCTGAGCCAGAGCCCTACTCCCTGGATGTGCGCTATTACCGGCAACGCTTTGTTAAGGCCGCCGCCTGGACCATCCGCCTGCCGCGCGAGCATTGGGTCAGCCACACTTTGGCCCCGCTCAGCATCCAGAACGATCCCCGCTGTGAGCCTATCCGGAAACGCATGCGTCAATACTTGCTGGCGCCCAATCTAACCTTCCACGGCGACCATACTTTTCAACGCACCAATGTACAGGACTGCTTTGCCAACTACCGCGCGACGGCCCCGGCCGCCTGGGCGGTGGATGCGCCGACACGCCAAGCGCTCTGGGAATATATTGGCGTGGGCGTGCCCAACCTGCAGCCTGAAGAATTCTGCGAACTGGTTGAACCAGTGACCGGGCGCACCTGGTTGGGCCAAAAGGATATCTGGAGCAATCCACACAACACCGTAGACTGGGATTGGTACAGCGGGCAATTGCTGGCCGGCGTTTGGAATAAGATCTATTATCAAGGGCGTGATCCCGCCTGGCTGAACCGTGTCTTTCCCATCCTGGAAGGACAGTTCGCTTACTACCGAATTTATATGGATTGGGCCATTCTCAGCGGCTGGTGCGATCTGCAACGCAATAATCGCTGGCTGGATGGTCTGTTTTACGCCGTGCAAGGCTTAATTGGTTTTGCGCGCCTGGCACGGGAGCTGGGAAAAATCGAACTGGCCGAGGAAGCCGAATATTATCTGCTCCAGCATGTGGCCCTACGAGATGCCGTCGTGCGGCTTAAAGAATATGCTCTGGAATGCGGCGTGCGGCCGCGCCTCATGCCAGGGCTCACGGCCGAGGATGCGATCGTGAAAAGCGTCTGCGACCGCGAAAGCTACGGCTTACTGCTGGATGCCAATGTGCCCTGTGGCAATGCCGCCCTGGGCATTGGCGTGCCGGAATATCTGGTGGCGGCGCTATCGCGCCCCGCGCTACGCCAGGAGCTCCAGCATAATAACGCTGTTTTATTGCCTCGCGTCTTGCCGCATTGGAACCAGCGCTATACCCGCGACGCGCAGGGACGAGGTCCTTCGGAAACACATCCCATAGACCCATCGCATTCGCTCTTCTACCTGCTCTATGATTACCTGATCATCGAGGCCTGGATCATGCGGGCGCCCCTCGAGCGGCTGCTGGAGCTGGTGCATCTGGATGAGCTCGCCGCGGATATACTCCTGCTCTACCTGCAAGCCACGCACCCCAAATTATTGATTCCGACCAGCGCTCAATTTCAGGGTTGCAGCTGGGATGAAGCACAACAGACTTTGACGCTGACCCTGGATGTGCCGCCGGGCACTCATCCCTCCCTCCGGCTGAGGCTCATTCATGATAGGGCGCCGCAACAGGTCACGGGAGCTGTGCTCCAGCCGACCGCAGGCGTGGGCATCGCCTATGCGCTATGCCCCGGTGCCAGGCAGGTGATCTTTCAATTTTAGGCCCACGCCCCAGGGAAGAGGAGCCCCTTTCAACGAGGCGCCGGCCGCGGCCAGAGTCCGGCTGGCTTGATGATCTCCGCCACCCGATGTTCCCAGCCAATGGCCATCAGGTGTATGCCCGCCAAGCCCTCCACGCGGCGCAGCTGGGCAATCTGCTCCAAACACAACTGGATGCCCTCAGCCTGAGGATCGGAGGAGCGTTCCAAGCGCGCGATGAAGGCCGGCGGCAAGATGATGCCGGGCACCTTATCGCGCATATACTTGGCCATGCCCACGCTCTTCAGGGGCGTCAGGCCGGCCAAGATCCGCACCCGCTGATGCAGGCCACGAGCGCGCACCTGCTCCAACCAATGCTGAAAACGATCGATATCATAAACACACTGAGTTTGAATAAAATCCGCCCCGGCAGCGATTTTCTTCTCCAAAATATCGATCTGCAGTTCCAGGGGCTCAGCGAAAGGATTAGCGGCCGCGCCAATGAACATGCGCGGCTCCAAGATCTCCTCTTTGGCGGAATTGCGGATCTCTTCGGCATTGGCAAAAATTTTTCGATCGCGCATGTTTTTGGTCAGCTGGATCAGTTGCAGGGCATCCAGATCGTAAACGGCGGCGGCCGTGGGATGGTTGCCAACGCGAGGATGATCACCGGTCAAACACAGCAGGTTACGGATGCCCAACACATAGGCCCCCAATATATCGGCTTGCAAGGCCAAACGATTGCGATCCCGGCAGGTCATCTGCATCACCGGCTCCAACCCCTGCTCCACCAGCAGGCGAGCCACAGCCATGCTAGCTACGCGTACGGTTGCCGCTTGATTATCGGTGACATTGACGGCATCGGCATAACCGCGCAAACTCTCGATCTTGGCTTGCAACGCTGCCAGATCCGCGCTTTTAGGCGGCCCCAGCTCGGCGGTCACCACAAACTCTCCGGCCACCAAGAGCTTCTCCAGTTGACTGCCTGTCTTATATTGCTGAGTTGCCATAATAATACGCTATACCGTCCTTCCTGTTATGAGGGAGCGGATCCCGCGCTGAGCGGATGCCCAGCAGACGCCCGGCGCTGAGCGGAGATCACCGTGTTGTAGAGCAGCATGGCGATGGTCATGGGCCCCACGCCGCCGGGGACCGGCGTAATCAAGCTGGCTTTGTGCTGCACCGTATCAAAATCCACATCGCCAACCAAACGCCAGCCACTGGATCGCGAGGCATCCGGGATACGATTGATGCCCACATCAATCACCACCGCGCCCTCCTTGACCATGTCGGCGGTAATCGCACGCGGGCGACCCAGGGCCGCCACGATCACATCCGCCTGGCGGGTGAAATAGCCGATATCCCGCGTGCCGGTATGGCAGAGGGTCACCGTGGCATTGGTGCTGCTTGTTTTTTGAGCCAGAATATTAGCCAGGGGCTTGCCCACAATGGCGCTGCGCCCCACCACCACCACATGAGCCCCTGATAACTGCACGCCGGAACGCACCAGTAGCTGAATAACGCCATGCGGCGTACAGGGCCAAAAGGTCTCCTGCCCTAACAGCAGGCGCCCCACATTCAAGGGATGAAAGCCATCCACATCTTTTTGCGGATCAATGGCCAGCAGGATTTCCGCGGCTGATAGATGCCCGGGAAGCGGTAGTTGTACCAAAATGCCGTGCAAGCGAGGATCGGCATTCATGCGCTGAATATGCGCGTTTAATTCGCTGGCCGTGATCGTCGCCGGCAGACGCTGGTCGACGGAATGGATGCCAATATTCCGGCAGGCCTTGCCCTTGGCCAGGACATAGGATTGGGAAGCGGGATCAGCACCGACCAGAATCACCCCCAACCCCGGCACGATACCCTGGGCCTGCAACTGCAGAATCTGTTTTTTTAGCTCGGCCTGGATATCGGCGGCTATCCGTCGGCCATCAATGATTTGCGCCGTCATTTTCAACCTTTCATTAGCCCCGCGCGGCGCGGGGCGCATGCCAACGGCATAGGGCTTAGCAGCTGCCGACGAAAAGATCAAGTGCGAACTGTCGTCAGGGGAATACCAGGGTTAGCAGGGAGCAATGCGGCGGGCGGCTATGGTTGATGCGTAGTTTTGGCCACCAACTGATCGGCATGCGAGCCGCGCATCCAGGTCTTTTCCGCACAGCAATGCAAAAGGATGATCAATGCTAGCCCCATATACACAAGACCCAGCACGCATAAGAGCATAGCTTTGGTGGCCAGCGCCCAAGGCACCCAGAGGAACAAGCCAACGTGAATCAAGACAAAGCCCATCGCCAAGAGCAGCAGCACCGCCGCCAGCAAAATGGCGCCAATCCACCAGCGCCGCACTGTCTGCACCCCCTGGACATAAGCCGTGGCCGCACGCACCTTCAACAAATCAAGGGATAAGCGCCGATAGGAGCTGACCATGCCCCAGGCTGTGGCCGATAGCAAAGCTTTCAGGATGCGCTGCATGCACTCTCCGCAATAAGCGAGCCGCTCATTTACGGCCCAGGATATATCCGATCAACAACGCAGCTAGGGCTACGCCACCAATATAAGGCCAAGGATTTTCATGCACATGCTCATCCAACTCCTCGGCGAGTTCCTTGGCGCGTTTTTCGCCGATATCGGTGGCTTTGGCCAAGGCATCGGCCGCACGTTTTTTGGCAATGACCAAGGATTCTTTGATGTCGTGTTCGGCATCGGCCACCACGTCTTTGAGATGGGCATATTTATTGCTCATCAAACGGCTGAGCTCCACCTTCTTATCGCGGGCCGCTTCCTCGAGAAGCTTCAAGGCCTCGGTTATCTTTTCGCTACTGAGCGCTGGGGTGGTCATGGTGCCTCCTTTTTGTGCCGTGTATTCCAATTCCCATTCTTTATTGGAAAGCATAAACCATTTAAGGCCACGCCGTCAAGACTATATTGCCTACCACCCGCAAAACGACTGTCCGATGGCAACAGTTTAGGTCCATTCTGCCGTACAGGCAAAAACCTTGACTTCGAGCGGCGGATAAGGCAGCATGCTTGGCACACACTACCAGGCGTTAAAACGCTAATTAAACCAAGCTGAGGAAAGGAGCGGCACATGTATACCGGCGCGCGAATAGTTCTGATGGTTTTGCTGGGCGTCAGTGTATGGGGTTTGAGTGGCTGCGCCATGTTCCGCACCAAAATCCAAGAAAGTGATGTGGCCAACATGCGGGCCCTCGATGCCACCTATGGGCCGCAAGATCTGCGCAAGCTCAGCGAACAGATCGCCGCCGAAATAGCCGCCAGCGCTTTCCTGCAGGAGCTGCCGGGCAATCCCATTATGATCATCTATGGCGTGCAACCGCGCACCACCACCTTTGTGGATACTCAGGCCCTCACCGATCGTATCCGGACCACCCTGATGCAGACCAGCAAGATTCGCTTCGTCAATGAAAGTCGCCGCCAGGAACTGCTCCAGGAACAGGGCTATCAGGCAGCGCATGCCACCGATACAACCCGCACGGCGATCGGTAAACAGTTGGGTGCTCGCTATATGATGACCGGCGCTCTGGTGGAAATGCAAAAGGAAACCGGTCGCCAAGTCCGCGTCTCCAAATCGGAATTGGTTTATTATCAACTCACCTTTGATATCACCGACCTGGAAACGGGCATTATGGCTTGGTCCACCACCAAGGAATTTGCGCGCGAGGCGCGTAAGCCTTTGATTGGCTGGTAAATACGCCAATGCAGCGGGAATGAGCCCTACACTAGCCATCTCCGACTGGCGCAACCAGGCTTGGCGTGGGCTGGGCGCGGCGCTCCTCCTGATCTTACTGGGAGGCTGCGCCACCCCGCCGCTGCAATCGGCTCGCGATCACTTCTATGCCGGGCGCCTGCTGCAAGCGGAGCAGGAGCTAGCCATTATTCCTGAGGATGATAAAGACACCATTCTCTATCTGATGGAACGCGGCATGATCAGCCAGAGTTTGCAGGACTATGAAACGAGCTCCCAAGACTGGCGCAAAGCGGTCGATAAGGATGAGCTGCTGGAAACATACAGCGTTTCGCAAGGCGCGGCCAGCTTGCTGGCTAATGACTTGGTGCTCTCCTTCCGCGGAGAACCCTTTGAACGCACGCTCCTCTTCGCTTTTCTTGCTAAAAACTATCTGGCCCAGCATAACTGGGATTACGCGGCCATCTGCGCACGCAACATCATCCGCCATCTGGATAATAACGATGGCTTTCCAGATATACCTTACGGCCGTTATATGGCCGGTTTTTGCTTGGAAATGATCAATGATAGAGGCAATGCGGCCATCCAATATAAGACGGCGGCCCAGCTGCGGCCGGAGCTCCTGCTTGAGGAAAAATCTGGTCAGCTCAGTTTCCGCGACGCGCCCGCAACCCTCCCCATCCCTGCCAGGAAGGACTGGCCCTGCGAGCTGGTGTGCTTCGTGCTCATCGGGCGCAGCCCGCGCGGCTTGCACCAGGCCGGATCAGGCCTGGCCAGGGATAAGGCACCTTACGCGGAAATTTATCATGCCCAAGATTATCTGGGGCGCAGCTATCCTTTGGACAATACCGCCCAGCTCATCGCCGATACCGCCCAGAGAACCGCTCTGATCGAATTGGCCAAAACAACCACGCGTATGGCCGTAAAAGTTGGCGTGGCTCAGGCCGTTAAACAACAGAGCGATTCCCTGGGCTTTTTCACGGAGCTGCTCTTATTTTCCATGGAAAGACCCGATACCCGGCGCTGGGAAACCCTGCCCTTATGGCTGGAGGTGGCCCGGCTGCCCTGCCCCGCTAATCCAGAAGAACTGAAGGTGATTTTTAAGGATGGCGCCCAGCGCACGCTGGGCGCCAGAGAGCTGGGACGCCCCCTGGCACGGCGCGGCAAGATTTACTTCACTTTCTGCCGCGACCTGTTCCCCTGAGAGGATGGGCCGCTGATCAGCACGGGATCAGAAAACCGGCTTCATTGTATCGGCTCAACCGTATTGATGATCCAAGCCGGCTCAACGCCCCCACTGCCCACCAGCACATTGAGGCGTGCTTTATCCAAAATCTCTTTCGTTTCCTCAGCCGATAACTTGGTGCGGAAGAGCGGCACCTCAATCTCAGTATCGGCACGGAGCATGATATGCTTACTGATATCCTGATAGCCAGCCTTGCCAATGGTGATCAGATGATCGCCGGTATAGAGACGAAAATCCTTGAGGGGCGTACTACCGATCAGCAGGCCATCGATCTCCACCAGAGCCGGATCAGCGGCGCCGGCGCTGATCGAAAGCTTGACCTGCGTACGGCTGCTCTGCAAGGCCAGGCTCAGCTGCAGCTTTTCGTTTAAGGCCGGCAAGGCCTTGGCCAGAGCCGCCTCTAACAACTGCACCAGGTCATCCTCGCCAACCACCGTCTGCTGCGCTTCCGTTTGACGAAAACTGCGACTGGCAGCGCCATCCACGGCGGCGATAATGGTGCCATCGCGAGTGTTCAGCGCTTGCAAGGCCACGCGCAGGGCCAGGGTTTGGAATTCGGTCTTATAGCCGCCCTGGTTAACCAACTCTTTGCCTGGAGCATAGCTCAGCAAAATACCACGCAGCACAAGATCCGCATTGAGCGCCTGCGCCGCCTGCAGGAAAGAAGGTTGGCGCATCGTTTTCTTATCATTATCGGTTAGGGATAACGATTGCAACTGATTGATGAAGTCGCGGCGATCGATCAGGACATAGGAGGGTTCATTGGCCAGGGCGGCACTCAAGGCCCAAATACCCTTAGCGGCCAAATCTCCGGGCGACAGGCCACCCACCACACTGGTATGGGCAGGCAGGCTCGCCTGGTTTTCAAAATCCAGCAAGGCCACCCGCAAAGGCTCGGCCGCCATGACCAGCGAAGCGGTCACCAACATACACGCGCATCCCATAGCTTTCATATTCTTGCTCCCCTCGATGATGAATCCAAGGCTTTAATGACTGCGCAAATAATATAAGACCCAAGCCAGCAAGGCCGTCGCCGCTAGCAACATAACAATGGCCTTATTCCGCAAGACACGCCCTTCCTGGCGCGATGGCCGTAAGTTGGGGAAATGGCCCGCCATAAAATAATGCGCGAATTTATCGCGTCCACTGCGGGGCTGGGTCAGGGGCTCGTTGAGCGACACCCCACTGGCGCCCGGCAGATCAGGAAAAAGCTCATCCGTTTTCCGAGAGGCTATGCCGCTGGCGGCCGGCGACCCACTGACCTTACCCGGCGCCAGGGGCTCAGCCGTACGCGCCGCACTGGCCGCCGGGCGCACCGCCGGCCGGCTGGACAAGGGACTGGAACGCCGCGCCACTTTGATATCCCGCCCGACGCGATTCAGCTCCTTATGCAACCCCTGAAGGCGGCGATCGAGCGGCGAACTTGTTTTACGCTTAAAAGCCATCCCTGAATTCCACGTTTAGATGTTGTGCCGGCCCATCCCGGCGCCGGGGCGTTTAATATAATTTATAAAGCAGCACTCCGATCAGTGCCGCTAACATCAAGGCCACCGGGAAACTGACAGCCACCCCGATTTTAAGCCAATCGCCAAAAGTACGCTGCGGGGCTGGGTGCATCTGCATCTCATCATAGAAAAGCGGCTTGGCACCTTGGGAGACGGACTGGTTTTCCCGTAACACTTCCACGCGAGCCACGGCCTTATTGTATTCTTTGCGAGTATTATCAATCACCGCCAAAGCTTTGGTTAAGGTCTCCCGGAATCCGGAACTTTCCGCTGGCCATTGCTCTTCATTGAAGGCGCGCAACTCGGTCAGCAGGTCCTTGAAACGCCTTTCCGTATCCGCCAGCAATTCCAGGCGCTGCTGCAATAAGATGCTCTCGCGCTCCAGAGCCACTAAACTTTGCTCGAAACGATCGATCATCTCTCGTTTGCCAGTTTCGTATTTTTCCTGGTTGCTGCGCAGATGTTCCAGCGCGCTCTTCTCATGCTCCAGAGCTTCCTGACGAGAACGCAAACGCTCCAATTCATCCAGCTTGGAAGCCATCTGACCGTTGAGCTCCTCCTTGCGCTGCGTCAAAGGTATCAGATCAAGATCCTGCACGGGCACCGCCTCTGATGACGGCACATTAGCAGCCCCACTCATATCCTGGCCCGGCCCCATTTTAACTTCGTGCACCGCATCCCGCCTTTGAATCAAATCATCATCGAAAAAATCCTTACCGCTCATCTTTCGCCTCCTCTGTTATTATCTTGCCATGGGCACCCAGTCGGGCCGCGCCAGCACATTATACCATAGCGTTGATCGACGGCTCATTGAGGAATGATCAATTCCTGCCCAACACGCAGTTTCTCCGGACTGGCCAGGGATCCGCGATTGGCCTCAAAAATTTTCGACCACTGGTTGGGATCCTGATAGACCTTGGCGGCAATCGCGGACAAGGTTTCGTTTGGTTGAACCCGATAGAGCGAGGAGCCGAGTTCCCCGCCAGTATGCTGGGAGCCTGGCGCCGCGGCGCCCGCCCGGCCGGCGGGCGGCAGCATCTGTTGGGCCAAGTTAGCGCGCACCACCTGCAAATCCTTTTTCAAACGCAGATTCTCCTCTTTCAATGACCGAAACGTATCGGCATGGCCCGGCAACTGGTCGGCGAAGGAAGCCACGTAAGACATCTTGGCTTTGCGAATCAGATCCTCAAGCATACCCTTTTTTTCCGTATCCGGGCGCAGCTCGAGGTAGCGCTGATAATGATAGATGGCGGCGAGATAATCTTTTTTATAATTATCATAGAGCAAACCGGTATCCAGATGGGCTTGAGCCAGGCGCGGGCGCTTATCCAAAGCCTGGCGCAGACTGCGTAAAGCGCCCTCGTAATCGCCCTGGTCCTGCTTGGCCTTGGCTTTTCTGATCAAGGGATCCTGGATCTCAGCCAGATCCAGCTTGGCCGCTTGCGGGCCACAGCCGGTAGCGAGCATAACGCCACCGACCAGCCAGCCGATCAATAAGCCCCTGCGGACCCATGCTTCGAATATGCTACCCATCGCCGCCTCCATCCGGTGCCAGCATAGAAACTTCTGGCTTGTATATACCAGTTTTTGCCGACCATGCAAGATGAATCATCACCCACCAGCCTTTAAACAGCACCCCCATCCCGGGAATTGCCGGGGGGATCACAAATAAGGGTATCTTGAGCCTGGGCCAATTTATGAGGATAATCCAAGGTATAATGCAAACCACGGCTTTCATGGCGCTGCGCCGCCGAACGAATGATCAATTCGGCCACGGTGGCAATATTACGCAGCTCAAGAATATCGTCGGTCACCAGGAAATCGTGATAATATTGATGGATCTCCTGGCGCAAGTTGCGAATGCGCCGCGCGGCGCGCTCCAAGCGTTTATTGGTCCGTACCACCCCAACGTAATCCCACATGCAAGTGCGCACCTCATTCCAATTATGCGTGATCATCACCACTTCATCGCTGGGTACCGCCCGTCCGGATTTCCAAGGCGGAATGGATAGCGCTGGCATGCTCTTCGGCTGAGCAGCCAGATGGCGCGCCAGGGCCTGGGCACAAACCAAGGCCTCGAGCAGTGAATTGCTGGCCAAACGATTGGCACCGTGCAAGCCGGTGCAAGCAACCTCTCCGCAGGCGAAAAGGCCCGCGAGCGCCGTAACGCCTTCGATGCTGGCTTGGACCCCTCCGCAGAAATAATGCGCCGCCGGCACCACCGGGATGAGATCGCGGGCCATGTCAAAGCCAAAATTCAAGCAGGTCTGATAAATATTAGGAAAGCGCCGCCGCAGAAAGGCCGCCGGTTGATGGCGGATATCCAAGTAGACACAACGCGCGCCACTGAGCTTCATCTCATGGTCGATGGCGCGGGCCACGATATCGCGGGGCGCCAGTGCGCCGCGCGCATCATATTGCTCCATGAAAGACTGCCCTTGAGCATTAACGAGCCGGGCGCCTTCGCCACGCACCGCCTCGCTGATCAAGAATGATTTGGCTTCGGGATGATAGAGGCAGGTGGGATGAAATTGGATGAACTCCAGGTTCTTGATCGGCACCCCGGCGCGCCAGGCCAGGGCCAGACCATCGCCGGTGGCAATATCGGGATTGCTGGTATACAGATAGACTTTGCCACCACCCCCGCTGGCCAGCACCGTAAAGGGCGCGCAGACGGCGCCGATAACACCCGTGCGCTGATTCAGGAAGTAGCATCCCACACAACGGTTGGGTGGCTCCTGCCCGAGCCAGCCGGTCGTCACCAGATCAATCACCATACAGTGCTCCAGCAGCGCGATCTTGGGGCGCGCCCGTACCTGCCGCAATAAGAGCTGTTCCACCTCGCGCCCGGTGATATCCCCGCAATGTAAAACACGACGGCAGGAATGCCCGCCCTCTCGGCCCAGATCATAGCCGGCGCCGGTCGGGGCGGATCGTTCGGTAAATTTTAAACCCAACTGTTCCAGTTCCGCAATCCGTTCCGGGCCGGCGCTGATGATGGAGCGCACCACCGGCTCGGCACAGAGTCCGTCGCCGGCAGTCAGGGTATCTTGGACATGCGCCGCGAAGCTATCATCCGAAGTCACCACACAAGCAATGCCGCCTTGGGCGTAATTGGTATTGCTCTCGGCGCTATCCTTCTTGGTGAGCAGGCAAACCCGACCATGAGCGCTGAGATGAATCGCAGAGAGCAAGCCCGCTATGCCGCTGCCGATCACCAGATAATCTGTTTGGATCGTATTCATAAGCGGCGCGGCCCCCCCGCTGGTGTTTGCTGGCGGGTCCATGCCCGGCGCCGACGCAGATGCACCAGCACTGTCTCCAGCAGGCCACTCACATATACCAGCAGCGCTAACCCGCCCCACCCCACAATGCGCACGACTCGGAATGGCACCAGCGGTAAGGTGGTGGCCTGCTCAGCAAATTTGATGCTGATCAAGATATTCTCCACCATGGGCACCAGCACTTCACTCAACAAAAAAAGCAGACAAATCAGAAAAGCAGTCAGAAAAAAGGCCCCGGCCAGCCAACGCCGCTGCATGAACTGCCCGGCCCCGGGAGCGACCAACGCCGAAAACATAATCGCCATCCGCGGCGGAGGGGTTATGGGCAAGCCCTTCATCTTTCCGACGCTACCTCCTCAGCGGCCCGCTGGCCGGCTGGCGCGGAGCGCTGATTCAGCGCCGGCTGAGCGGTATTTTTTTCCAAGATAACTTCATGGATTTTTGAGCGGCGCATGCGACGGATGGTGAAGAGCAGATCCTGATAGGGTATGCGCATTTCGTTGCTCGGGCTAGCGCCGCTTAAGCTCCCCAGCCATTCATTAAGGCTGCTGGAGTTAAGCGGCAACTGAAAGCCAGTTTTCTCCTGTAATCCGGCCAGGCTGATCCCGCCACCGACCAAAAAACGGTCGGCGGCGATACGATACACATAGGCCGGAATGCTATCATACTCATCCTCAAGCTCGCCGACGATCTCCTCGATCACATCTTCCAAGGTCACCAAGCCCACCGTCTGCCCGCCATCATCTTTGACCACCGCCATATGCTGATAGCCACGCGTTAATTCCTTCAACAGCGAGGTCACCGATTGCGAGGCCTTGATTTCAAGCAAGGGCCGCGCGATGCTTTTGAGAGAAGGATCCAGGGGATTGAGCTGCAGGGCGCTGACGATATCCTTGAAGTTCACAAAGCCCAGGGTGCGGTTAAGATCCGTGCCTTCGATCAAGGGATAGCGGGTATGATGATGAACATGCGCGGCCACCAGAGCCTCGGCCATGGACATGCTGTTGGAGAGGTGCTTGATTTCATTACGCGCTACCATGATATCCTGCACTTTACACTGCGAAAGCCGGATGCTGCGCGCCACGATATCCACCTGTTCACGCGAGATCAGCTTATTGATTGAGGCGAAGCGGGTCAGCATGATGATTTCGCCTAGGGTATCAGTCGACACCCGACGCCGATGACCTCCTCGAAAAGGACTATTGATCCATTCCAGCACAAAGATCAGCGGCTTGAGAACACGGGTCACGTAAGCCAGCGGCAGGGCAATCACCGCTGCCAACGGTTGCTTATATAAAACGCCCAGAGTTTTCGGAAGATATTCCGCCCACTGAATGATCGCCAAGGCCAGGATAAAAGAAAACAAGCCCACCCACTGGCTGCCGAAAAGACTGGCAAAAACGGCGCCTGATAAGGCCGCGCCGACAATATTGGCCAGATTATTGATGATCAGAATGGCAGCCGTCGGCTTCTGGATATTCTCCTTGAGCTGACGCATCACTTCCGCCAGATAAGGTTTCCGTTCGGATAGACGAGCCAGATCAGCCTCGGAAAGACTAAACAAGCAAGCTTCCGTCAAGGAGCACAGAAACGAGACTCCCATCACCAAGGCCACGCATAGAATTAAGAGAATCACTGTCTTTCCTTGAAAAGGTGCAGTTTTTTCATAACATAGTCGGCGCGGCGCGGCAAGCAAATAGACGCATCAGCTCTTGCCGGGCGACGACCTTTGGCTTATAGTGTCCATCCACCTGAACAGCTTGTTACTGAAAGGTAAAGCACGGACTAGATGAGCGAGGATAAACCCCAAAATCCCATGGAAGAATGGCAGAAGCAGTTCCAGGACATGCTGCGCCAGGCCCCCATGATGCCCCTCGGCAACCACGCTCCGGCGCCCGCCGGCGGCGACCGCACCGCCCAAGCTGAGCAGCCCGACGCCAGCGCCGAGAAAATAAAACGTATCCAAGCCTTCAACCTCAAACCCCGTGAGATTCGTGATTATCTGGATCGCTTTGTCATTCAACAGGCCGAGGCCAAAAAGGTGCTCGCCGTGGCCATCGGCGATCATTATAACCATGTGCGCCAGTGCCTCGAAAATCCCGCCTGGCGCGAAAAGGAATACGCCAAACAGAATATCCTGCTGCTGGGCCCTACCGGCGTGGGAAAAACCTTCCTGATGCGCTGTATCGCCCGCTTGATTGGAGTGCCCTTCGTTAAGGCCGACGCCACTAAATTTTCTGAGACTGGCTACATCGGGCATGATGTCGAAGATTTGGTGCGCGATCTGGTCAAGGCCGCTGACGGCAATGTGGATTTGGCGCAATACGGCATAATCTACATTGATGAAATCGATAAAATCGCCGCCACCAGCCAGGCCGGGCGCGATGTTTCCGGGCGCGGCGTGCAAGTTAATCTCCTCAAACTCATGGAGGAAACCGAGGTGACCCTGCAAAGCCAGACCGATCTCCTGGGCCAGATGGAAGCCATGCTGCAGATGCAGCGCACCGGCCAGACCCCGCGCCGCACGATCAACACGCGCCATATTCTTTTCATTGTCAGCGGCGTCTTCGATAAACTCTCCGAGCAAGTGCAGCGGCGGCTCCAAACAGCGGCCATTGGCTTTGGCGCAGCTGAGACCGAAACCCTGGCGGCCGCTGACTTTTTGCGCCGAGCGCACACGCGCGATTTCATCGCCAACGGCTTTGAACCCGAGTTCATCGGCCGCCTGCCAGTGCGCGTCACTTGCGACGCCCTGACCGCCGCCGACCTGGAAAAAATTCTGACGCTTTCAGAAGATAACATCCTGGCCCAATATCGGCGTGACTTAGCCGGTTATGGCATCGAGTTCACCATCACCCCCGAAGCTCTGCGGGCAATTGCGACGCGCGCGCATGCCGAACAAACCGGCGCACGCGGATTGATGACCGTATTGGAACGCGTCTTTCGCGATTACAAGTTTGAGCTGCCTTCAACAGCCATTAAATCCTTCGAGGTCAATACCGAGACGATCCACGCGCCCAGCGCGACGCTCAAGGAACTGCTGCTCCGCAACCAACTCTTGCAACGCAACACTTTGAAGGATGAAATTGATCATTTCGCGCACCGTTTTCGGGCAGCTCACGGCCTGGAGCTATCCTTTAGCGAGGATGCCATGGCAGCCTTGGTGGAGCAGAGCATCGCTCAGGATAAAACGATGCGCGCGCTCTGTGAAGCTAAGTTCAGGGATTTTCAGCATGGCCTGAAGCTGGTGGCCAACGCCACCCAACGTACGACCTTCCTCATTACCCGCGCCGTGATCGACGCGCCGGAACAAGAACTCTCGCGTTGGATTATGGAAAGCTTTAAGGCCTGAGCGGGGCGCCACTCACATGCCACGCAGCTCCGGGTCATCCTCACCAACGGGACGCACCGTGGCCAGCAGTTCATCCAAGGAACAGGTGGCCAGGCACAGGCTTTGATCGGCTGCCCCGTAATAGATTTTTACCTGGCCATCCGCGGCCAGGAGCGCTGCGCAAGGAAAAACCACATTGCCCACATTGCCCTGGAACTCATAAGGCTCCTCAGGCTGCAAAAGCCACTGCCGACTCCGGCCGATCAGGCGCGCGGGATCATCCAGATCAAAGAGCGCCGCGCCGATACGATAGATGGGCCCGGCGGCCTGTTGGCGCACGCCGTGATAGATCATCAACCAGCCCGCGGCGGTCTTGATGGGCACGGCGCCCGTACCAGCCTTAACATCATCCCAAGTATAGCTGCGTGGCAAAAGACAGAGCCGATGGTTATGCCAAAGCTCCAAGTCCGGGCTGGTGGCGCTCCAGATGCCATCGCGCCCCATCCCGGATGGCCGGTGATACATAAAGAATTCTCCGTGCCATTTTTCCGGCAGCAGGCAAGCATTGCGATTGACGGGATAAAAGGGATAGCTGAGGCGCTCGAAGCCCTTGAAATCCTGCGTGCTAGCAATGGCCACCGCACTGCCCAGTTCGCCTTCCGCCACATAGCAGAGATAGTAGGTATCGTCGATCTGGGTCAGCCGTGGATCCCAGATGCCCATGCACTCGCGGCTGGCCCAAGGCTCCCTGTCCGCTGGCCAGAGGATCGGCTGCGGCTCCGGCTCCCAGTGGATACCATCCTTGCTCCAAGCCTGGCCCAGGCAACTGCGGCCGTGATACATCTCCGTCCGAAAAACCACCACATAACGTCCGGCATAGCGCGTCACGGCGGCATTGAAGACGCTATTGGCCGGATAAGGCAAATCTTTGCCGCGCAAAATCGGATTGCCCGCATAGCGTTTCAGCGGCGATGAATATTCCCAATATTTGACCATGCTGCTCCTCCCTGACTGGCTGTGTCTTGTGCTGTTGTCTAGCTTAACCAAATTGCGCGTGCTGTTTACGCTCCATCCGCGCGGCGGCCAAGGGCGCCGGCGGGCTTATCATAATCGAGAGGGTCGAGCATATTATTCTGCTCAAAGGCCTGGCGCCGCGCCACGCAGGCCGGGCAAGTGCCGCAAGCCCTGGCCCCTCCACGATAACAGCTCCAGGTCTGAGCGTAATCCACGCCCAATACGCGGCCCTGGGCGACAATCTCGCCCTTGCTCATATGGATAAAAGGCGCCTGTAAACACACCGCCAAGCGGCGATTCAAGGCTAAGACAGCATTGAGACGCTCCAGGAAAGCAGGCGTACAATCCCAATAACCATGTTGATCCTGGAGATGCGCCCCAAAAAAAACAACGGCGCTGCCCAGAGATTCCGCGTAAGCCGCCGCCAAAGCCAGGAGCACCAGGTTACGCTGCGGCACATAGGTGGAGGGCTGCTCGCGTTGCTCAGCAGATAAATCCGCTAGATCCGGCACGGATATGGTGCTGGCCGTCAAAGAGGATGCCTCAGCGGAAAGGATCCCTAAGGCCTGCAAGTCCATCAGCTGATGTCGTCGCACCTGCAGGTGCTGCGCCTGCCAGGCCGCGCATTGCAGCTCGCGGGCATGCTTCTGGCCGTACTGAAAGGTGAGCGCTTCCAGCACGGTATAGCCCAGTTTTTTGCTGATATAATGCAAGAGCGTGCTGGAATCCAATCCACCGCTCAGTAAAATGACAGCTGGCTTCATAAAATCATACTCCGCGAGTGGCGGCAGGCCACAGATAGCGATGCAATTGAAGGTTCAAGCGCACCGGCAGGCGGTCCTTCAGAATCCAGTCTGCCAATGTGGCTGGCGGCAGTGGCTGTCCCGGCACCCCGCTGGTGGGGCTCATCAAAACCATGGCGCAGCGCTGCACCAAGCGCTGCGCCTTGATCAGCCGCCGCGCCCAGAGATAATCGTGACGATCGCTGATCACAAATTTGATTTCATCCTGTCGGCGGAGGCGCCGCAGGTTTTTCCAATCCATGGCCTGGCTTTCACCACTCGAAGGGCACTTGATATCCAGAATGGCTATCACCTCGGAGGGCAAGCGGGAGATATCCTGGCTGCCATTGGTTTCCACCAAGACCGTGCCATGTTTTTGAAGGCGCTCCAGCAAGGCGATGACGCCCAGCTGAATGAGCGGCTCGCCGCCGGTCACCGCGACCAGATTCAATTTTGTTTTCTGAAAAGCCTGCAGTAGGCTGCTCACCGATCGGGGCCGGCCGGCGGTGCGCGCGGCATAAGCCGTATCACAATAAGTGCAATGCAGATTGCAGCCAGCCAAACGAATGAAAAAACAGGGGCGCCCGGCCTGGGAAGATTCCCCCTGAATAGAGATGAAAGTTTCGCAAATCTTAACCTGCATAGCTTCAACCACTCGAGCGCAACGCTCCTGACCAGCGGGGACCGGCGCCGCTAAGTTCCCGGCCAACTAGGGCTGCCTGGCACCAGGCCGCTGGCGCCGCTGAGCACCTTGATCAGCCGCGTCCTCCTCCCAATAACAGGCCGATGTGCCCGGCGATTCGCTGACCCAGACGCGATGGACGCAGCATGCTTGCCGACGCAAGCGCTTGGATAAAGCATCGTAAATATACCGGGCCAGGTTCTCCGCCGTGGGATTGATCCGCGCAAAGGCTGGCAGACAATTCAAATCCTGATGATCCAATTCTCGCAAGACGCCACGCACGCTCGTTTTGATCTTCCGAAAATCAATCAGCATGCCCAGGGAATCAGTGTGCGAGCCGCGCAAAAAAACCTTAACTTTCCAGTTATGGCCGTGAACTTGCTGGCAGGCACCCTTATAGCCCCTGAGGCGATGTGCGCTGGAAAAATGAGATTGGACGCTGATTTCATACATGGGTCATCACGCGCTTATGAGAACATATCGGCGCCGACCTGTCAACGGGCCAGTGGGCACCAGCCCCGCCCGGCGCAAGCTTTAATGCGGCTGCGCCGGCCGGGCATCGGGTTGGAAACGAATGGCTTTAATCCGCTCCTGGCCCAGACATTGCTGACAGCGAACCAGCAGGGTGCTCTGTTGATAGCGGATCAGTTCATTCATCCAGACGGAACTATCCACTCCTACCACGAGTACATTTTGTTCCAAGCGCACCGGGCGCGCATGCTTGGCTATTTCGGGCCCTACTAATTTTGCCCACTCGCGCTCCAGTTGACGCCAGGCACTGCGCTCCTCCGTCTGCATATGCGTGAAAATATCCAGGACAGCTTGCCGGATATCTCCCGCAGGCTCCGGCGGCAGAGGATGCTGCTGAGACAAATGGAAACGTTCGCGTTCCTGTTGCCAGCGCGATTTATCATAGCGGCTTCGGCGAGTCATAACATTCATCCGACGGCGAAAGATGGCCTGCAGGCCGGATAGGCTAAGCGGCCCAGGCTCCCGCCCGGCTTTCCAGTTGACAGATGAACCTACTTAATACAGACTTTAAAGCATGCGCTGGCGTCGTACAAGCTTATCCGCAGGGCAGCTCTGGCGCTGGATGATGATCATCATCCTCACGGGTATCCTCCTGATCTGGGCCTGGTTTTATGGGCACCTGCACGCTTACGACCGGGCCATCGCCGAAGCCAGCCGTCTTTATGGGGTGGAAGCCCGCCTGATCCGTTCCGTGATCTGGAAGGAAAGCCGTTTCAAATCCCGGTGCCTGGGGGGCCAGGGCGAAATTGGACTGATGCAAGTCACCCGCATCGCCGCCGACGAATGGGCAACCGCCCAAGGCCGGCCGAGCTTGACGGCGCAAGAGTTGTTCCAGCCGCACAACAATATCCAGGCTGGCACCTGGTATCTGAGCCGCGCACTCCAACGCTGGTCCGCTAAGCCCAACCCACTGCCTTACGCCCTAGCCGAATACAATGCCGGCTATTCCAATGCCCTGCGTTGGGCGGCAATGGATCAAGGCGATGCCAACAAGTTTTGGAACGATATAACCTACCCCGGCACCCGCCGCTACATCAAAGATGTGCTCAGTGCTTATCAGGGGCGTCGCTGAACTGCAAATCATACAGGCGGCGATAAAGGCCGTTACGCTCCAAGAGAGCCGCATGGGTGCCCGCTTCCACGATACGTCCGCGTTCCAGCACCAGGATAGTCTCGCAATGCATGATCGTGGAAAGCCGATGCGCAATGGCGAAAACCGTGCGCCCACGCATGAGCTCATTCAACGCCGCTTGCACCTGCCGCTCCGACTCCGTATCCAGCGCGCTGGTGGCTTCATCCAAAATTAGGATCGGCGGATTACGTAAAATGGCGCGCGCAATAGCCAGACGCTGACACTGCCCACCCGAAAGGCGGATGCCGCGCTCGCCAATGATGGTGTCATAGCCGGCCGGCATCTGGATGATGAACTCATGGGCGTGAGCACGCTGGGCCGCCTGTTCAATGGCCGCGCGCGAAGCTGCCGCTTGACCATAGGCGATATTGGCCGAGACCGTATCGTTGAAGAGAAAAGTATCTTGCGTCACCATGCCGATTTGCTGACGCAAAGAAGCCAAGGTGAAGTTGCGGATATCCTCTCCATTGAGCAGGATGCGCCCAGCGGTGACATCGTAAAAACGCAGCAATAGATTAACCAGCGTTGTTTTGCCGGCCCCGGAACTGCCCACAATCGCCACCCGCTGACCGCGGGGCACATTGAAGTCAATATCATGCAACACATCTTGAGCCTCATAGGCAAAACGCACTTTCTCAAAGCGGACGCTTTCCACCGGCCCCGCAAAGGCGACGGCAGCGGCACGATCCGCTATGAGCACGGGCGCATCCAACAGTTCGAAAATGCGATCGGCCGAGGCGGAAGTCTGTTGAATCACCACATGGATCTTGCTTAATTTCTTGACCGGTTCATAGAGCATCATCATCGCAAAGGCAAAAGTAAGGAAATCCTGTACCGGCATTTGACTCCAGCGGGCATAAACCAGCACCAGCGCCAGACCCACAAAAGAAATCAATACGATCAGCGGCTCAATGCTGGCTTTATCGCGCACGACCTGCATCAAGCGCCCGAAAAAGAGGCGGCACTGAGCTTCGAAACGCTGCAACTCATAACGCTCCATGCCAAAAGCTTTGACGATCCGAATGCCCACCAGGGTTTCCTGCATGATGGATACCAGCGAGGCCAGGCGCTCCTGGACATTGCGGGCATAGCGCCGCACGCGGCGGCCAAACAAGGCAAAAGGTATGATGCAAATGGGAAAGAGCACCAAGCTGGCCAGGGCCAGCTTCCAATCCAGCCAAAGCAAAATACCCACAGCACCCAAGAGCACGAAGGGCTGCTTAACCAAATCACCGATCACCACGGAAACAGCACGTTCGATCATCATGGTGTCGTTGATGGCTCGCGAGATCAATTCGCCTGTCTTGCTTTTCGAGAAAAAGCCCGCCGATAAATCCTGCAGATGCGCGAAGACCTGCAGGCGCATATCCAAGACGACGCGGTTGCCGACCCATTCGATGAGATAATCGCTCAAAAACTGGCCCAGGCCGCGGCCAGCCGCCAGCAGCGGCAACAGAATGGCCACCATGATGACTTGGTAAAAGGCCGCATATTGAAAAACATATTCGATCACTTTCCGCGCCGTGACCAAGAGGCCGGTGGTGGATCCTGCAAATAAAATACCGCACAGACTTCCCAGTAAGAGCCGCCCCCAATAAGGTCGGGCATAGTCGATCAGTCGGCGGTAGCTCAGCAGGTGTTGAGGCAAGCGGTGCCATTTATTCATGCAGGACATCCTTCAAGTAATGCTCCGCTGCTAGGGCCGCCATGCATCCCGAAGCGGCCGCTGTGATCGCCTGCCGATAGCGCGTATCCTGCACATCCCCGGCAGCCCAAACTCCCGGCACGTTGGTGCGGGTCTGCTCTGTGATGATATAGCCCCGCTCATCCATGGTCACCTGCCCCGCAAAGGGCTGCGAGTTGGGACGCCGCCCAATGGCCACGAAAACCGCCGCCACCGCCAGTTCCGACAATTCCCCGCTGACCGCATGCTTGAGCCGCAGCCCGGTCACTTCTCCGCGCGCCACATCCAAGACCTCATCCACCACGCTTTCCAGGATGATGTTGATTTTCGGATGCTGGCGCACACGCTCGACCATAACTTGCGAAGCCCGGAACTGATCCCGACGATGGATCAGGGTCACCCTCGAAGCGAAGCGCGTTAAAAAGAGAGCTTCGGTCAGCGCGCTATCGCCGCCACCCACCACCGCCACCGGTTGCTGGCGATACAAAGCGCCATCACAAGTGGCACAGGCCGATACCCCGCGGCCAATCAAGGCTTGTTCCGAGGGCAGGCCCAGGTAAAGCGCCCCGGCCCCGGTGGCGATAATCACCGTGCGGGCCGGCAGGGTTTCCTGTTTATCCAGAACGATCTGCAGAGCCTGAGGCGCGAAGCTGGCCGCCGTTAGTTCGCCGGAGCGCAGCCGAGCACCGAAGCGCTGCGCCTGCTCACGCATAGCCATCATCAGATCCGCACCGGCAATGCCTTCCGGAAATCCCGGATAATTTTCAATCACGCTGGTGGTAATCAACTGCCCGCCCGGCTGATGGCCCTCGATGATGAGGGGTTCCAAGTTGGCGCGCGCCGTATAAATGCCGGCCGCCAATCCGGCTGGCCCCGAACCGATGATGATCACTTTCTCCATAATCGCCCCTCCTTACAATTGCCGAATCCTTGGCCGGCGCTATCCGTCGACTAAAAAACTGCTGGGAACTCAAGGCGGCGCTATCCTACGCCATCACCCCAGCCAATACCATGCTGAAAATTGAGTCTGCCAGAGTTACGCAGCGGCGGCCAAGCAAAAAAAATACTGTCCGCACAAGGTCCCCGGCTTGCTCTGGGCACTGGCCAATGAATTTCCCGGCCGGGAAACCCGGCAGTTAACTGGGCCAGTTCCGCTGGAGCAAGGCCCTATTTTTATATTGAATATCAGCCGCTGAGGGGCTAATTTATATGCGGAAAGGGGAAGTTATGTCCAGCAGTTCAGGCACTCTATTCCGAGTGACAACTTTCGGAGAATCGCATGGTCGGGCTGTGGGTGCCATCGTGGATGGCTGTCCGCCGCGCCTACCTTTGAGCGCCGCTGATCTTCAGCCCCAACTCGATCGGCGCCGACCGGGTCAAAGCCCCCTCACTTCAGCGCGAGCCGAAGAGGATGCTGTCTCCATTTTGTCGGGCGTGGATCAGGGGCTAACCCTGGGTTCACCCATCGCCTTGCTCATCGAAAATACCGACACGCGCCCGCAGGATTACGCCAGCAGCGCCAAGGGGCCACGCCCCTCGCACGCTGATTTCACATATCGGCTGAAATACGGTCTCAGCACTCAAAGTGGCGGCGGCCGCGCCAGTGCGCGGGAGACGGTGGCCCGCGTGGCGGCTGGTGCCGTAGCCGAAAAATTCCTGCATATTACCCACCAGGTGGATATCGTGGCTTGGGTCAGTGCCATCGGCGGCATTGAAGCTCCCGCGCCCAGCGCTCATAACTTCACACGCGCGCAAGTGGACGCCACAGCCGTGCGCTGTCCGGACCCTACCGCCGCCCGGCAAATGAGCCAAGCCATTGTTGAGGCTCAAAAGGCGGGGGATTCGCTGGGCGGGATCATCACCTGTTGCTGCCAAAACATACCCGTGGGCTGGGGCGAACCGATCTTCGATAAATTGGATGCTCTGCTGGCGCAGGCCATGCTTTCCATCCCGGCGGTGAAGGGCTTTGAGGTGGGCGCCGGTTTCAGCAGTGCCCGCCAACGCGGCTCGGAGCACAACGATTTATTCAGCGCCCAGAGTGGGCGTTTGGTCCCGACCACCAATCGGGATGGTGGCATTCAAGGCGGTTTGAGCAATGGAGCGCCGATCCTTTTCCGAGTGGCCTTCAAGCCCACAGCTTCCATTGCCAAAGAACAGCAGACCGTCACCTACGACGGCCAGCCGCTGAGCTTAAAACTAACCGGCCGCCATGATGCCTGCGTGGTGCCGCGAGCGGTGCCGATAGTGGAAGCCATGGCAGCGTTGGTGCTGGCCGATGCCGCTTTGCGCGCCTGAAATCCCATCCGGCTACCGGCTTAGGACCTGCTCTGGGCTGGGCTCGAATGCGCCATTAAAAGGCGGCTCGGCGTACGATCAATTGCGAGCGATCCTTGCCGGTTGAAATCATGCTGACTGGCACTGCCAGAGTTTCTTCGATCATGCGCACATATTGGCGCGCCGCCAGCGGCAGACCTCCAAAGGTGGGAATCCCAGCCGTGACAGAGCGCCAACCGGGCAGATATCTGATTTCCGGCTTGGCCCTCTGCAGATCGGCCGGATTAACCGGCCACTCAGTCAGGCGGCGGCGACCAACACGATAGGCCACACAAACGCCGATTTGATCACAGTCATCCAGGACATCCAACTTGGTCAAGACAATCTGATCCAAGCTGTTGACCAGCGCGGCGCGGCGCAATTGCACCAGATCCAGCCAACCGCAACGCCGGGGGCGGCCGGTGGTGGCTCCATATTCGCCGCCGATACTGCGCAACTGCTGCCCCAAGGCACCGTGCAGCTCGCTGGGAAAAGGCCCTTCCCCTACCCGCGTGGTATAGGCTTTAACTATGCCCAGAATCCGATCGATGGCGTGCGGGCCCACGCCGGCGCCAACGCATACGCTCCCGGCGATTGTATGGGAAGCGGTAACATAGGGATAAGTGCCGGCGCCCACATCCAGCATGGCCCCTTGAGCGCCTTCAAAGAGGATGTTTTTGCCCCGCCGCCGAGCCTGGTCCAGTAAGGAACCAGTATCGGCGATCAGATCAGCAAAGGGCCGCGCCAAATTTAAAAGCTGACGGGATAGTCGCTGCAAGGCTGGCCCCCTGGGTAACTTCCCGGGCAAACAACAGCGCTTGGCAGCGAGACTAGCCTGCAAACGTTCGCGGAACCAGGCCGGTTGCAGGGTATCCGCCAAACGCAATCCACTCCGTGCGGCACGGTCGGCATAGGCTGGCCCGATTCCGCGCAGAGTAGTGCCGATTTTATCCTCTCCGCGTAATTTTTCGCCGGCCTGATCCAAGGCGATATGCCAGGGCAGGATGAGATGCGCCTCGCCGCTGATCCGCAAGCGCCGCCGCCAGGTAGCGGGCGCTAAGGCCAGGGCGCGCAGTTCGGCGGTTAATTTCTCCAGATTGAGCACTACCCCACCGCCGATGAGACACAAGGCGGACGGTCTGAGAATGCCCGAGGGTAAAACATGAAAGACATGTTTTTGGCCACGAGCATAAATGGTATGGCCGGCATTATCGCCGCCCTGAAAACGCACCACCACATCTGCCCGGGCAGCCAGGGCATCCACGATTTTCCCCTTGCCTTCATCGCCCCATTGGGCACCAACAATCACAACCGATGGCATAAGCCAGCTCTCCTCTACTAGACCTGTTTCATATACAGTCCAACCAAAAAGCCGCCACCGCTAAGCCTCAACGGAAGCGGGTGCCTCGCGTAAAACCGCCAGCACCTGATCCACTTGAGCCACGGCCGTGCCGATATAACGCTCGGGATCAAGATATTCCGTCAATTGCTCCGCCGACAACAGGCGGGATATGGTGGGATCTTTCCCCAAAACATCCTGCAGGGCAGCTTGCTCCTGGAAAGCTCGATTGGCCGCCAAGCGCATAATTTCATGAGCCTCCTGCCGTCCTAATCCTTTTTCGACCAGCTTAAGCATCAGGCGCTCGCTCATGATCAGCCCGCGCGTCAACCGCAGATTGCGCTGAATGGCCTCGGGGCGGAAAGCAAGCCCTTGGAGCAGTTCCTGCAGCTCGCGCAATAGGTAATCAGTCAAGATGCAGGCCTCTGGAAAAATAATCCGTTCGGCAGCCGAATGGGTGAGATCGCGCTCGTGTTCCAAGGGCACATTCTCCAGAGCCGGCGCCACCAGAGCACGAATCATACGCGCCAAGGAACAAATGCGCTCGCTGCGCTGCGGATTGCGTTTCTGGGGCATCGCGGAAGAGCCTACCTGCTGCGACTGAAAAGATTCGGCTAGCTCGCCGATTTCGGTGCGTTGCAGATTGCGGATTTCCCGGGCGATCTTCTCGCCGCTGGCCGCCGCCAGGGCCAGCACAAAGATCAGCTCGGCATGGCGGTCGCGCTGCAAGACCTGGTTGGCAGAAAGCGCCGGCTGCAAGCCCAATTCGCGCATGACGCCCTCTTGCAATTGGGCCGCATCCGGACCGAAGCTAGCCTGGGTGCCCACGGCACCGGTCATCTTGCCAACGGCGATCCGCGGCCGCAGTTGTTCCAAGCGTTCCCGATGGCGTTGAAACTCGCAGGCCAGAATAGCAAATTTAAGCCCATAGGTGGTCGGCACAGCATGTTGCCCATGGGTGCGCCCCACACAAACCAGCGTCCGGGTACGCTCCGCCCAGCTCACAAGCGTGGCGCAGACCGCCCGCAGGTCTTCCGCCACAATCTGCCAAGCAGCCGTCAACTGCAGGGCCAGAGCGGTATCCTTGATATCGGAGGAGGTGGCACCGAGATGCACATATTTCCCGGCATCAGCATCGCAAACTTCCGTCAGGGCGCGCACCATGGCCATGAGATCATGCTGAATCTCAGCCTCAATGGCGCGGACGCGTTCCGGTTTAACAAATTGCAAATTGGCTTTGCGACTGATTTCCGCCGCCGCCGCCGCCGGAATATGCTTGAGTTGCGCATGAGCCTTGGCCAGAGCAGCTTCCACGGTCAGCCAGTATTGCAGTTTGGCATCATCGGTGAAGAGCTGACGCATGGGCTCAGCATAATAGCGAGATTCGATCGGATGCACGCTCATGATTTTCTCCTTGCCAGCCGCCCGCCTGACCGCCAGCCACAACCGCGGCTCGGCGCCCGTTCATTCTCGGATGAAGATCATGACACAATCGCCCGCTTGAAGTCAATCTCCACTCAATCCCGCGCGCCGCCGGCGCCGGAGCATTAGCCAATAAACTGTTGCGCCGGCGCAAGCTAGTGATGAGTCAGGATTTCCAGCCATCTTTGACCGCTGGCTCCCAAGGTCCAGTTGCCCTGACGGCGGACGATCAGGCGACAGCCATTGCGCCCGAGAACCTCTTCATCGACCTTACTGATGCGCCAGGGCTTATGGCCCAGCGCCGCCTGTTCGGCCGCCGTAGCATTGCGGCCGCCCAGGGGCAATCCATTTTCGGAGACCGCCAGCACCATCACACCGCCGCACCAGGCCGGCGCCTGCCAAAGGGTTGGATAGCGTTGAAAATAATCCATTTGCTGATCAGCGGCCAAGAGCAGCTCAAAGGCTACGGGAATGGTTGGCAAATATTCCTGGAAGGTGAAGGCCGGGGCGGATTGCTGACGCTGAAAAACAGCCAGCGGATCAATACCAATCAGATTATGGCCGTGATACACGCCATGATCCGGTTTCAATTTCTGCGCGCGATACCAACGCTCGAAGCCCGCATTGGCGATCAAGCCGATTTCAAAATGCAGATGTGCCCGCGCCAGGGGAATAGGCGAAGAAGAGCTGTGGCCCATGATCCCCAGCTCGGCCCCGGCCGACACGGTCTGACCGGTTTGCAGCGTCGGCGTAATGTGCGCCAAATGGGCGTAGAGCGTATAGAGCTCACCCACGGAACTGGCATGCACCAAGACCACATACTTCCCGTAGCTGGATTGGCCGGCCAGCCGGTTGAGATAAGCCACGCGGCCCTCGGCCACGGCATGGATAGTATCGCATGGCCGGCCCAGCCTATCCCGATGCAAGGGGGCAATATCAACCCCTTCATGAAAGGATGCCACCCATCGGCGACCAAGCTGCACCGTGCGCACTGAGCCATATAAAGCCGACTCAGGCCGGCCGGAAGCCGTGGGCTGAAAAGCCGCCGAGCGCTCTGGCCCCGCCAGCCAGTCGCGGGCGGTCGGATAGCGCATCTGCTGCAGGGAAGCCGGTTCCACAATGCGCGGCACGCAGCTAGTCGGCGGCGCCGGCTCACGGCGGGCACAGCCTGTCGTGAAGAGCAGCCCGGCCAGCAGCCCGCTCACACCAAGCATTATTTTTTTGGACAGCATTGTGCCAACACCTCCGGCTAAGGGTCCTTCAATCTTTATCATAATGGCCGCCCATCCAGGGTCAACCCCGCGCTGAACATTTTAGCGGGAAGCAGGCGCCCGCTTGGCTCCCAAGCTTGATGATTGAGGATTGACTCCCCAGCGGAAACTCTTATCTTATGCAACAAGGCTGGGGCTGAATAGGCGGCGCATAGACCGGCATAGCTTTTGCGTTCAAGCCAGCCGAGAAAGATGGCAACCAGTCTGCTGGGCGGGGGAGGAAAGCTAGTGAAACCTGACCTATTGGAGCGTTGGACGCGTGAAAATGCGCTGGACCTTTATGGCATCCAGCATTGGGGCATGGGATATTTCGATATCTCGGAAACGGGCGAGGTCAGCGTGCGCCCCGGCGGGCAAGCCGGCCAGGCCACGATCAACCTGCTGGATCTGATCACTGGCTTGAAGGCGCGCGGATTGACCATGCCGGTGTTGCTGCGTTTTGCGGATATTCTTTCCTCGCGGATTGAGCGGCTCTATAAAAATTTCAATAGCGCCATCCACGAGTGCGGCTATCAAAACCAATATCGCGGCGTCTATCCGATCAAGGTCAACCAGCAGAAGCAAGTGGTGGCCGAAATAGTTGAATTCGGCCGGCCACACCACCATGGCCTGGAGGCGGGCAGCAAGGCTGAGCTGATGGCCGCCATTGCTTATATGGAAGACCCCGAAGCGCTGATCGTCTGCAATGGTTATAAAGATGAGGAATTCATTGATTTAGCGCTCTATGCCCTGAAGATGGGCTTGCAGGCCATTCTGGTCATCGAAATCCCTGATGAACTGGGCTTGATTTTGAATCGCGCCGCCCAATTGGGCATCAAGCCCCGCCTGGGGGTGCGCCTCAAGCTGGCCAGCCGCGCGGGCGGGCATTGGGATGGGTCGGGCGGCGATCGCAGCATGTTTGGCCTGAACACCGCCCAGCTGATCGATGTGATTGATCGCCTGCGCCAGGAAAACATGCTCGACTGCCTGCAGATGTTGCATTTCCATCTGGGCTCGCAGGTATCCAACATTCGCAATATCCGCTCGGCCCTGCGCGAAGCCTGTCGTTTTTATGTGGAGATGGCGCGCGAGGGCGCCGCCATGGGGATCATCAACATTGGCGGCGGACTGGCCGTGGATTATGATGGCTCCCATACCAACTTCGCCAGCAGCCGCAACTATACCGAGCAGGAATACGCCAGCGATGTGGTCGATACCATCATGGGCGCGGCCAATGAGGCCGGGTTGCCGCATCCCTTAATCGTCAGTGAATCCGGGCGAGCCACGGTGGCCTATCATTCGTTATTGGTCTTCAATATTTTCAATGTCAGCCGCTTTGAGCCGCATGCCAATTGCCAGACTGATAAAATCCCCGAAAATTATCACCGGATCATCAATAACCTGCTGGAGGTACGCCAGATGCTTTCCTCAAAAAACACGCAGGAATGCTATCATGATGCCGTTGATTATCGCGACGAAGTGCGCTCCCTCTTCCAATTGGGCACGATCTCGCTACGCGAACGCGCTTGTGCCGAAAACATCTTCTGGGACATCATCTGCCGTATCGCCGACGCTAATCGTGAAAGAAAATATGTCCCCGAAGAATTGCGCGGCTTGGAAGTGGCCATTGCCGATCTTTATTACGCCAATTTCAGCGTCTTTCAATCCCTGCCAGACTCCTGGGCCATCGAGCAGATCTTCCCGATCATGCCCATTCATCGCCTGCTGGAAAGGCCCACTCGTCAGGCTACCATTGCCGACATCACCTGTGATTCCGACGGCAAAATTGATCATTTCGTTGACCTGCATGATGTTAAGCCCACCCTCCCCCTGCATGAGTTGCGGGGCGAGGATTACTATTTGGGAGTTTTTCTGGTGGGCGCCTATCAGGAAACGCTGGGCGACTTGCACAACCTGCTCGGTGATACGAATGTTTTGCATGTGCGCATCGGCAAGGATGGTCAAGTGGAATATGCCCACGAAATCGCGGGCGATACCGTGGCCGATGTGTTATCTTATGTGGAATATGACCCGCGCGAAATGATAAACCGAGTACGCGAAACAGCTGAGCAAGCCGTACGCGATGGCCGTATCAGCGCCGTTGAGCGCCGTGAGATCATGTCGGCCTATGAAATCGGCATGCGCGGCTACACTTATTTTGAGACTTGAAAGAGCCCGCCACCGGGCAGGGTGAATTATGCCCCATTTTCTTAATCTTGATCCGGCCAGCGTGCGCGATCCTCGCGCGCCATACGCGGTCTTGCCCATCCCCTACGAAAAAACGGTCAGCTTCGGGCGGGGCACGGCGCGCGCCCCCCGGGCCATCCTGAAGGCCAGCCAGGAAATAGAGCTCTTCGATGAAGAACTGCGCCTGACGCCTGGCCTGCGGGTGCAAACGCTCCCGACCGTGAATTGTCGTGGATCCCACCAACAGCAAACCTTGGAAGCGATCCGGCGCGCGGCACAGGCGGTCATGAGCCAGCGCCGCTTTCTGATGGCCTTGGGCGGAGAACACACCATCAGTGCGCCGCTGGTGGAGGCGGCCCGCACAGTGTGGCCGGGATTGGCCGTCTTGCATTTGGATGCTCATCTGGATCTGCGCGATCAATTTCGAGGCCAGCGCCTCTCGCATGCCTGCGTGATGCGGCGCATCATGGATTTACAAGTGCCCATCGTGCATGTCGGCATTCGCAGCCTCTGCGAGGAGGAAGATCAACTGATCCGCGCCCGCGGTAGCCATGTTTTCTGGGCAGCCGATATCATCGCCAAAAAAAACAACGCCTGGATGAGCGCCGTCATTGCCAAGCTGGCGCCGCAAGTCTATATCTCCATTGATGCTGATGTGCTGGATCCAGCCATCATGCCGGGAACCGGAACACCCGAGCCTGGCGGACTGGCCTGGGCCACAGCCTGTGCCCTGCTGCGCCGCGTCTGTGCGGCCCGCGAAGTGGTGGCCGCCGACCTGGTGGAGGTGGCGCCCATGCCAGGAACGCCCCTCAGCGAATATACGGCCGCACGGCTGGCCACTAAACTGCTGACCTATCACGCGACCCAAACCGTTAAGCGCCCGGCCGCGCGGCGACGCCGCTGAAGGCCCTCTATGAGCAAGCAAATATATCATTATAGCCGCATAGCTCTGGCCGGCGGCCTCCTGATCCTGAGCGGATGGGGCTGCGCACCCGTGCTGCGTAACGCCAACGGCGTGCGCGTCGTGGGCGACATCGTCACCGGCGAAAAGGAGCGCCGCGTGACCATCACCACCTCCGATCAGACGCGCATTGCGGAAATTGCGCGGCGGGATTCCGAGGCCGATGTGCGTCAGGCGGCCATTAATAAAACCCGCGACCCCGCCGTGCTGCTGGCTGCCGCTGAAAAGGATCCCGACTCGCAGGTGCGCATCGCCGCCGTGGCGCGCTTGGCCGAAACCCAAACACTACTGCGTATTATCCGCAACAATAGCGATCCGCTAGCCCGCTTGGCTGCCCTGGAGCGGATCAAGGATCAGGAGCTTCTCCTTGAGGTGGCTATGTCTAATAGCGCTGCCATCGTGCGCCGGGCGGCCACAGAAAAAATCACCAATCCCCAGCAACTCCACCAGATCGCCTCCTCTAATAGTGAGCCTTTCGTGCGTATTTTTGCGGCGAGCCTGATCAGTGATCAAAAATTACTGGCCAACATTGCCTGCCAGAATCCCGATCCGCTCGTGCGACGCTCCGCTTTACGCGGCATAACCAGCCCGGATATCATTGAGCAACTGTTTCAGCTGGAAAAGGATCGCGATGTCCGTAAAACCGCCATAGAACTGATCAACCGCCAGTCGGTCTTGGAGCAGATTGCCAGCGCTGATCCGGATCCCGTCATTCGCTATTTGGCCGTGCGTAAATGCCGACGGACCGCATTTCTAGCGCAGATAGCCGCCCGCGATCCAGAACCGGTGGTGCGCCGCGCGGCGACGGAGGTCATCGCTGATCAATCGGTGTTAGGCGACATCGTTGCACGGGATCCCGATGATGAGGTGCGTAAAATCGCCGCCTTGAAACTGCGCGATGCCGCCGTGCTGGAAGCCATCCTGGCATATGATGAGGCTCCCGCCGTGCGCGTGGCCGCGCTGGACAGCGTGCTGGATCCGGAACTGCTCAAAAACACGGCCGTGACCGATGAACATGAGACGGTGCGCCAGGCGGCTCTGGCTAAAATCAGTGCGCAAGAAGTGCTGGCCAGCTGCGCCTTCCATGATCCCAGCCCGCTGGTGCAGCGCACCGCTATCCTGAAGCTGAACGACCAAGGACTGCTCGAGGAAATCGCGCGTAATAATCCTCATAAAGATGTGCGCGCCGCCGCGGTCGCCAAAGTAGTGGATCAAGCCGTGCTCAAAGCCATCGCCCTCTCAGATCCGCACCGTACCGTGCGCCAAAGCGCCGTGGAACGCATCAATGATCAAGTGCTCCTGGAAGAGTTGGCGCATAGCCCCAATCCCAATGTGCGCTTGCTGGCGGTGGTGAAACTGACTGATCAACGGGTCTTAAGCGATATCGCCCGCGGCGATCCTTTTGCGGCCGTGCGCTGCGCGGCGGTGGAGAAAGTCACCCGCCGGGCCGTGCTCAAGGATGCCGCCTTAACCGATCCCGACCCTGGCGTGCGCCAGGCGGCGGTGCGCCTCCTGCGCGATGCGGAATTGCTGGCGGAAATTGCTCAGAAAGACCCGCAACCCGCAGTGCGCGCTGAAGCGCAAATCCAATTACAAATCATGCGCGCCCTACCGGCGGCAACCAGGAAAACAAGCAATGCTGATGAATGATGCCCCCTCAGTTCGCTTAGACTACCAGCAACTGCGGAAAATGTTGCCGCAGCAAGCCCCCTTTATGATGGTGGATCGAGTTTGGTTCCCAGCTCCACAGCAAGCTCGTGGCATCAAAAACATGACCATCAATGAACCGTTTTTTCAAGGGCATTTCCCGGCTCAGCCAGTCTTGCCCGGCGTGCTCTTGCTGGAAGCGCTGCTGCAGGTCGGCGGTGTTTTAATGCATCAATCAGCCGGCTGGCCCTGGGCCCAAATCTGGTTGCTGGCCATCGAGCAAGCCAAGTTTCGCCAACCGGTTGTGCCCGGCGATCAACTCGAACTCGATCTCACCGTGTTGCGCTGCCGGGGCGGGAGTGCGCGCTTGCGCGGCCTGGCCAGCGTGCGCGGCACGCCGGTGGGCCAGGCTGTTTTCACCTTGGGCCAGCATGAGGCTTTGCGGCCCCGCCACCAACAATCAGCTCCCGCCACGCTGCCAGCGCCACAGACGCCGCCGTTCATGGATATCCAGCAGATCATGCGCATCATTCCCCATCGTTATCCTTTTCTGATGATCGATGCCATTCTCTGCCAAACCGCAGAGCAGATTGTGGCGCTTAAAAACCTGTCGGGCAATGAACCGTTTTTTCAAGGGCCCCTCCCCCAAAACGCCGTCATGCCCGGCACTTTATTGATGGAAGCCATGGCCCAGGCCGGATCGGTGCATATGCTCAATATGCCGCACTTTAGAGGGCAAGTGGGTTATTTTATGTCGCTGGAACAAGCGCGCTTCCGTCAGCCGGTACGCCCGGGCGATCAATTGATCCTGACCATGGAGTTGACCGCTAACCGCCGGCGGGTCGGGCGCGGCTATGGATGCGCTTTTGTGGATGGCGTTCAGGTGGCCGAAGCGCGCTTGGCTTTTATCATCGCTGAGGCGCCTCCAGCGCAAGCCGCCGCCGAGCAAGCTCCTCAACGCTAAGCAAACTTCATGATGCTAAACTTCCTCAGGAAACTCTTGCTTGTGCTGGTTGCCGGACTATCCGCCAGCAACATGCTGGCTGACCCGGCACCTGAGAACACATCCGCGGCTAGCATCCTGGCGCGGGTGCGCGCCAATATTCCCCAAGATACGCTGCTGCTTCAGGGTCAGCTCCGGCACGGAGAACGGATCGGGCGCCTGCAGCCGGCCTGCCTGATGGAAGCCCGGCTGGCCTGGGGACAAACGCCACCCACGGCCTGCTATACCTTGAGCGATATTTTCGGCACGCCGCTGGAACGCCTGAGCATCACTCGCCCAACAGAGCAAGCCGCGCTTTTTCAATATGCCAAGCGGGCCGCACCGCAACAACCGCTGCAGGCCGCGCCCACGCCGAACCTCGACCAGCCGCTGGCCCAGACCGGCCTCACCTGGAACGATCTGAGTTTGGCTTTTCTCTGGGAGACTAATGGCAGCGTGATCGGGTATGATAATGTGCGCGGACGCAATTGCATTATCATTGAGCTGCCCGTGCCGGCGGCCGCGCGGCCCACCACGGCGTACGCCTGGCGGCGCATCTGGATAGATGAGCATTTGATGGCCGTGATTCAAATGGATGAATACGACGCCGCCGGCAAGTTACGGCGGCGCCTGGCCGTGAAAAACTTCAAGAAAATTGGAGATTTATGGATGATCAAAAATATAGATCTCACCTGCTACGCGCCCCGTAGCCGCACCCAAATACACATCGAAGAAGTCATCAACTGCTCGGCAACGGGAGCTCCGGCGACGGCCCAGACCCGCCCCACCGCCGAATGAGGGCGGATCCTGATAAGCTGCGTCGCCCCAAAGAGATCGGTAGGCTTAAGACCGCCGGGCACGGGCGCTACTGATTCGGCCGGTTGATTTAAGGCTCACCAGCGCCGAGCAGGCGGGCGCCTCAGGACATCAGGCGATCCAAACCTGGCGCGAGCGCGGGCCATCGAATTCGCAGAAATAAATCGCCTGCCAAACGCCCAGTTGCAACTGGCCGTCAACAACTAGCAGCTGCACGGAAGACCCCATCAAGCTGGCCTTAGCATGGGCCGCCGCATTCCCCTCGAGATGGCGATAGCGCCCCTGCCAAGGCACTGCTTGTGCCAATATATTTTCGAGATCAGTCCGTACATCGGGATCGGCACTTTCATTGATGGTAATGCCGGCTGTCGTATGCGGCACGAAGGCGGTGATGGTTCCCTGGCTGATTCCCGAAGCGGCCACCGTCGCTTGGACTTGGGCTGTAATATTGACAAAGGCAGTATGGGCAGGCGTTTGAATTTCGATTTTTTTCATCTGGAGGCCACCTCATGTATTTTCAGGATATAATCAGCGCCACGCAAGCGGGTGGCTCCGCTAATAAAAATAACCACGGCACCAGGTTGCAATCCCATCTGCGTCAGGAGAATCTGATTCAAGCCACTGATCAAGGCATCTGAATTATCGCTCCAGGGCATGGCAAAGGGCAACACGCCCCACACCAGCGCTAATTGATTGCGAACGCGCTCCTCGGGCACCACGGCGATCAGCGGCACGGTGGGACGGCGTTGAGCCACCATCCGGGCTGTAAACCCCGATAAGCTCAGGGCTACGATGGCCTGAGCGCGCAGTTTTTCAGCCGCCTCCACGGCCGCCGAGGCCAAGGCATGAATGCGCGTTTTTTCAGGAAAGGGCTCGCGCCGCGGGGTGGCCGCCAGTTCGGCGGCAGTGATCAGATCAGCCATCATGGCGACGCTCTCCTGCGGGTAGCGACCGACAGCGGTTTCGCCCGAAAGCATGACCGCATCCGTGCCATCCCAGACCGCATTAGCTACATCGGAAGCTTCGGCGCGCGTCGGCAGCGGATGCTGCATCATAGACTCCAGCATCTGGGTGGCCGTGATGACGATTTTACCGCTGGCATTGCACTGGCTGATAAACTGCTTTTGCAGGACGGGCACACGCGCCGGCGACACCTCCACCCCCAAATCGCCGCGCGCGATCATGATGCCATCGGCAACTTTCAGTATTTCCGCGAAACGCTCCACAGCCTGCGGTCTTTCTATCTTGGCGATCAACTGCGGACAATAACCGTAGCGCTCAGTCGCGCGGCGGAGCAAGAGCATATCTTCCGGACGTTGTACAAAAGAAAGCGAGAGATAATCGGTCTGCGCCTCAAGCGCCGCGGCCAGATCTTCCAGATCCTTATCCATCAAGGCCGGCAGGCGCGATTCGCTATCCGGCAGATTGATGCCCTTGCCCGGAAGCAATAGGCCGCCGGAGACCACCCGCGCTTTGATGCCCCCGGAAACTGAGCCCAGAGCCACCAGGGCCAGCTTGCCATCATCCATCAGGATACGGTGACCGGGTTGAATATCAGCCATGATTTCAGGTTGGGTGAGCGGGATCTCCCTGCCCAGGATCAGCTCCATATCATCGGCCAGGGTCAGCTGCTCGGTCGGCAAAGAACCCACCCGTAATTTGGGGCCGCCGAGATCAACCAGCGTGGCCACAGCGACGCCTTCCTGCGCCGCCAGCGCGCGAATGGTCCGCAAACGCTCAGCCAGGGCCGCCGCTTTTTCGTGGCCCATATTGATGCGGAAACCATCCGCTCCCTTGCGGATCAGCTCCCGAATAATATGGTCCGCCGCCGAAGCCGGACCGAGCGTAGCCAAAATTTTTGTTTCTTGTTTGGCAATCATGCTGCCATTTTTCTAAGCGCCGACCAACGGCGGCCGGGTAGTATTGAGCAGTATAATCATTCAACCTGCCGAAGATAAAGAAAAATTAAGGCACTTGCCGCTTGACCAGCCACCGCCGGTGGTTTAGAGTGATTTGGTATCGGCAGCGGGCACCGGCAGCGAGCGGCTGTGCCGGCGCAAACCAAACCTGAGGCGCGCTATCGCGCTGCAAGATGTGAGGATCAGGGCGCCGTAACGGCGCTGTTTAAGGCATAAACATCCAAGCAAAGAGGAGGTAATGATGAAAAGATTGATGGCGCTTGTCATGCTGATGGCCTGTGTTGGAATCGGCTGGGGTGCGGTGATCCAGGAAGACACGATGGAAATCGGCTTGAATGGAAAGCTGGATTTTGAGAACTCTAATGGCAAGGTGGAAGCTCTCACCCAGTTATCCCTCGGCTATTTCATCCTGAACGATATCCAATTAGGTGGTTTGGCCCTGCTCGCCTGTGAAGGCGGCGACCTCGGCTGGGGCTTGGGCCCTTACGGGGAAGTAACCTTCGATTTGGATACAGCCATCGCCCCCTATATCGCTTTGCGCCTCATGGCCAACTTCGGGGAATATTTCATGAGTGATCATCTCCTCGTGGAAGGCGCCGGCGGCCTGAAGTTCTTCCTCTCGGAGAGCGTGGCTTTGGCGCTGGAACTATATTATGACCTGGCCAGCAAAGATATTTTCAATAATAACTCGCGCTGGCAGAGCTATGATTTCGGCATGAATTGTGGCGTGCGCGCCTATTTCTAAAGCCAGCTGCAGACAGCTTAACTAAAGGCCTCCTGCACAATGCAGGAGGCCTTTATATTATCGAGACAGAGCATGCGGCACCTCTGGCAACAACAGGCCCTCGCCAGCAGGCTCCTGCCGCAGGCTATCCTGGCCTTGCTCGGCGCCCTACTCCTCCTGCCGGCCGCAGCGGGCGCGGAAACGGCGCTGACCAGCAGCACTTTGGAAATCGGCCCGGAACTGCATCGCTTGCAATACCGCGAAGCGGGCCTGATGAAAGAAAATGGTGTTTTATATGGGGGCTTCATCCGCCTGACAATCGGTATCCACAGCAACCTGATCGGCAGCTTGAGCGGATCCCTGACAGCTGGAGAGGCGCGGTATGATGGCCAAACGATGGCCGGCCTTCCGCTGCAACAGGATACCCCCCAATGGCTAATGGATCTGCGCGCCACCCTGGGCTATCAATGGCGCTGCCTCCTGCCCTTCAGCGGCCTGGGCCTTCGTTATTGGAACGACAACCTGGCCGCTCACAGCCCTTATGGCTATAAGCGGCAGACCGCTTACCTGTTTAGCCCGCTGGGCTTGGAGATCAGCAAAACCTGCCAGTCAGGCTGGCAGGTGGGGGTGCGCTGGGAGTTGGATTGGTTGTGGCTGGGACTTAACCGCAATACCGATTTTCCGCTGGACGACCAGGTCACCCTTGATTTTTATCAGCATTCCGGCTATGGCACGCAAGCGAGCTTGTTTCTGAAATATTCTCGACCTGGCCAGCTGGGCTTCATGCTGGAGCCCTTCTGGCAATATTGGAACATCCAGGCATCGGAACGGCAGCGCCTGCGGACAGCGACGGGCATCTCTGAACTCTACGAGCCAGCTAATACTTCCACGCTATTCGGCTTGCGCGGCGGTCTGCGCTGGTAAGCTGCAGACCCGGCCGGCAATGCTCAATGCAGATATTTAATGGCTAGGAACCCCCCCACCAATAAGGCCCCGAAAAGCAGGGTTAAGATTTCAAAGTAGCGATCGATGAATTGCTTGATGGGGCGGCCAAAAAAATAGAACAGGCCGGCCACCAGGAAAAAGCGCAAGGAGCGGCCCAGGAGCGAACCGAGCACCAGGGCGCGCCAAAACTGGATCTGGCAAATACCGCCGGCGATGGTGAAAACCTTGTAAGGAATCGGGGTGAAAGCCGCCAGCAAGATATAGGAAAAAGCATCTTGCTGATAATAGCCCTGCACCAAGGCGAAGGTCTCTTGGGCCTGATAAAAATTGATGATCGGATGGCCAACGGTCTCCCATAAGAAATAACCGATCCCATAACCGACCATGCCACCCAGCACCGAACCCACGGAACAGACAGCGGCAAACCATAAGCCGCGACGCGGTTTTGAGAGCGCCAGCGCGATCAAGAGGACATCCGGCGGAATCGGAAAGACAGAAGATTCCGTAAAAGCCAGCGCAAATAAAGCCGGCACTCCATAGGGGGTATCAGCCCAATGCAAGACCCATTGATAAAGCTGCTTGCACCACACAAACGGCTGGCGGCCCCAGGCCGCCAGGCGCGATTTGCATCCAGATCGTTGCATAGCACCGCTCCGACCGCCCAACGCACTGACCCAAGAGGCCGGCGACCTGAAATGCTCCTTGGAATCTTGCTTGAAGCGGACCGCAATTTATGTTCTATTCCACCGATATCGGCACAAAGTAATACTAAAGATCCCGGCGAAAGTCCAAGCCAAAACGACGCGGATGGCAACACCCCGCGCCGCCGGCGGCGCGCCTTGATTTCAGAAAGGAAACTACAGCCATGAAGCGTACCTATCAACCTTCGAAAAAAAAGCGCCAACGTAAACACGGCTTCCGCTCGCGCATGGCCACGGCAGATGGACGCAAAGTTTTGGCGCGCCGCCGGCGTAAAGGACGCGCCAAACTAACTGTCTGAAGAGCCGCCCTCTCGGCGGGCGTTGGCGGCGCGCGGCGCCAACGCCCATAAAAATGACAGCTACCTTGAACCCGCACCATGCCATCAACCGGCGCTTATCCAGGCCCCAACGCCTGACGCGCTCCGCCTCCTTCCAGGAAGCTTACGCCCAGCGCCGACGCTATGTGGGGCGCACCATGATCCTCTATTTGCGCGCCGGAGACGACGCCGCCCTGCGGCTGGGCGTGGTGGCTAGTCGTCGCATAGGTCAAGCCACTTTGCGTAATCGCGCCAAGCGCCGCTTGCGCGAGGTTTTCCGCTTGCAGCGCCATCGCTTTCAAGGAAAATACGATGTGGTCTTGATTGCGCGGCGCGCCATCCTGACGGCTGCTTGGCCGGAGCTAGTGCAGGATCTGCTGAAATTGGCCCGCGCGGCGGGGCTGCTGACAGCTGCTGGGAACCAGAAACCATGCAACGATTATTGATTTTTTTGATTCGATGCTATCAGTTGATGGTGGCTCCATTGCTGGGGCGTTGCTGCCGTTTTTATCCTTCATGTTCAAGCTATTGCCTGGAATCCATCCGTAAACATGGCTGTCGGCAAGGATTGGGGCTGGGCCTGCGCCGCTTGCTCAAGTGTCATCCTTTTCATCCGGGGGGCGTTGATCCTGTCCCTTGAGAGCTGCCCAGAACACGCTCGAAAATGGGTCGCCCGGGAAGCTGATGCCAAAAAAATGCCATTTGCATTGCATTGACGGCCACCGTTTAGTTATGATGCAGCTTAACTTTTACAGGACGAGCGGATGAAAAAACAAGATTACATCATGGTCGGCTTATTGTTCGCGCTCTTATTGGCTTGGCCACATATAGCCGGCAAGCTTTTTCCAGCGGCGCCGGGAGCGCGCGCGCCGCAGCCGGCCCCCAGCGAGGCGCCGCTGCCGGCTGAAAGCGCCGCGGCCCCGGCGAGCGCCATTGCGCCCAGCGCCATAATCCCCGCGGCCGCGCCGGCGGCGCTGGATGAAGTTCAGCCGCCCACCCCGGCAGCCTTGGCGGCCGCAGAGTATTTTACACTCACCAACACCAAAGCCGTTATCACCATCTCAGCGCATGGCGGCGCATTAGTCAGCACCCAACTCAAAGACTATCGCCAAACGGTGGAGCGTTGCAGCGATCCGGTGGTGCTGGATTTTGCGGCGGGCCCGGCGTTGGCCTATAGCGGCCTACCCGGCTTTGCGGCGCTGAATATCTTTGAAGCCACCGCGGCGAGCAGCGCCACCCAGCTCGTCTTGCAAGCCCGCAATGCTGAGGGCCTGCGCTTAACGCGTAGCATTAGTCTGGTCAGCGATTATCAGCTTAAAATCGAAGACGTCTTCCATAATGCTAACTCCCAAAATGCACGCCTGGGCGCCCATGAAATCCAACTTGGGCCCATGCACCTGACCGGCGAATCACGCACCATGCGGCTCGAACATCTGGGGGTGGATGCCCTGCCGGTCAGTGGCGGCGAAGGCGTCTCTTACTGGGCTGGCAAGTTGGGTAAACTCTTCACCAGCGAGATGAAGGAACACGAATTGCCCGGCATACCCCAACGCATCAGCCGCCTGGAAAATAAGCCCGTCGATTGGGTAGCCGCCAAGAGCAAATTTTTTGTGCAAATCCTGGTGCCGGATGGTGGCGCGGGCGCTTATCGTCTGCTGGCCGAACGCAAACTCGTGCCGGGTGAAAAAGAAAACCCGCACTACGCGCCGCGCAGCGCCGAAATAACAGGGGTCGCCGCGACACTCTTGTTTGCGGAAAAAACGCTGGCGCCCGGAGAGTCCATGACCCGCAGCCTGAGCTATTATGTTGGCCCTAAAAAATATTCCATCTTGAAGCAATTGGGACTGCACCAGGAAGAGGTGATGGATTTTGGCTGGTGGAAACCCGTCTGCAAATTCCTGCTGAGCATGCTGAACCTCACCTATAAATATATTCCCAATTACGGCATTGCCATCATTCTGCTGACGATCTTGATCCGCATTATTTTCTGGCCCCTAACCCATAAAAGCACGGAGAGCATGAAAAAAATGCAGGCGCTCCAGCCGCTCATGCAGGAAATCCGTCAGAAATATAAGGATAATCCCAAAAAAATGCAGGAGGAAACCATGGCCTTGTATCGCCAGCACAAGGTCAACCCCCTGAGCGGCTGCCTGCCGATGCTGGTTCAAATCCCGGTTTTCGTGGCCCTCTTTATCGTCCTGCGCAGCGCCATTGAACTGCGCTTCGCTGGCTTCCTCTGGATCAGCGATCTGAGCGAGCCCGAACGCCTCCTGGCCAGCATCCTGCCCATTCCACTGAATATCCTGCCTATTTTTATGGCAGTCACCATGGCCTGGCAGCAGAAACTAACGCCCACCGGCGATCCCAATCAGCAGAAGATGATGCTCTTTTTCATGCCGGCCATGATGCTCTTCATGTTTTATAATATGCCCTCGGCTCTGGTACTGTATTGGTCGGCCAATCAGTGCATCATGATCGTTCAAATGCTGCTCCAGAAAAAGCGATTGGCCACAGGCAAAGCGCAGGCCTGAAAAACCGCCGGGGCCGCTGCGCCGGACGGAAGGCCCGGATCCCGGACATGATTGGAGCACCAAGCTTGAATATTACGCTGGAAACAGTCAGCAAACGTTTCGGCGCGGTCGCGGCGGTGGATGGCATATCCTTGAGCATCCAGGCTGGCGAGCTCTTCTTTCTGGTGGGCCCTTCCGGATGCGGCAAGACCACTCTCCTGCGCCTCTTGGCCGGCTTTGGCCAACCGGATACGGGCCGGATCCTCTTCAATGGCCAGTGCGTTAATGAACTCCCACCCCATCGGCGCAATACGGGCATGGTCTTCCAAAACTATGCGCTCTGGCCGCACCTCAGCGTCGCTGAAAATGTGGCCTTTGGCCTGACTGTGCCCGGCCGGAACCTGCCGGCCGCTGAGCGCCAGCGGCGCGTAAATCGCATATTGCAAGCGGTCCATATGGCCGAGCTGGCGCAGCGCAAGCCCGGCCAACTTTCGGGTGGCCAGCAACAGCGCGTAGCCCTGGCGCGCGCCTTGGTTATTGAACCGGCCTGCCTGCTGCTCGATGAACCGCTTTCGAACCTGGACGCCAAACTGCGCCAGGAAATGCGCCTGGAAATCCGACGCTTAATCAAACATACGGGCATCACCGCTGTGTATGTCACTCACGACAAAGAAGAAGCTTTGAGCATGGCGGACCGCTGCGCCGTCCTGCGCGACGGTCACGTGGAACAGAGCGGCACTCCTCGGGCGCTATACGAGCGCCCCGCCAATCGCTTCGTGGCTGATTTCATCAGCGCCACCAACCTTATCCCGGGCACCTGGCAGCCGGGCGCAACGGGCCAAGCCCGCATTGTAACCGACGCCGGCAACTGGATCAGCAGCCTGAGCGCGCCCGATAATTTACAGCCGGGCGCAGCTGTCATCCTCAGCGTGCGCCGTGAAACGCTGCATCTGACCCCACCACCGGCGGGCGCCGCGAATGTTTTCAAGGGCCGCCTGCTGGAAACCACTTACTTGGGCGATCAGATTGAATACCGTCTCAGCCTACCCGGCGGCGCCGAAATCAAAGCCTTGGTATTGGGTGCGGGTCGGGGCGTACCCGCCAACGATGAACTTCTTTTCTGGGTCGAGCCGCACGATGTGGTGATCCTGCCGCAGCGTTGATGCGCCAGCCGCCAAAAAATATTTGCTTCGTCCGTTAAAGATATTATCTTGACCATTAATCGATAGGCGCTAGCCCGCAAGGAAGCATCATGAAACGATCCATCTTCGCTCAGGCAGGCCTCCTGCTCGCCCTGGTGACGGTGCTCATGCTGCCCTTCCTGCTCAAGCCGCGAGATGCGGCCGAGCGGGTGGATGCCCGTGCCCTGGTTATTCTGAGCCCGCACAATGAAACCGTCCGCCATGAATTCGACCTGGCCTTCCGCCGCTGGCACTTGCAGCACTATGCTGAAGCTGTGACCATCGACTGGCGCAATCTGGGGGGCACCAGTGAAATCATCCGCTACCTGGATAGCGAATATGAAGCCGCCCAGCGGGCGGGGCTGGCAGGTATCGGCATTGATCTCTTTTTCGGCGGGGGCCAATATGATCACGCCCGCCAGGCCGCGCGCGGCCAAACGGTCCCCTGCGGCTTGCAAAAACGTCATCCGGAATGGCTACGAGATGAAATCCTGCCGCTCTCCTTTGCCGGAGCCGAACTATATGATGCACAGGATCGCTGGTATGGCTGTTGCCTGAGCAGTTTCGGTATTTGCTATAATGAGGATGTCTTGCGCGCATGCGGTATTGAGCGCCCGCCACAACGCTGGAAAGATCTGACCGATTTTCGCTACTTCAGGCAGATAGCCCTGGCCGATCCCACCAAGAGCGGATCCATCAACAAGGCTTTTGAAATCTTGATTCAGGAAGAGATGCTGGCGGCCCTGGCCGCCGCTCAACAAACCCCGACCAGCGCCACGCCTGAGATTTTGGCCAGCGGCTGGCGAGAAGCCTTGAATACCATCCGTCAAATCGGCGCCAATGCGCGCTATTTTACCGACGCCGCAGGTAAGGTGCCCATGGATGTAGCCCAGGGCGATGCCGCGGCGGGCATGTGCATTGATTACTATGGTCGCGTGGAAAGCGAAAGCGTCTGGCGCAATGAACGCTCGGCGCGCATGCGCTATATCACCCCACCCAGCAGCGCCTTTCTTTCGGTGGACCCGATCAGCCTCTTACGCGGCGCGCCGCAGCGGGATTTAGCTGAGCGTTTCATTGATTTCTGCCTCAGCCAGGAGGGCCAAAAACTCTGGAATTATCGCGTCGGGGAGCGCGGTGGTCCTCAACGCCAGGCGCTGCGCCGGCTGCCGGTACGGCGGGATATGTATAGCTCGGAACATCTGCCATTCATGGCCGATGCTGAAGTCATGCCTTATCAAACAACTTGGATAGCAGACCCAGCGCCGGGAATACCGACCGCCGCGCCAGCGGCTGCTTTCGCCTATCAACCGGCTTTAACCGAACCACTATTCGGCTTGATCCGCGTTTTGATTCGGGCCCTCTGCCTGGATACCCAGACTGAACTGACAGCCGCCTGGCAAGCCATCCACCGCGCCGGTGGCCCGCAGGCCTGCCCGGAAGCCATGGCGGCCTTGATGGCTCTGCCCAGCGATGCTGAATATGAGAAGGCCCAGCAGGCCACGCGGCTGCGCATAACCAATAAATTGGAAGAGGCGCGGGCGGCGCGCGAATGGGTGATATTCTTTCGGAATCAATATCGCCAGGCACTGCTGCTGGCTCAACAAGCCCAGCGCCGGAGCTCATGCTCCGGGGGCACGGTGGAGGCTACCCGGAAACTGATCGGCAGAAAGATATGAAACAATCCGCCACCATCACCATCGCCCTGCTGACCCTGGCCTTCCTGGGCCTTTTTCTCGTCTGGCCGCTCGTGCAAGCGCTCAAGGGCTGCTTCTTCCATGAGGGGCGTCTGAGCCTGGCCTTCCTGCTGGAAGTCTTCCAAAATCCGATTTATCTGGAAGGGCTCTGGAACAGCCTGGCCCTGGCAGTAGCCGCGACTGGTCTGGTGATTCTGATGGCTTTACCACTGGCCGTGCTGGCGGCCCGTTTTGATTTCAGGGGCAAAACCCTGCTCTCCGGTCTGATCCTGGCGCCCATGATTCTGCCCCCCTTCGTGGGAGCGATTGGCATTCAACAACTGCTCGGCCAATATGGCGTGCTCAATGCTATCCTAGTCAAAAGCCACCTATTGCAGTGGGAGCAAGCCATCAACTGGTTAGCATACGGCCGCTTCTGGGCCATAGCCGTGACCGAAGCCCTGCATCTCTATCCTATTTTTTACCTGAATGCCCTGGCGGCCATTGCCAATCTGGATCCGGCCCTGGAGGAGGCCGCGCAAAACATGGGCTGTACTGGCTGGCGCCGTTTTTGGCGCATCACTTTACCCTTGATTTCGCCGGGCTTATTTGCGGGCGGCATCATCGTTTTCATTTGGTCCTTTACCGAGCTGGGCACGCCCTTGATGTTTGATTATGGACGTGTCACTGCGGTGCAGATCTATGATGGCATCAAGGATATTGGCAGTAGCCCTTTTCCCTATGCGTTAGTCATCATCTTGTTGTTCGTGACCACCTCGCTCTATCTCGGGGGCAAGTGGTTCCTGGGCCGCACCAGCTATGCCATGGCGGCCAAAGCGGGGATCGCCACTGCGCCCATTCGCCTGCGGGGCTTCAAGGCAGGCTTGGCGGCGGCGGCTTTCGGGGGCGTTTTTTTGATCGCCACCACCCCGCACCTAGGCGTCGTGCTGACCAGCGTCAGCCGGGCTTGGTATCGCTCTCTCTTGCCCACGCTCTGGACCGGGGCACATTATCTCCAAGCGCTGGGTCACAACCTCACCCTGCCCAGCATTCAAAACAGTTTACGCTATGCTTCGCTGGCCATGGTGGTTGATTTGTTTTGGGGTATGGCCATCGCCTATGTAATCGTGCGGGGCACCCTACGCTGGCGCGGCATGTTGGATGCCCTGGCCATGTTGCCTTTGGCCGTGCCCGGCATCATCGTAGCCTTCGGTTATATCGCCATGAGCCAGCCGGGCCGCTGGTTGTCTTTCTTGAATCCTACCGCTAACCCGGCACCGTTATTGATCATTGCCTATGCCATCCGGCGTCTGCCCTATGTGGTCCGCTCCGCCGTGGCCGGTTTGCAGCAGACCTCAGTCACCCTTGAAGAGGCCGCTCAAAATCTGGGCTGCCCACCCTGGCGCACCATCCTGCGCATCAGCCTGCCGCTGATCAGCGCCAATCTGATCGCCGGTGGCCTGCTGGCTTTCAGTTTTGCCATGCTGGAAGTTTCCGATTCACTCATGCTCGCTCAGAAGCAGGCTTATTTCCCCATCACCAAGGCACTCTATGAACTCTTCCAGTTGTTGGGCGAAGGACGCTTCGTGGCCGCCGCCCTGGGGGTCTGGGCCATGACTTTTCTGCTGATCACTATCCTGGCAGCCAATTACCTGCTCGGCAAACGCCTGGGCGCCGTCTTCAGAATATGAAGCCTGCCAGAAATAGCTTGTGATGCCTGAACGCCCTGCGCTAAGCTGGCCGCACCAGCCGCCAAATAACATCAGACCCTTGCTTAGCGAGGCCGAAGCCAGGAAGCAAACAATTGAAAATCGCCACCTTCAACGTTAATTCCATCCGAGCCCGCCTGGCCATCGTCATTGACTGGCTGAAAGGGCACCAGCCGGATGTGCTTTGTCTACAGGAAACCAAGGTGCCGGATCATCTCTTCCCCCAGGCACCCCTGACGGAGATGGGATACCACCTCGTTTTCCGCGGAGAAAAATCCTATAACGGTGTGGCGCTGCTTTCTAAAATCCGGCCGACGAAGATCCGCTTTGGATTGGACGACGGCCAAACACCGGATGAAACCCGGCTGGTGGCCGCCAAGGTGGGGCCCCTATATGTGGTCAACACTTATGTGCCGCAAGGCCGCGATATTGAGCATGCCATGTATCAATATAAGCTGCAATGGTTGCGCCGCCTGCGCGCTTGGTTTGAACGCCACTTCACGCCTCGAACACCGCTGGTCTGGGTGGGCGATATGAATGTAGCCCCTGAAGCCAAGGATGTTCATAATGCGGAGAAACAGGCGAATAATGTCTGCTATCATGTAGCGGTGCGCCAGGCCTTTGCGGACACTGTGGCTTGGGGTTACGTGGATATTTTTCGTAAGCATCGACCAGAGCCGGGACAATACAGTTATTATGATTATCGTACGCCGAACGCCGTGCAAAGAAAAATAGGCTGGCGCGTAGATCATATTCTGGCCACTTCCGTGCTGGCCGCCAAATCCACTGAGGCCTACATCGATCTGGAACCCCGCCTAGCCAAAACGCCTTCCGACCATACGGTCATGGTCGCCAAGTTCAAGCTCTGAACCCTGCCCGGCCGCCCGGGCGGCGGCGCAGTGGCTCTGATCAGCAAACCGAGCCCATCTTTTCCGATTGCAGGGCGCCTGGCGATCTGGCATATTTCAAGCTATGTTAGCGGCAAAGAAAATGAAGCTATTGTTGGTTGCCAGCGCTATAATCGGCCTGGGCATGACAGGATACGCCACGACCAATCAGACCATTCCGGTTGATGGTTATGCGGCGGTCGTCAACGACCAGGTCATCATGGTGGCCGAAGTTTTAGCCGCACTGCAACCGGTGGAACGTCAGTTGCGCCAGGCCTATCAGGGCCTGGAATTGAACCAGAAACTGGCTGAAGCTTACGATAGTGCCCTCGATGCGCTCATCGAACGGGCCTTGATCCTGGATGCCTTTGAACGGCGTAAGGATTTGAGCTTGCCGGATACTTTCGTGAATGCACGCATGGAAGAAATCATTCGGAATAAGTTCAATAACAGCCTGGCCGAATTCAATAAGGCGCTCCAGGCCGAGGGCCTCACTCAGGATGAATGGCGCCAGAGCCTGCGCACCACGATCATCGTCACGCTCATGCGAGAACGAGAGGTAGAAAGCAAGGCCACCATTACCCCACAAGCCGTACGCGCGGCCTATACCAATAACAGAAGCGCTTACCGGATTCCCGATCAAGTGGAACTATGGATGATCGTCATTCACAGCGGAAACACGACTGCGGAGGAAGAACTGAAACGCCATCAAGCTGAGGAAATCAGGCGCCGACTCATAGACGGTGAAAACTTTGCGGACCTGGCCCGACAAGTTTCCGAGGGGCCCAAGGCTGCCGAGGGCGGTTATGTGGGCTGGATAGACCCGCGCACGCGGCGCGACGAGCTGGCCGAGGTTCTGGCGACACTGGATCCGGGCGAGATCAGTGCCGTGATTCCGGCGGGGGGCGATTATTATATTCTGAAGCTCGAGGGCCGTAAAAACGGCACCACCATTCCTTTCGAGAAAGCCGAGGAAACCATCCAGCGCGAATTGCGTCAGCAGGAAGTAAAGCGGCTGCACGATGCCTGGATAGCGCGCCTGAAACAGAACAGCTACATCAAGAAATATTGATGTTCAAAACGGTATTAGCCATCACCCTGGGTGATCCGGGCGGAATAGGTCCGGAGGTTGCCCTCAAAGCTGCCTATCAACGCTGGCCGGGCCACCTGCAATTGGTGTTGGTGGGTAGTCGCTCCTTGCTCGCGCGCCAGGCCCGCGCCTTGCGTCTCCCTTTACCGCCGCCAGCTGATCTCTCTCTCGCCACCAAGGGGCGCGGCCAGTCGGTCATGCTTTGGGAACCACCGCCGAAGGCTGCCAGCGCCCAATGGCGCCCGGGCAGCACCGGTCGCCAAGAGGGCCAGGCGGCTGCGCACTGGATCACAGCGACTGTGCGGGGCTGTCAACAAGGCCTCTTCGAAGGTATGGTGACGGCGCCTATTTGCAAAAAAAGCCTGCAATTGGCCGGCTGGAACCATCCGGGGCATACGGAACTGCTGGCGGAACTTACCGGCACCCAACGCTATGCCATGCTCTTGATGGGCGGCCCCTTACGCGTGGCCCTCGTCACACGCCACATTCCTCTGGCCAGTGTGCCCAAGCATATCTCCAGCCAGATCATCGTCGCGACGGCCGAACTAACCGCACAAGCGCTTTCCTGGCTGCAAATCAAAAACAGATTGATCGGTATGTGTGCCTTGAATCCCCATGCCGGCGATCAGGGGCTCTTGGGGCGCGAGGAAATCACCCAGCTGCAACCGGCTGTGCGGACCTTGCGGCGGCGCGGCATTCCGGTGGCCGGCCCTATCCCGGCCGATATCATTTTTCACCAAGCCCGCCAAGGCCGTTATGGTGCCATCCTGGCCATGTATCATGATCAGGGCTTGGGTCCTCTAAAAATGATTGCCTTCGAACGGGGGGTCAATCTGACCCTGGGCCTGCCGATCCTGCGTGTTTCGCCGGATCATGGCACGGCCTTCGATATTGCCGGGCGCGGCCAGGCCGATCCGCGCAGCATGATAGCCGCCATCCGCCTGGCTGCCCGCCTGGCCCGGCGACCGAACCCCTGGAGCGGTATAGCCCGTTCATGAAACCCACCCGCCCTTCCGAAGTTCGTGCGCTGCTCGACAGGCTCGCCCTACGACCTCGCAAAAAGCTGGGACAGAATTTTCTGGTCGACGCCAATATCCTGGCCATCATGCTGGAGACGGCGGCGATTACTCCCGCCGATGAAATCCTGGAAATTGGTGCCGGCCTGGGCGTGCTCACGCAACCCTTAACCGAAAAAGCGCGTCGCGTAGTGGCCGTGGAGAAAGATCCCAAACTTTATAATTTCCTCAAGGGAGAACTGGCCGCCCGGCCCAACCTGGAATTGATCCGCGGCGATATCTTGCGGCTCGATCACGAAAAGCTCTTGGCCTCCGGCATCACTAAAGTGGTGGCCAATCTGCCCTACTCAGTCGGCAGCGCTATCTTGGTTAATCTACTCCAAGCCCAGCGCCCGCCGGCGGCGATGATCGTGACCTTGCAGGCCGAAGTGGCCCGCCGCTTAACAGCCCTGCCTGGCAGCAGAGATTTTGGGCTTTTGGGTCTCTGGAGCCAAACGCTCTACCACAGCAGTATTCGTAAAACAATCAGCCCCAGCTGCTTCTATCCGATGCCCGGCGTGCATTCGGCGATTTTGCTCTTGAGCCGCCGCGAACCACCCCTGCTGCTCCCAGCCCAGAAACACTTTTTCTTTATGTTAACCAAATTTATTTTTTCTCGCCGACGCAAGCAATTGGGGACCCTCTTGCGTAATCTTCCCGCCAACTGGCGGCCAGCACCGGAACGGATCAGGGCCCTGCTCGCAGAGCTGGAGATCGATCCGCAGGCCCGGCCAGAAACTCTATCGGTATGCCAGTGGCTGCGCTTGGCTGAAGCCCTGCAAGCAATGACACAGCTCGAAGCTCAAGCGGGATGCTGCTGAGTGCAGCGCGCTTTCAGCGCGGCAGAAGGCGGCGCCAGGCCCGCGGTATAAATTCAATGATATCCCCGGCGATCAAGCTGCTTTCGCTTTGCTCATCGGCGGCCAGATCGCCAGCCAGACCATGCAGGAAAACCGCAGCCCGCGCGGCGATCAGGGGCTCCTGGCCCTGCGCCAAGAAACCGCCCAACATCCCGGCCAAGACATCACCCGCGCCAGCAGTGGCCAGACCAGGGTTGCCGGTGCAATTGATCCAGAGTGGCTGATGAGCGGCGGCCACCAGAGTACCAGCGCCCTTGAGCACGACCACCGCCCCGGAACGCGCTGCGGCGCTGCGCGCCGCCGCGCAACGATCAGCCTGCACCTGCGCTGAGGAAGAGCCCAGTAAACGGCCCATTTCGCCGGGATGCGGGGTGAGCACCAGCGGCCCTTGGCGGCCGGCCAGCACATCCCAATCACCGGCACAGACATTTAAGGCATCGGCATCCAGTAGCAAGGGCACCCGGCATTCGTGCAACATGCGCCGCACTAATGCCTGCGTATCGGCATGTTGGGTCATCCCCGGCCCAGCCAAGAGAGCGCTGGCGGATTGCAAAAGCTTTTGGCCCAGAGCCCAACTGGCCAGGGCCAGTGAGCCGGACTCCGTCTCCGGCGCGGCATGCACCATGACTTCCGGCGCGGCGGCGGCTACGACACCAGCAATGGAACGCGGCACCACCGCACTCACTAAGCCCACTCCGCAACGCAAGGCGGCGCGCGCCGCCAAACTGATGGCACCACTGTAGCCAGCGGCGCCGCCCATGATCAACAAATGCCCCAAAGCGCCCTTATGCAGGCTGGACTGACGGCGCTTAAAACTGGAACGCACCTCCGCCGCTCCGATCAGCTCCCACTCCGCCTCTATCTTGGCGATCAATGACTGAGAGATGCCGATATCCACCACTCGCAAGCGCCCCACCTTATCCAGGGCCCATGGTTCCAAGAGACCACGCTTAGGCAGACCCATAGTGATGGTTAAATCGGCCTGAACCACCTCTCCAGCGGCGCGGCCCGTATCGCCATGCAAGCCTGAGGGCACATCAATGGCCACCACCAAGCTATGCGACGCCAGGGCGTTAAGATAGCGGATAGCCGCAGTCAGCGTGCCCTCTGCCGGCCCTTGCACCCCAATGCCCAACAGGCCATCCACCACTACGGCAGCATGCTGATCGCTAACTCGGGTGGCGCTCAGGCGCTCCCAATCTGCCACGCTAGGAAATTCTTGCAGCGGGATTTTAGCGCGCAGCAGCTTCTGCAAATGCACGCGCGCGGCCCCTTTAATTTGACGGGCCGAACAGGCCAGCCACACGCGGACCGGATGGCCGAGAGCCAGCAGGTGCCGGGCAGCAGCCAGAGCGTCACCGCCATTATTGCCACGCCCGGCCAGCAATAGGATAGCCGCACCAGACTGGCCCCGCCGCTGGCATAGATCAGCAACGATGCGCGCCAAGCCCTCTCCGGCACGATCCATGAGCGTGGCGGCCGGCACGCCGGCACTGATCGTTTGGCGATCCAACTCGCGCATCTGTGCTATGGAAACAACCTTCATGCCAAAGGGTGAGCTCGATAGCCGCGCATGGCCCGCAGCATTTCGCCCACGGCGGCGGGCAGCCCCACCAGCAGGCCACGGGCGACGAGGCTATGCCCGATATTGAGGGTATCCAGCCAGGGAATTTTAAGGATGCCATCGATATTGGTCAGGTTGATGCCATGCCCGGCATTGACCTTGAGCCCCAGCGTATGGGCGTAGTGCGCCCCATCAATCAAGCGTTGCAACTCCCGCTGAGCCTGGCGGCCACGGGCGGCGCAATAGGTGCCGGTATGCAGCTCCACATAGGATGCTCCCAACTCGGCCGCGGCCGCCAGTTGACGGCGGCTCGGATCCACGAACAAGCTGACGGTGATCCCGGCGCGCTGGAGTTGAGCCACAGATTTGCGCAAAGCTGTTTTTTGTCCGGCCACATTCAAGCCACCTTCGGTGGTCAACTCGCGGCGTTTTTCGGGCACCAGACAGACTTCATGCGGGCGCACCCGGGTGGCGATGCGCATGATCTCCGGGGCATTGGCCATTTCCAAGTTGAGCGGCGCGCGCAGCCGGCGACGCATGTTCCGCAAATCATGATCTTGAATGTGACGACGATCTTCACGCAGATGGATGGTGATGCCAGCCGCACCCGCCTGCAAGCAGAGCTGCGCGGCCTCCAGGGGATCCGGATAAAGCGTGCCGCGAGCCTGGCGCACGGTGGCCACATGATCCACATTCACACCCAACCGCAAGGGCCGATATTTTTTCATCAAGGCAGCCTCCTTCCGAAGGGATTCATTGACGCCGACGGCGCGGCTGTGAGCGCCGCCCGCTGGGCTGCCAGCGGGCCGGCGGTCGTTTGATCAATTCTTTGAGCAGCCGTTCATAGCTGGCGGCATTCAAGGGCAAGTCCACCCATTGATCTTTGATGCTGGAATAAATCATGGCGTTAGCCAATTCCACCGAATGAATACCTTCAGCCGCCGGCGCGATCAGGGGCACCTTATCCAGAATGGCATCCACAAAGTTTTGGATGATGGCCCGATGTTGTATCAAGGCTGGCGCTGAGGCCGGAATCTCCACCTGCCACACATCCGGTTTGCCGAAGGCCTCCGGGCTCTTCCGACAATACTCATCCATGGGCGTGGTATTGCGCGTGAAGCGAATCTTTTCATGCTCGACGATCACCCGCCCGCGATCACCGGTGAGCTCCAGGCGATTGGTGCCCGGCGCCTCGCCGGTGGTGGCGATAAAAACCCCAGTGGCACCATTGGCATATTCCAGATAAGCGGTGACATCATCCTCAACCTCAATCGAATGATATTTGCCGAAATAACAAAAAGCGCGCAGGCGGGCTGGCAGCCCAGCGATCCACTGCAATAAATCAAGTTGATGCGGGCATTGATTCATCAAGACCCCGCCGCCCTCGCCGCGCCAGGTGGCGCGCCAGCCACCCATAGCATAATAGGTATCGGTGCGGAACCAATCGGTGGTGATCCAGACAATCCGCCGCAGAGCGCCCAGCTCACCTTCCGCCACCAACTGACGCAGCTTGGCGTAACAGGGCAAAGTGCGGTTATTAAACATGGCCGCAAATACCTGGCGCTTGCTGCGATGGGCCGCCAGTAATCGTTGGCAATCGGCTTTGTGCACCGAGATGGGTTTTTCCACCAGGACATGCAGGCCCTGCTGCAGAGCCAGGCGGCCGGAAATGGTATGATCATAATGGGGGCTGGCAATGATCACAGCATCGAGCAGACCGGAGCGCAGCATTTTATCCGCTGCCGTGAAAGTTTGCACTCGGCCCTTGAAGGGCTGCAAACGTTGCGGCGAGCTGTCGCTAACAGCCGTCAATTCGGCGCGAGCGATCTGGCCTTCCAATAGTTGACGCGCATGGCTATTGCCCATCACTCCGACGCCCACCACTCCCACTCGTATTTTTTTCATACCGGCTCCCCTGCTTGATGTTTCAGTTATTATTCCCTTCGAGCTCCGCCCGGGGCATCCCGAGCGACTGCTATGGCCCAGCGCGAGCGGCTCTCAAGATGCTATCCCTGGATACCCGAGAGGCCCTGACCGTTGGCACTGCAACAGATGAAAACACCCCTTGGTGCCCGGCGCCTCGCCGGCAGGAGCTGATAGCCCCGCCAAGCGCGGGTGGCCAGAAGTGTTAGCTATCCCACCAGCCAAGGCTAGATGAAAATCCCGACGGCACCCAATGGCCGACCATTCCTCGGACCCCCTTGATTCCAGCCCTACTCCAGGCGCTCATCCGGTTTACCAGAAACACCCAGAACGCCTTAAGCTATAATCGATCAGTATATTCTCTCCGGACCTAAAAGCAATTAAAACTAGCTGAGCCCCAGCGCCAAGAAGACTGCCAGCGCAGGCGGCGCTGGATCAGGGCTGACCAGAGCCCGCCGCCAATAAAATGGCCGCCCCGGAACCCGAGGCGGCCATTTCAGTTCAATAATCCAATGCGCGAATTTACTTATTCGAAGAGCCTTCGGCCGACTTATCCAAAGCCGGTTCGGCAACCGATTCCACGCTTTTCACGGTGAAGCAGCGGCGCCCTTCCTGCATGCTGAATGTGCCGGTGACACGCACTTTTTGGCCATCCATGCTTTCCAGAGGCTTGCTGCCTTCGTCCAAGATGATGTCATAGCTGGTGACGATCAGCTTGATGGCCGTGATCTGACCGGACGCATCTTTGCTCACGCTGATTTCGCCCATCTTACGCAGTTCCAGGGGCGGAGGCATGATCGGAGCCTTGATCTCTGCTACTGGGGCAGCAACCTCGACCGCATCCAGGGCCTTGGGCTCAGCCGACATGGCCGCTTCCGGCGTTTCGGCTCCGGCAACCGCTTCCTCTGCCCAGACCGGGCTGATGATGGCCAGGGCACACAAGGACACTAGGCATACATTTAAAAGTCTCATAGCATTTTCCTCTTGTTTTTGTTTATGGATAAAACAGGGATCGCTCCACCTGGAAAATCCCCGTCAAAGTTTAATGACCATGCGCTGGCTGCGACATGGAGATTGATAGCACCCCACTTTGTTCCCCGCCTGGGGCTGAGCTGCCAGCACCCCCGGCTTTGCACACCTCCTCCAGCATAGGTTAATGGTTACTAAACAAGATCCCGGCAAACGCGTGCATTATGCGGCAAGCATCGGCAAGAGTCAACTTATTTTATGGCGTCCCCTCTCGGTCAGGCGCCTGATCTTTGATTATCATTGGCGTGCTCAGCGTTCACTGGCCAGGAGCACCACCATTGGCCGGGGAGCATGGCTGCCTGCCAGACTGATCATATTTCCAGAGGGCACTGTTCCGGTCCGGAAAAGTCAAATGCACCTGGATATGCGCCTGGCCGCGCTGCTGCAGTGCCGTTTGCATGGTCTGCAAGGCCAATTCAGGGCGGTTACACTCACTGCTGAGATGCGCCAGAAACACCTGTTGTAAGCCTGGCCCAGACACCTCGGCCACCAGATCGGCGGCATGCTTATTGGAGAGATGCCCTTGGCGCCCGGCGATGCGTTGCTTCAAGGACCACGGCCGCCGCGTATTGGAGAGCAAATGCTCATCATGATTAGACTCGATGACCAGCGCCTGACAGGGCTTCAGGCGTTCGCGCACCAGATGCGTGCTCATCCCAATATCCGTGACAATCCCCACCCGTACCGGACCACGCTGGACAACAAAACCCACCGGCTCATAGGCGTCATGCGAAACGGCAAAGGGTTCCAGGATCAGATCGCCGATGGCAAACCGCGCCCCAGTGGTAAACACCTGCCAGCGCAAGGCCCTCTTTTTTTTATCCGCTTGCATCGCTTCAATAGTGCCGGCATTCGCATAGAGCGCCATCCCATGCCGGGTATGTAAGGTGCTTAAACCGGCGACATGATCGCAGTGCTCATGGGTCAGGCAAATGGCCTGGATGGCAGCCAAATCAACGCCCAGCTGCTCCAAGCGTAGCCGGGTGGCCCGGCCGCTTAGACCGGCATCTATCAGAATCTGCGTGGAATCCGAACCTACATAGATGCAATTGCCGGAGCTCCCGCTAGCCAAAACACATACTTTCATGCTCAAAACCTCTTGTGAACCTTGGCCTGGAATATTATACTGATATTGGGTCTGACGAAAGAAAGAAAATTCCATGCAGAACCAAACGCTGGCTTTAACCCAGGAACAGCGGCAGATTCAAATGCTGGCGCCGCAATTGCGCCAATCGCTGGAACTGCTCCAGGTCCCCATGCTGGAATTGCGCCTGCGTATCCAAAAGGAATTACAACAAAACCCGATCCTCGAGGAAAAACTCAAGAGCAGCCTGACGCTCGAACCGGAGCCGACCGCCAACACCCCGGATGAAACCAAGGAATTGAACTTCCAAGAGGACTTCGCCATCCTCGCGCGCCTGGATGAGGAATGGTCGCGCTATTTCTTCCAGGAACAAGAATATCAGCCGCCCGATAGCGAAGCCGATAAACGGCGCCGTTATTTTCTGGAGGCCCAGACGCAAAAGGAATCGCTGCAGGACCACCTCCTGCGTCAGCTGGCGTTGGCGGAAATCGACGAAAAAGAGCGCCGCCTTGGCAAGCTGCTCATTGGCAGCATTAATGATGACGGCTATCTGGTACAAGATCTGACGGAACTGGCCGCTTCGGCGAGCATTGATCCTGCCTGGCTGAGGGATTTACTGGAATTAATCCAGGATTTTGATCCGGTAGGCGTCGGTGCTCGCGACTTACGCGAATGTCTCCTGCTGCAGTTGGAACGCCTCGGGCAAGCGCATTCCTTGGCCGCCACCATCGTGCGCGATCACCTGGCCTCTCTGGGCCGCAAGCAATATAAAGAAATTGCTCTGGCCATCCAAACTCCCCTGGCGGAAGTTCAACAGGCGGCGCAACTGATCGCCACCCTGGAGCCCAAACCCGGCCGGGCTTTCAGCGCGGAAACGCCCCATTATATCCTCCCCGATGTGATCGTGCAAAAAGTGGAGGAACGTTATCAGATTATATTGAACGATGAAGAAATTCCCAGCCTGCGCATCAGCCGACATTATCGCGAGCTCTGGCAGGCGGCACAAACACCGGAGGATGTTAAGACCTATATCAAGGAGCGCATGCGTTCGGGTATGTTGTTGATTAAAAGCATCGCCCAGCGCCAACAAACCATGCGCCGTGTGGCCACGGCTATCGTGGAAACGCAAACCGATTTTCTGGATCGGGGCCTGGCGCATCTCAAGCCCTTGACGATGGCTGCAGTGGCGCGAAAAGTCGGCCTCCATGAAACGACGATCAGCCGCTGTATCGCCAATAAATACATGCAAACCCCGCGCGGCCTCTTTGAGATGAAATATTTCTTTACGCCAGGCCTCCAAACAACCGATGGCCAAACCGTCTCCAATAAAACCGTGCAGGATATGATCGCCACGCTGGTCGCCGACGAGGACCCGCAGCGACCGCTTTCCGACCAAGACATCACCGCGCAGCTGCAAGCACAAGGGATTCAGATCGCTCGGCGGACAGTCGCCAAATATCGCATTGCCCTCAAGCTTTTGCCTTCGCATCTGCGTAAATCGCCCTGAAAATCAGGGCGCCGGCCGCCGCCGGGATGTCAGGCAAAACAAGCCCGGTAAAAAAATCGCCGAGGCCAGCAAAGCCCATCTTAAGCCCTCAAAATGCGTTTTTTACCTGTTGACTTGGGCTGGGAATAAGTCCACCATAACCTAACGCCGAACCAAAATCTGCGGAGCGGCTCAATCCGCTGCCCTGCGCCATGTAAAGGAATAACCTATGAAACGCCTAGCGCTGCCTGTAGCCCTCTGGATGATGCTGCTTTACGGAACAGTGCCGGCCCTGCGCGGCGCCGAGGCTGAAGCGGATGCTGCGCTGACGATGGAAGAAACATGCTTGCCAGCGACCGGTGCCGAGGCGGCCCTGGCACCCGATACCATCCTGGTCAAGCTGAATGACGCCACCATCACCCAGGGAGATCTCGATCGGGAAATCAAGGCCGTCGAAAAAATAATGTTGCGCCGAGGATTATCGCCCGACCAATTCACCGCGATGCTGGCGGCTTTCAAGCCACAAATCCTGGATGGGCTTGTGATTCAGGCGCTGCTCAATCAGGAATGCACCGCCCAAAACATTGTCATCTCCGAAAGCGAGGTTAAAGCAGAGATCGCAGCCATTGAGGCCAGCCTGCCGCCCGAACAAACCTTGGCAGCCGAGCTGGCCCAACAAGGCGTCAGCCTCGAAATGCTCGAAGAACAGGTCCGCGAACAACTGCGGGTAGCTAAACTGCTAAAGATAACTGTCACCGCTGAGGATATCAGGAAATTTTATGACGAGAACCGGGCGCGTCTTTTCGAAAGCGTGCGCGCCCGACATATCTTGATTGCCACCACGCCCATGGACGATGCCGCCCAAAAAACCCTTAAAAAAGAGAAGGCCGCCAAACTGCGGCAAACGCTCGTGGAGGGCGGTGATTTTGCCCAACTGGCCAGGGAGAATTCGGATTGTCCCAGCAAGGACCAAGGCGGTGAATTGATCCCGCCCTTCCAGCGCGGCTATATGACCAAACCTTTCGAGGATGCCGCTTTTGCTCTGCAGCCCAACGAGATCAGCCCGGTGGTGGAAACCGATTTTGGATATCATATCATTCAAACCCTGGAGCATCAGACACAAACCTTTGAGGAAGTCCAGGGACGCATCGCCATCATGCTGAAGGGACGCGCCACCCAGCAGCAAGTGGAACCGCTGATCAGAAGCCTCAAGCAGAAGGCTCAAATCACTTATCTGCAGGGCACCATGCCACCGCCGGAGGCCATGTTCATGCCAACGGATAGTGATGCGCCGCCCATGGAATCAGCCAGCCCCGCGCCAGCGCCTCAGCCAGCCGAAAGCCAGGCTATAGAGCCAGTCACGGATCAAGAGGCGGCCCAAAAAGAATCTTGCTGGAGCCGGCTGATCAAAAAAATCAAGCAAGCGCGGGACTGAAAAGCCATACCGGAAATCCCCGGCGCGGGCCCTTCAAACATTGAAGCGGAAATGGCAGATATCGCCATCGGCGATGATGTAGTCTTGTCCACGTACCTGGATCTTGCCTTGGGCCTTGGCGGCGGCCTCGCTACCGGCCGCCATAAAGTCTTCATAGTGCGTCACTTCCACGCGGATAAATCCGCGCTCGATATCCGAGTGCACCTTGCCAGCGGCAGCCAAGGCTGAAGTGCCCTGGCGAATGGTCCAGGCGCGCACCTCATCCTTATTGACGGTATAAAAAGACATCAGCCCCAGCGCATTATAGGCAGCGTGGTTGAGCCGATCCAATCCCGAAGCCGCCACACCCAAGCCCTGCCAATAAGCCTGGCGCTCCTCGGGATTTTCCAAAGCCATGATTTCCTGCTCTATTCGGCAAGAGACATAAAAGGCCTGCGCTGCCCTTTCAGCTTGTTGATCGGCCAGGCTATTTTCATCCACATTATAGGCCCACAACAATGGCTTCAGCGTCAGCAGATTTAGGCTTTTAATGATCGCGACTTCATGGGCTGGTAGATCCCAGGATACCCAGCGCATCTCCCTTTCGAGGGTCTCCTTGATCTGGCTGAGGATGAGTGCTTCTTGAGCCTGATGAGCGCTGAGGCCAGCTTTTTTTTCTTTAGCCAGACGCGCCGCGCGGGTTTCAATCAGCTCCAAATCCGCCAGTAACAGCTCTGATTCCAGCCAATCTCGATCACGCTTAACATCCACCGCGCCCAGGGGATGATAGACCTCAGCCGCCTGAAAAGCGCGCACCAGCACACATAACAGATCACAGCGCCGGGCAGCCTCCAGCCAGGATCGTTTGGCGGCCCCGGGGGATATATCCGGGCAGAGCACCAGGTTATTTTCAGCAAATTTAATCTGTGATAGCCGACAGAGCTTCGCCAAGCTTAGCAGGCGTGGATCATGGATCGGCGCAATGCCTTCCAAGCTTTCACCCTCTTTGGCAAGCGCTCCCGACTGCCGACCGGTCAAGAGAGAGAAAAAGGTTTTTTTGCCCGCTTGGGCCAGACCCAATAATGCAATTTTCATATGTCTCCAGGCCGCTGGGTACCCCGCTGGCGCGCAGGCTAGGGCTCCTTAGCGGGATTCAGAGTGAAGATGCGCAGGGTGGTGAAAGCCTGGCCAAAATTGGGAATCTCTTGCCGCTGGGTATAGCGCTCTTCCAATAGGCGCCAGAAAGCGGCCTGCTCAGCATGAGCTAAAGGTGTGATCTCCGGTGAGCGCATGGCAAAAGCATAGTCGCTAAAAGCAGCGATGGTGGCCGGACAAGTCCGGAGCAGGTCAAGGAATTGCTCATGATTGAGCACATGCAAGCGCTGGGCTTGGGCTGTGCTCAAGCCGGGGAAATAGCTGAACTGCCCCAATTCCAAGCCCCGGGGCAGGGTCAATCCGGATTCTACCGCCAGATAAGGGTCTTGCGTTAACAACAATGCCCCAGGCGCTGATTGCGCGCGCAAGAGCTGAGCGGTGTTCTGCAACTGCTGCAGCGCGGTCTGTTCTTTCAAACGCCACCAGATCCGGTCCCGCCCCAGCACGAACCATTCCTGATTAATGGGCGATGAAAACGCCGCCGCCAGGGAAATCGCCAAGAGCATCGTCGCCAACCAAGGCAGAGCGGCTGTCGTCACCAGACGCACGGCCAACACAGCTACCGCCGCCGCGAAGAGCGGATAAACGAAGACCTGATAATCCTCATAGGGAAAGGGGGCGCAAAAATGAACCAGGCTTATAGCCCCCACCCCGATCCAGATCAAGCGCAGCATGGTGGAACGCACTGGGCAGGGAGGAGGAGCTGACGCGTTATTTTCCACGCGGGCACGCAACAGCCATCGTGCGCTCAATGCCGCTAACCAAACGGCTATGGCCGGAAAATAACCATGGACCAAACGCGATAAAAACCCCGCCTTATAGATCAGGCTGTGCAGCAGAGACCCGGACGCGCGAGCGGTATGATAATCAATCACAAAAAAGCGGCAAGCCTCCGGGGCCATGATCCAGAAAGGCAAGAGAGCCAGGCTGGCCGCCAGCAGCCCGCCCAAGGCCAGCCCCTGCCAGACGGCGCCGCCCGTTTGACGACGCTGCCACCAGAGGATGATCACCGTCAGCGGCATGATAATGCCCGCCGAGGTCCGCGTGGCCGCCGCCAGAACGAGGAGGATACCGGCCCCCCCAGCCAACCATCCGGAACGCCGGCGCACGCTCAAATCCAGCATTAAAAAACCGGCCGCCAGACAAAAGGCCGTCAGGGAGTAAGTTTTAACGATCGTGAAATAATAACTCTGGTAAACATTAACCATAATCAGCACAAAGCTGATTAAAGCGGCCGCGGTTGAGCGGCCCGGCGGAGCCAGGCGCGCGGCCAGAGCGGCCGCACATAAGGCCGCCGTCAAGCCCAGTAAAGCCGTGAAAGCGCGGCCGGCACCCAAGCCCCAGGCTTCAATCGCGGGCTGGATCCAAGCATAAAGCAGGGGCAATAAAGGCGTTTGGGTAAAGGCGAAATCGCGATAGGGCCACTGCCCCTCCGCCACCAGGCGGGCCGCGTATAAATACCAACCCTCATCCTGGTTCAGATTACCCAAGAATAGATTAGCACCCAGCAGTGCCACCGCACCACCCAGGGCCCCCAACCATAGCAGGGTTATCCAGGAAGGACGCATCATGCTTCTCCATTGCAGCGCGCGCGGCCGTTAGGCGATCTTATTTACCGAAAACACCTTGCAGCGCTTTATTGAGATCCAGGACCTTATCCGGAGAGGATGTGCTTGTTTTTTTGAGAACTTCACCGACTAGCGGCTCGGCGGCACCCCCGCTTTTGATTTGATCGTGCAAGACATCCTTCAAAACCGCTTCGAACATATCCGGACTGAACAGCGTTTGCTGGATCAGTCCGCCCAGATCTATTTCCGGATGGTTGAGCGTGCCTTTCAGCGGCACCACCAACTGCAAGGATTTCGGCAAACGGCCACCGGGAATCTGAGCCTGCTTCTCGGCGCTTACTTGAATCTGATTGAAGGTCAGGCGCAAGAGGGATTTATCAGGATCGAAACGGCCTTGGTGGCAAAGGATAGCAGCCGTACCATGGACGGTGCCACCGGTGATACCATACTGGCCGATCAGCGGTTCAAATGCTTGCAGATCAATTTCCTGCATGGAACCAGAAAGCTCGCAGCTCAAGCGCTGCGGATCAATTATCGGTGCGATCCGGCCTTGCAGATCGAAGGCGCATTGCTGCTCGGCAATCCGTAGGATGCCCTGCACATTCAGACTGCCCGAGAGCACCTCTTCATTGCCATAATTGGCGATATCTTTCATTTGCACCCGCAGTTCCAATGCCAGCCGGAAGGGCTCTGCCAGCAACTGATGATCGATGTATCGGAACAAGGTTTTGATTTCCAGCATCTTGATGATGATATCGGGCAAGGTCTTGCTCGCGGCCGGCGGCATGCTGGTTGCTGCCGCCGGTGGTGCCGCGGCCGGTTCAGCTTGAGCCAGCTGGCTCAGTAAAGGCGCGATATTCAGCGCACCGGCTTTATTACGCTCGACTGTTAAGCTGGCATTTTTGAGCTCCGCTTTGCGAATCTCGGTTAGGCCGCCCCGGAAGAGGGCTGGGATACCAATTTTAACACGGCAACGCCGCAGCGCCAACATGGTTGGTTCCTGAAATCCGGAGGGGTTGATCACCTGTAGACCACGCAGGGTGAAGGAGCCCGCTAAAAGATTGACGCTAACCCCTTCCAGCGCGGCATCCACCTGCAATCTTTCTTTGGCAGCCGGCAATATATATTTTTTCAGGGCTTCCGTCAGGCCATACTGCAGAAACAACTGCAGGCCCAGCACCACCAATACCACCAGCGCCACCAATGCGATGAGCAGTTTCTTGATCATTGTTCCCTCCCTGGCCGGACCCCGCTAGCTGACAACCAGCTTGCCCGGCGGCATTCAATCCAGGCTAGCCAACATACCACGAAAGCGTTCGCCATCCTTGGCGCTCAATTGAGGCGAGAGCAGTGCCAGGCTAGCCAAACGCTCCAGAAAAACTGCATTGGCCACCGCGCGCACATCCGCGGCTTTCACATTCATAACGGCCCGGATCTCATCTTCGGGCGCCAGGCATTTACGATAATGCAAGATATGCTCTCCCATCCACAGCATCTGCCCCGCCGGGCTTTCGAGGGCCAAGCGTAAATGCCCCACGACATATTCCTTGGCACGCGCCAGTTCGCGGGCGCTGACCAGGTCGCGTTTCAGCCGTTTCAATTCCCGCAGAATCAACTCCAACGCTTTTTCCTTGCGGGTGCGATCCAAGCCGGCGCTAATCAAGAGGGCCCCCGTATCGGCAAAGAGCCTGATGCCCGCATGCACGGCATAAGCCAAACCATGTTTCTCGCGCACCACCTGGAAAAGCCGCGAGCTCATATTTTCGCCTAAAATCACATTCAAAACTTTCAGTGCATAACGCCGCTGATCAAAGCGCCCAAAGATCCGAAAGCCCAACGCCAACTGAGTTTGTTCGATATCCTTACTGTGCAGATCCAGCCGTCCCTGGCGTACCGCCGGCGTCACCAGTCGGCAGACCGGCTCGCGGCGCTTACTCAAGCGGCTCAGGGATTGAGAGAGCCGGGCTACGCATTCGGCATGCGTCACACGGCCGGCAAAGGTTAACACGGTATTAGCGGGGGCATATTGTTTGCGTTTATAGGCCAAAAGATGTTCGCGGGTCAGACGCCGCAAAGATTCCGGGGTGCCGGCCAGCGGCCGCCCCAATTCATGATCCTTCCAGAGAATACGACTCAACATCTCGCGCACCACATGCTCGGGTTGATCGCGATACATCATTATTTCTTCAATGATTACACCGCGTTCCTTTTCGATATCGGCAGGATCAAAGCGCGGATGCAGATACATTTCCGTTAGCACATCGACCACGCGCCAGAGGTGATTATAGGCCATGCGAGCGTAGTAGCAGGTCAACTCCTGTTGAGTAAAGGCATTGCAATAGCCACCCCGCCCCTCAATGGCGCGCGAAATATCGCGGGCGGAGAGACGTTCTGTGCCTTTGAAGAGTAAATGCTCGATGAAATGGCTGATGCCGGAAAAGCTAGCACTTTCATAACGACCACCCGCACCTACCCAGATGCCCACCGCCACACTTTCGACTGACGGCATGCTCGAAGTCGCCACGCGCAATCCATTGGGTAATTGCGTTTCTTGAATATCTATCATCATGCTCCCCATCATCCTTTCATCAAGTGCTCTCTATGCCCAGCCCAACCCCGAGGATTCCATAAGGCCATGCCAGGCCCTTTAAGCCTCCGCAGCCCGCGCGGCGGCCTGCAAGGCGGAGAGGGTCGTGGAGCCTTCATAGAGCGCCTTACCCACGATCACCGCCTTCAAATTCGGGCGCTGCAACCCCAGCAAGGCGCTGATATCATCCGCCGAAGCCACTCCCCCGGCGGCAATGACGGTACAGGATACCTGCTGGCACAACTCATTGATAGCCGCCAGATTGGGGCCCTGCAAGGTACCATCCACAGCCGTATCCGTATAAATCAAGGTGCGCACTCCCAGGCCATCCAGGCGCGTCGCCAGCACGCCAGCCTCGAGGGGCACCGTTTGGGTCCAGCCCTGCACTTGTACCTGGCCCTGGCGCGCATCAATGCTGACGGCCAACCGCTCGCCAAAACGAGCCAGGGTGGCTTCCAGCTGATGGATATCTTGACAGGCGCGCGTGCCCAAGATCATACGCGCCGCACCGGCATCGACCATGCGCTGCAGGTCAGCATCGCTGCGCAAGCCGCCACCCACTTGGACGGGAATGGAAAGCGCCGCAATGATTTGTGCGATGCTGTCCGCATGCACCGGCCGCCCGGTGAAGGCCCCATCCAAATCGATGATATGCAAATAAGTGGCGCCTTCTTGTTCCCAGCGGCGGGCCGCCTGCACGGGATCATCCTCATACACTGTTTCTTGCGCCGCGCGCCCCTGGTGCAGTCGCACGCAGCGACCACCTTTGATATCCACCGCCGGTATCACTGTGATCATTATTTTTTGCCTTCCCGGCCTGCGCCAGGCCCCTCTGCTGCCTGGCTCCGGCAAGGGACACTAGAGCCGCCCCTTGCTGGATGGAATACCACGTTCGCGCGGATCAATGGCCAGCGCCATGCGCAAGGCTTGCGCCAAGCCTTTGAAAACCGATTCGCAAGCATGGTGCGGCTCATCGCCATAGAGTTGGGCCACATGCAGATTCATCCGCCCGGCCACACATAAAGCCTGCAAGAATTCCTTAATCAGATTAAGATCGAAGGTGCGTATTTTGCGCCGCCGCGTCGCCAATTTATAGACTAAATAGGGACGCCCGCCCAGATCCAGGACCACCCGGCTCAAGGCCTCATCCATGGGCGCATAGGCATGGCCGTAGCGCCGAATGCCCTTGCGCGTACCCAACGCGCGATCAAGAGCCATTCCCAGGCTCAAGCCAATATCCTCCACCGTATGATGATCATCCACCTCCAAATCGCCCTTGGCACGCAAGCTCAGATCCAGTAAGGCGTGCCGCGTAAGCAATTCCAGCATATGGTTCAAAAAGGGCAGGCCGGAATCTATATCGGCCTGGCCGGACCCATCCAGATTAAGCTGAAGCTTGATTTGGGTTTCGCGGGTAACGCGTTGCACCCTAGCTCGTCTTTGTTTCATTATATTCCCTCATGCTTTTCAGGTGCTTGACCAATCCTGCATATCTGGTGGTTATGATAACGCACCCGACGGACAGTTCAATGCTAAATTCATTGACCAGCCGGCCGGGGCAACACGGCCGCGGCCCTGGCTGATAAGGGTTAGAGCCTCGGCTCAGGAAGAGGGCTGAGCAATTGAAGGCCGCAACCTCCCGGCCTGGCAGGACATGGCCGGCGACATCCAACCCGGATGCGGCCAGGGCAGGCTTAGCTGTGCGCCGCCGGCCATCTCATGGAGCGCCATAAACCTCGCGCAGGGCTTGCATTAATAGCTGCGCTTGCTGATCCGTGCCCACGGTGATACGGAGATAAGCGGCCGTGCGCCGACCAGGAAAATGACGCACAAAAATACGGCGCGCAACCAATTGCTGGAATAATTCGAGCGCTGGCAGGCGTGGCGGCCGCACCCATAAAAAATTAGTTTCGGAAGGGAACACCTCGAACCCCAAGGCGGCCAGTTGGGCGGCTAGCCAGCCGCGTGTGCGCCGAATACGCTGCACATTGGCGCGCAGCGTGCGCTGATCGCGCACGGCCGCCAGAGCAATGGCCTGCGTCAGCCGGCTCGTATTATAGGAATCCTTGATCTTCAAGAGGGCCTCGATCAGCGCGGCGGAGCCGATGGCATAGCCAGCTCTCAAACCGGCCAACGAATAGGATTTGGAAAAGGAGCGCAGCACCAAGACATGCTCGGAGGCCAAGGCCAAATCGAGGCAATCTCCATCGGCAAAATCCACATAGGCTTCATCCAGGACAATCACGCCCCGCATCCGCCGGCAAAAGGCGCGCACCTTATCCTTGGGATAACGAGCGCCGGTCGGCGCGTTGGGATTGGTCAGGAAGAATAACGAGCATTGATAGCTGGCCGGCATACGCCACTCGAAACGCGGCCCCAAGGCCAGCGGGCGCACGGCCACATCACGGATCGCGGCTAAGACCGGATACAAGGAATAGGAAGGCTCAAAATAGCCGATGGAACCCTGATCCTCTACAAAGGCCCGGGTACATAGGGCCAGGATTTCGTCGGAGCCATTGCCGATAAAGACCTGTTCGGGAGCACAAGCATGCAGCTTGGCAATGGCGCGGCGCAGGTCCAGGCTGAGCGGATCAGGATAACGCTGGAGCGCCTCGGGCTGAAACGCGGCGAGGACTTTGCGTACGCGCGGTGAGGGCGGATAAGGATTCTCGTTGGTGTTCAGCTTAACAATTTGTAAGTCCTTGGGCTGCTCCCCTGGCACATAGCTTTGCAGGATGCGTACCGATTTCTTGATGTAGTTTTTTTTCATACCACCTAGGCTGCTCTCCGGCCGCTGAGCTCCTCCCGGGACTGGCCAACCGCCTAAGCCTTGAACCCAAAGCGCAGGCGGGCCGATTGAGCGTGGGCATCCAAGCCTTCCACGCGGCTGAAGGCTTCAATGATGGGCAGCACCGCCTTCAAATCGGCCCGCGTGAAGGCCATGAAACTGGTGCGTTTACGAAAATCATCAACGGTCAATCCCGAAAACATGGCGGCCGTGCCGCCGGTGGGTAAGACGTGGCTGGGACCAGCAGCGAAATCACCCACGCTTTCCGGCGTATAGGGTCCCAAGAAAACCGCGCCGGCATGGCGCACGCGCTTCAGCCACACACGCGGGCGGCGCACCATGAGTTCCAGGTGCTCCGGCGCAAACTGATTGCATAACTCCATGCCGTCCATGAGATCCCGCACCACCACAATCAAGGTGCCCCGCTCCAAGACACGCCGAATAGCGACGCGCCGGCTCAGAGTTTGCGCCTGGCGGAGCAACTCTTTTTTGACGGCCGTCGCCAGCCGGGGCGCCGTGGTTACCAGGAGGCATTTTTCAAAGCCGGTACCATGTTCGGCTTGGGAGAGCAAATCGGCGGCCACAGCGGCTGGCGCCGCACTTTCATCGGCCAAGACGGCAATTTCACTGGGACCAGCCACCATATCCAGCGCTACGGCCCCATAGACGCAACGCTTGGCGGCTGTTACATAGGGTCCCCCCGGGCCAACGATCTTCTGTACCTTGGGAATGGTGGCCGTGCCGTATGCCATGGCGCCAATGGCTTGGATACCGCCGATTTTATAGATGGCATCGGCCCCGGCCAATTCCAGCGCATGCAACAGATAAGGATGCAAGCGGCCGGAAGGCCCCGCTGGCGAACAAGCCACTATCTGGCGCACGCCAGCCACCTTGGCCAAGGTGACCGTCATCAGCGCACTGGAGACCAAGGGCGCGCTGCCACCGGGAATATAAACGCCAATCCGATCCAAAGGCCTGAATTGCTCGCCGAGCCGCCCGCCGGCCGCGGTGGATATGGCCCAATCTCGTTTGAGTCCCGCGCGTGCAAAAGCGGCAATGCGACGGTGCGCGGCACGCGCCGCGGCCGCAAAGGCAGCATCAATTTGACGGCGGGCGGCAGCCAGTTCCGACTGCCCCACCTGAAATTGCGCGGGCCGTAAAGAAACACCATCAAAGCGTTGCGCATATCTGGCCACAGCCACATCACCCTGGGTCTGGATGGCGGCCAGCACACGGCGGGCCAATCTCTCAGCGGCAGCATCGATGGCTGGCCGTTCCAGAAAAGACTTCACGGATAAAGGACAATGCCGGGATGACCACCTGGCCGTTTTGATTTGAATGGGATGGCTTGCTTTCATAATCCAATGCGCATCAGCTTAGCGCTTAATTCTTTTCTCTTCAACCCTTTGATGCATGGATGCTCCCCAAGCTCTGCTGCCAGCCAGGCTTTTATTTAGAGCCGGCCCGAAAAATTAATCCGCACATGACCCTGGCTCGTTCCCGCCGGCGAAACCCGACCCTGCTGATACAAGCTCTTGATCAGCATCCTGTTAAGCGAACTATCCTCAGCGGGTATATCCAGCCAGACATGACGAATACGCCCCTGGGCATCGGTTTGAAGCTCCAGTTGCAAGCTCCAGGGCATACCCGCCTGCAACCAAGGCTCCCAGCTCCAGTCGGGCAGCAGGATTGTTTTGCCAGCCAAACCGCCCTGATATTCAACGGTCACCAGGCCCCCAGCCGGCAGGCCTTCCTGCTCAAACACCGGCCGGCTGAAGAGCAGTTCCGTGGCGCCGGATATATCGCGAGGACGCAACAGATCCTTGGTGCTCATAGCCGAGGCTGCCGGCTCATGCGGCGCGGCCGGCTGGCTCAAGAGCGGGGCTGGCGCCTGGGGTGGATCAAGCGGCGGCTGCACCAGAGCCACTGCTTGAGCCATGCTTGCGGCAACGGCACCCCCGCGCGACAGGGCCATCAATGCCGGTGAATAAATGGCCCTGTGCTCGTAGGCGGAGCGCCCGGAATCTGCACCCAGAAAAACAATGCGGGGAGCCAGCGGCTGAGGTCGTTGCGGAAGGGCCGGCCAGGCCCAACGCCCCAGTAGCAGGAGAAGGCCCAGCAACACCAGGCCGCCCAACAAGCTCCAGCGCAACAATGAATTTCCTCGGAACCTACAAGAGGTCACGGCATGATCTCTTCGCCAAAGGACGGCCGAATCGCCAGGTTGATTTGCGGGAGCCCAGCTGCCGTCGCGCTATTCATCACACGGACGATGGTTTCGTAGGGCACCCGCGCGTCCGCCTCGATCGTCAGTGATGCGGGGCGGGTTTTCTGAACAGCATGGCTGAGCAGGGCCCCCAAGCGCTCCCAGCTCACCCGATCATCATTGAAAAACACCTGTTCCTCGCGCGTAATAGTTACCACCAATGGCCCATAAGAGGCCCCGGAAACAAAGGCGGCCACCGGCAAATGAACCAGCATGCCGGGCTGCAAGATGAAACGCGAGCCCCACAACATAAAGAGCAGTAATAATAAGATCACATTCAGCAAGGCTAGCAGTGGCAAGGGCCCATGCCGCCAGCGATAGCGCGGCCGCCAACGCCGCCAGCGCAAACTAGGCGGCGCTGAGGGCGGCCACGCCTGGGCAATCTGCTGGCTATTCATAAGCGCATTCCTGATGAAGCATACCGTCGATGATAGAGTGCCTTTAGGCCGCGGCGGCACTCATGAAAAAGCTGCTGATCTCACCGGCGGCGCGTTCCATATCCAGCACGATGATTTCCACCTTGGCCACCAGCCAATTATAACCAATGTAGCTCACAATGGCCACGACCAAACCGGCGGCTGTAGCAAGCAGAGCCTGCCAGACGCCGCCGGCCAGATCGCCGGCCTGGACCAAGGGCGCCTGTTGCATAAAGACCCACGCCGTTTGAATCATGCCCAGCACCGTGCCCAGCAATCCCAATAAAGGCGCTATTTGGGCCACGGTGGCCAGGATACCCAGGCGGCGTTCCAGGCGTGTAATTTCGGTCAGGGCCACACTATCCATGGCTTGAACCATCAAGTGATGTTCCTGGTCGCGATGCTTGATGGCGGCGCTCATCAGGCGGGCTACTGGCCCGGGGGTTTCCTCGCAAATAGACAAAGCTTCATCGATATGCTGACTGGTTAGAATATTACAAACGCCCCGGATGAAATCCTCCGTTTTGATTCTGGCGCGGTGCAAGTGCAAGAAGCGTTCCAGAAAGACCCCCAGGACCAAAAGACCGGCAGCCAAGATCAAGCCCATCACAATGCCGCCTTGTTGGATTAGAGTAATCATAGGCTGTGCTTTCTAGGCCGCGCCCGCGCGGCGGCTGGTGCCGCCGAGCAGGCTCGTCTGCGCCGACTGGTATTTTAATAAAAATGCATCCAATGCTCTGCTTGGATGCGTTTAATTCTCTCTTGGGCATCTTGACTGGCCGGCAAGCTGGCTTCCACCACGCGTTCATAGACGGCGACGGCTTTGCGCCAGCTTTTTTCTTCCTCCTTGAGGCCGGCGGCATTGAAGGCCGCGCGAACAAACCACACATTGCCCTGCGGCCGCAATTCCGGGTCCTTGAGATAATCATAGACCACTTTCATATAACTTTCAAATGCTTCCGCGCTGCGACCCATTTTTTCGAACACGCGGCCGATCTTATATTCGAGCTGCGCTTTCAAAAGAGGCGTGATCTCTGACCGCGCACTGATCTGCCGATAGGCTGCCAGGGCTTCCTCATAGCGCCGAGGGGTTTCCGTACCCAAAGCGAATTGGCTATCGCCTTTGCGCAGCCAAGCCACTTCCGCCAAATCACTATCGGGAAACTGCCGAATGATCTCATCAAAAATCAGAATGGCTCCTGCAAACTCGCCTAATTCGCAGAGGGCTTCGCCCTGGTAAAAACGAGCTTCGGAGAGGCGTGAGCTGGCGGGATAATTTTTGATCAGAGCGGAGAAACAGTCTCGGGCGCGGCGAAATTCATTCTGTTTGAGCGCCGCGCGGCCAGCCCAAAACAAGGCTTGATCGGCGACGATCGCCTGGGGATAGGCTTGCGCCAGCTGTTTCCAGATCTTTTCGGCCTGCTCGAACCAGCCATGATTATAATCCTGTTCTGCCAACCAGAATAAGGCTTCGGCCGCCCAGGGTGAGTGAGGATAAGAATCAACAAAATCACGGAAGGCGGCCAGCGCGGCCTCCTCTTGACCCAAGCGCGCCCAGCACCAAGCGCTTAAATAAGCAGCCCTAGCGGCGGAAGCACTTTGCGGGAACTGATCAAGGATCTGGCGGTATTGCGCTAAGGCGGCCTGGAAATCATCATGGCGATAATCGAGATTCGCCAGGCCTAGAAGCGCCCGCGCCTGCGCCGAGCCATCGCCTTCCGCTAAGATCAAAAGATATAAATCACGGGATGCCGCCTCACGGCCCTGCTGTAAACGTAACTCGGCCAGGCGCAGGAGCGCCCGCTCAGCCTGGGCCCCGCCCCGATCCTGATCAGCCACATCCCACAAGAGCCGCTCGGCTTCCGGCTGTTGGCCCAGACGCACGTAGCATTCGGCCATCTGTAATAAGGCCTGTTCCGCCAGAAGGGTTTCTGGGAATTGCGTGCGCAGCTGATGCGAGAGTTCTAGAGCCAGTTGATATTGTCCACCAGCAAAACGCGCCTCGGCGGCTTTGAATTGAGCGAAGGCCTTATCGGGTGGAGATGGCGCGCCGGAGTATGCTTTTTCAAAGGCGGCGGCGGCTTCCAGATAGCGCCCGGCATTGGCCAGGGCCCAACCTTTGCCACGCTGGGCCCGACTCAGACCAATGGGATCAGCAAAAGTCTCCAGGTAATTTTGGAATTCGATGAGCGCCTTAGCGTTCCGACCATCCGCCAGCAGTTTTTCGGCCAGCTCTATTTGGGCGGCTTCCGCGGCGGCGGTGGAGGTGCGTGCTGATACAAAGCCACGCACGAGGGCAGCGCCTTCCTCGATTTTCCCCATATCGAGCAGGATTTGGCCGCGGCGCAAATCGATCTCAGCTTGGAGCTCAGGATCCGTAATTTGTTCTCGACCTTGATCCAGCAGGCTCAAGGCCTGCACGGGATTAGTATGCGCTTGCGCTATTTCAGCCAGCAAGCTCAAGGCCTCCAGGCGTAATTGATCCGGCACATTTTTATGTTCTCTCAACGGAGCTACGATCTGGCGGGCCTGCTCCCAATGCTTAGTCGAAAAATAAATCCGCCCCAGCAGGCTGCGGCCCTCCTGGCCGATGCGGTTATCAAGATTGAGCGCTGCCAACTTCTCGAGCACTTCACGGGCCGTCGCGGTCTGGCCGGCAGCCAGCAGGGCTTTGGCGCCATCCAGCATATTGGCTGGCCCTTCGGGTGAATTTCCGTATTGGTCAGCAAAACGGGCAAAGCACTCAATGGCCTCGGCTTGGCGGCCAAGTTGCAGAAAGGACCAGGCCCTGAGCCTTAAGACGCGCGGATGATAGGGACTGCCTGGATAGGCTTGCTCAAAATTCTGCAGATAATGCAGGGTGCGCTCCCATTGCCCCGTCTCAAAACAGGCCAAGGCCATCCAGAAAACAAGATGTTCGGCCGCGGCCTGAGTCGGTGGCGGATCCCCGGCCGACTCCAGCAGAGTGAGCATTTCTGGATAGCGCTGCTGACCATGGAGGGCCTGCGCCAACAAGAGCTTACCGGTCAAGAGCTCTTCCGCTGAATGGGCTTCAGATTTCAGAAAGCGTTCGATTTTTTTCTGCGCCAATTCATATAACTCGTCCTCCAACGCGGCGCGCCCTTCCTGCAACAGAGGGGTGGTGTTGGTGGCCGCCGCACACGTTAAGGGCGCCCACCCCCCACTCCACAGGGCGATCAAGGCCAGTCCAACCAACCAGAGCCAGCGGCGCGGATTAAAGCCAGCTGCCCGGGTAATTGGGCCAGCGCTATGCTTGACTCCCTTCATGATGGCTTTCCTGTTGGTGGCGCTAGAACGCTTTTCAGCAGCGCGCCGGTATAAGATCGTTGGCAAGATGCTATTTTTTCAGGAGGTCCTTCAACCACCACCCGGCCTCCCTCGAGACCGCCTTCCGGCCCCAGATCAATAATATAATCCGCGGTTTTAATGACTTCAACATTATGTTCAATCACCACCACCGTATTACCGGCATCGCGCAAGCGCTGCAACACATTGAGCAATTTCTGGATATCGGCAAAATGGAGGCCGGTGGTCGGTTCATCCAGCAGATATAGGGTACGGCCAGTTGCCTTACGACTGAGTTCCGCGGATAGTTTCAGGCGTTGGGCTTCCCCACCCGAGAGCGTCGTCGCCGGCTGGCCCAGTTGTACATAGCCCAGGCCAACATCGGAAAGGGTGCGCAGCTGGCGGTGTAAAGCGGGGATGCGGCTGAAAAATTCCAAGGCCTCATCGATGGTCATTTCCAGCACCTGGGCGATATTACGACCATTATATTTCACCTCTAATGTTTCGGTATTATAGCGCTGACCATGACATTGCTCGCATGTGACATAAACATCGGGCAGAAAATGCATCTCAATCTGCAAGATGCCGTCACCCCGGCATTTCTCGCACCGGCCACCCTTGATATTAAAACTATAACGGCTCGGACTAAAACCCCGCACCTTGGAGGCCGGCAAGCCGGCAAACAATTGCCGAATGAGCGTGAAAGCTCCCGTATAAGTGGCCGGATTACTGCGCGGGGTACGGCCAATGGGCGCTTGATCAATCACCACCACTTTATCCAAATGATTAATGCCCGTTATCTTGCGATGGCGCCCTGGCCGCTCTTTGGAGCCATGGAAATGGCGGAATAAAGCACGGCGTAAGATATGATCGATCAAGGTGCTTTTACCGCTACCGGATACGCCGGTGACGCAGACCAAGAGGCCCAGAGGAATCTTCACGGTGATGTTGCGTAAGTTGTTTTCCTGCGCACCGATAATGCTCAGAAAACCCTCGGTCGGTGGCCGGCGCTGGGCGGGAATCTCTATTTTGAGATCATGCTGTAAATAGCGTGCGGTCAGCGAACGCGGAGTCTGCAAGAGCGCCTGGGGCGCCCCGGCAAAGATCACCTCGCCGCCATGCCGGCCGGCACCCGGCCCGAGATCCACCACATAATCGGCCTGACGAATCGTATCACCATCATGCTCCACGATGATCACGGTATTGCCCAAATCACGCAGGTTCTGCAAGGTACGGATCAAGCGCTGATTATCGCGATGATGGAGCCCGATGCTGGGTTCATCCAGAACATACACCACGCCTACCAAGCCGGACCCGATCTGCGTGGCCAGCCGAATGCGCTGCGCCTCGCCACCGGAAAGCGTGCCGCTCTCACGATCGAGAGTCAGATAGCCCAAGCCCACATCGGCCAGAAAGCGCAAGCGCTGCCTGATTTCCTTAACCACCTCCTGGGCTATCTTTTCCTCCTGGCTCGTCAAGGTCAACTGCTGAAAGAACAACTGGGCTTCCTGGATCGACATCCGGCAGATATCCACGATGGACCGTCCGCCCACCGTGCAGGCGAGCACTTCAGGTTTGAGCCGGGTCCCGCGACAATCGGTGCAGGGCTGCCGCGCCATATATTGTTCCAAACGCTTCTTCGTCAGCTCGCTGTCGGTATCCGCTTGGCGGCGGACGAGATTGGGGATGATGCCCTCGAATGGCTTCTCATATTGCCGCCAGGCGCCGCCGCGCCAGAAACCAAAAGTGATCCGTTCAGTATCAGAACCATAAAAAAGAATCCGGCGGATGCGGGGCGGCAACTTCTGGAACGGCAGATCCAGATCGAATTTATAATGGCGGGCCAGGGCGCGCAACAAGCCATTGTAATAAATGATCAAGCGCCGTCCACCGCGGCGCCAAGCATGAATGGCACCATCCTCAATGGAAAGCTCCGGATTGGGCACTATCAAATCCTCATCAAACACCAGGCGCACGCCCAGGCCCAGGCAGGCCGGACAAGCCCCGTAAGGGCTGTTGAAGGAAAAATGGCGCGGAGTTTGTTTGTCGAAGCTGATCCCGCAATCCGGGCAGGCATGTTTCTCAGAAAACAAGGTTTCGTGCCATTGCCCATTATTTTCATGCTGGACAACCATGAGCCCCTGACCGTGACGCAAGGCCAACTCAGTGGAATCGGTCAGACGGGAACGAATCAACTTGGTGACAATGAGCCGATCGATGACGACATCAATCGTATGTTTTTTTCTTTGATCCAGAGCGGGCACATCTTCCAGCTCCCGCAGGGTGCCATCCACGCGCACACGCACGAAGCCCTGCCGGCGCAGGCTATCGAAAACATCCTCATGCCGTCCCTTACGATCACGCACGATGGGGGCCAGCAAGACCAGCTTGGTCCGTAGCGGCAGCTGCAATAGCCGTTCGACTATCTCATCCACGGATTGTTGCGCCACGGGCTTCCCGCAAGCGGGACAATGCTGGCGACCGATATGCGCGAATAACAGGCGCAGATAATCGTGGATTTCCGTGCTGGTGGCCACAATGGAACGGGGGTTCGAGCCGGCTGTTCTTTGCTCGATGGCAATGGCCGGGGATAAACCTTCGATATAATCCACTTCCGGCTTCTGCATCTGTTCCAGGAACTGGCGCGCATAGGCCGAAAGGCTTTCCACATAGCGCCGCTGACCTTCAGCGTACAAGGTATCGAATGCCAGCGATGATTTACCCGAGCCGCTCAGGCCGGTGATAACCGTCAGACGGTTACGCGGCAAGCGGACGGTGATGTTTTTCAGATTATGCTCGCGGGCGCCGGCAATGGTGATCCATTCGCTGTTCATGCTTGATATCCCCGCCAAATCCATTTTGAGCCAAGTGTTGACTATACCAGAAACGGGAGCGGGCTGCCAATGAGAGACTGCGCCATGGCTAGATCCGCCACGGCCAGCACTGATTATGGCTTCGGAGACCCTCGACGGCGCACCAGCCGAGCGCTTTCCACGGCGCTTATATCCAATGGCGAATGCTTTTGGATATAGGCCCTGACCGCGCGGCGCGTATCCACATCCGTCTCCTGCAGCCGGGCCGCCGGCTGTTCGGCTATCTCCCGTAAACGCGGGAAACGGGCGCCAGCCGAAGCGAGGTCATGACTATTAAAAGCCACTCGTAAACGCGCGCCTGGAGGTGGCACAGATCCGTCCAACAGGCGGATATTTTGCACCTGGTATTTGGCGGGCCCCGCATCTGAAACTCTGACCAGCTCATAGGTCAGGCCGGACAGACCGCGAAACTGTCTGGTCCTCCAATAGCGGCTATTTTCTTCCAGAATTTCAGCCAACTCTGCGAGGGTCAGCTGTGCTACGCCAATCGTATTTTCATAGGGCACAATGCGCCAGAGATCGCGCATCCTAATGCGACCGGCAGCCAATGACGCGCTGCTCAGCGTGCCATGGAAGACCACATCCGCCTGCACAGCTTCCGCGATGGCGGCAGCCAGCAGCGCCTGGACGGATGATTGCCCGGGATAAGGCGACTGGGCGCTGAGCTCCCTGATGGTCTGGCCCAGTTCCTGGCGTAAATAGTTTTTGGTGTCCGCCAAGGCCGGCGCGCTCTGCTGGGTCAGTTCAGGATCCTGGGGAATGGAGGAATCCACGGCGATCAATTCTGCCGTGCGGCGCACCACGCAATGCCGATTGGTATCCACCTGCATTTGCACTTTGGCCAGCCAGAGGCCATGCGCGCCAGGTTGAATATAGGCCACGCCCTGCAGTTCCATGCCCTCCACGGCCACATGCGTATGCCCGCCTAAGATCACATCTATCTCCGGAAACGCCCGGGCCAAGGCGTTGATTTCATTGGCGGCATCGTCGCCCCACTGGCGCCAGCCCTGATGCGCTGCCAGCACCAAAACATCCGCATGCTGGGCGCGCACGGCTGGCAAAACACGGCGCAGGGCGGCAACCGATTTCTCAAAGACCAGGCCTTCCAGGAGCCGCGGGCGAATCCAGCCGGGCGTCATGGGGTTGGCCAAGCCGATGATGGCCACGCGCACACCGGCCAGATCTTTGATGATAAACGGCTGCCAATCAAAGCGGGCCGGCTCACGAGCGGCGCTGGTGCTGATATTGGCCGCCAGCACGGGGAGTTGGGTCTGGGCATAAAAGCCTAATAGGTTGGTGAGGCCCCAATCAAATTCATGATTGCCAATCACCAAAGCATCATAGCGCAGGGCTTGCACGACGCGACTGATCACAGCGCCCCCTGTCAAAAAACTTTCCACGGAACCTTGAAACAAATCGCCGCCATCAATCAGCATCACATTGGGTTCTCGGGCGCGGATATCTTTAATCAGCGTGGCGCAGCGCAGCAGCCCACCGCCGGCAGTTTTTTCGCCTTCCGAGCCCAAAGCCTCCAAATGCCCATGGATATCGGTGGTATAGAGTAAAGTGAGGGGCACCTCGCCCGCATAAACCATGGCCACCAGCAGGCTCATGGCCAGACTGATGCAAAAACACCTTTTCATTCTACCTCCACCATAATTCAATCTTGCGCTACTGAAACAGGCTGCTATATTAAGGGCGTTTCCCATATTCCGGCTCTTAAGCCATAGCGGGAGTATAATCATGTACTCAATCATGCTGAAGTCTAAATTGCATCAAGCCCGAGTGACCCAAATCGCTTTGGACTATGAGGGCAGTATCATCATCGATCGCGACCTGATGGATGCCGTGCATTTGCTGCCCTATGAGAAGGTGCTTGTTTCCAACCTCGCCAACGGGAACCGTTTTGAAACCTATGCTATTTCTGGTCAACCAGGTTCGGGTGTTATTTGCCTGAATGGGCCGGCGGCGCATCTGGGTGCCGTGGGCGACCAGGTGGTGATCATGGCTTTCGCGCTGGTACCCACCGCTGAAGCATGCCGTCAGCGACCGTTCATCCTGACCCTGGATGAACATAATCGTCCAGCAGCTCCACTAAAAGAGACCTGAGCCTACCCCGGCGGTTGTTCTCTGCGCAGCTCCGAGCCGGACGCGGGGCCTGCCAGAACAGCTTCACGGGCAGTGGTCATATCCAGGCCGCGACCGCTAAACTTCTCTTTCAAGCCACTTGCTCGGCGGCGGCCGCCGCTTTAGGCTTGCGCTTGGATGGCCGCCGGCGCGGCGATGCGGCCGGAGCAGGCGGCGGGAGATGGGCCAGATGGCGCTGGATAATGGTCGGCGTGATATGGCATGTCTGGGATCCTTTTTGGGTGGGCGCCTCATACATGATATCGAGCATCACGCGTTCGAGGATGGCGCGAAGCGCGCGCGCGCCGGTCTTTTTGCGGATAGCCAACCGCGCCAATTCCCGTAAAGCCGCCGGCGCAAAAGTCAACTTGATCTCCTCCATCGCCAGTAACTTCTCATACTGGCGAAGCATACTATTGCGCGGCTCGACCAATACGCGTACCAGATCGCTTTCCGTTAACTCCTCCAGGGCCGTGACCACGGGCAGGCGGCCCACGAATTCAGGGATCATGCCGAAACGAATCAAGTCTTCCGGCTCCACGGCGCTGATGATCGAAGCCGAGGCCTCGGGAGATGCTCGGCTCAGCGCATCTTCCGGTGCGCCCCGGCCCTGGAAGCCGATCTGAGATTTACCCAGGCGGCTCTGGATGATTTCTTCCAAGCCGACGAAAGCGCCGCCACAGATAAAGAGGATACCCTCTGTATTAACTTTAATGAACTGTTCCTGGGGATGTTTGCGGCCGCCATGCAGGGGAACATTAGCCTGGGTCCCCTCCAGGATTTTCAACAGGGCCTGCTGCACGCCCTCGCCGGAAACATCGCGCGTGATGGAGACATTTTCCGCCTTGCGCCCAATTTTATCAATTTCATCAATATAGATGATGCCTTCTTCCGCCCGCGCCACATTCATATCTGCGGCTTGTACCAGGCGTAAAAGAATCGTTTCCACATCTTCCCCCACATAACCAGCTTCGGTTAAAGGCGTGGCATCGGCGATGCTGAAGGGCACATCCAGCATCCGCGCCAGCGTCTGAGCCAGGAGGGTTTTGCCGCTGCCCGTAGGCCCGATGAGCAGGATATTGCTTTTTTGAATCTCGATATCGGCCAGGGGATTATCTTTGGGGAAATGCGTTTCTTGCATCAAGCGCTTATAATGATTATGCACCGCCACCGCTAAAACCTTCTTGGCATGCGCTTGCCCAATCACATAATCATCCAGGAACGCCTTGATTTCATGAGGTGGCGGCACACGCAAGGGCTGCTGCCGCGGCGGCGTCTGAGCGGCCTGTTCTTGTTGCAGGATAGTACTGCACAGTTCCACACAGGCTCCACAGATATGGACGCCCGGACCGGCAATTAAAAACCCGGCTTGGGCGCGCGAACGGCCGCAGAACGCACAATGATTTGTTTTGGATTTTGTTGTCATCAGACTCTATGGGCCCCTTGCCAGGCCGAGATCTTGGTTGCGATAATTATTTATGCTTTGGATTTCTTGCGACTGATGATGACTTCATCGACCAGCCCATATTTACGGGCTTCTTCGGCCGTCATGAAATAATCCCGATCAGAATCCTTGGCGATCATTTCCACGGTTTTGCCGGTATGCTTGGCCAGGACAGCATTCAAGACATCACGGATTCTCAAAATTTCGCGGGCGTGAATGCCGATATCAGCGGCGACGCCTTCCGTGCCGCCGGCCGGCTGATGCAGCATGATGCGAGCATGCGGCAGGGCGAAACGCTTGCCCTTGGTGCCCGCCGCCAGCAGCAAAGCTCCCATGCTGGCCGCCTGGCCAACGCAATAGGTGGCCACATCGCATTTCACAAACTGTAATGTATCATAAATGGCCATGCCAGCTGTGACCGAACCGCCCGGCGAATTGATATAGAAACTGATTTCTTTAGTGGCATCTTCATGCTGCAGAAAGAGCAATTGGGCCACGATTAAGCTGCTGACTTCGTCGCTGATGGCCGAGCCCAAAAAAATCACACGGTCCTTGAGCAGACGCGAGTAAATATCATAAGCGCGTTCTCCGCGCCCGGTTTGTTCAACGACCATCGGCACCAGCATTTGATTTTTAACGGTCATAATCCCCTCCTAGATTAAGCGCCTATCAGGCGCTTAAAAAACCCTGGATCTTCCCCGATCTTGGCATTTTCCAGGATCATATCCAGCGTCTTATGCATGCGCATTTCATGCCGGATAGCATCCAATTCCTTCTTTTCCGTGAGCGTTTTTCGCAATTCCTCGAGCGGCATCCGGTAACGGGTCGCCATTTGTTGAAGCTCGGCTTCCAAATCGGCATCCGCGACGGTGATTTTTTCCTCTTCGGCAATCCGATGTAAAATATAGCCCAGTTTGACCTTCTCCGTGGCGGAACGCTCGGCAGCCGTCAATAATTGATCGCGCTGACCGGCGACCTGCTCGCGGGTCAGGCCCTGCATGAGCTGCTCGCGAACCAGCGAGGCAAACATGACACGGGTCTCTTCCTGCACCACGGTGACCGGTAGATCAAAAGGTGTTTTGCTCAAAAGCAGGCGGCAGACTTCATCCTTCAGGCGCGCCCGTTCCCGACGATGCGCTTCGGCCTGCAGCTCCTGGCGCAATTGCTCGCGCAAAGCCGCTTCCGAATCCACCTGCCAGGCCTTGAAGAGGGTTTCATCCAGCGCCGGCCGCTTTTTCTCTCGGATAGCCTTGAGAACAACCTCATAGACCGCGCTCTGACCGGCCAGCGGCTTGATCTTGAAATCATTCGGAAAAACTACCGTGATCTCCTTGCGTTCACCGAGCGACATCCCCAACAGACCGACATCGAACCCAGGCAAAAAGGCATTTTCATTGACCATGACCCAAAAATCTTTGCCCTGCCCCAGGCCCGCCGCTGATTTATCGAAGGTTGCGAGGGATTTTCCGGCATAACTGCCTTGGTAATCAATTTGTGCCAGATCATCCTTTTGTACCGGTCGCTCCGGGGCCGGCTCATACCTCGCCGCTTGATCCAGTCTTAAATCGAGGCGCTGTTGAACCTGCTCATCGGTCACGGCCGTGGGGCCATCTTTCAAATAGAGGCCTTTATATTTGGGCAGCTTAAATTCGGGCGGCACATCCAAAGTTACCTGATAGGTCATGGGTTGCCCCCTGGTCAAGGTTGACTCCACATTCAGGATGGCCAGCGGCTCCAGTTTTTCCTGCGCCAGAGCCTGACGATAGGAAAGAGCCACCAGGCGTTCCTTGACTTCCTCTTCGATATCCTTGGCATAATGCCTCTCCACCAAGGCGGCGGGAGCCTTACCCTTACGAAAGCCCGGCAAGGCCGCTGCGCTGCTCCAGGCCGCGATCACTTTAGCATATTCGGCCTCGGCCTGGGCCGCGGGCAATTCCACTTTAAGCAGCCTGCGACACGGGCCTGCTTTTTCAATTTTTACTTTCATGCCTATCCTTTCTGCTGGAAGCAACGGCCGCGCTCCCCCAGACTTTCCTCGCCGCACACTTCCGCCGATTGCATCAAAAAACAAGATGTTTCTTATAGCATAACGTCCACCCAGAGTTCAAGCAGGCAAAGCCAGCCTCGGTAGCGGCCGACGGTCTTCAAGGATCGGAATCCGCCAGCTTCTCGGTCGTAGCCGGCGGGACGCTCTTGGCGCCGGCTGCGGCGGAAGATCCTGATTTGGAAGGGCGCGAGACTCGTTTGGGTTGGGAAGCGCGCGGGGCCCGTTTGGATTTGGGCTTGGCGGAGGCCGAGCGCGTCGTCTTGGATGACTTCTCAAACTCAAACTTTATCTGACCATCCTGCTGCACCAAAAAGGCCCGAAAGGGCCGCCCCTTGCGGGAGATGAATTTCGATAACAAATCGGTGCGACCATCAGTCAATAACTTGGCCATCTGAGCACGATCCACCACCTGCTGCAGGATGATGGTGCCGGAACAAAAACGACAGGTGGGCGAAGGCCCCACGGATTTCTCACAGACATAATAACGGCCATGCTCAAAAACGGGACTACCGCAAACCGGGCACTGGCCCAGCGGCTCCTGGCCGCTGAAATCCGCTGGGGTGGCCATCAGCGCTTCCGTATCCTGTTCAAAATCGAAGGCCAGCTTCAATTCCGGGGTCAGGATCACCCGGGCTGTAAAGGTTTTGCCTTTATGGCTGCGAAAGTGTTCCAAGGGCCCCACCCTGCGCTCGCTGAGCAACGTTTCCATTTCCGCCAACTCGAATTGGCGACCGGCCAAGGTTTTCCAGATGGAAAACTCGCAATCTTGACACTGAAATTTCTTATAATTTTCTTGGATGCTGCCCGCGCATTTGGGGCAAGGGGTTTGCAGAGTGCCGAAAGTACCCGGTACCGTATCATGTTCATAAGCCTTGGCTTGTTCCACGATGCGCCGGGTCATGGCGGCAATCTCGCGCATGAAATCGGGACGCTGCAACTGGCCCTGTTCGATCTGTTTAAGCTTGAATTCCCAGTTGCCGGTTAATTCCGGCGAGCTCAACTCGCTGATCCCCAAGCCGCGCAAGAGCGCCATCAAGGAGAAGGCTTTAGCGGTGGGATAGAGCTCGCGCCCCTGGCGAATGAGATAGGTCTCATAAATCAACCCTTCGATGATGGCCGCCCGCGTGGCCGGGGTTCCCAGGCCCTTAGCGCGCATGGCTTCGCGCAGCTCTTCATCCTCCACCAGTTTACCGGCGCCCTCCATGGCCGAAAGCAAAGTGGCTTCCGTAAAACGGGCCGGCGGTTTGGTCTGCTCTGCCCGCAATTCGAGGGCGGTGGTCTGAACGATTTCATCAGGATGCACTGGCGTCAGCGGCGGCGTTTGCCCGGCCGGCGCCTCCTTGCCATAGACAGCCTGCCAACCGGGATTGACCAAGACCTTGCCCTCACTCCGGAAGGGATCCTGCCCCACACGGGTGATGCGCACTGTGGCCAGGAATTCCGCCGCTGGATAAAAAACGGCCAGGAAACGGCGGGTAACCAAATCATAAATCTTGCCCTCATCATCGCGCAAGGTCTTAGGGCTCTTGCCGGTGGGAATGATGGCAAAGTGATCGGAGATTTTGGCGTTGTTAAAGATACGTTTATTGGGGCGCACCCACCCCTGTTCCAGGATCGGTGCCGCCCAAGGACCATAAGCGGTAGCCGTCAACGCTTTCAGCGTTTTGATGACCGGAGCGATATAGTCCTCCGGCAAGGCCCGCGCGTCGGTGCGCGGATAAGTCAGGGCTTTATGGCGCTCATATAACGCCTGGGCCAGCTGCAGTGTGCGGCGGGCCGAAAACCCGAAACGCCCGTTGGCCTCGCGTTGCAGACTGGTCAGATCAAAGAGCGCGGGCGAGAGTTGCGTCGTGGGCTTACTGGTCTCCGTGACCACGCCAGGCTGGTGCAAGCAGCGAGCGCGAATGGCCTGCGCCTGCGCTTCATCCCAAATACGTTCGGGTTTAAGTTCGCTATCGCCATTTTTATCCTTATGGAAAGTTTCATCGAACCAGCGCCCGCTATAGCTGCCTTGGGCGGCTTGAAAAGTGGCCTGCACTTCCCAATAGGCCCGTGGCGTGAACTTGCGGATCAACTCCTCGCGCTCCACGATGATAGCCAAGGTGGGCGTCTGCACGCGCCCCACGGTTGTTAAATGAAAGCCACCCTGTTTGGAATTGAAAGCCGTCATGGCCCGGGTGCTGTTGATGCCCACCAACCAATCGGCTTCTGAGCGACACAGGGCCGCGGCCGCCAAGGGCTGCAGGGCGATATCATCGCGTAAAGCCGCAAAGCCATCCCGGATAGCCGCCGTGGTCAACGATTGCAGCCACAGCCGGCGGATCGGCTTGCGCGAGCGTGCATACTGCACGATATAGCGGAAGATCAACTCCCCTTCGCGCCCGGCATCGCAGGCATTAATCAAGACTTGCACATCCTGACGCCGCATGAGGCGCAGGAGCAATTTCAAGCGAGAGACTGTTTTGGGCAGGGGCTTGAGATCAAAGCTTTCGGGAATAACGGGCAGATTGGCCAGCAGCCATTTACCGCGTTTAACTTCACAATGTTCCGGAGGGCAAATCTCGAGCAGATGGCCCAGGGCAGCCGCCAACAAGTATTGCTCGCTCTCATAAAAATCGCCCTGTTTACTAAAGCCCCCTAAGGCCCGCGCCAGATCGGCGGCCACGGATGGTTTCTCAGCGATGATCAAGGCTTTGCTCATGCAATCTAGCTGCGAGACGGTTATGGCAATCTTTCGGTGCTTAAAGTGGTTTTCGACATAAGGCCAGGGCCTTTCCCGGGGATCAGCCACATGGCTCCGGCACACTGGCGCGCTGGTCAGGCGCCAGGCGGCTGGCGCCTTGAATGGATTGTACGAAATAGCGCGGGCGCGCCCGCACATCCTGATAGGTGCGCCCGATATACTCGCCGAGCAAGCCCATGGCCACAAACTGGCCGCCGATAAAAATAAAGAGAATGGCGAAGAGCGTAAAGACGCCCTTGGCCGCCCATTCCGGCCCCCAGATGAAGCGCAGGATTAAAATCAGCACGCCCAGCCCAACGCCCATCCCGCAGACCAAGGCGCCCACAATGCTCAAGAGCCGTAAGGGCATGGTGGTGATGCTGGTCAGCAGATCAAACTGCAGATTGATCAATTTCCAGAAATTATACTTGGAATTGCCCGAGTGCCGCTCGGCGTGGCAAACCTCCACTTCCGCTGTCCGGCGCGCAAAGCTATTCGCCAGGACCGGGATGAAGGTGCTGTGCTCGCGACATTGCAGCATAGCCTGCACGATATGGCGACGATAAGCGCGCAGCATGCAGCCGTAATCATGCATGCTCACGCCCGTGACTCTGGCCGTCAGGCGGTTAACGCAATAGGATGATAAGCGACGAAAGAGGCTGTCGCGCCGCGGCACGCGAATGGACCCGACGACCTCGAAGCCTTCATCCATTTTACCGACCAGCTTGATGATTTCCTCCGGCGGATTCTGCAGATCGGCATCCAGGGTAACAATGATTTCGCCCGCGGCCTGCGCAAAGCCGGCCATGACCGCCGCATGCTGCCCATAATTACGGTTCAAGAGCACCCCGACGATTTCGCCGGCATGCTTCTGGGCGGCCTGAGTGATCAGCGTGGCGGAGGCATCGTGACTGCCATCATCCACCAGAATGATTTCAAAGGGGCGTTGCAACGAGCGACAGGCCGTCAGCGAGCGCTGGATCAACTCGGCTAGATTAGGCTCCTCGTTATAGACCGGGATAACGATCGAAATGGATGCCGCTGCCATGCTGACTCCTCGATTTTGAGTTGCGTTTTTGGGATCTTATGTTTTTTATGCCCAGCTCCGCCGGCGACGCCCGTCCCATCCCCGCTGCTGCCAAACGCCAGCGGGCGCGCGGCCTTCTCAAGCCTGGTGCAGCACATCCTTGATGGCCGCCACCACATCTTCGACATCTTCGGGATTCATATCCGGGAAGAGCGGCAGAGAGCAGATGCGATCTGAATTCCATTCCGTATGGGGGAGCGAACCACTTTGGAAACCCATTTTTTCGCGATAGAATTTCTGGAGATGCACGGCCCGGAAATGTAAGCCCGTGCCGATATTGCGTTGCTTCAACTGCTCCATGAAAGCATCGCGACTCAAGCGCGCCCGATCGCTATCCAGGCGCACCACGAACAGGTGCCAGGAATGGCGGAAGGGATAGCGAGGATCGCCCAGTGGCGAGACCTCCTCCACTCCCGCCAACAGTTCCCGATAATGCATGGCCAGGGCCGTGCGCCGCCGATTGAAATCATCCACGCGCTGCAACTGGCGGCGCCCGAGCACCGCGGCGATATCGGTCAGATTATATTTATAGCCCGGTTCGACCACTTCCGCCTGTGGCGAGCGCCCTTGCTGGCGGCGATCATAGGCATCCACGCCCAATCCATGAAATTTCAGCCGCCGAATATGATCCAGAAAAGCGGCATCATCAGAGCAGATCATGCCGCCTTCACCAGTGGTGATATTCTTGATCGGATGAAAAGAGAAAATGGAGGTGCCCGTGGCCCCGATACGCCGCGCGCGATATTCGGTGCCAATGGCATGAGCGGCATCCTCAACCACCGCAATGCCACGAGCCGCGGCCAGGCGTTGGATGGCATCCTGATCGACGGGTGCGCCGGCAAAATGCACTGGTATAATCAGGCGCGTGCGATCGCTGATGGCTTGTTCCACGGCTTCCGGCCGCAGCATGAGCGTCTCGCGATCCACATCCACAAAGACCGGCACGGCGCCGGCCAGTACAATGAGATTGATCGTGGAAACCCAGGTCATAGCGGGCGTGATCACTTCATCGCCCGGGCCGATATTGAGAGCGCGCAAGACCACATGCATGCCGCCCGTGGCCGAGGCCAGGGAAACTGAGCCGCGCGCGCCCACATAGGCCGAAAACTCCTCCTCGAATTGGGCGGCCTGCTGGCCGGAAGTAATCCAGCCCGAGCGCAAGACATCGCCCACAGCGTGGATATCTGCCTCGTCCAGGCTGGGTTTTGAAAAAGGCAAAAAATCGGTTCTCATATTGATCCATCCGCTGTGATGGCTGCCGCCGCGGGACGCGGAACAGCGTTGATCCATTGCAGGCGCCGCCGGGGCCCCATGCGCTCCTCCTCAATAACCTGCCAAGCCGGCAGAGATATCTCCGCCGGCGGAAAATGCCGCGATAATGTTAAGACACCATTCAAGCGCGGATGCGTTCCTTTCAAAATGGATTGCAGTTGGGTGGTATCAGATACCGCTGGAAAGATCAAGTCGCAATAATAATAAAATCCGGCGCGGGTGGTTTCATCGAAGGCCCAAGCGCCAACCTTGGCTTGGGGATCGCTCAGTATCCGCTGAGCCATAGCAGTGAAAGATGGGCGATAACTTTTCACTCTATCCACCAGCGGACAAGCAATCGATAATGCGGCGATATAAGCCAGGGCGGTGACCAAGCCGATCTGCTGGGGCCAAGGCATGGACCGCCGCCGCATAGCCATCCAGGCCAGACCCAAAAAGATAAGGGCCAACAGTGCATAGAGCAGTCCTCGGCCCACAGGCAGACCGCTCCTTATACTCCCCAGGGGGGCCAGCACCATTGCCAGCAGCAGAAGCAGCATCAAGCCCAACCAGATTTTCAAGGCCATCCGCACAGACTTGGCCAGCGGCTCGCGTAAACCAGCGCCAACCATCAAGGCCAAGGCTGGCAGGAGGACGCTCAGATAAATCTCGCGCTTGGTGGAGGAAAGGGTCAGCAGAAGCAATCCGCCCAAGCCCCACCCGATGAGGAGACCCCACCCCGGATCCAGCGCCTCACGCCGCCGCAGGCGCCGCCAGACATCGCCCAGGGCATACAACCAAGCCACCAGCCATGGCAAGATATAGAGCGGCACGACCCCCACATAATAGCCCGGACCGGATTGATGCCCCAGTTGCGTGGCTTGCCCCGTGAACCGCCCGGCATGATTAACCCAAAACCATTCCTGCCATAATTGCGGGCCGGCATACCGATATAAGGCCAGCATCCATGCGCCGGCCAAGCCGGCCAACAAAAGCAGCGCCAGACCATGCCAGGCCAAGCGGCGCGGCGCACATGACCAGGACCAGCCGCGCAGCGCGCTGCGCAAGAGCCCCAAGGCGCCCAAGCCAATGACGATCAGGCCGATCCAGCCCTTGGAGAGAAAAGCGCCCGCGGCACAGATTCCGGCCAGCGGCAGCAGGAAATGGCGCCGGCCAAGATAAGCTTCCACCAGGCACCAGAAGGTGGCCGTCACAAAAAACATAAGGGCGTTATCCACCAGGATCCAATGCGTGATATGCACGAACCCGGGCATCAGCGCTAAAACCAGCAAGGCTAGCCGCCCCGCCCGCCAGCCCCATAAACGGCGGGCAATGAGGAAGGTCATCAAGAGCGTCCCCAACCCCCAGCAGGCTGAGGTCAGGCGCACGGCCGTGGTATGGCCCACTTGCGGTCCGAGCAGGGCGATGGCCGCCGAGGCCACCACATAAAACAGGGGCGGCTTTTCCACAAAGGGCTCGCCAGCCAGACGCGGCACGAGATAATCGCCGGAACGCTGCATGCTTAATGCCAAGGCCGCTTCGCGAGGCTCATCCGGCGTCCATAGATCATGATTGCTGATTCCGGCCAAGGAGATCAATAGGCAGAGGATGAGCACGCCGCGGACCGGATATGGCCCGGAGCTGGCAGCTGAGGCGGCTTCCGGTATTTTCATGGCATAATTCGCAAATGATGGCTTGACTCAATTAGATTAGCATGTAAATTCACGAACTCAACACACAAGTCCAAATGCGCCAAACCAAACAGGCATCCCCTTCATGAGGCTGGTCGCTCCATCCAAACAACAGATCCTCTTAGGTCTAGCCCTGGCCCTGCTGGGCGCGGCCTATCTCGGACTACTCTTCTATCGCGGATTCTCAGATCCAGATGAAGGCCGCTATGCTGAAATCCCACGCGAAATGGTAGCCACGGGCCATTGGGGAGAAATGCGCATGCTGGGCTACCGCTATTACGAAAAGCCGCCCTTGGCCTACTGGACGATTGCCCCGGCCATCGCCGTCTGCGGCGCCCAGGAATGGGCCGTGCGCATCCCGCTCCTGATCAACGGCCTCTTGTTGCTGGGCCTTTTACATCTCTTGCTGCGCCGCCATTGGTCGGGAGCTCCTGGCCGCCAAGCACTGTTGGTCTTGGCAACACTCATCGGGTTTGCCCTTGGATTTTGCCTGCTATTGACGGATGGCTTTCTCAGTTTCTGGTTCAGTCTAACCTGCTGCGCCTTATTCTGGGCTTTTCAGCCGCTAGCTAAGCCGCAACTTAAACCAGCCTTCCTGCTCCTGGCCGCCGCCGCCGCCGCCCTGGGTGTCTTAACCAAAGGCATGGTGGCGCTGCTGTTGCCGGCGGCCATTGTCTTGCTGTGGCTGGCTTGGGAACGCCGCCTATCCGCTCTGCTGACCAAGGGTCTGCCGCTGGCAGCTGGTCTGTTTCTGGCCATCCTCACCCCCGCGGCCATGTGGATCGAGCAACATAACCCGGGTTTTATCAGGCATTTTATATTCGAGGAACATATCGCGCGTTTTCTGGGCACGCGTGCAACGCAATTGCATGAGGAACCCTGCTGGTTTTATGCAGCCACGCTCGTGCCTCTCTTGCTGCCCTGGTCGTTGTTCGTGCCGCGCGCCCTGCGTAATGTGATCAAAGGCCGCCACTGGCGCCATGATATCCTGACGCGCTTTTTCATCGTGTGGATGATGGTGGTCATCGTATTTTTCTCCGTCGGCACTGGCAAGCTCATGTCCTACATCATGCCGGCCCTGCCTCCCTTGGGCCTGCTCCTGGGGCGCTGGGGATTAGCCGAACCGCTCGATGGCAGTCGGCGAGATCGGCAATTATGGCGCCTGGGCATAGCGGGCATGGGGGTGGTGGCTCTCTTGATCGGGCTGCTATGGGCCATCGCTTACTTCCAGCTTATGCCGCAACGCGTCTATCGCGTGGCGGGCGTCAGCGGGCTAGCCTTGCTGCTGCTGGTCCTCGGCTGGGTGATCGGCAAACGCTACTGGAACCATTTCAGTGGCGCTCTCTGGTTCGCTGCCGTGCTGCTCACGACCATCGCCCTATTGCTTTCGCCACTGGCCGGCAAGGATTTCAATGTGCTCTTACACATCAATTCCTCACATGTTTACAAACGCTTGGCAGCCTTGCTGCAACCGGCCGATAGCGTGGTGGTCTTTTGGGATTATCGGCCGGCGCTACCCTTCTACACGCAACGCCTCCCCCATTTCTTTCAAAACCAGAACGAACTGGCCTACGGCATCCAACGGGAACCCGAGCGGCGCGGTTATCTGCATGATCTCACCGCATTAAAAGCCCTGCTGGATGCTACCCCGGGGCGGGTGTTTGGCGTGGTTGATCCGGAAGATTACACCGCTAAATTTCTGCCGTTGCAGCTGAACTTCTCCCTGGCCGATTGCCCCCAGGATCCCGATACGATCATTGTAGAGCTGCTCCGAGAATAGCCCCGGTCGGCGAACCATCAATTGGAGCGGCGAATCAAATGAAAGCCGATCCCCTCGGCCAGCACAAAGGGCACCCAGACGATCAGGTGCGGCTGATATTGCGGCAGACCAACGAGTGCATCGGCCAAGATAATGAAGAAATAAAAGGAAAAAACCAGCCCCAGCGTCACCGCAATACCAATGGATGATTCTTTACGGTGAATCTTGACGCCCAAGGCCGCGCCCAGCAAAACAAACGCATAGCAGGAAAAGGAAAGGGCCAAACGCGTGCTGGCCTCGACTTTTAATGACATGCGATGGATCTGCAGATCGTCGGGATTCAATTCCGAAACCAAGTTACGGCTGATGAAAGCAGGATAGGCATCATCCAACAGCATGCGATTGACCAGCGCTAGCCCCTCTCCCGGCGGAAGTTGCTCCAGCCGCTGACGCGTAGCGCCGATCAGATGCACATCGGCAAACAGTTCCGGATCGTAAATTAAGGGGCCGCTGATCAGGTGATTCAAATCGGCACTGACACGCTCCTGCAACCAGGCGCGCTGCGTCGCTGAGCCATCAAAATCTTGCAGTAAGCGCACGGTAGACTCCGAACACCTTCCCAGAATCCAGGCCGTCAGCTTATCCGGTGGCTGGCGCAGAACCTGAATGAATTCATCAAAATTCTTGAAGTCGGCCGGCAAGAGCTGCAGGTTGCCATGGAGATTGCGCATCAATTCCAAGAAGGTTAAATCGGCCCGTTTTTTATAAATGGTGCCGCGCGTGAGGATATCGGCCATATCTATTTCCAGGGGATATTCCTCGGCACTGAACTGATGAACTCGCGAGAGGTCGTCCGGATCCTCTTCATCAGCCTGCTGCATGCGCACTGAGCGCAAAATTATGCGCACCAGCTTAGGATTTTTTTTATCGACCACGATGCTGCCCGAACGAGCCCGAATCGTTTGTTTAAGGCCTTTATCGCTGAAGCTATAGATGATGATATCCGAGAGGCGGTAGCCTTCCTTTTTACCGATATAAACAGCCAAGCCCGGAAAATCCCGGATGAAGCGCCCTTCATCCAATAAGCTCAGGGGCGTTTCCACCCCCACCTGCCCCAGCAACAAGCGCCGCTGGTAATGGCTATGGGGTGCCAGGTTACAATTGATATAAACACAGATCAGGCACAGCAGCGTGGCGATCAAGACCGGCGGCTGAATGATCTGCCAGAGGCTGATGCCACTGGCTTTCATGGCAGTGATCTCTTGGTCGCTGGCTAAGCGGCTGAAAACCAGGAAGATGGCCGCCAGCACGCTGATGGGGATCGCAAAGATCAAGGAAAAAGGCATCCCATAGGTAAAGACCTTCAGGATCAATAAACCGGATACTCCCCGGGAGAACAGGTCTATCACCCGGAAAATATTGGCCAACGCCATAACAAACAAAAACACCAGCAGGGTGATGCAGAAGGTGACCAGAAAACTGCGCGCAATGTAGGCGTTCAGAATACGCATATGGCAAGTCTAAACGCGGAAGGCATCTTCCGCTGTTGCTTTTAATAGCGATAATGAGCTGGTTTGAAGGGGCCGTTTTTGGGTATACCCAGATAGGCCGCCTGTGCGGCAGTTAGCTTATCGAGCCGGACACCCAGCTTATCCAAATGCAGGTGGGCCACTTTTTCATCGAGCAGCTTGGGAAGCACATGCACGCCCACCGTATAGTTGGCCGGACGCGTGAAGAGCTCGATTTGCGCCAGGACCTGATTGGCGAAACTGTGCGACATCACAAAACTCGGATGACCAGTCGCGCAGCCCAGATTTACCAGCCGCCCCTCGGCCAGAACAATGATGCTCCGACCAGAGGGAAAAGTCACCATATCCACCTGCGGCTTGATGGGCAGCCAGCGGTATTTGCGCAGCTTTTCAATTTCAATTTCGGAATCGAAATGCCCGATATTGCAGACGATGGCCATATGCTTCATGCGGCGCATATGCCGTTCCGTGATGACGTGACAACAGCCGGTGGCCGTAATGAACATATCGCCCAGCTCGCAGGCGGCATCCATGCGCATCACTTCATAGCCTTCCATGGCCGCCTGCAGAGCGCAAATGGGGTCAACTTCGGTGACGATGACGCGCGCGCCCTGGCCGCGCAAGGCTTGGCAGCAGCCCTTGCCCACATCCCCGTAGCCGGCCACCACGGCCACCTTGCCGGAAAGCATCACATCCGTGGCGCGCATGATGCCATCCACCAGTGAATGGCGACAGCCGTAAAGATTATCGAACTTGGACTTGGTCACTGAATCATTGACATTGAAGGCCGGAAAGAGAAGCTGCTTTTTCTTTTGCATTTGATAAAGACGGTTCACGCCGGTGGTGGTTTCCTCGGAAACACCGCAGATATGGGGCACCATACGATGAAAACGCTCCGGGTCCTGACGCAGCGACTTTTGCAGTTGCACCAAAAGAGCCCGCTCATCTGGGTTGCTCGCCGCCCGCTTCAAAATGCGGGGGTTTTCCTCGGCTTGATAACCCAGATGCACAAAAAGCGTGACATCCCCACCATCATCCAGCAGCAAGTTCGGTCCTTGGCCACGGCCCCAATCCAAAGAGCGATCCAGCAAGGCCCAATAATCCGACTGTGATTCGCCCTTGAAGGCGAAAACTGGCGTGCCCCGCACGGCGATGGCGGCGGCGGCGTGATCCTGGGTGGAATAAATATTACAACTGGCCCAGCGGACTCGGGCGCCGAGGATTTGCAAGGTTTCGATCAACACCGCCGTCTGGATCGTCATATGCAACGAGCCGGTGATGCGCGCGCCGCGCAAGGGGCGCGCGGGACCAAACTCCTGGCGCAGTGCCATCAAGCCCGGCATTTCGACCTCGGCGCAATTGATTTCTTTGCGCCCCCAGGCGGCCAGTTTAATATCGGCCACCACACAATCGCGTTGGCGTATACGTGCCATGATCAGAGAGCCTTCCGCAATGCTGCTATCTTATCGGTTTTTTCCCAGGTAAACACATCCAGATTCTGGGTACGCCCAAAATGACCGTAGGCCGCCGTGGCGCTGTAAATGGGACGCAATAAGTTCAAATGCTTGATGATCTGCGCCGGCTTGAGACCAAACACCCGCCGCACCGCCCGTTCCAGATCTGGCTCCGCCACTTGGCCGGTACCAAAGGTCTGCACCAAAACCGAGACCGGTTCCGCATAGCCGATGGCATAGGCCAACTGTACCTCACAACGCCGGGCCAGCTTGGCCGCCACTATGTTCTTGGCGATATAACGGGCCATATAGGCGGCGCTCCGGTCCACCTTGGAAGGATCCTTGCCGGAGAAGGCGCCCCCGCCATGCCGCCCCATGCTGCCATAGGTATCGGCGATGATCTTGCGGCCGGTTAGGCCGGCATCGCCCTGGGGACCACCCACCACAAAACGACCGGTGGGATTGACGAAATAACGGGTGCGCGGCGTCAGATAGCGGGCCGGGATTTCCCGGCGGATAATCTTTTCAATGATGGCCTTGCGCAGGCGCGAATGAGAAACATCCGGCGCATGCTGCGTAGAAACCACCACGGTATCCACCCAGCGCGGCTGGCCATTTTCATAGAGCACCGTCACCTGGGATTTACCATCGGGCCGCAGGAACGGCAGGGTCTTCTGGCGCCGCGCCCGGGCCAGGGCGCGCGTCAAACGATGGGCAAACATGATCGACATGGGCATATATTCGCGCGTCTCATCGCAGGCATAGCCGAACATCATGCCTTGGTCTCCGGCCCCCTGCTCCTTGAACAAACCCTGGCCGGCAGTGACCCCTTGGGAAATATCCGGCGATTGCCGATCGAGCGACACGAGCACCGCACAGGAATGAGCATCGAAGCCCATATTGGCATCAACATAGCCAATGTTTTTTATGGTCTGGCGCACGATATCCGCATAATTCACCGTAGCGCGCGTAGTGATTTCACCCGCGATGACTGCCATGCCGGTAGCCACCAGCGTTTCACAGGCGACCCGGCTGGTTTTATCTTGTGCCAGACAAGCATCGAGCACGGCATCGGAAATCGCATCGGCTATTTTATCGGGATGCCCTTCGGTCACCGATTCGGAAGTGAACATATAAGAGGGTTGCGTCATTTATGGTACCTCGTAATCTGCGTCCGGTTTCTCGCACCTAATAGGGAATATGGCCCGTTAGTATGGGCTGCTTAATCAGTTAATTCAAGTATTTCCGGCGCAAATTTTTTGGTCAGCTCGCGCGACATCTCCTGCACATCCAGGGTCGCCGCGGCCAAGGCGGCCGCAGCGATCTCGCGACACTCGGCATAAGTGATGTTGCGGATGGCATTCTTAACCACTGGCACGGAAGCCGGATTCACACTCAGCTCATCGAGGCCCAAGCCCACCAGCAGGGGCGTCATCAAAGGATCGCTGGCCAGGCCGCCGCAAATACCAGTCCAGAGGCGGTGTTGGCGGCCGACATCAATGGTGTTTTTGATCAATCTTAAGATGGCCGTATGGGTGGGATCATAGAGATAAGCCACGCGATCATTGCCGCGATCGATGGCCAGCGTATATTGGATCAGGTCATTGGTGCCCAGGCTGAAGAACTGCACATAGGGCGCCAGCAGATCGGCGGCCACCGCCGCCGAAGGCACCTCGATCATAGCCCCCACTTCGAGATGCGCGCTGAAGGCATGCCCGCGCTCCAAGAGCTCTTTTTTGGCCTGATCCAAAATTACATTAGCGCGCACAATTTCATCGGTCGTGCTGATCATGGGATATAAAATCTTCACATTACCGAAAGCACTGGCGCGCAAGATGGCGCGCAATTGGGTGCGGAACAGATCTGGGTGAGCCAGGCAAAAGCGAATGGCGCGCCAGCCCATGAAGGAGGTGGTTTCCTCCCGAGAGACTTTGAGTTGCGGCAGGAATTTATCCCCGCCCACATCCAAAGTCCGAATGATCAAGGGCGCCGGAGCCAGCTGCTGAGCCACGCTGCGATAGGCCTCGAATTGCTCATCTTCCGTGGGCAGATCCGGGCGGGACATATAAAAATATTCACTGCGAAATAACCCCACCCCCTCGGCCCCTGATGCCAGCACCGCTTCGATATCTTGGGGTTCCTCGATATTAGCCGAAAGCATCACGCGATAGCCATCCCGCGTTTCAGCCGGTTCATCCTTCAACCGCGCCAATTTCGCCACCAACTCGCGGCGAGTTTCCGTCGCCTCCTGAGCATGCTGCAGACGCTCGCGGGTCGGGCGCAGCACCGCCAGGCCTTTATCTCCATCGATCAGAATGGGGTCGCCCTTGCGCACCGACTGGCTCAGATTATGCAAGCCCACCACGGCCGGCAGGCCCATCTTAGCGGCTAAAATAGCCGAGTGTGAGGTGGGACTCCCCTGGTCGAGTGCAATCCCCACCACGCGTTCCTTATTGATGGTGACGATGGCCGAAGGGGCAATGTCTGCGGCGACCACGATCACACCCTTGGCCTTGATATCCGCCAGGGTATCCTTGCGCCCGGCCAGATTTTGTTGAATACGGCGCGTGACATCCTGGACATCGGCGGCGCGTTCGCGCACGTATTTATCCTTCACCTTGGCCAAGGAATCCACAAACCCACGCGCGACATCCCGCAGAATAATATCCGCATTCTTGCGGCGATTTTCGATGCCCAGGATAATATTCTCGATGAAGGGACGGTCATCGAGGATCAAAAGATGGGCATCGAAAATACTGGCCACCGCCGGGTCGCAATCTTTTTGCAGCTCACGGATTTGGCGGCGCGTAGCGATCAGCGCTGTTTCCAGGCGGGCAATCTCGCGCGGCACTTCATCGGGAGCCAGGTCGCGCTCGGCCACGGGGCCATCGACGGCCACATGCACATAGACCTGCCCACATACCACGCCCGCGGATACGCCAATCCCGCGAAACAAAACTTCGCCAGGCGAGCCGGCTGCTATAGACGCTTGATGAGTCATATGGTGCTGCCCTTACTCTTCGAAAAAATTCTGCTCGAGCAGTTTTTGCAATTCATCCAGGGCCTGTTCGGCATCGGCGCCGGCAGCGTGAATCTTGACGGTCGCCCCGCTGCTGGCCTCGAGGGTCATCAGCCCCATAATGCTTTTACCGGAGACTTTCATATCGCCCTTTTCGACTGTCACTTCCGCCTCAAAGCGGGACGCGGTCTTGACAAATATAGCTGCCGGGCGGGCATGAATGCCATATTGGTTACGTACAACCAGCTCACGCGTTAACATGGATTTAGGTGGCGAATGCTCCGCATCAGGCTTCATTGCGTTTGGCCCTTTCTAGCCAGTTTCAACATCAGTTTTTCATCCAACTCCTGGGCCGCATCGCGCCCCAGGCGTTTAAGCTTTTCGTTTAAGGCCGCCAGGGCGATCAGGCTGGCAATTTCCCGGCCCGGCGAAACTGGAATAGTTAGATGAGGCACAGCGATCCCCAGCACGTTCCGCGCCTGGGGCTTCAACCAGCGACCGTTATCTTCAAGCTCTTCCATCTTACGCAAGCTGACGATCATATCCAAGCGCATCTCATTGCGTATGGCAGCCACGCCAAAGATGCTCGGCACATGAATGATGCCCAACCCGCGAATCTCCATATAATAACGGGTCACCTCCACGGCCGAACCGATCAAGGTGCGATCGTCGCTGCGGCGCAGGACCGTCACATCATCGGCCACCAGGCTATGCCCGCGCTCAATGAGGGTCATGGCCGCTTCGCTTTTGCCAATACCCGGTTTGCCCTCAATGAGCACCCCGATACCCATGATATCCACCATGGTGCCTTGGATGGTGATGCGCGGGGCCATCAGGTTTTCCATGATCACCGTGGCGATATTGATCAGCGTGCCCGTGATCAAGGGTGTCCGCATAACCGCCACATTAGCTTCATGAGCCAACTTCAAGATCACCGGCCAGACCCGCCGATTACGCGTGATGATCAGGCAGGGAATCCGCCGCTGAAATAGACGCCGCAAGGATTCGGTCCTTTGCTGTTCCGGCTTGGCCAGCAGATATTCATGCTCGGCGGTGCCCAGAACCTGAATACGACGAAAAGCAAAAGAGCGTAAAAAACCCGCCAGGGCCAAGCCGGGCCGGTGAATGGCCGGCTCATAAATCCTGCGGGCCAGCCCGCGCTGGCCCGTGACCAATGTTAGCGAGGCTTTTTTCTGCGCCGCTTGATAAAATTCATTAACCTTGACCGCCATGTTTGCCTCACCTTTTCAGTGTTGGTTGGCCGGGGCTGCCGGCTGCGTCCGGGCGGCTTTGGCAGAAGCGCGCGCCGGCTTCTGTTCGAGCTCGACCAGTTTCACCCGGCGACGGCTGCCTTTATGGCTAACGCGTTTATCGCGCGAGCGACGCAACTGGCGATTGATCTTATCCACCACTTGATTCATCGACTTATAAAGATTATCGCTGACGGCGCGGGCTTCCAGGCGCAGGTGGTTTTTGGCCTGGACGGAGACTTCCACGATATGTCGGAATTTTTGCACATCGAGCACCACATGAGCATGCTCCACCTTGGGAAAACCCTCCAACACACCCGCCAACTTGGTATGCACATGCTCCTTGATGGCTTCGGTAATGGCCATGCGCCGGCTGGTGATTTTGATATTCATGCCACCCTCCTGTTGGAATTTACGGCGCTCCAGGCGCACCCAGAGCGCCAACGCTATCGCGACACACCACCGTCCGAACTAAAGGCCCAAGGGCCCCGCCTCGAGGCCGCCCAGGCCACCAGTCCGCCGCGCGCCGCCTGATCACATGCTGAAGCGAGGCCCCAGATACAATTCCCGGCTCAAAGGATCATTGATCAGAAATGAACTGGTCCCTTCGCGCAGCACTTTACCTTCGCAAATCAAATAAGCCCGATCAACTATGGTCAAGGTCTCACGCACATTATGATCGGTCACCAGGATGCCCATCCCGCGCTGCTTCAAAGCGCGAATGATTTCCTGGACGTCATGGACCGCCAGGGGATCCACGCCGCTGAATGGTTCATCCAGCAATAAGGCCGAGGGATTGGTGACCAGTGCCCGGGAGATCTCCAGCCGCCGGCGCTCGCCGCCGCTGAGCGTATGCGCCTTCTGGCGCGCGAGATGCTTCAAACCCAAATCGTTGAGGAGCTCTTCCAGGCGCTGGTGGCGTTGCGCGGATGAAAGCGGCAACCATTCCAAAATGGCCATGACATTTTCGGCCACCGTCAGCTTGCGAAAAATGGAAGGTTCCTGAGAGAGATAGCCTAGCCCCTGGCGCGCGCGCTGATGCATCGGCAGACGGCTGATATCTGTTCCCCGAAAAAACACCTGGCCGTGCGTCGGGCGCACCAAGCCCACGATCATATAAAAAGAGGTTGTCTTGCCAGCGCCGTTCGGACCCAATAAGCCCACCACCTCGCCAGCCTTAATATTGATGTTCACGCCATCAACGACATTACGTCCATGATAGTTCTTCTTCAAATCCTGGGTAACTATCAGGGCATCTGATTGATGCATAAAGCTTTACTCCTTACTCAATCCGCCCTCAAAAAGGCCCGGGCCGGTGCTTAAAACCAACCGCGCATGCGGCTCGCAGACGATGCGATCCGAATTGCGCCAGAAGGTGATCGTCTCTGCCGAAAGCACATCGCGCCCCTGCCGCACCACGGGATACCCAGATAAAACAAACTTATTGGCATCCACTTCGTAACGCGCCGCCGCGCCGCGGGCTTGCTTTTCTCCCTGACGAATCACGACCTCTCCCAGGGCTTCGACCAAGGTCATCTTGTTGTCCTCGCTGAAAAAAGTCGTTAATTTATGGGCGGTGATTTTCAACTGAGGATCGACGACAACCACATTATCCTCAAAGATCGCCGTGCGCTGCTGCTGATCAAAGCTGAGGCGATCGGATGTAATCACCGTGCAGTTGGCATCGGCCTCCGCCTGCGCCGCGCCGGAGCCTTGATCGGCGCGGGCCAGCGTGACGGCCGCCAGGCACATAAGGCTCACCGCCCATAGCCAACCGGCCCGCGAAGAGTGCAACAGGCTCAAGGCACATCCCTCCTTAAAACAACCTTGGCTTCGCTCATGATTTTAAGGTGGCCCTGCTCATTCTGCCAAGTAAATACATAGCCCTTGCCGGTCAGAACCATTTCGGCACGCGTTACGCAAACCGCGGATGAGGAGCTGGCCAGGCATTGGGCACGATCCAGCAGGCAGTCCTGCGCAGCCACTTCCATAACTATTTTGCCTTCTTCATAAAAGATCAGTTTCAGGTCAGCAACCCGAATGAGGCCATTCGGCAAGGCTTGCGCTTCTTCGCCCAGCACCTCGAATTTGAGCTGCCCGGCGGCATCATATTCCGGGTAGCGCACTTTCTTGGCGATCTGCGAGCTGAAATCCAGCGCTGGGCTTCCGGAGATCAGGCCCAGCCAGATGATGGCTGCTCCTAGGCTGATGCAGGCATAAGATTTCATTTCAGATCACGCCGCGTACATCCTCATCGATCCGCCTCAAAACGCGCCACAAAGCACGCAGGCGGGCCAAGGGTATCATGGTATCCTTATCCGACAACGCCTGGGCCGGATTGAGATGCGTCTCGATAAAGACGCCCTCGCAGCCGGCGGCCACCGCCGCGCGGGCCAAGACTATCGCCAAGCGCGCATCACCGCCGCTGCGGCTACCGGCCCCCCCCGGCAATTGCACGCTATGCGTGGCATCGAATATCACCGGATAGCCCCAGGCGCGCATCAAGGGCAGACTGCGCATATCCGCCACCAGGTTATGGTAGCCAAAGGATGTGCCGCGTTCGGTGATCAGTAAGCGCCGGTTACCGGTACTTTCCAGTTTGGCCAGAATCATGCGCACATCAGCGGGTGCGAGAAATTGTCCCTTCTTGATATTGACCGGCTTACCGCTATGGCCCAAGGCCAGGATCAGATCGGTCTGGCGGCACAAGAAGGCCGGGCACTGCAGAATATCGGCGACAGGCGCGGCCAGGGGAACTTCCGTCTCCGCGTGGACATCAACCAGGATGGGCAGCTTATGACGCGCCTTGATTTCAGCCAGGATATCCAAGCCGCGCGATAACCCCGGGCCGCGAAAGGATTCATGGGAAGTCCGGTTGGCTTTATCATAGGAAGCCTTGAAAATCAGGGGGATCTTTTCCTCTTGCGCCAAGCGCGCCAAACGGCCGGCCAATTCCAGGCTTTGCCGCCGACTTTCAATGACGCAGGGACCGGCAATCAAGGCCAAGGGATTCTTGCCGCCTATTTTAACATCAGCTACCGTGATTGTTCTGGCCATATCACCCCACCAAGCCCATTTCTCTCATCTTTGCTTCAACCCGCGGCACATCGGCGGGCGTATCCACGCCCAGGCTGGAATGCGCCGTGCGTAAGACCTTAATGCGCGCGCCCAGGTGCAGGGCCCGCAATTGCTCCAGGCGCTCGGCCTCTTCCAATGCAGAGGGAGGCTCCGCTACCAACCGGGCCAGAAACGGAGCCTGATATAAATAGATACCGATATGCCGCCAATGCAACTGCGGCGGGGATGGCCAAGCAATATCGCGAACATGCGGAATCGGACTACGCGAAAAATAAAGCGCCCGATCTTCCCCATCCATCACCACTTTACAGGCCGCCGGATTGGAAAGATCCTCAGCCGCCAGCGGCGCCGCCGCCGTAGCCATATCCCAGCGAGCATCAGCGGCCATAACCTCCACTAAACGATCAATGAGCTCGGGCTCCAACAGTGGTTCATCGCCCTGGATATTGGCCACGATATCCGCCGCCAGATCCCCCACCGCTTCCGCCACGCGATCGGTGCCGGAAGGATGATCCGGGCGCGTCATCACCACGCGCACGCCCAGCCCCGCCAGCGCCTGGCGGATACGCTCATCATCGGTCGCCACCAACACCTCGCTGAGCCGCCGCGCCTGCCGACTGCGCTCCACGACCCATTGCACCAAAGGCTTGCCGCATAAGGGAGCTAGGATCTTGCCCGGAAACCGGGTTGATCCCCAACGCGCCGGTATCACTCCAATGATCTTCATAGCATTATGGCCGCCAATGTAGGAAAGCTTAAACGGAGCCGGCCCAGCTGTCGAGCTTGAAAAACGAGCCGATCAGTCGCGGACCGCCCCGCGCCACTAGCGTGGCCGGGTGCGCGCTTCGGTTTTGATCAACCCCCGATAAAAAGCAATCAGCTCCCGGCTGGTGCAAACCGCCGTGCCGACTTTGCCCACCACTACCCCCGCCGCGCAAGTCGCCATGGCGGCGGCTATGGGAGCAGCGGCACCCGCCGCCAGAGCCAGCAGAAAAACAGCCACCACCGTATCGCCGGCCCCGCTCACATCGAATACCTCGCGGGCGACGGTGGGAATGTGCAGCGGCGCGCGGCCCGGGCGCTTGACCAGCATGCCCTGCGCCCCCAGGGTGATCACCAGGCAAGCTGGCCGCCAGTGCTGCATGAGAATCCGCGCCGCCTGCATCAAGGTGCCATCCTGCAGAGGATTTTCTGGGGGCGGATGTTCCGGCAGGCCGGCCAGCGTCAAGGCCTCTTTGCGATTAGGAGTGACCACGGCCAGCCCCTGGCAATGCAACCGGGTATGCGGAGTAGGATCCAAAGCTACCGGCACGCGCGCGCGCCGCGCCGCCGTCAGAACGGCGTTGATCAAGGGCTGGCGTATCAGACCCTTGGAATAATCCTCGATGATCACCCCATCGACCGAGCCCATCACGGCGCTGATCTCGCGATATAATTTCCGCCAGGCCGCCGGCGATAACTGCACGCGATCCTCACAATCCACACGCACCATCTGCTGGCGTTCGGCGATAATCCTGGTTTTCACCGCCGTGCGAAAACCCGGCACGGCTATCACCGCCGACGTGGCGATACCCTCCCGGGTCAGCGTCGCCAACAATTCCTGCCCGGGAGCATCCTGGCCCACGACGCCGCCCAGGATGGCATGCCCGCCTAAGGCCTGCACGTTGCGGGCCACATTGGCTGCACCCCCGGGCATGTTTTTTTCCTCTCGCACACGCACCACCGGCACGGGCGCCTCAGGCGAAATACGGTCGGCTGTGCCATAGATATATTGATCCAGCATCAGGTCACCAATCACCAAGATGCGTTGCTGCTTGAATTGGGCAACCAAGCGCCGGGCTTGTTGAATTTTAGTGTTCATAGCACCTCTCCCTACCTGATCCCGCTCAGCGCTTGGCGGCGGGAAGCTTAACCCAAAAATCATCGCCGGGACCTTCAACATCCTTGAGCATGACTCGTATCGTTCCAATCGGAAAAGGCAGGCTGGCCAGCCCCGCGGTCAACAGGCAACGCTCGTCATCCGAAACCCACACCTGCAGGCGCCCCACCCGCACGAATAACCCATGAAAGGCGGCTTGCGGCTGCATCTTCAGGCTGCGCACCTTGCCAAATTGGGGCAGTTGCAGCTCCTCATAGTCATCGACGATGACATGGAGATCATAGAGCTTCTCATCGGCCATGACCTGAAAATAATAGCACTTATGCTCTTCCCATTCCTGCGAACGCATGAAGAACATGAAACTCAGCAGATCGCGCGTATCAGCTTGAATCTCAAAATCCTCCTGGCTATCCCTGAGTAAGTGCTGCCAATACGCCCTTTGCTTGTGGTGATCGAAGGTGGTCACCTCGCGCAGGCGGTAACGCCCCTCGCTCAACTGCTTATAAAAACGCAGTGGCAAAAAAGTGACGGGGTCCACGACGCTTTCCAGAAAATCATCCACCGGAAAAATTTTATCCAGAAAACTGGTGGAGCGCGAGCGAACGCGGATGGCCAGTAGCTCGCGGCCATCTTCTTCGATCCATTCGGTCCAGACCGTGCTATAGCCCACCGTCCAGGGTCCCCAGCTGACGGCAAAGGTCATTTTTTCGCCAACCGGAAACCAGAGCGCGGGCTTCTCGGCCGCCGCGCTCAAGGGCAGCCATAGTCCTGCGGTCAAAATCAGTAGCAGGCGGGTATGCATAATATTCAGAGCGCTAAGGCGCGCGCACGTTGATGCGCCGCTTGAATGGCATGCAATAATGCTGTGTGCACTTGACGTTTTTCCAGCACAGCCAGGGCCGCCGCCGTGGTCCCCCCGGGGGAAGTCACCCGGCGGCGCAAGACGGCGGGATCCATGGCAGTTGCTGCCAACATCTGCGCCGTGCCGGCCACGGTCGCCAAAACAAGCTTGCGCGCCACAGGTCGCGACAGGCCCAGCCGCTGAGCGGCGGCCAGCATGGCTTCCACCAAGTAAGCCACATAGGCCGGGCCGCTGCCGCTTATCGCCGTCACGGCATCCAGATCCTTTTCCGGCAGAGGCACGGTCACACCCAGCGCCTGAAACATGCGTTGTGCCTGGCGCATATCAGCGGCCGTCGCCCGGCGGCCGCGGCACAGGGCGCTGGCGCCCTGGCCGGCCACCTGCACGGCAGCATTGGGCATGACACGGATCACGCGTGTGCCCGCGGCCAGCCCGGCTTCGATCAGGCTGGTGCGCACGCCCGCGGCCACGCTGATCACCAGCGCGCGGCGCGGCAGAGCCGCGCGCAGCTCCTTGAGCACCGGGGAGATCACGGATGGTTTCACCGCCAAAATCACGATCCGGGCATCGGCCACGGCGCGCGCGTTATCCGGCCCGCCACCCACCTGCCAGGCGCGTTGAAAATGCCGCAAGCGCCGCCGATCAATATCGGCCACATGCAGTTGGGCGGGCGCGCACAGCCGGGCTTGTAAGAAGCCGCGCACCAAGGCCTCGGTTATGTTGCCGGCGCCGATAAAAACAATGGAACGCTTTTTCATGCTTGTTTTCCTTCTCGTGCACCAAACAAAGCTGACCCCAACCTGATCCAGGTGGCGCCCTCCTCGATGGCCACCTCAAAATCATGGGTCATCCCCATCGAGAGCTCCGCTAAGGCGAAGCCGGTCTCGCGCTGCCAACGTTCTTGCCAGACGCGCAACTGCCGGAAAAACGGGCGGGCCTGCTCCGGATCAGGCGCCAGCGGCGGAATGGTCATCAAACCGCTGATCTCCACGCGCTTATAGGCATTGGCAGCCTCCAAGACCTCCGGCACCTCGGCGGGCGCCAAACCGTATTTCGAGCTTTCCCCCGAAACATTGACTTCCAGAAACACCGGCATCACACGCCCGGTAAACTCTCCGGCAGCCTCGATCGCCCGCAGCAGTTTCAGCGAATCCACCGCATGGATCACGCTGAAGAGACGCACGGCCTCCTTGACCTTGTTGGTCTGCAAATGCCCCACCATATGCCAGCTCAGGTGCCCGGGACAAAGCGGGATCTTCTGCTGAGCCTCCTGGACGCGGCTTTCGCCAAAAACACTTAAGCCGCAATCAGCCGCCGCCCGCACGCGTTCCGGGCCATGCGTCTTGGAAACTGGCAGCAGGTTGACCGTATCCGGCGCGCGCCCAGCCCTCTGACAGGCCCGCTCCACGCGCTCGCGGATAGCTAATAATCTCTCTGATAGTGTAGCCTTCATCATAGCCCAGCAAACGATCCACGCCCCTCAGCATAGCACTAAGCCGGGCGCATTGACAATACCCAGGAGTGAGCAGCCATCTTGAAAAAAGCCGCTCGTTGGACTTCGACAATATGCGCCCGGGATCCGGCAGAAAAAAACCAGCACAGGGCCAACGCCTGCTGCGTCTGGAGCTCCGTCACCCCCGATCTCAGGCCGCGCTCCGCCTGGATCTGGCTACCGATCTTTTTAGCCAGCCCAGTGGAGGGGGTAATTGACCGGAAAACAACACGGCCAGGCGCCTCCCAGGCCGGCGCTAATCTTTTCATTACGCCGCTTGACATGCCCCGTGGCTTATTATAAGGTGCCCCCCACATTTAGGACAAACGGAGCGGCAGCTGCCGCCTTGGGACCCGGAAGGGAGCGTGAACACACAACGTGGTTGAAATCAAGCTCAAGCGAGGCGAAAGCATTGATAAAGCGCTACGGCGCCTGAAAAAGAAGTTGGACAAAGAAGGAACGATGCGGGAAATCCGCAATCATCGCTACTTTGAAAAACCCAGCGCCAAAAGGCGCAAGAAGGCTTCGCGCATCCGCTTCAACTGAAGCGGCTGAAAACGCGCTCTGACCTTTTTCCCCGGAAAATTTTTCCGGCGGCCCCAGGATATTTGGGCATGAAAGCTCTGATCACAGGCATTACCGGGCAGGATGGGTCATATCTGGCGGAGTTTCTGCTGGACCGCGGCTACCAGGTTTTTGGCATGGTGCGGCGCGCCAGTACCGAAACTTTCGAGCGCATTGCGCATATCAAGGAGCGCCTCATTTTGCAACAGGCTGATCTCCTCGATCAGCTTTCGCTCATCCGCCTGATGGAAGAAGTCCAGCCGGACGAAATCTACAACCTGGCGGCCATGTCTTTCGTGCCCACTTCCTGGAATCAACCAACGCTCACGGGCGAATTCACGGCCATCGGTGTCACGCGCATGTTGGAGGCCATGCGGCAGGTCTGTCCGCAGGCCAAGTTTTACCAAGCATCCAGCAGCGAAATGTATGGCAAGGTGCGTGAAGTGCCGCAGAACGAATTGACCCCCTTTCATCCGCGCAGCCCCTATGGTGCGGCCAAGGCTTACGGTCATTATATCACGATCAATTACCGCGAAAGCTACAATCTCTTCGCATTATCGGGCATTCTTTTTAATCATGAAAGTCCGCGGCGCGGCAAGGAATTCGTCACCCGCAAAATCAGCGATGGCGCGGCCCGCATCAAGCTCGGCCTGGCCAAGGAATTGCGCCTGGGCAATCTCGACGCCCAACGGGACTGGGGCTTTGCCGGCGATTATGTGCGCGCCATGTGGCTGATGCTGCAGCAGGATCAGGCCACCGACTATGTGATTGCCACCGGCCAGACCCATTCGGTCCAGGATTTCGTGGAACAAGCCTTCGCCCACCTCCAGTTGGATTGGCGCCAATATGTTGTCCAGGATCCGCGCTTCAGCCGACCGGCCGAAGTTGATCAATTACTGGGCGATAGCTCCAAAGCTCGGCAGATTTTAGGCTGGCAACCCCAGGTCTCCTTCGAGGAATTGGTTGCCATGATGGTGGATGCCGATCTGGATAAACTGCAAAAAACCGGAAGCGGATCATGCGCGTGCTCATAACTGGCGCCGGCGGGTTCGTCGGCAGGCACCTGATCAGCGAATTGCTGCAGAGCGGACATGAGCCCCTGGCCATGGATGTGGCGCTCGACCGGCGCTTGCCGGCGGCGGTACCCAGCTTTGGCGGCGATCTACTCAATGCCGAATTCCTCCTGCGCCTGGTGGGACGCCTGCGCCCGGAAGCCTGCGTGCATCTGGGCGGGATTTCCTTTGTGCCGGAGGGCTGGCACAATCCGGAACGGATGCTGGCCGTCAATGTCCTGGGCACGATCAACCTCCTGGAAGCCTTCCGCAAGGCAGCCGCCACCGCCCGTATCTTGGTCGTCACTTCCGCGGAAGTATATGGCTGCCAGCCGCGGACAGGGCCCCTCAGCGAAGATGAGCTCTTCGCCCCCGACAATCCCTACGCCATCTCCAAGGCCACCGCCGACCAGATGACCCTCCTCTATGCGCGCCATCATGGCTTGGCGACCCTGACGGCGCGGCCCGGCAATCATATCGGCCCGGGCCAATCCACGCGCTTCGCGGTACCTTCCTTTGCCAGTCAACTGCTGCGCATTGCGCGCCGCGAGGCACCCGCCGTCATTCAGGTTGGTAATCTGGAAAGCCGGCGCGACTTCACCGATGTGCGTGATGTGGCGCGCGCCTATCGTCTGCTGCTCGAGCGCGGCCAGCCGGGGCAGGCCTACAATATCGCTTCTGGGCGTGAGACATCCCTCCAGGAAGTTCTGGATCAATTATGCGCGATCCTTGGCGTTCAACCAACGGTGGCCAGAGATCCCCAGCGCTATCGACCGCTGGAGCCGCGGCCGCAGATATCCATCGCCAAAATCCAAGCGGAGACGCAATGGCAAGCCGCCCTTCCCCTGGCGGAGAGCCTGCGCGCCATCTTGGCCGATCTACAACAAGCCCCGCTTTCCGTGCCATGAAGCCCGCCGCTGCGTTGCGTAAAACTTGTTTCATGTTTTTGCGCCTGGCGCTGGCTTTCGGGATCATTTTTTATCTGCTGCATAAAATCGATATGCGCGCCCTGGGCGCGACCCTCCGCGAAAGTTTGAACCATACCCCCTGGCTGATCGCCGGCATCTGCTTGAGCTATGCCTGCTTCCATGCTGGCATGGTGCGTTGGAAAATCATCCTCGAGACCCATGGCCTGAAAATATCTTGGAGACGCTGTTACGCCGTCTATTTCATCGGCCAGTTCTTTAACTCTTTCATGTTCGGCTCCACCGGCGGCGACTTGGCGCGGGCCTATTACACCGCCCAAGAAACACATCACAAAAAAACGGAAGCGGTGGCCACGGTCATCATCGACCGCGCCATTGGCATGATCACCCTCTATTTTATTGCGGCGCTCATGCTGCTAACACGTGCCCAATTCTTTCTCAGCCGCTGGGAAACCCATCTGCCGGCGCTGCTCATGTTGGGCTTGATCCTGGCGACGCTTATCGGCCTGTTGATCATCTTCAATATCAACCGTTTCGATAACTGGTCGCTGGCCGATAAAATCAAACGCCATCCGCGCTTCGAACGCATCTTCAAGCGGCTCTTGATTTCCTTCTATCTCTATCAGCGCCAAACCGCTGTGCTGACTTGGACGGTGCTGATCTCGCTGGCCGCTCATCTGCTCTTGATCTTGCAATGTTATTGCATCGGGCGCTGTTTCCAAATAGCGCTCAGTCCCCTGGACTATCTAACGGTAATTCCAATCATCATCGCCATTGCAGCCATTCCGATCACACCGGGCGGTTTGGGCATTCGCGAAGGATTGGCCGTCAGCATGCTGGGCGCCTTGGCCGTCAGTAGTGCGCAAGCGTTACCGCTAGCGCTGCTGGTTTATCTGATCAGCGTGGTCTGGGGACTGATGGGCGGCCTTATTTTTATGGGATATTCGGCCAGTGCGGGGCGTTCGCTGCACCAGGAAATCATCAAGCTCCAACAAGAAACGGCGCGCGAAAATGGAGAGGAAGGGATCGCGAGCGCCCATGAATAAAATGGCATCGCCGGGCCGCGTCCGGGCGAGCAGTTTTTGCTGCAGATCATCATATCCCTGCAAGGCTTCGGCGCTGACCCCTCGGCGCCTCAGGCGCGCCACCAATTGACGCGCATCGGCTGTGGTCTTGACCGTACCGCCCACATAATACACCGGCAAAATCAGCACCTGATCTTGCTGGCCAGCCACGCTGGCATAGGCATTGGTCAGCTCCTTCATCATCAAGGCCAAGGGCCCGTAGCCATGCGGCCGCCAGACGGCGATCACTCTGCGAAAATAAGGCGCGATGGCCCGCCAGGCCGCCATGATCTTGGCTGGGCTGTGAGCATAATCATCAAAAACGACCACGTCCTTGGCTTGCCCCACGCGCTCCAGGCGCCGCTCAATGCCACGGAATTTGCGTAAAGCGCGGCTGATATCAGGCAGCGGCACGCCCAGGCGCTCGCAGATCAAGACGCAATGCAATGCATTTTCCGCGTTATGCCGCCCCAGCAGAGGCACGCTGAAATTAACACCCCGATAATCAAAGGCCACGCCCTGCGCCGAAAGATGCGGCTGCAAAGCGGCGGCCGGCGCGGCTGATTCGCCCAGACAGCCCACCACCCCGCGCTTGACCTGAGCGGCGAATTGATGAAACAAGCGCTGAAGCTCATCCACCTCGAAATGATCCTTGGATATGTTGGTGATGACCGCCCAATCCGGATCAAACTGCAGCAGGGAGCGATCGCTTTCATCGGCCTCCAAGACCCAAATAGCCCCGCGCCCCAGACGCACATTGCCGATATTCTCGGCGTTCACCCAGTTGAGCACAGCGCCACCATTAACCACCGTCGGATCCATGCCGGCCTGCTCCAAAACCCAGCCGATCATACCGGTGACTGTTGTCTTGCCGGCCGTACCGGCCACCGCCAGGGTAGTGGCCGTGAGCGATAAGTGCGCCAGCATAGTGGCGCGATGAATCACGGGCCGGCCGGAGCTATGGGCGGCGGCCAGATCCGGATTGGCCGGCTCAATGGCCGTGCTGACCACCACCGCACTGGTGGTCGGATGGATGGCGGAACCATTTTGGGGCAGCAGAGTGACGCCGGCCCGGCGTAATTTATGCAGCACGGGCAGGGATTGCCCGGCATCGAGGTGGCGATCCGAGCCGGTCACCTTGAACCCCTGCGCCAGCAGCACTTGCGCCAAGGCGCTCATGCCCACCCCGGCCACGCCCACCAGATGCAGATGGGCCGGTGGACGCAAAGCGGACCAACGCCACTGCGAAAGATGACTGCCTGCCATCAGGGATACCTACCGGGCTGATCGAGCCCCGCCGTTTCCGGAATGCCAAACAGCAAATTCATATTTTGCAGGGCGGAACCGGCCTGGCCTTTGATGAGGTTATCGATATGAGAAATAACCCGCAACTTATTGGTGCGGGCATCTACATCTACGATCAAATTACAATAATTGGTGCCGCGGACATGCGCCGAACCCACGCCGGCATCATGCTCAAATAAACGCACGAAGGGTTGTCCGCCATAAAAATCCTGGTAGGCAGCCGCCACATCAGCGGCCGAGCGGCCGGGAGCCAATTCGGCATATAATGTCGACATGATGCCTCGGCAAACCGGCACCACTTGGGCGGTGAAAGTTATTTTCAAGTCAGCCCCGGCCAGTAAGCCCAGCTCGCGCTCAATCTCGCACACATGCTGATGCCCGGCCAGTTTATAGGCATTCATATGGTCGTAGCGGGCCGGAAAATGAAAAGCCGGCGAAGGCTTCTTGCCGGCACCGGAGACGCCAGTCTTGCAGTCGCAAATAATGCTGCTCAGCTGAATGAGAGCATGCTTGACGGCTGGCGCCAGACCCAGAATACAACTGACCGCAAAACAGCCGGGATTACCGACCACTTTGGTTTGAGGGCCCAGTTGCTGACGGTGCAGTTCTGTTAATCCATAAACAGCCTGCGGGAGCAATTGCGGCGCGGCGTGGATGGGATCGCGCCCGATACGCGTGGCATACTCGCTGTAGCTGGCGGGAGTATTAAAGCGAAAATCGCCGCTGTAATCCACCACCTTGGCGCCCGCCGCCAGTTCGCTGGGTGCCAGGCGCATGCCCACTCCATCTGGCGTGGCCATGAAAACAACATCCACCGGTTCCTGCGCGCGCGGATCCGTGGCGCCCAGGAGCGGCAGATCACAGAAGCCGGTTAAGTGTGGATAGAGCTTGCTGAGCGGCACGCCGACATCAGCCACATCCACCAGACAGGCGATGCTGGCCTGGGGGTGTCCCAGCAACAATTCCGTGATCCCCACCCCGCCGTAACCGCCCGCGCCAATGATTTTAACTTTGATCATAAAGTATTTCTCCCGGTTGGTTCCCGCCCTCGCGATCAGCCACCTGAGGGCGCCGCTGATAGTAGACCAAAGGCCGCGCGGCTGTCAAGAAGGCGCCCGGCGCCGTTTATTTCCTTGCATTCCGCAAATTTTTCCTTAAAAGAGAAGGCTGGCACCGGCTCAAGCAACCATCCTGGGGAGAATAAACATGAATCTGGCTGATATCGGATTAATTGGACTGGCGGTCATGGGTGAGAATCTGGCGCTCAACATGGAAAGCCGCGGCTTCACCGTGGCCGTCTTCAACCGCACCACTACCAAAATGGATGATTTTATCGGCGGCCGCGGGCTAGGCCAAAAGTTCATTGGCGCCCGCTCTTTACAGGAATTAACCGCCAACCTCAGAAAACCCCGCCGCCTGCTCTTGATGGTTAAGGCCGGCCGACCGGTGGATGAATACATCGATCAATTGGTGCCCCTCTTGGAGCCGGGTGATATCATTATTGACGGCGGTAATTCGCATTTTTCCGATACGATCCGCCGCCATAAAACCTTGGCAAGCCGGGGACTTCTGTTCATTGGCACGGGGGTTTCGGGCGGTGAAGAGGGCGCCCTTAAAGGCCCCAGCTTGATGCCCGGCGGCGCGCCGGAGGCCTGGCCGCATGTCAAAGATATCTTTCAGCAAATTTGCGCCAAGGTGGATGATGGCACCCCCTGCTGCGAATGGATCGGCAATGACGGCGCCGGGCATTTTGTTAAGATGGTGCATAACGGCATTGAATATGGCGACATGCAATTGATTGGCGAAGCCTATCAGATGTTGAGCCAGGCTTTGGGACTGCAACCTCCGGAAATGCAGCAGATCTTTCAGCAATGGAATGAGGGTGAGCTGGATTCATACCTGATCCAGATCACGGCGGATATCCTAGCCAAAACTGATCCGCAAACCGGGCGCCCCCTGGTGGATGTTATCCTGGATACTGCTGGCCAAAAAGGCACCGGCAAATGGACCAGCGTAGCGGCCCTGGATTTGGGCGTGCCGGCGCCAACCATCGCCGAAGCCGTTTTTGCGCGCTGCATGTCGGCGCTTAAAGAAGAGCGCGTAGCCGCGGCGCCCAGCTTGCCTGGTCCGCGCGCTCAGTTCCGCGGTGCGCGCCCAGCCTTCGTGGAAACGCTGCGCCGCGCGCTATACGCAGCCAAAATCTGCTCCTATGCCCAAGGCTTCGCCCTGCTGGCGGCGGCCGCCCATGAATATCAATGGGATTTGCACTTCGGTCAGATTGCCCTCATTTGGCGCGGGGGCTGCATCATTCGCGCCCGCTTTTTGGATAAGATCAAAGAAGCCTTCGCGCGCCGCCCCGACCTGCCCAACCTGATGCTCGACCGCTACTTTCGGAGCGTGCTCAAAAAAAATCAAAGCAGCCTGCGCAAGGTGGTGCGCGAGGCCGCGCGCCTGGGCATTCCGCTGCCCGCTTTCAGCTCGGCACTGGCTTACTTTGACAGCTATCGTAGCGCGCGCCTGCCGGCCAATCTCCTGCAGGCTCAGCGCGATTATTTCGGCGCCCATACTTATGAACGCCTCGATCGGCCGCGCGGTGAGATGTTTCATACCGAGTGGCTGGCATAGGCGAGCCAGCGCCGCGGCGGCGTCTGGCCAACACCCCGCTTCACTGCCAGGGGCTATTAGCAAAAAAAATGACGCGGATTTAGCTTGCGGGCACCAGCCCCTTGGAGAGGAGAGTCAGCATGAGCAAAGCCATCGAATTCAGTCGGCAAGATTTGAGCGACCTGCAACCTAAACATACCAGCTTCGTGGGCATCGATTCCGACGGCTGCATTTTCGATACCATGGAAATCAAGCAGAAAAAATGTTTTCATAAACTGATCATCTCGCACTGGGGTCTGCAACCCCTCGAGAAATATGTCCGTCAAACCGCAGAGTTCATCAACCTCTATTCCAAGTATCGCGGCACCAATCGTTTCCCCTGCTTGGCGATGACCTTTGACCTGCTGCGCGAGCGCCCCGAAGTAATCGCCAGCGGCATCAGCATTCCCCAACTGCCCGCGCTCAAAAAATTCATCGCTTCCGGCCAGCCCTTGGGCAATCCCAGCCTCGAAAAGGCCGTGCTGGAAACCGGCGATGCCGAACTGGCCTTCGTCTTGAAATGGAGCAAGGCTGTCAATGCGGATATCGCGCAAACGGTGACCAATGTGCCGCCCTATCGCTGGGTACTGGAAAGCCTGCGTAAAATCCAGGAGAACTCCGATGCCATCTGTGTTTCCCAGACACCCAGTGAGGCTCTGATTCGCGAATGGCAACAGCATGATCTGCTGCAATATGTGCAAGTTATTGCCGGCCAGGAACTGGGCACCAAAACCGAGCATTTGCAGCTGGCCACCGGCGGGCGCTATGCTCCCGCTGATATCCTGATGATCGGTGATGCGCCCGGAGATTTAGCCGCAGCGCGGGCCATTCACGCTCATTTTTATCCCATCAATCCCGGGCAAGAGGTGCAATCCTGGGAACGCTTTTATCATGAAGCCTACGCCATGTTTCTAGCGCATACCTATGGCGGAGACTATGAGGCCGCCCGCATTGCGGATTTTGAGAAGCTTCTGCCTGAACAGCCGCCCTGGCAAAGCAATCCGGTACAGAGCGCTTGAGCAGCCTATGCGGGTGCCGCCGCCCTTTTGCTGGGGGGCGGCTTGCGCCCCAGGTGTTTGAGCACCGCCTGCATATCGCTCCAGACATCCCACATAGCCGCTTGATTGCGCAGCAAATAGGAAGGATGAAAAGTCGGCATGAGCGGAATGCCCTCATAGGCGAGCCATTGGCCGCGCAAACGGCTGATGGCCACCTTGCCCAGACCAGCCACAACCCCCTCCAAGGCCGTGGCCCCCAGGGTGACGATCACCCGCGGCTCCAAAACCGCAATTTGAGCTTTGAGATATGGCAAGCAAGCGGCCATTTCTTCCGGTAAAGGCTTGCGGTTCTCTGGCGGACGGCACTTGACCACATTGGCAATAAAGACATCTTCACGCCGATAGCCCATGCGCGTGATCAGCCGCGTGAGCAACTGACCGGCCCGCCCCACAAAGGCGATGCCCTGCCGATCCTCATCGGCACCCGGCCCCTCGCCGATGAACATCACCTCCGGGCGCCAAGCCCCCTGGCCCGGCACGGTTTTGGTTCTTTGGGCATGCAGAGCGCAACGTTTGCAAGCTGCAATCTGGGCGGCAAGCTCCGCTAATTGCTCCGGCCCGGCGGCACCCGGCAGGTTCGCGGCCGCCGCTGAGGCCGCGGCGGATGCTTGCGGCGTCAGCTCCAGGCGATCCTGCCCCTCATCCTGCAAGCTTTCCACATACTGGATGATTTGCTCCATAACCCCATCCAAGGCCACGGCGGCATCTGGATTGGATCCCTTCATCAATACTCCTGGCTGATCCGATTGGCTTTTTCAAGGGTTTCTTCCGCGCCAGCGGGAAACAAACATAGCCCCGGCGGCTGTTGAGCCAGCTTAACAAATAATGGCCCGAAAATAACATAGCCCAGGCCCAGGATCAGCATGGCCAAAGCCGCTGCGGAAGAGATGTTATGCTGATGATAAAAGAGCAGGGCCACCAGCAACACCCAGGGAATGAAGACCCCCAAGAACTTGCTGGGTTTAGGATAGCGCACATTGGAGACCTGCAGCGTGATCATGACCATCACGCCCACCAGGAAGAAGACGCCCACCGGCCCCTGACCCAGGCGAAAAAACTCGCCGAATTGTTTGAGCTCGCTTAAAAACACGAAGAGCGCCACCCAGCCAGCGCTGGCTGTGATCGGCAGGCCACAATAACCCGCCTGCCCGCGCAGGGGATCCTTAACCTTGAAACGCGCCAGGCGAATAACGCCCGAAAGCACCACCATGGCTGTCATCAGCACCCGCCAATCCACATGCCGCTCCAGAGTCACCTGATAGATGAGAATGGCTGGCGCCAGGCCGAAGGCGGTTAAATCCACATAGGTATCCAGCTCGGCGCCAAAGGCGCTGGTGCCCTTCAGCAGCCGGGCCAGATTGCCATCGAAGCCATCCAGCACCAAGGCCAGCATGATGAACTGCGCTGAACGTAAGAAGTTTTCCTGGCCTTCCAAGGCCAATAAAATACTGAAGAAACCGCAGAGCATCGCGATCAGCGTAATGAGCGTCGGCAGGATCTGGCGCCAAGTCATGGTTGTTCTCCAAATGCGTTGAGCTCTGGATGCTGACGCAGAATGGCGATAATCGAACGCCCCGCCTGCACTTTATCGCCCTTGCGCACCAGAACTTCCACATCCGCTTGCGGCAGATAGATATCCAAGCGAGAACCAAACTTCATCATCCCGATCCGCTCGCCTTGGGCCAGCTGTTGATCCAAATGCAGCCAATAGACCACCCGGCGCGCCACCGGCCCCACGATCTGCTTAACCAAACAGCGCGTGTGCTCGCCTTCGATCAGGATGGCACTATGCTGATTATAGAGGGAGGATTTTTCTTGAAAGGTGCAATAGCGTCTCCCGGGATAATAATTCAAAAAAGCGACGCGCCCCGCAATGGGCGCCCGATTAACATGCACATCGAATAGGCTTAAAAAGATGCTGATCCGCACCGTCTCCGTGTTCAAGAAGGTGTTTTCTGGCACGCTCTGCACGGCCATGATCTGGCCATCGGCGCCGGCCACCACGCAGGCCGGATGCGGCGGAGGCAACCGTTCCGGATCCCGGAAAAAATATAACATATAGCCAGCCGCCACCAGCGCCAGCACAAAGCTGAGACCAGCCAGCCGGCGCCATTGCAACCACCAGCAGCAGAGGCCCAAGCCTCCAAAGAGCAGCAAGCTCCCCATCAAAAAGGGCAACACTTCCTTGGCTATAGGAATCGCCATCAAAAACCTTTATTGCACCACAGATTATAGACCGAAAATTTCCCTTAGTTTCTCAATTCCCAGAAAGAGTTGCAAGCCGCTATTTTGTTGCTGACCCGCGGGGCTGGGATCCTGGGCAGAAGGCCGCGGCGGATGCGGGAGGCTTGGCCACGGCGCTATGCAAATAAATCGGCGCCAAGGTTTCGGAAGGCAGGCCAGACTGCAGGCGCCGCCAGGCGCTCAGCCCCACCATGGCGGCCGTGGGCACACGCGCGCCCTCCAAGAGGCGCACGCTCTCCGCAGCCTGGGCCCGCAAAAGGGCCCCGATCCTAGCCCAATCCGGTGTGAGCCAGGCCGCAGCGGAGAGCGCCGCCAGATCTTCCGGCCGCGGCAATAACCAAGGCGTAAGGGCCGCTACCCGCCGCCCGGGTAGGCGTTTGAAAACACGCGCCCACAAATGTTGCCGGCGAGCATCGCCAATGATCATCGCGGAAGCCTCCGGCTCCGCCATCAAAAAATCCTCGGCCAGAGCCCAGGCGCTGCTGAGGCCATAAATCCGACGGCCATCCGGCAGGGCCAAGCCCTGGGCCACAGCCAGCGCCACGCGTAAACCGCTATAGGATCCTGGGCCCAAGCCCACGGCAATAACATCAATCTGCTCGACGGCCACCGCCGTCTGTTCCAATAAAAGGCGCAAATGGTTGAGCAGCTGCCGGCTCTGCTGACGCCGCTCATCCGGCCAGCTCAACTGGCCCAGCAGGCGGGCATCTTCCAGCAGGGCCACACTGCCCTGCGGCGACGATTGCTCTAGAGCCAAAAGCAGCATGGCACCTCTCCAAGACCGGATTTATAAATTGACTTCATTCGATAATTAACTTACAAAGGATGGCGTTCTGGGGCCCAAGACAGTTAAGCATACATAGGTGTGGACTTCCAATGCTAAAGCGCTATCTACTCGCAGATAATAAGGTGGTTGAAGCCGAGGATCAGCAGGGGCAGATCCTGGTCTTCATCAATCCGGATGAAAGTGAGCGCCAGCATCTCTTGCATGATTCTCATCTCCCTGCGCATGGCGTTGAGCCTGGGCTCGAAGCCCTGCACCTG
>CAYYVN010000001.1:197980-208338 GCA_964475165.1 uncultured Verrucomicrobiota bacterium | reverse complement strand
AAGTGCCACTGGAAACCAGCACCGTGTCATAGGAGCCGATATTGGCGGTGGCATAATCCACCGCCGTCTGGATATTGGTGGCCGCCGTCGCCCAGGTATCATAGGGCTCATTTATGCGAGCCATCCAGGGAGACATAGACTGTATCGGCGGCCCAGGCACTCACGGTCAAAGCCCATAGCAGGCCAATCAGCCAAGCTGGCCTCAGCCAGTCAATATCAAGTATCAAGGAGAGGAAATTCTTTTTAAGCATCAGAGCCTCCATCTGGCAATTACTATGATTCGGGTAATGCTCTCAAAAACCAGGTGCTGAGTCAAGCCCCGAGCCAGGTTTTGATTGATATACCGCCCTTCCCTGATGGTCTTCCTCGGGCGCGGCGCTGGAACCCCTGCATTTTCAGGCTTCGGTCTGCTGCACCAGGCGGTATTCGGCTCCGGCGCTGGCATAGATAAAAAATGCTATAGCCACCAGCAAGAGATTGAAAGGCGGATAAATACCCAACAAAGCCAGCCCGATAGCCAAGATTCTCCCCAGACCGGCGGCCAGCCGCGTAGCGCGGCGCCGCCCGGCCAAGGGCGTGAGCATGGCCCGAAAAACGCGGCCGCCATCCATGGGGAAGGCCGGCAAGAGATTAAAAATCGCCAGCACCACATTGATTTTAGCCAGCAGCAGGCCTAGCCACATGATTTTACCAGGATAAACCAGCTGAGCCACAAACCATAACAGCAGGCTTAACAGCAGGCTGACCCCCGGACCGGCCAAGGCTATGGCCAGCTCCTGGCGCGGACGAGTTGGCAGGCGCTCCAATTGGGCCACGCCGCCGATTGGTAACAGCAAGATCTCACGCACCCGGAAGCCCATACGCAGGGCCACCAGCGCATGCCCCAATTCATGAAGGGCCACACTGGCAAAAAGCCCTACGGCAACGGCTAAACCCCACAGCCAAGCCATCAGCCCGGCCCCCATCAAGACACTGAATTGCCAGGCAATCAGGGGCAAAAACAAGAGCAGCGAGAAATGAACGCGAATGGGAATGCTCCACAGGCGCGCGATTTGATAAGCAGATAAGAGCATAATTTATGCGTGGGCAGCCGGCCCCTCTGCGGCGGCGGCAGATCCTGGCGCCAGAGAGGCTGCCCCATCCAGCTCGGCTCGGATAGCGCGCGCCAATATTTCCATAGTCACCGGCTTGCGCAGGAATTGGCCGGCGCCCAATTCCTGGGCCATGAGTACCTTAGTGCTCTCTTCGTAGCCGGAGAGCATAATGGCTTTTTGATGAGGATTGATAGCCTTGATATGCTGGTAAGTCTGGGCTCCGTTCAGGCCAGGCGCCATAACCATATCCAGGATGAGCAGATCAGGAAAGGGCTGTTGTTTGGCCGCGCATTCCCGGATGAGCGCCAGGGCTTGTTCGCCACCTTGCGCGCAAAGCGCATTATAACCCAGCTTGGCAAGCAGACGCGAAATAACATCCAACTGCGATGAATCATCATCGATCAGCAAGATGGTTTCCTGACCACCGCGCAGCGGGGTTTCCTCCGCCACCGCGGCGGCCTCTTGGCAGACGGGAAAATAGAGGCTGAAAGTTGTCCCTTGCCCCGGCGTGCTTTCCACATCGATATAGCCATGATGATCCTTAACGATCCCATGCACCACGCTCAGTCCCAAGCCGCTGCCCCGCCGGGGAGCGGCCTGTTTGGTGGTGAAGAAGGGATCGAAGAGGCGATCATAAATTTCATCCGGGATCCCAACGCCGCTATCCGTCACGGTAAGTTGGACATAGTCGCCGGCGGCGATAACTTCGTAATGCTTGACGGGGGCGGCCAAATGCACCTTGGCGGTGCGCACGGTCAGTGTGCCGCCGGAGAGGCTCATGGCATCCAACGCATTCTGGCATAAATTCTGGATCACGCGCAGTAACTGTTGAGGCGTCCCCTTGATGTTATGAGGGGGATCCATCAACTCCAAATTAAAGGTGATGCGGCTCTGTTGCTCAAGGCGGCGCAGGAGATCAACGGCCTCCTTAACGATCTCGTTGATATTAAAAGGCACCTGCTCGTGATAACCGCGCCGCGCCAAAGCCAGGAGCTGTTGATTGATTTCGGCCAGGGTATGCGCTGTTTTTTTGATGGCCTGCAAGTCGGTCTGGGCCGGCGAATCAGGGGGTAAATGCTCTCGAATAAAATCCGGATAGATAATCAGCGGCGTCAATAAATTGTTGAAATCATGCGCGATATGTCCGGCAAGGTTGCTGGACATTTCCAGGCGCTCAGCGCGGGCGAGCTGTTGTTGGGTGCGCCGCAAATCTTCTTCATTTTTTTTACGCTTAGTGATATCGCGCACAAAAAACCCCAGATGGATTTCGCCCCCGAGATGCAGCGGGCTCGGCGCGATTTCCGTTGGGAAGAGGCTCTGATCCTGACGGCGGCCAAAGGCTTCAATCAGCGTGAAGCGGTTATGTTCCAGGTTTTGCCAGACGGCACTCAGGAGCTTCTGATTAAAGCCCACGATCAAGTTGAGTATATTTTGCGCGCGCAATTCAGGCAGGGCATATTGAAAGAATTCCACCGCACGCGCATTGCCATCCACAATACAGCCGGCGCGGTTGGTGATGAGCACGGCATCGTAAATACCACGCATGAATTCAAGATATAAAGTGGCCTCGGTCGGGGCCATCCGGCGGGATGGCGGGCAGATGGAGCTCTGCCGCGCGGCGGCCGGCGCCGGCGGCGCCTGCTCCTCGGGAGACAGTTCTATGCGGATGGTTTGAGCGGCAGTATTTCTATCCATATTGCCAGGGACTCCTCTTTACTTATTTAGCATTAGTTGGGCGCGGCGGCGCGCCAGCCGTCTGGATCAAGCTAGGCCAGGGCATGCACCAGCAAGGCCACAAAAACACCCATGAGCATGCCCATGATAACTTCCAGCCGGGTATGCCCCAGTAATTCTTCGAGCTTCTCAATGGAAAAGCGGCGTGCCTTGAAAAGCTCATCCATCATTTGATTGAGAAGACGCGCCTGCATGCCCGCCGCGTGGCGTACGCTCTGGGCGTCGAACATAACCACAATGGCAAAGGCCAGCGTCATGGCAAAAAGCGGGTCGGCCGTACCCACGCGCATGGCCACCGAGGTCGCCAGGGCCGCCGCCAGGCTGGAATGAGCGCTGGGCATGCCGCCGGTACTGACCAAATAGCCAAAATTGATGCGGCGCGTGCGCACATAGAAACAAAACATCTTCGTGCTCTGAGCCAGGAACCAGGCGCAGAAGCCCGACCAGAAAGTCGCATTAAAACACCAACCCAACAGAATAGAATGCTTCACACGACGACTCCGTTCAATAATGGCCCAAGCCCACGCTCAATAGGCGTTTTCGCGACTGAAAAAACTTCGGATGATGATCTTGAAATCGAAAGCCAGCGACCAGTTTTCCAGGTAATATAAATCATATTGGATCCGCTCCTGAAGATCGGTCTGGCCGCGCAAGCCATTGACCTGAGCCCAGCCGGTGATGCCAGGTTTGGAGACATGGCGCCACATATAGCGGGAGATATCTTCGCGAAACTGTTGCACGAAGCAAGGCCGTTCCGGACGCGGGCCGACCAGGCTCATATCGCCTTTAAGCACATTCCAGAGCTGGGGCAGCTCATCCAGGTTATAGCGCCGCAGCCAAGCGCCGCAACGCGTGCGGCGCGGATCGCCGGGCACCGCCCACACTGGTCCGGTGGTTGCCTCGGCATCGACATGCATCGTGCGGAACATGAAGGTCTTACCATTCTCCCCACAGCGTTCCTGTTTATAAAATACTGGGCCCGGCGAGTCGCGCTTGATCATCAGCGCCAACACCCCTCCCAGCGGCGCCAGCAGCACCAGGCCCACGGCGGCGCCCGCGATATCCGCCAGACGCTTCAACAATCTATTCCAGAAGCGATCCAGCGGCCAGCGGCTAACGCCCAAAAGCGGGATGGAGCCGATGGTTTGCATATCCACCTCGGTGGTGAGCAGACGAAACAGATCGGGCACCACATTAAAAGTCACCAGGGCCTGCTCGCATTCCAGGATCATCTCCACCATGCGTGGCTGGCCGATGGATGTATCGGTGAGGATCACCTGATCCACCGCGCCGGCGGCCAGCAGAGCTTTCAGTTCGGCCTGTGAGCCTCGCATGAGTTCGGCGGGGATATCCGCATGCGGCTCAGTTGAGCGGGTCTGCAGAAACCCAACCACCCGCGCGCCCAAGCGCGGCTCCTGCTGCAAGGCCTGCCGCAAACGCACGGCGATGGCATCGGTCCCCACGATCAAAACGCGATTGACGGCTTGGCGCCGACGGGCCAGGCGCAGTTCCCAGCGAAACAAGAGATAGCGCTCCAAGAGCACACACAGGGTGATCATGGGCGCCGCCACCAGCGCCATGACACGCGAGAAAGGCGGATCGGTGCGCAAAGCGAAGGCCAAGGCCAACGACAGCAGCAGCCCTAAGCCAATGCCATGGATCAGGCGCGGAATCTTATCGCCAAAGGAACCGCTCTGCGGGCGCACATAGAGACGCAGTGATTGAAAAATAAAGAGGAACATGAGGGTGGCAATGCCCAGACCCTGAGCATACATGCTATAGAGATGCTCCGGCGGATAATCATGATAGAGGGGGATCAGGCCGCTATCAAAACGAATCCAGGTGGCCAGCATAAAGCCTATAAAAATGGCCAGCGCATCCGCGATCACCGCCAGGCAACTCGCCAGCACATCGGATGTATCTCGAACTCGCATATCGGCCACCTGCTCTCTCAACCCACAAACTGCCAAGCCTCGGGACGCACTGGCCCTCAAGGCCGAGCCGGCTGAGCCACCACCATGGCTTCGGCCAGCGCCGCCGCCCGCGCATAACCAGCTATGGCATCCACAATCTTTAAGGCAAACTCCAGCGTCGAGCCAGGCCCTTGACTGGTAGCTATTTTACCATCCAACACCACGCGATCTGGCAAGCGCCGGGTTTGGGTCAGGGGCACGGCCGGATGACAGGTTGCCCGCCGCCCGGCCAGCACTCCGGCGGCCTCGAGCACCAGTGGGCCGGCGCAGATCGCCGCGATCCATTTAGCGGCCTGCGCAAAGGCGCGCACGGCCGCGAGGATGCGCTCATCAGCCACGAGGGCGGCGGTGCCAGCCTGGCCACCCGGAATAGCCAGCAGATCGAAAGCCGCCGGATCGATATCAGACCAGAGCACATCGGGCATCAAGCGCACGCCATGGGCCGTTGTCACCGGGCCCGGCTTGAGGCTGGCACTGCTGACCATCCAGGGCACCCTCCGAAAAACATCCAGCATGATGATCGCTTCCATCTCCTCCACGCCATCGGCGAGGGGCATTAAAACCTTAAGGTTATGTCCCAGGGAACTCATGGATTAAGCCTCCTCTCGCAACAGGGAGCGGGCCGCTGGGGCCGCCTGCTAACGGCGCATGCGATATGCGTTGGTTTTATGTTCTATAAAGCGAAAGATTGTTTCGCCCGGTTTAGCTTTGCCCAATTCCTCGCGGGCCACCCGCTCCACATATTGAGGATTGGAAACAAACTGCTCCTGCTGCTGCCGCAATTGTTGGGTCATTTGCTCCTGGATACGATTTTCCTCCTCCAGCACCGCCGCCTTGCGTTGGCGTTCCTGTATTTGGCGCATTTTAGGCCAAAAAACGGCGATGATCGCGATAACCATCACGATCGCGAAAGCCGCGCAGGCCAAGCGATACATGGTTAGCCAGAAACGCATGTGCCCTTTCTCCATGCTCCGCAAGATCACCAGGCATCCAACGCAAATATCCCGAGCGGGACTCCGGCGGCGCCAGGCGCAAGGCTAGATCAGGCCGCCATAGATGGCCTCCCGGCCCAGGCTTTCTTCAATGCGCAGCAATTGATTGTATTTGCAGATGCGATCGGTGCGACAGGCCGAGCCGGTTTTAATCTGGCCAGCATTCACGGCTACCGTCAGATCGGCAATGGTCGTATCCTCAGTTTCGCCGGAGCGGTGGCTGATAACCGCCGTATAGCCGGCGCGATGAGCCATCTGGATGGCATCCAGCGTCTCGCTCAAAGTGCCGATCTGGTTGAGTTTAACCAGGATTGAATTGGCCACTCCCTGTTTAATGCCCTTGGCCAGGAAACGGGTATTGGTGACAAAGAGATCATCGCCCACGATCTGGGTCGTGGCGCCCAGTTTTTCGGTGAGCAGTTTCCAGCCCGGCCAGTCGCCCTCGGCCATGCCATCCTCTATGCTGAGAATAGGATATTTTTTGGCCAAGGCCACATAAAAGGCCACCAATTCAGGCGCCGTTTTCCGGGAGCGATCGCTTTTCTTGAAGACATAGCGCCGCGCCGCTTTATCATAAAACTCGCTGGCGGCCGCGTCCAAAGCGATATAGATATCCTTGCCGGGCTTATAGCCAGCCTGCCGAATGGCCTTAACGATCATTTCCAGCGGCTCGGTATTGTTACGCAGGTTAGGAGCAAAGCCCCCTTCATCGCCAACAGCCGTGCTGAGTTGGCGGCCGCGCAGGATGCCCTTAAGAGCATGGAAGGTCTCGGCGCCCATACGCAGGGCCTCAGCAAAGGAAGAGGCGCCCTTGGGCATGATCATGTATTCCTGCAAATCAATGGGCGCATCGGAATGCGCGCCGCCATTCAAGATATTGAGCATGGGCACCGGCAAGACCTTAGCATTGGCGCCGCCGATATAGCGAAAGAGCGGCAAGCCCACAAAAGCCGCCGCCGCTTTGGCCGTCGCTAAAGACACACCCAGCATGGCATTGGCGCCCAGTTTCTTCTTGGTTGCCGTGCCATCCAGCGCCAGCAGCCGGCGATCCAAGCCTATCTGGTCCAGAGCATCGCAGCCGATCAAGGCCGGACGGATCATGGTTTGAACATTTTTAACAGCCTTCAAAACGCCCTTGCCAGCATAGCGTTTTTGATCTCCATCCCGCAGTTCCAGGGCTTCGTTCTCACCGGTGGAAGCCCCCGAAGGCACGGCGGCGCGGCCAACGATACCGGTCCCCAGATGCACTTCCGCTTCCAGGGTGGGATTGCCGCGTGAATCCAAGATTTCCCGAGCCACAATATCAACGATTTCCGACATGCCTCTTCTCCTTCTGCAATGCTCCAGCTTAGCGCTGGAATTGGGTTGCCCGCGGGCGTGTTCAAAGTGAGCAGGAAGCATAAAGGGAACCATCGGCAAAGGCAAGGAAAAAGACGGCGCGCAGCCTGAGGCGCCGATCTTTTGGATCCAGGCCAAAAATCACTGCTGGAAGCCCAGGGCTCCCGCCGGCTGCCAGGCGGGCCCTGAGACAAGCCGGTATTTGGCTCTTTTTTTCGATCCAGAGCTATGCTAAGATATTGATATGAAATCTGGCCCTAAACCCGTACATGCCTGTTATACCTGCCCCTTAAATATGGGCCGCTATTGCTGGCAATATGCGGCCCCACGCCAACAATGGCGAGGCCAAAAATGCCCGGGCTTTAATAATCAAGCTCTCCTGCTCCAGTATCAGGCCTGGCGGGAAGCGCCCCATGTAAAAACTCGCCGCCAATTGCGCCAAGAAGCATTCCGCACCAGTCGAACGGCGCTATTTCTGCATCGACGCAAAATGAAAGCCAGGCAACACCTATGAAAAATATGCCGGCCGCCGCCGGCGAACGCGCACTGCTGATACAGGTGAGCATCGGTCGCCAGGACAAAACCAGCGCCAGCGACTCGCTGGCCGAACTGGAACGGCTGGCTGAAACAGCCGGCGCGCTGGTTTTGGGCAATATCACCCAACGCCGCGAGAGACCCCATGCGGCCTTCTTTATCGGTGAAGGCAAACTGGCCGAAATCCAACTGGCCTGCCGCGAGGCCCAGGCCAACCTGCTGATCTTCGACAACAACCTCTCGCCGATCCAAGTCAACAACCTGGACCTGGCCATCGGGGTCAAGGTGATTGATCGCACCGAGCTGATCCTGCAAATCTTCGCGCGCCGCGCGCGTTCGGCGGAAGCTCAAATCCAGGTTGAGCTGGCCCAACTGCAGTACTTGGCCTCGCGCGTGCCGGTCTCAGCCAAGCAACAGCGTTTTCAGGGCGGGATCGGCATGCGCGGCCCCGGCGAAAGCCCTTTCCAATTACGCCGCGCGCCGATGCTCGCGCGCATTACCGTGCTGAAAAAGAAACTGCGCGCCATCCAAAAACGGCGCCGCCAGACGCGCGATCGGCGGCGCTGGCCGGTGGTCTGCCTGGTGGGCTATACCAATGCCGGCAAATCCACCCTGCTCAATGCCTTAACCGATGCCCAAGCCTATGTGGATGATCGCCTCTTCGCCACGCTGGATACCAAAAGCCGTTTGATGTTTCTGCCCCAGCGCCGGGAGGTCATGTTGACTGATACGGTCGGCTTCATTCGCCAATTGCCCCACGGTCTGGTGGCATCTTTCCGCGCTACCCTGGAAGAAATCAACGCCGCGGACCTACTCTTGATCGTGGCCGATGCCAGCCAGGCTTATGTGAATGAACAGCTGGCCGTGGTGCGCTCCACCCTGGCCGAGATCGGGGCCGAACAGCCCGCCTTGCTCCTCTTCAACAAGGCCGACCGCGCACCAGCCCAGGCCGCGCTCGCGCAACTGCTCAGCGAGCACCCGCAAGCCCTGGTTGTTTCGGCCTTGCGACGGCAGGGATTCCCCGCGCTCAAGGAACGCATGGCGCAAATGTTCTCCGCCCATCCATTCCGTGCTTGATAAATGCCGTAATCTTGCGCATAATATCCTCAAAGATGAGCGAGGTGCCTGATGATCCTGGTCCAAATAGCGCAAGTATCGTTTTCCAATATGGGCTATGTGGTCTTCCTGCGCGCTAAAGAGGACCAGCGCACCGTGCCCATTTTCATTGGCGCCGCCGAGGCGCAAGCCATCCTGCTCTTCCTCGACCAAATGAAAACTCCGCGGCCACTCACGCATGATCTCTTTAAGTCCGTACTGGATAACCTGGAATGCCGTCTGAAACGCGTGGAAATCACGGCCCTGCGCGAGAACACCTTTTATGCCAAAATTTTCCTGGAATGCAACGGCATGGAGTCGGCAATTGATGCGCGGCCCAGCGATGCCATGGCGCTGGCCTTGCGCTGTGCGGCTCCCATTTATGTCGCCGAGGAAGTCATGGAAACCGCCGGCGTGCTCTTGCAAAAGGAGGCCGCCGCCAAACCGCCCAAAGCCTTATCGCCCGCGGAAGCCCTCAAGCAAAAGATAGCCCAGGCTGTCGCCGAAGAACGCTTCGAGGATGCCGCGCGCCTGCGCGACGAACTCAAGAAGCTCTCCAGCACCAATTAAGCCGCCGGCCAGCCCGTGATCTCTGGCGAGCCTGGGGGCCGCGCGCACCCGGAAACCTCTTGCAGAGCCGAGCTGAGAGAGCTTTTATCTGCGGAAAGGATTCTCTGGCAGGGCTGACTGGAAGCCGCAAGGCAAGCGACCGCTCAAGGTAAAGGCAGAGCATTGGAGCTGCCCGCGACCGGCTCCAGCATGATTTCCTCCGTCTTGAAGGTGACATTGGTGATGCCCTCTTCAGCCCTGAGCGGAATAGATGGCGCCGGGAGCTTGGTCTGACGCGCCGATCTGGCGGCCTCTTTTTGCATTTCCTTCCAACTGGCCTCGATCTCGCGCTCGCTGCGCTCTTTATCAAAACGCCGCTGGCGCAACTGCTCCACCGTTAACGGTTTGCCCAGCTCAGATTCAGACCAATCCACGCGCAATAAATCATCGGCTTTTTGCATGGCATTAAAACGGCGCGCGGTTTCGGTGTAAATATCCTGCGGATCATTGAGCACATAGGGTGTGATCAGCACCATCAATTCGCGACGGCTATCAGCATCGCTCGTGCTGCCAAACAGGTAGCCCAACAGGGGAATATCGCTGAGGAAAGGAACGCCACCGGTGTTCTTTTTCGTCTCCGTACTCACCAAACCGCCGAGCACGATCGTGCGCCGATCATTGACGGAAATAGAAGCTCCGAACTCCCGGCTGGTGATGACCGGCACCTCATTGCCATCGATCTTAACCACCTCGCCCACATTGTTGATTTTCTGAGACACTTCCATCACCACAAAACCTTTTTTATTGATGTGCGGAGTGACCGTCAGTTCGATCCCGATATCTTTATATTCATAGCCCGATTGCTGGGTGCCGCCGGAGGAAATACTGGTGGAGGTGACGATCGGCCGTTTTTCGCCAACCATGATCTTAGCTTCTTTATTATCGGTGGTCAGGATGATCGGCGTGGAAAGAATGCGGGCATCACTGGTGGTTTTCAGCATATTCATCACAGCATCGATATTCAAATCGAAGATGCTGAAATAATAGCT
>CAYYVN010000001.1:0-197970 GCA_964475165.1 uncultured Verrucomicrobiota bacterium | reverse complement strand
GGCAATATTCTGAGACACATCCGTGAGCGTGGTGGCATCCATCAGCTGCCCATAGGTGCCCTGCATGCTGGAGCCGGCAAAGCCCAGGAATGCGCGGCGCCCGCCGCCGGATTGTTTATTATAGGCCACCATGGATTTCTGCAGCCAATCAATGCCCATTTTCACATCTTTATTCAGGCCCACCTCGAGAATGACCACCTCGATCAGGACCTGCGCCAGCGAAATATCCAGCTTGGCCAAGAGGGTTTCGATGGTGAGCATATCGTTTTTGGTGGCCATCACCAGCAAGGCATTGGTGCGCTGGTCAGCGATGATCTTGACGTCCGAGGAGAGCTTGCCACTGATCTGAATCTCTCCGGAGCGACTGGCCGCTGTTTCGCCCCGCTGCCCGTCCGCTGCGGAGCGCCCCTCGAAGGAGGGCGTTAGGGCCGGCGTGGGCCGCGCCGGCGGGGTTGGGGTCTGGGTCTTGGTATCGGCCGCCGCCGCCACCAGGCTGGTAAGCAGGCTGAGCACTTCCTTGGCCTCGGCGTATTCCAAGAAAAACACCTTGATGCTCACATCCGGCTCCACCTGACAATCCAAGGCCTGGATGATATTCTCGATAAAACGAAAATGCTCAGGACGAGCAATGATGATCAAACTATTGGTGCGATCATCGGCGACCATCTTGATTTTATCCTGGGCAACACCCTGCTCGGCTGAACGCGCGCGGCGCAATAAATCCAAGACGGGATCGGTGGTCCGGGTCGAGGCGGGGCGGCCGGGCTGAGCGGATGGCGTCGGCGTGCGCGTGGCGCTTAACTGCTGCTGAATCAGTCTCGTGCGCGAATCGCGCGTTTGAACATCGGCCAAAATAGCTTCGATTTTAGTCATGATCTCCGAAGCTTTAGCATGGATGATCGGGAAGATCCGGAGTTCCTCGCGTAATTCAATGGGCTGATCAATCACTTCCAGGATTTCCAGCACGCGTTTGATATTGATGGCCGTATCCGTGACCAGCAGGCAGTTCACGCGTTCCAGGGGCATGATTTTGCCGTAACTATGCAACAGGCTCTGGATGGTGCCCTGGGCCTCGCTGATATCGATATGTTTTAGTTCAATGATACGGCTGACGAGTTTATCGGTATCGGCAATGCTTTGATCGAGCTCGCCCAGGCCGGTTTCCATGCCAAACTGCCGTGCCGCCGAGATCGGCACCACTTTCAGAAAGTTGGCGCCCATGGGCACCAGGGCCACGCCATGCATGCCCAAGACCCCCTCGATAGCCAGGAGAGCTTCCGCTTTGGGCAAGCGTTTGGGACACTTGAGGGTGATCTTAACCGCCGGCACATCCGGCGCCTTCAGGATGGCCAGCCCCGTCCACTCACTATACTGCTTGAGCACCTCATCCAGATCCATAGCTTCATATTTCAAACCCACCAGCGTCGTGGCGGCGGCCAGGTCAGGGTCAGCTGGTACGAGCGGCGGCAGAGCCATGGCGGCGACTGCATCTTCCGCCAAGAGATCGGCCGCTTCCGCCGCCAAGGGGCTGGCGGCGGGTGGCTCGTTATCGGCTGCTGACTGCCCCAGACAGCAGAGTCCACCGCCAATCCAGATCATTCCCATTATGACTATCAGGCGCTGCATAAACTTGGCCTCACGATTGCCCATCCTCGCGTCAGCATTGTTCCATAAACCATAGCGCAAGGCAATGCTTCATTCGGCGACTGAGGGCGGGCTGGGTGGTGGAACGGCGGCCGCGGCCGCAGGCGTTGCCGGCATGGCGGCACGGCCATAAATACACATCAGGGTGAAAGTGCCTTTCATACGTCCCTGACCGCTGGGCACCAGGGATACCGTCAATTCCTCCACATCCATGGCCACTTCCTCCTGATCCAGGGCATAGAGAAAACGCACCAGGCTCTCCAGCTTACCCTCCCAGGTGCAGTCAATGGCCAGGCGGTAGAGGTCGCCATGGCGTTTCTCGCTTTGCGGCCGGCGCTGTTCCAGATTAAGCAAGCTATCCTGCGCCACCCGCTCCAAGATCTTCAGGTAATCAGCGGTGACATCCTGATCGGCGGCATATCTGACCAGCTTGGTTTTCAAGACATCCAAGCGCTGCGACCAAGTGTCCTGTTGTTGCACCAAGCGTTCCAGGAGAGCGATACGCTCCGTCAAGCGCTGGCGGCTTTCGCGAGTTTCTTTCCAGACCTTGAGTTTTGGCGCGGCGACCCAATAGGAGATACTTCCCAGGAGCAACATGCCCACCACCCAGCTCAAGACGGCTTCGCGACTGGTGATTTTCACGGCTGCTCCTCCGGCAAATGAATCGTCATTTGGAAGGTCTGCACCATAGCCGCCTTACGGCGGCTCGGCTGGGTGCTGCCCAAGTCGACCTTCTTGAACAGTTTGGATTTATCCAAGGCCTGCTTGAAATCATAAATAGGATTTACCGATAAGGCCTCGCCGCGCAGAATAACATTTTTGCCTTTACGGAACTGAAAGGCGGTCAGGCTCACATCCGCGGGCAGCAACTGGCTGATCTCGCGCAAGCATTCCAAAGCTGAATGTTGACGATCCAGGCATTGCTCGAAGGAACGCGCCCAGCGCTGTAAGGTGCGGACTTCCTCGGCCGGTTTCTGCACCGTCGCCAGGCGTTGCTGGAGGCGTTGCAAACGCTGTTGGCTCCAGGTATAGCCCCCCAGAAAAGCCAGTGTCGTCAGCAACCACCCCACCAGAATGATGAGCGTGGCGGCTATCAGGCGGCGCTTCATCCGGCTGGCTTGATCGCTGGCGCGCCAGGAGGCCGGAATCAGATCGAGCGCCGCCGGATCAGCCGGCGCGCTGGGCTGGAAGAGCGGGCTCAGCATGCGCCGCGCCGCGCCTTCGCTCAGAGGCGGGAGGGTCTCCAGTTGATGCAGTTGAATCTCCAAATGCAATTCGGCGCGGAGCCGAGCTAGCACCAGCTCCGGCGCGGCGCCGCTATGCCAGAAGTGCAGGCTCTGCAGCGGCAGCGCGCCTTGCTCCAAATCCAGAGCCAACAGAAAGGCCCGCATCTCATAGGCGATTTCGGCGGCATACTCTTCGGCCGTTAAGCCGGCGCTGGCGGTCAGGGCTTTCAAAGCCAGCAAGAGCCCGTCTTGCACGGCGAGCAGCAGCCCGCCATCCTGCTCCAAGCGCAGCAAGAGGCAACGGCCGGCGGCAGGCACGGCGCGCTGATCCACCAGTAAGCGCCACCAGCCCAAGACCTCGGCATCCACCCGCTGCAGCTCCCAACCGGCTTTCTGAAAAACCGCACCCATAAACTCGATCTTGGCTTTGGGCACGGTGACGACCAAGACCCGCCCGCCACTGGCCGTGGGATGCAGCAATTCATAGGCTAACGCCATGCGCTCCTCGGGAAAGGGCGAAAACTTATCCAGCTGCAGCTTGATCATGCCGGCCATTTCAGCCGGTTCAGTGGAAGGCAGGTCGATCACGCGCATCAACATCTGGGCGGAGGAAAAAGCCAGGGCCATGGCCCCGCCCAGCTGCGGATATTGCTGGCGGAGGAGCGTGGCCAGCTGGGCTGGGTCGGACCAGGCGGCTTCCTCCACCACCAGCCGCTCCTGCTGGGTGGCCAGTTTTTCCAGGCCCTCTCTTCCCTTGCATAGGGTCGTCCATTCCAAGAGACCCGGCTGCAAACGCAAGCCGGTGACCGGTTCACGATGCCTGTGGCCCCGCCGCAGATCCTTGAGCAGCGCCAGCCAAAAGGCCTGCAGCTGGCCTTGCAAGATCAGGATTCTGGCCCGCCAATGGCTGCGCCCATAATGCAGGCTCGCTACAACTCGCTGCCTGAAGCTGTTTTTCTGAGATGGCATATTCGGACCCGGAAACACTCGTGGCGGCCGTTCCATGCCGGGCCGCCGGCCTGAATCGAGCAGGCCAGCATTGTCGCGTATCACAGGGGGGCTGTCAACGGATTAACGGGTGATCCTCGGGCGGCCCCTCAAGCCAGTTCAGGATGGAGATATGCCGCCGGCTATCCAGGTGAACAACGCAGGAAATCACACGTTCCACATCGTCCACGCGCCCCCGCGCCTGGATGCTGAAGCGCCCGCCGGCCCCAAAGCTGAGGCGTTCGGCCACCACTGGCCCCAGCACCGGCACCCGCGTCAGCAGATCATTCAAATCCTTGAAGGGCCGATCATCTTCTGTGCCTGGCAGGCCATCCGGGCCATCGCGTTCGGCGATGATTTCGTCGGCCATGGGCGCATCGATATTCAAGACCACCATGAGAGTATCGCGCGGCACGGCATTGATGTTCACCTTGGTATCCTCGGAATACATGGTTAAATAATCGGCCAGCGCCGTGTAGACCGAGGGCCCCTCATCGCTGATCGGCTCGTTGAACCCCTTGACCAGCTGGAGCTCATCCACTGTTTCCAAAGGGCGATTCTTAGCTTGATAAGGCGGATGCAGGCTTTCATAGTATTGCGATTCGGCGCCATTGAGATGGGTTAATTCATCTTGATCCACCCAATCCAGCACGCAATCCACTAGGGTATCCCAGAGATCGCGCGGGACGCCGGTATGCTCGAAAAGCATTTCCCAAGCGTCATAGGTGGCCTCGCGGTTATCAACCTGAATCATGCCGTTGACATTCATGCGCGCATTTTCGGGCTGCACCACCACGCTGATGGTGCCCGCGCCCAGGGTACGCGTCAGCTCCGCGCCACCGCCATGCGCCAGCGCCACAGCCGCATAACGCAATTGTTGATCCGAACCCTTGGCGAGATAGATCTCGGCATCCACATTGCGGATTTCTGAGTCGGTGGTTTCCACCAGCGCCATGCGCGCCAACTCCACGCCCGCGCGCGCCAGATATTCCGCTTTGAGTTTCTTACGCCAAGCGGAAGTCACGCGCGCTTCGATATGCATATCAAAGGCAAAGGCCGCCACAAACATGGCCAGCAGGCCCACTACCCATAAAACCACAATCAGGGCCGAGCCCCGCGCTTGCTCATCAGCCCGCCTAACAGCACTCATCGTTTTTTACTCCAGGAAAGGGGCGCCAGCGGAATTTCCACCAGGCGTTGGATGGTCACCGGCTGATCCCGCTCATCGAGGGACTCCAGAAGCAGAGTGATTTCCACCGCTGCCGGTAAATGGTTGGTGGCTTCATCGGCCCAGTCTTCCTGCCATTCCCAGCCTTGCTCGGTGCGGTTGGTGGCCACCCGGTAGCCCAGAGAGCGCACCTTGTTCAAAACATAAAAGGGAGCTTGTTGCAAGGGATCAAAAGAGTCCGGATTGGCATAGGGCCGCCAGGAACGCACGGCCACCGCCGGCGTGCCTTCCTGATCCTCCTCGAGCGAGACGAGTACCCGATGCAAGCCATGGCGCAAGGCATCCTCCGGGCTCAAGAGCGCGGACCCGGTCTTAACCCAGCAAATGGTATCGCGGGCGGCTGTGTCCCCTCCCGCTTTCTCCAATATAAACCCATAATCGGTGGGGCGGCCCTGCTGGGAGTTGGTGGAGGAGGGTGGAAAATAGGCGCAGCGCAAACCATTGACCAGCTGCTCCATCAGATAATCACCGTGATTAAGGCTATCGGCCAGCAGGACGCCCCTCTGCCAGGCCTTAGTCACGCCGAAATAGGCGCTGAAAGCAATGGCCATGGCGGCCACCAGCAAGACGATGGCCACCAGCACCTCAATCAGCGTGAAAGCCGATGAGCAGGGCGCCTGGCGCAGAACAGCGTTGGCCACTCGCTTTTTAGTTGTGATTAACATTGCCACCTTATGCCTCCGGCCGCAGGGCGCTTAGTCATTTTGAGGGCTGTATAGATAGCTGACGACCTCTTCCCAAGAGGCCCGCCCTGATTCCGACCAGCCCACGCGCGTGACGACCACAAAGAGGTTTTCCTCACCGTCCACGGCGGTTAAGTCCCGCGCAAAAGTATAGCCATTGGGATAGGTCACCGCGGCAACCCGGTTATGCTCCAGATCATTGGTCCAGCTTAAAGGATATTCCAGCTCGCCCTGATCCAAGACCTGGCGGGCGGTCTGATAATGACGGGCGCTGCGGATAACAGCCAGACAGCGGGCCGTGCATTCGACCAATACAAAAACACTGATCCCCAAAATAGCCAGGGCCAGCACAGCCTCTATCAGGGTAAAAGCGCGAGCCGTGCGCGACGCAGGCTGGCTATGGCTGGATTGAGGCATGCAAGGCTCCTCGGATATTCCAATGGGTCAGCGGCGGGACTCGACGGTTTTCACGCTGGAGAGAGCATCCACCCGTACCAGAATGCCCTCTCCATATCTATCCCGCACCTGAACAGCAAAGGGTTTACAAACACCATTACGTCGATAGGGCACCTGGCAGACGCCCTCCGTAATCGGGGGGCCATCGGCAATGGTCACCGATTCGAGCCGCACGCCATCAATAACGCGCGTAAAGCGCGGCAAGGATGCATTGGAAGAAAGCACATCGATTTGTCCGGAATCCAGGTTGAAAAACAGCGTTAGATCACTTTGCTTGAGCAGCGCCATGCTCCGCGTATAGCGCGCCACGGTTACCAAGGAACGGGCGGCGCTGCGCAGGCGATGAGCGCGAATCGAAGCCACCAGCGAGGGCATGCTGACCCCCAAGAGGATACCGGCCAGCACGATGACCAGCAACAGTTCCACCAGGGTAAAAGCGCGGCGGCGGCGCCGACCGCATAATGGCGGGCGGCCAGGTTTAGACATAAGCAGGCTCACAAAAGATAAGGACGCTCCCCGCGGGGCAGAGCGCTCTCCGGAAGACAACTGCTGCATGGCGCGCTCACCTCGCTCCCGGCGCCGGGCCGGCGTTAATGGGTTATATCGTCGGTCCCCTCCACGCCATCCGGACCGAGCGATTTGATCTCATAGCTATTATCCTTGACGGTATAGATATATTCTCGCCCCCAGGGATCGGTGGGAATCTGCGCCCTTTTCAAATAGGGTCCCTTCCAATTCAATTCGGATCCCTTGGTGATCAGGGCCTGCAGGCTGGAAGGGTAGAATCCGTTATCAACTTCATATTGATCGATGGCCAGGCTGATCCCATCAATGCTGGCCTTGGCCGCGGCTATCTGGGCTTCCTTGGTACGACCGCCCAGACGCGGCACGACAATCGCCGCCAGAATACCGATGATCACCACCACCAAGAGCACTTCAATCAGCGTAAAACCACCTCTGGTGCGCCCGACGAATCCGCGGCGCATCCCTTGCAAGCATTGTATCTGCCCCATACCATCCTCCCTCTCCATCTATCCTTACACATTCAAACCACTGGTCAAATCGAAAACAGCCAACAGAATACTGATGGCCACAAAGCCCACCAAAACAGCCATCAGCACGATCAAGATGGGCTCCAAGACCGTGGTGAATATTTTCACGCTCCGATCCAAGAGCCCTTCATAGCGGCGCGCAATATGCGTCAGCGCGCCGCTCATATCGCCGGTTTCCTCGCCGATAGCCAGCATATCAGTGAGCATCGGCGGAAAAATCTTGCCGGCCGCCAACGGCCCGGAGATCGTCGTGCCATCCGTGACGCGTTCGCGCGCATTGCGGATTTCTCGCGCGATGATCACATTCTGCACGGTGCGCTCACCTATAGCCAAGGCATCGAGAACCGGTACGCCATTGGCGATCAACATGCCCAGCGTCCGCGCAAACTGGGTAAAAGCATGGGCCATAACGATATCCCGGATCAGCGGTATTTTCAGCTGCAGACCGTGCCACCACAGGCGGCCGGCGGGCGTATCCAGATAACGCCATAATAAAAGCGCCAGGATGGCCAGGGCAATGATGATCAGCCAGCCATAATGAAGCATGCCATAACTGAGGCCAATGAGGATCCGCGTCGGCAGAGGCAGGGTGCTGCCCAGATCCTGAAAGATCAGGGCAAAACGCGGGATCACGAAGAGCATGGAAAAAACCAGGGTGGCGAACCCCACCAGCAAGACGATCATGGGATAGACCAGGGCCATAATCACTTTTTCCTTCACATCCTGAAGGCGCTCGTAATGCTTGACGATGCGCTGCATCACCTCCGATTGATTGCCGCCCACTTCCCCGGAACGAATCAGGCTGATATACAGATTGGGAAAAGTTTCCTTATATTGGGCCAAGGCGGCCGACAGGCTGGATCCCTGCAGGATTTCATCCCGCAGGCTCTTGATGATGGCATCGCCCGCGAAATTTGTCCGGCGCCGCGCCAGCGCATTCAAGGCATTGCTCAACTTCATGCCGGAAGCCAGGAGATCGCTCAGTTCGCTGGTAAAAACCAGCAGCTCGCGCGTGCTCATTTTGGGGCGGCGGCGGCGCGAGAGCAGCTCGCGCCAGGCCAGCGTGCGCCAGGGCGATTGGCTGGCCGCCGCTTGCTTTTCCGTCACGGAAATGGGCACACATCCCAAACGCTCAAGCTGCAAGAGGGCCGCGTGGCGGTCGGGAGCTTCCACGGATCCGGAAATTTTCTCACCCGCGCGTGAACGCGCTGTATAGATAAAACTGGCCATAGCACTTGCTGCATCGCCCCGGCGACAACTATTCATCCTCCTCGGAAACCCGCAGCACCTCCTCAACGGTCGTCACGCCCTTCAGAGCTTTGGCCCAGCCATCATCGCGCAAGGTGCGCATGCCGGCGGCCATGCCCTTTTGCTTGATGGCATTGGCGGATTCACGGGCAATAATCATGGGGCGAATAGCATCCGTCACAAGCAACACTTCAAAGATGCCGGAACGACCCAAAAAGCCTGTCTGGCGGCATTTCTCGCAGCCCACCGCTGCATAGATATGGTTGGATCCCAGGGCCTCCAAGGGAAAATTAACGCCCTGCAAGAAAAGCGTATCGACCTCCGGCAAGGGACGCTTACAGGCACTGCACAGCATGCGCACCAACCGCTGAGCCACAATAGCTTCCACCGAGGAAGCCACCAAGAAGGGTTCCACACCCATATCTATCAGGCGCGTAATGGCCCCCGCCGAATCGTTGGTGTGCAGGGTGCTGAAGACCAGATGGCCGGTAAGCGAGGCGCGGATAGCAATTTCCGCCGTTTCAAAATCCCGGATTTCACCCACCATGATCACATTGGGATCCTGGCGCAGAATATGCCGCAGGCCGGTAGCAAAGGTCAGCCCGATCTCGGGGCGCACATGGATTTGGTTGACGCCGGTGATCTCGTATTCGATGGGATCTTCGATGGTGATGATCCGTTTCTCGATCGAATTGATGGTATGCAGCCAAGCATACAGCGTGGTGGATTTACCTGAACCGGTGGGACCGGTCACCAGCAATATACCATGCGGCCGGTGAATCAATTTGCGGATGATGGCTTCATCCTTGGGGTCCAGGCCCACGCCTTCCAAGCTCAAGATGCCCGCACTGCGCGCCAGCAACCGCAGGCTGACGCTCTCGCCATATACTGTGGGAATCGTAGAAACGCGTATATCCAGATTCTCCCCGCGAATCGCCAGGCCAATGCGGCCATCTTGCGGCAGGCGTTTCTCGGCAATATCCATATTGGCCAAGACCTTGATGCGCGAGATGATGGCGGCCTGAAAACGCTTGAGTTGCGGCGGCATGGGTGTTTCGTGCAGCACCCCATCCACGCGATAGCGGATGCGCAAATCGTCCTCCAAAGGCTCGAAGTGAATATCCGTGGCGCGATCCTTGGATGCTTCCCAGATAACCTGATTCACGAACTTAACGATCGAGGCTTCGTGATCCAGCTCGCTGATATCCACTTTGGTCAAGGATTCTTCGGGCTCGATATTGATACGGTTATCCTGAATCATGCGCTCCAGCGTATCGGCCCCGACCCCATAAAAGCGGTTGATGGCCTTGAGGATATCGGCCGCGGGACTGAGCGCCAGGCGTACGCGCATCCCGGCCACCAGGCGCAGGGCATCCAACAGCCCGCTATGTAAGGGATCATTGGTGGCCACGCGCAAGCAACCGTTTTCCACGGCCAGGGGCATCACATGATATTGAAAGACCACTTTGGCCGGCAAACGGTTGAGGATATCCTCCGCCACCGTCACCTCGTTGAGGCGTTGATAGGGATAGCCCAAGGCCGCGCCGATGGCTCTCAAAAAGGCCTCTTCTTCAGCCAAGCCTTCATCCACGACGCGCCGCGTCAGGGATAGTCCGCCCTCCGGCTTGAAGGTCAGTAGGCTGGCGATTTGATCCTCTGTGAAGAGGTTGGTTTTATGCAGCAAATCAACCAGGCGGGCATTGGCAGTCGCTGGCAATGTGGGCTCCATAAAAAAACTCTAACAGTGCCATGCCGCCCTGTCAAGGCAGGGGCTCTAGCTGAGCAGATGGATGCGGCCGCTGGCCAGAACGCAAGCTCAGGGCGGCGGACAGCCAGCCCCAGGCTCCGGCTGTAAGCCGCGCTGACAACGGGCGGGGATATGCCGACGCCTGAAATATTTGCCGTTGGGACTCTCGGCCGGATGCTCCGGACGACTGGCGGCCACCGGATGCCACAGATGCAAAGCGCGCGCCTCATGAATCAAGGAACGCCCCGTCAACCCGGCGCGATACAAGCGCAAAGTCAGATCATCATCCTCAAACCCCCAGCCCACATAGCATTCATCGAAGCCATTGATGCGCTCGATATCCTCGCGAAACAAGGAAAAATGACAGCCCAATATCTTAGGTTTATGGCGGCGCGCCAGACCTATTTTTCTGAGCCACAGATTGCGCATGAATTGATGATGCACACGCGCGAGATGAGCGCGATCGGCCTTCTCCCAAAACATATGCAGGACCCGCTCCGAAAGTCCTTGCTGCAATAAAACGCCGGTCTGGGCCTCACTGGCCAGAGCGCGATTCGCCGCCAAAAACACTCCGCGGCGCGCGCGGCGCAAATGCGCCGCCAGGGCATCGGGCAACAACAGGATATCGCTATCCAGCGAAACCAGATAATCGCCGCACGCCAAGCGAATGGCATTATTGCGAGCCGCCGCCAGGCGATACCCCTCATCGGCCTGCCAGACATAACGCACCGCAAAGGGCATCTCGCCAAAAACAGCCTGCATCCGCCGCACCGCATCCGCCGAGGAACCATCGTCGGAAACAACCACTTCCTCAATGCGAACCGTCTGCAAGGCCAGGGCCCGCAAACAGGCGATCAGCATTTCCGGTCGATTATATACCGTGATAATAACACTGGTTTTCATCGCAGCTCCTGCCTGATGATCTGCGCGGCCCGCTCGTCCGCGCCTGGTTCCCCCAAGGCCTCAGCCACCTGCGCCAAGCCCTGCAACATCTGCTGACGAGCCGCCCCATCGGCGATCAGCGCGGCCAGGCCGGTCGCCAGAGCCGAGGGCGTTGCTCTATGCTGAATAAATTCCGGACATAAAGCCTGCGGCGCAGCGGCATTATAGCCGGCGACCAGATTCACCATTCCCAAAAAGGGAACCCGGATCACCAAGCGCCCCAGAGCATAGGTTAACCAACTGGTTTTATAAACCACCACCATTGGGCAGCCCAGCAGCGCCGCCTCAATGGTGGCCGTGCCCGAAGTGACCATGGCCGCTCGGGCTTGACGCAGCACCTGGCGGGTTTGGCCGATCACCACCGACCAGCATGCCGGCCCGTGAGGCTGAGCGGCCAAGGTGGTCTTGATCCAATCGGCCACCTGCGCGGAGGGCGCCGCCACTATAAAAGCCGCGCCAGGAAACTGACGCTCCAGCAGGGTCGCCGCGGCCCACATCACCGGCAGGATGCGCCGTATTTCATGATAACGGCTGCCGGGCAGCAAAGCAATGCGCGGATCGTTAGCGGCGCCGGGCAAGCTAAGCAGAGGTTCAGTCAATGCCGCGCGCGCGGCGGCCACCAGGGGATGGCCCACAAAATCAACCGCCAGGGAACTGCCGGCAAAGATAGCTTTTTCGAATGGGAAAATGGTAATCAGACGCTGCACGATCCGCGCCAAGCGGTGCGCGCGCGCCCGATGCCAAGCCCAAACCTGCGGGCAAATATAATAGACAACCTTCAGTCCCAGAGCCTGGGCCCGGGCGGCAAAACGCAAATTGAATCCGGGATAATCCACCAGCAGAATTACTTCCGGCCGGCGCGCGCGGGCCAGGGCTAAGAGATCATTAAATACGCGCCGGAAAAAAAAATAATTGCGCAGCACATCGCTGAACCCCAGCACCGCCATCTGGCGAATGTCATACAGGACTTGCATGCCGGCCGCGCGTAACTCGTCGCCACCCACCCCGAAACTATCCAGCGCCGCCCCTTGCCGCTGCAGGGCCCGCAGCAAGGCGGCGGCATGCATATCACCGGAGATTTCACCGGCAATGATCATGATGGATTTTTGTTTCATGAGGCGCGCTCACGGATGTTTTGACAAATAGCGATCGCCAGGTTCAAGGCTTCTGCGGCTTGGCGACCGCCAACCACCGGCGTGCCATGCGCGCGAACGCAATCCAAAAAAGAAGCCAGTTCATTGCGTAGAGGCTCGCCCTTGGCCAAGGGTACCCGCTGGCGCTCGATCTGCGTCCCACGCTTACGATATAGCTCGCCGGACTGGCGCTGATAATCGAGCGAGATGTAAGTGTCTTCCTGAAAAACACGAAACTTACGCATGGCCTCCGGGCTGATCCGGCTGGTGGTTACATTGGCTATGCATCCATTCTCAAAAGCCAGGCGTACATTGGCGATATCCTCGCTGGCACTGAGCACCGGCACACCGACGGCGTGGATGGTCTGCACCGGCGAGCGCACCAAGTGCAGAATGATCTCCAGATCATGAATCATCAAATCCAGCACCACGCTGATTTCGGTCCCGCGCGGCGGCTGCCCTTTGCGCGGCGGCGGATAAGGCGCCAAGCGATGGGCCTCGATAAAGCGCGGTTGCACCAGAATACCCTCCAGGTATTTCAGCACCGGATTGAAGCGTTCCACATGCCCCACCTGCAAAATCAAGTTGGCGGCCTGGGCGGCGGCGACCATCTGTTCCGCATCGCGAGTGCGAGTGGCGATGGGTTTTTCCACCAGGAGATGCACGCCGCGTTCCAGAAAGAGGGTGGCCACCTCGCAATGCTTATCGGCGGGCACCACGATGCTGGCGGCTTCCACGGCCGCGGCCAGATCGGCCAGCTCAGGATAGACGCGCGTGCGATAGCGCGCGGCGATTTCGGCGGCGCGCGCCTGATTGATATCGTACACCCCCACCAGTTCCGCCGTGGGCAGTTCGGAATAAATCCGCGCATGCCACTGGCCCAAGCTTCCCACTCCCACCACTCCCACTTTGATGCGGCGCTGATCCATTAGTTCCTCTCTGCTGTGGCGCACGATTGAGAGAGAGCCAGCTGCTCCTCAATCTTCCGCGCTAACAGCCGTCAATACCAGGCCCAGACGATCGGCAAGGGCAATCATTTTCTCGCGTTCCAACAAAATGGTGCGGCCGGCCTCCAGCGCTAATACGGCGGCGCGGATCTTTTTGAGCACTCGCAGCGTTTGTAACCCAACCACGGGAATATCAAAGCGGTTATCATGGCCGCGCTTGGCCACCTTGACCACGACGGCTCCCGGCCCGCCCAAACGGCCAGCACGGAGCAAGGTGGCATCGGTGCCCTCGAAGGCCTCCACGGCCAGAATCGTCCCCTGCTTGATGACCACCGTCTGCCCGATCTCCAGCCCGCTGGTCGTCTTGGCTACTCGGCAGCCCAAAGCGATATCGGCCTGCTGTTCCGGGCTGGGCTGCCGACGGCTCAGGCAGCCGGGTACCGGCAGGGCTGATTCCAAGAAGAGATAGGCCGGTAAAAGCTGCACGCCCACGGTACTCAATTCGGCGCCGATAGCGTCAAAGATGGTATGCGCATTGCGAACGCGCAAGCTTGCTAGCAGTCCCAAAGCGCGCCGATCTGGCCGCAGACGAAACAAGTGTGTGGGCAGGATCTGGCCGGCCATGATGGCCCGGGTTACCCCCCGCGTACGCAGAGCCTCCAAGAGGGCATTGAGCTGCCCCACGCGCAGCCAGCAAACCTCATCGGCCAAACGCTCGATGGCGCGCTCGGTTTCCCCGCGGAAAGCGATGACCACCAGCCGCCGCACACCCTGGCGTTTGGCCGAGGCGGCCAGCAGCAGCGGATAGGTGCCGCGGCCGGCGATCAACCCCAGTTTATCCAGTTGATTCATGGCAACGGCGGCAGTATAGGGCATGGCGCGGCGAGATGACAGTTTTTTCTGTCGCGGCCCCCACCCAGCCGAGCCGTCATCGCGCGCGCCGCCAGCTTGCGGCCGGAATTCCCTCTGGATACCAGCTTATTTTTTACGCAGATTGATGGCCGCTTGAGCAGCCGCCAGACGGGCAATCGGCACTCGGAAGGGACTGCAACTCACATAATTCATCCCCACCTTGAAGCAGAACTCAACCGAGGCTGGATCGCCACCCTGCTCGCCACAGATACCGATTTTTAAGTCGCGGCGAGCTTTACGGCCTTTGCGCACAGCCATTTCGATCAGCTGGCCAATGCCTTCCTGATCAATGGTTTGGAAAGGATCCGCATCCAATATCTTGGCTTCCAGGTATTCATTCATGAAGCCGCCGATATCATCCCGGCTGAATCCGAAGCCCATCTGGCTCAAATCGTTGGTGCCAAATGAGAAGAAATCAGATTCGGCGGCCATCAGATCTGCCAGCAGGCAAGCACGCGGGATCTCGATCATCGTGCCATAAGCGTGCGGGATCTTGCGGATATTCATGCGCCCCAAGACCTCATCATAGACCTTCAGGCAGAGAGCCTTCTGCAGACGAAGCTCGCGAGCATCGCAGGTGACCGGCACCATAATTTCCGGCTGACATTTCTTACCAGCTTTGATCAATTCGGCGGCAGACTCAAAGACCGCGCGCAGTTGCATCTCCGTCACTTCCGGATAAGTGATGCCGATCCGCACGCCGCGATGACCCATCATCGGATTGGATTCATGCAGCTGATCGCTGCGTTTTTGAACTTCCTCCACGCTGATGTTGAGGCTGGCGGCCAACTCCTGCTGGGTGGCCTTGCTTTGCGGCACAAACTCGTGCAGCGGCGGATCAAGCAGGCGGATGGTCACCGGCAGACCTTCCATGGCTTCCAAGGTGCTCTTGATCGCCTTTTTGGCGAAGGGGAACAAGTCCGCCAAGGCCTGACGACGTTCCGCGGCCGTCTGGCTGAGGATCATCTTCCGCAGGAAAAAGAGCGGCTTATCACTGCCCTGACCGTAAAACATATGTTCCGTGCGAAAGAGCCCGATGCCTTCAGCGCCGAAGTTGCGAGCATTGAGCGCATCGGCGGGCGTATCCGCATTGGCGCGCACGCCCAGCTTGCGGAAGCTATCCACGATTTTCATGAACTGCTTAAAACGTGGATTCTCAGTGGCATTGATCATCGCCAGCTCTCCGGCGTAGATATAGCCACGCGTGCCATTCAAGGTGATGAGGGCGCCTTCCTTGAGCGTTAAGCCATTGACGGTCAGGGAGCGGGCCTGCACATCCACATGCAGAGCGCTGGCACCGACCACACAGCATTTGCCCCAGCCACGCGCCACCAGGGCCGCATGGCTCGTCATACCACCGCGCGCCGTCAGAATACCTTCGGCCGCGCGCATGCCTTCCACATCCTCGGGATTGGTTTCCTCACGCACCAGGATCACCTGCTTACCGGCTTTGGCCCATTCCACGGCCGCGTCCGCCGAGAAGACGATCTGACCCCGCGCACCACCCGGCCCGGCCGGCAAGCCTTTGGCTAGGAAGCGGAGCCCTTTGGCAGCGGCGGCAGTCGGATCTTTTTCCAAGGCCTTTTCGGCCGCCGGATCCACGATGGGATGGAGCAGCTCATCCAGCTGAGCGGGAGTGACGCGCATGACAACTTCCTGGCGCGAGATAAGCTTCTCGGCCAGCATATCCATGGCCATATTCAGCGCGGCGGTGCCCGTGCGTTTACCCACCCGGCACTGCAAGATATACAGCTTGCCTTCCTGGATGGTGAACTCGATATCCTGCATATCGCGATAATGCTTTTCGAGCCGCTTTTGAATCCGATCCAGATCGCGATAAATGGCCGGCATGGTTTTTTGCAGCGAAGGCATATGCGCATTATGCTCGCTCTTGATAGCCTCATTGATGGGGTTGGGAGTGCGAATACCCGCGACCACATCCTCTCCCTGCGCATTCACCAGCCACTCGCCATAAAACTGGTGTTGGCCCGTGGCCGGATTACGGCTGAAGGCCACGCCGGTGGCGGAAGTATCGCCCATATTACCGAAAACCATGGCTTGCACGTTGTTGGCTGTGCCCCATTCATCGGGAATGCCCTCGATGCGGCGATAGGCAACCGCGCGCTTCCCATTCCAGCTTTTGAAGACCGCGCCAATACCGCCCCAGAGCTGCTCCAGGGGATCATCGGGGAAAGCTTTGCCGAGCACGGCCTTAACCCGCACCTTGAAATCCTCACAAAGCTGCTTGAGATCTTCGGCCGAGACTTCGGAATCGTCCTTATAGCCCTTCTTTTGCTTGAGTTGGGAGAGCAGATCATCCAGCTGCTTGCGAATGCCCCGATCCTGCTCAGGCTCGATGCCCTCAGCTTTCTCCATGACCACATCGGCATACATCATGATCAGACGCCGATAGGCGTCATAGACAAAGCGCGCGTTATTGGTTTTGGCGATCAAGCCCGGAATGGTCCGCGAGCACAGGCCGATATTGAGCACGGTTTCCATCATGCCCGGCATGGAACGCCGCGCGCCGGAGCGGCAAGACATCAGCAAGGGGTTTTTGGGATCACCGAAGCGCATGCCCATTTGGGCTTCGACTTTCTGCAAAGCCGTTTCGACCTCTTTTTTGAGACCCACGGGGAAACGCATCTGGTTCTTGAAATAGGCCGAGCAACATTCGGTGGTGATGGTGAATCCCGCCGGTACCGGCAGGCCCAAACGACACATCTCCGCCAGGTTCGCGCCCTTGCCGCCGAGCAAATTCTTCATCTCGGCGCGCCCCTCAGTGCGCCGCCCCGCACAGAATAAATAAACATACTTACGGCTTTTGCCCTTGCTGACTTTTTTTGCAGATGCCATAGCAGTTCCTTTCCGATGATGATCAACAGCCAAATAAGCGTTCGTTCCGCAATGCGCCAGCCGCGCCACACCTCGATAGTATGTGAAGCCAGCACACGAGAGGCAGAACCTTATCAGAAGAAATCAGGCTGTCAATAGCCAAAACACAAAAAAAGCGGACGCAGTTTGGAGCGCGTTGTTTTTGATCGGGAACCGACTCAGGATAGGGAGGCGGCTCCCGGATGCACCGGCCCGGGGGATCAACCGGCGCGCGCGCGGGAGCATGGTTCCCTCAAGGCCGGCTAAGGATCGGCTGTAAAAAAAAGCCGGGGCGAATGGTAAAGCCAACGCCCCGGCCACTTACAATTCAAGAGGGCCTTGTTTAATAAAAGGCCACTTTATTTTCTACATTGGTCTCGAAAGTGATGGAAATATTTTCATTGGTGATGCAAACCTTGGCTTGCCCGGGATCATTGGTCGTGCTGACCCACATGCCCGAACCGGCCACCTTGATCACATTGCCGCCCTCCGGCCCTTTTTTGCCCACATGGTTGCCACCCCATTCATTGGTGGAGGCGGCTTTGCCTGGACCATGTTGGTCGCATAGAATGACTTTATCGCCATCCGAGTCGCGCCGGCCCATGATATAGCAATAGCTGCTATTGTTAGTGGAAACATTGGAAAGCACGTTAGCCGGTTTGGTTCCAAAATCGCCAGCCGCCGTGGGGCACACGAACAATTCCGGGGTGATGCCGCCGGAGGTCGTCAAAACACCTTTGGGCCCGGCGATCAGTCCATCTTGGATCGAGGCTCCGGTCCAGTTGGTCGTCGGGAAGTTTGGCCGGAAAGAATCAGCCGGATCCAGGCCCCAAGCCGAAATGCTTTTCCAGATGGCATTGAGGTTGGAGAGACAGTTGACGCGGCGCGCTTTTTCGCGAGCGGCGGCCAGGTTGGGCAGAATGAGACCCGCCAGCAAGGCGATGATCGCTATCACAACCAGCAATTCAATGAGCGTAAAACTGCGCTTAAAATTACGAGGCCATCGTGTCATCATGGTAAAATCTCCTCTGTATTGACCGCGGCTGTTTCTTGGTGATAATGCTTCGAGTTGGAATATATACGCATAACCAGCTCTCAAAGTCAATGGATTTTTCAAGAAATCACTCATGCGCACCGCGGATTTTAATTACCTTTTACCGCCGGAACTCATCGCCCAACAGCCACCCGCCAGGCGCACGGCGGCGCGCATGATGGTTATCGATCGCGCGCGGGGTTCCCTGGCCCATCACCGCGTCAGGGATTTGCCATCCCTACTGCTGCCGGGCGATCTATTGGTGGTCAATGATACGCGGGTTTTTCCGGCGCGTTTATATGGACATAAGCTGGCCAGTGGCGGTCAGGTTGAAGTGCTCCTGATTGAAGAGCGCAGCTCTGCTCTACCTCGGAGCGCTGATCCATCAGGGCGGCCCCTAAGGCTGAGTAGCACCTGGGAGGCTTTGCTGAAAGCCTCGCGCTTTCCGAGGGCCGGCACCTGGCTGGAACTGGCCGCTGGCCTGATCCGGGCGGAGGTCATCTCTGAGCTGGGCCAGGGGCGAGCCCTCCTGCGGCTGCAGCATGCGCAACCGCTCCTGGATATTCTGGAGCGGGTCGGCACGATGCCGCTGCCCCCTTACATCAAGCGCCCCCGGCGGGCCGTCGCTGAGCAGCAACGCCAGCTGGATCGAGCCCGTTATCAAACGATCTATGCCCGCGCACCCGGCGCCATTGCGGCGCCCACCGCCGGCTTACATTTCAGCGCCGCACTTCTGCGGCGCCTGCAAACCCGGGGCATCGAGCAGGTCGCGGTGACTTTACATGTCGGGCCGGGAACCTTCCAACCGGTGACAACCGAGAAGGTGGCCGCTCATCGTATGGAAGCGGAACGCTATGAAATTTCCGCCGGGGCCGCGCAGCGGATCCAGGCGACACGCCAAGGTGCGGGGCGGGTCATCGCCGTGGGCAGCACGGTGACGCGCGTTCTGGAAACAGTGGTGGCCGCCAACGGTGATCTCCGGGCGGCGCAAGGGCGCAGCCGTCTCTTCATTTATCCGCCCTATAATTTTGGCGTGGTGCAGGCTATGCTGACCAATTTCCATCTGCCGCAATCCACGCTCTTAATGATGGTGAGCGCTTTTGCTGGCCGAGATTTGATCCGCCACGCCTATGCCACCGCCATTCGCGAACAATACCGTTTCTACAGCTACGGGGATTGCATGCTGATCCTCTGAACCCAGGCGTGCTCTGTTGACCGGCTCAATCGGTCCAAGCGGTGATCGCGGCCATCGCGGCGCTATCCACGATATCATCCACGGAACAACCGCGTGAGACATCATTGAAGGGCCGGCGCAACCCCTGCATGAGCGGGCCGATGGCCGTGGCGCCGGCCAGGCGCTCGGTGGCTTTATAGATGGTATTGCCGCAATTCAGATCCGGAAAGATCAAAACATTACAGCGCCCGGCGATGCGCGATCCCGGCGCTTTACTGGCACCGACCTCCGCTATCACGGCGGCATCGAACTGAAACTCGCCATCGATCAGCAAATCGGGCGCCAGGGCCTGGGCCTTGGCCGTAGCCAGAATGACTTTATCTATGATTGGATTCTTGGCTGAGCCCTTGGTGGAGCAGCTGATCATACCCACGCGCGGCTCGTCACCGGTCAAGCTGGCATAGGTGCGGGCCGTGGTCACAGCGATCTCCGCCAATTGATCGGGATTGGGATTGATATTCAAGCCGCAGTCGGCATAAAACAAGGCGCCGTTATAGCCCCAGCGCGTATCCGGCATCTGCATGATAAAATAGGAAGAGGCAATCTTGATGCCGGGAGCGGTGCCGAACAGCTGCAAGGCTGGCCGGGTCTTGGAGGCCGTGTCATGATTGTATCCCTGGGGATTGCCGCCACCGGCCACATAGCCATGCGCATCGCCGGCACATACCATGGCCGCCGCGAAGACGCAGGTATCCTGCAGCCAGGCCTGGGCCTGACTGCTGGTGAGCCCCTTGTTTTTACGCAGCTCGACCAGCAGGGCCACATAGGCGTCGCGCCGGGGATGGGTGGTTGTATCGGCGATCTCAACGCCGGTCAGGTCCAGCTGGTTCGTGCGCGCCAGGGTCGTGATGGCTGAGGCATTGCCCACCAGGATGGGTTGGGCGTAACCGGTTTGCACCAACTTAATAGCCGCCTGCAGATTGCGCAGGTCGTCGCTTTCGGTCAGACAGATTTTATGCCCCAGGGCGCGCGCTTGGCGCCTGATTCTTGCCAACACCTTTTCGGCCATGCTCATCCTCTCTACAAGCTTCTGGGCGGAAGGCGATCCAGCCCGGCTATTGGTCCATTAAAATATCGTAAGTTTCGCGGGCGATCATCAGCTCTTCGTTGGTGGGAATCACCAGCACTTGCACCGGCGCGCCGGCACGAGAGATAATCCGCTCATTGGCTTTATTTTTGATGGGATCCAGCTGGACCCCCAGAAACCCGAGCGACTCACACGCCATCGCGCGCACGCGCGGCACATTTTCTCCTATCCCCGCCGTGAAAACCAAGGCATCCACCCCGTTCAAGAGCGCGGCATAGGCCCCGATATATTTCACGAGCCGATGCACAAATACCTCCAACGCCAGGCGGGCCTGTTCATTTTTATTATCAATGGCGTTGAGGATGTCGCGCATGTCATTGCTGCCGATCCCGCTCACCCCCAAAAGGCCGCTGGCTTTATTGAGCAGTTTATCAATCTCATCGATGCTATAGCCGGCCCGCCGCAGAAAGATCACCACCGCCGGATCAATATCCCCGCAGCGCGTGCCCATCACCAAGCCCTCGAGAGGCGTCAGCCCCATGCTGGTATCGCGAACTGCCCCGCGATCAATGGCCGTCACACTGCTGCCGTTGCCCAGATGCGCGGTGATGATCTTCAGTTCCGTCAGGGGGCGCGCCAGCAGCTCGGCGGCGGTCAGGGCCACATAATGATGGGAGGTACCATGGAACCCATAGCGCCGGATTTGGTTTTTTTGCGCGAGCTCATAAGGAATGGCATAAGTATAGGCGGCCGGCGGCATGGTCTGATGAAAGGCCGTATCAAACACGGCCACCATGGGCACCTGAGGAAAGAGATGCTCGCAGGCCTCAATCGCCTCATAATTCGGAGGATTATGCAGGGGCGCCAGCGCATAGCAATCCAGGATGACCTGCTTGATGGCCGGGGTGATACGCACCGCATCCGAAATCGTCGCGCCGCCATGCACGACCCGGTGACCGATGGCGTTGATTTCCATCAGGTTATCGACCACGCCGCTCTCGGCATCAATCAGCTCCAAGCAGGCCAGGGAAATCGCCGCCTCGTAAGAATTAGCCGAGACATCCTTGGTGCTTTTCTGGCCCCGGTGATTAAGATAGCAAAGGTGCGCATGGGGAGTGTTGATCCGTTCGATTAAGCCCTTGGCGAGCATCTCTTCGCCGGCGGTATCATAGAGCGTAAATTTAACCGAAGAGCTGCCGGCATTAATCACTAGAATCTTCATAGCATGATATCAGGAAGCGTGGCTTGAATAATCCGCACGATTGGACGGAACATTAATGATCACCCATCAGAAAATCAACAAGAATCTTTACAAGCAACCCTGGAGGCCCTAGATTGCTTCTGCCCGCTGAGGCGTTTAAGACCCGCCCACTGCGTTTGGCCAAGGACTGATCGAAAGCTTAGCAGGAGACCAATATGAACTTTACGCTCGCAGCTAATACCATCCGCCTGCTTGCCGTTGATGGCGTGCAAGCCGCTAATTCCGGGCATCCCGGCATGCCCATGGGCACGGCCGACTTCGCGGCGGTGCTTTTCCTGAAACACCTCAAACATTGCCCGGCCAATCCCGCCTGGCCGGATCGCGACCGTTTCGTGTTGTCGCCCGGGCATGGTTCCATGCTGCTTTACAGTCTCCTGCACCTGGCCGGCTATGATTTGACCCTCGCTGACCTGCAAGCCTTCCGGCAATGGGGCAGCCGCACGGCGGGCCATCCGGAATACGCTGTCACGCCCGGGGTGGAAACCAGCACCGGCCCCTTGGGCCAGGGCTGCGGCAATGCGGTGGGTATGGCCCTGGCCGAAGCCATGCTGGCGGAGCGTTTCAATCGCCCTGAGGCCCAGATCGTGGATCATTACACCTATGGCATTTGCAGCGATGGCGATTTGATGGAGGGCGTCTCGCACGAGGCCTTTGCCCTGGCCGGACATCTCGGACTGCACAAACTGATTTTATTCTATGATAATAACCATATCACCATCGAGGGTGCCACCAACCTGGCCTATAGCGACGATGTGCGCCGGCGCTTCGAGGGCTATCATTGGAATGTGCTGGAAGTGGATGGGCATGATTGCGCTGCCCTGGATCAGATCTTAACCCAGGCCCGCCAGGAAACCAGCCGGCCCACCCTGATCATCGGCCATACCTGCATCGGCCAGGGCAGCCCTAATCTGGCCGGCCAGGCCGCAACCCATGGCGCGCCCTTGGGCGCCGCTGAGGTGGCCGCCACCAAAAAAAATCTGGGGTTCCCACCCGAGCAAACCTTCTTTATACCCGACGAAGTGTGCGCGCTGTTCAATGCGCGGCGCCAGGCCCTGCAAACAATGTTTGATGAGTGGACCGCCACCTTCAATCAATATCGCGCCGCGCACCCGCAGCAGGCGCGCGCCTGGGATGCAGCCCACCTGCTCCAGCTGCCCGATAAGCTGGAAGCTTGCTTGCCCAAGTTTGATCCGGCCAAACCGCAGGCCACCCGCAATGCCTCCCATAGCGTTCTGCAGGCGCTGGCCGGCTCCATCCCCTATTTGGTGGGGGGCTCGGCTGATCTGGCGCCCAGCACGCGCACATATATGGAGGGCCAGGGATCCATTGCGCCGCGCGCTTTCCAGGGCCGCAACTTGCATTTCGGCGTCCGCGAGCATGGCATGGGCGCCATCCTCAATGGCATGGCCCTGCACGGCGGCTTAAGGGTCTATGGCGCCACCTTCTTTGTCTTCACCGATTATTTCAAACCGGCGATTCGTTTGGCCTGTATGATGAAATTACCGGTGATTTATGTGCTCACCCACGATAGCTTCTATGTGGGCGAGGATGGTCCCACCCATCAGCCGGTGGAACATATCGCCAGCTTGCGTCTGCTGCCGGGCATAACAGTGCTGCGCCCGGCGGATCCCACCGAAACCGGCGCGGCCTGGATCGCCGCCCTCAAAAATACCAACGGCCCCACGGCCATCCTGCTCACACGCCAGAATATGCCGGTGTTGGACCGCACCCAGTTTCCCAAAGCCAACAAGCTGGAGCAGGGCGCCTATGTGCTCTGGCAGAGCGCCAAAGGCCGGCCGCAGTTGATCTTGATCGCCACTGGTTCCGAGGTGGCGCTGGCCCTGGAAGCAGCCCGAGAACTGGCCAAAGATAGCGCCTTGATCGTGCGCGTGGTGAGCATGCCCTCTTGGGAATTATTCGAGCAGCAGCCCGAGAAGATCAAACGCTCCGTCTTGCCGCCCTATTGTAAAAAACGCTTGGTCATCGAAGCTGGCTCCAGTATGGGCTGGGAAAAATATGCCGGCGCGCAGGGGCGCATTCATGGCCTGGACCATTTTGGCGCCTCCGCGCCCTATAAAGTGCTGGCCCAGGAATTTGGGTTCACCACCGCCAATATCGTGCGGATCGCCAAGGAAATGCTGGGCTAACTATGGCGCGCTTCATCATCCAGGGCCAACGGCAGCTGCGCGGCACCTTTCGGCCGGCGGGCAATAAAAACGCTGCGCTGCCCATGTTAGCGGCTTGTTTGCTCACCGATGAAACGCTGACCTTGAATAACATCCCGTTGATCGAGGATGTTTACAGCATGCTGGAAATCCTGCGCACCCTCGGGGTCGCTGTGGCCCTCAGAGGACACAGCCTGCGCCTCTGCGCCGCCGGCGTGCGCAAACGCCAGCTGAGCCGGGAGCTTTGCGAACGCGTGCGCTCTTCGATCCTCTTCGCCGGGCCCCTGGCCGCCCGCCATGGCCGGGCCATCCTGTATCCGCCCGGCGGGGATGTGATCGGCAGGCGGCGCCTGGATACGCATTTTCTGGGGCTCCAAGCTCTGGGCATTGAGATCAGCGGCCATGAACGCTATCTTTTCCGGCGACGCCAACTGCAGGGCGCCAATCTTCTATTGGACGAAGCCAGCGTAACCGCCACTGAAAATATTTTAATGGCAGCCGTCTTGGCGCGCGGGCCAACCACTATTTTCAATGCCGCCTGTGAGCCGCATGTGCAGGATCTCTGCCTGCTCCTGAATAAAATGGGGGCGCAGATCAGCGGCATCGGCACCAATCGACTCAGCATCGTCGGGGTCGAGCGCCTGCACGGCGCCCAGCACACCGTGGTGGCCGATCATGTGGAAATCGGCAGCCTGCTGGCCGCCGCCGCTGTGACCCAGGGCGAGCTGATCATTGAACAGGCAACCCCGGAACTGCTGGCGCCCATCCTCGGAGCGCTGCGTGCCCTGGGCTTGCGACCCAAGTTCCAGGAGGGTGCCCTCCATTTAGCCGGCCATCATCCACTGCGCGTGCGGCCGGACTTCGATCAGGCCATTCCCAAGATCGAGGATGGCCCCTGGCCGGCCTTCCCCTCGGATCTATTGAGCGTGGCCATTGTGATCGGCACCCAGGCCCAGGGCACCACGCTGTTTTTCGAAAAAATGTTTGAAAGCCGCTTATTCTTCGTGGATCGCCTGATCAGTATGGGAGCCCGTATCATCCTCTGCGACCCACACCGCGTGGTGGTGGCCGGCGCGACACGCCTGCGCGCCCTGCATATGTCCAGCCCGGATATCCGCGCGGGCATGGCCTTGCTGATCGCGGCCCTGTGCGCCAAAGGCCAGAGCATCATCGAGAATGCCCAGGTGATCGACCGCGGCTATGAAAAAGTAGATCAACGCCTGCGCGCCCTGGGTGCCGATATCACGCGTAAAAAATAAATCCTCTGGCGACGGCCAGCCCCAATCATAACTTGACAGCCAACTCGGATTTGCGCCATGCTATTCGGCAACTCGCAAGGGCCGTTAACTCAGCGGGAGAGTGCGATCCTCACACGGTCGAAGTCACAGGTTCAAATCCTGTACGGCCCACCATCCAATACCACGCCTGGTGGCGAAGGCCCGCTCCCTATGCCGGGCGGAAGCATCCTCCTCGGCGCGCGCTCCTTAAAGTCCCAGGCCTTCCTAAGCGTCCCAAAAAGATCAGGCGCCCCGACCAGCTCCTGTTGGGGTCCTATATTTAGGCTTGTATTTAATTAACCAGTTAATTAGAATGCAGGCATGAAGACACGTTCAACTGTCGTTAAGGCTTCAGCGGATGTCCGGGCCAGGCTGCTGGATACAGCCGTCCAACTGTTTGCGGCACAGGGTGTGGCCGGGACCACCGTGGCCGATATCGCCCGGCCGGTGGGCGTGACGGCCGCCATGGTGCACTACTACTTCAAGACCAAGGACCAGCTGTTGGATGCCGTGGTCGAGGAACAGCTCATCGGCAAATTCATCGCTTTTGTCGCCGGGGCGCTGGCCCCGGAGGCGGAATCGCCATCCAAACTGATCGCGCGGCTGGTCTGGCGCATCATCGAAGCCTCCGACCGCATGCCTTGGCTGCCGCCTTTATGGGTGCGCGAGGTGCTCAGCGAGGGCGGTACAATGCGAGAGAAACTGATCCGCCGCGTGGATTTGAGCATCCAGGCGCGCTTCAAGGAGGGCCTGGTGGCGGAGCAGCGTGCCGGACGGATTAATCCGCAGATCAAGCCCCAACTGTTGTTCATGTCGATCATCGCCCTGACACTCTTGCCGCTATCTATGGCGAGAAGCTGGACGCGGATCCCGCTCATCGGCAAGGTCAGCAAAAAGGATCTGGGCCAGCATGTGGTGGCCCTGCTAAAGAACGGTCTATCCATCCCCCTCACTCCGACGCGCCGCACAAGGAGGACATCATGAAAATACTGAGCCTGTGGAGCCTCGCCTTGCTGCTGGCGCTGACCGCTTGCCATCGCCAGCCGCAGCGCAGTTTCCAAGGATATGTTGAGGGAGAGTTTGTTGAGGTCGCGACATCGGAACCGGGCCGTTTGGAGCGGCTATCCGCAATTAAAGGGACTGCGGTGGAGGTCGGCGCACCGCTCTTCAGTCTGGAGGCGCAGGCAGAGGCGGCGGGCTTGCGGCAGGCGCAAGCGCAGTTGGCGGCGGCCCGGGCGCAGTTGCAGGATCTCGAAATCGGCAAGCGGCCACAAGAATTGGCGGTCATCCGCGCCCAATTGGATCAGGCCCAGGCGGAATCCGAGAGGGCAGTTGCCGAGCACGAACGCGATACGCTGCAATTGGCCGCCGGGGGCATCGCCCAGGCGCAACTGGACCGCTCGCAAGCGACTGCCGCCGCGGCCCGGGCGCGAGTGCTGGAATTGGAGCGGCAGGAGGTGGTGGCTACCCTACCAGCGCGAGACGACCAGATCGCCGCACAAAAGGCCCAAGTATCCGCAGCGCAGGCGGCCCTTGAGCAGGCCGCATGGCGGCTGGGGCAAAAGACCGTCTCCGCGCCGGTGGCCGGCCTCGTATTCGATACGCTCTACCGGCCAGGTGAATGGGTGGCGGCGGGCCGGCCCGTGATCCGCTTATTGCCACCGGAGAACATCAAGCTCCGCTGCTTCGTTCCGGAAACGGTCGTGGGCCGGCTGACCATTGGGCAAGCGCTCCAATTTCGCTGCAGCGGCCGCGCGAACGATATTCCGGCGGAAATCTCCTACATCTCGCTGGAAGCCGAGTTCACGCCGCCGATCATCTACAGTCAAGAAACACGCTCCAAACTGGTCTTCATGGTCGAGGCGCGAACGCTGGCAGAAGCGGACCTACATCCGGGCCAGCCAGTGGAGATTATATTCCCATGAACCGCGAACTCGTTATAGATGTTCGCAACTTGAACAAGTGTTTCGGCCAGAAACATGTTGTCCGCAATGTATCGTTGCAGGTGCGCCGCGGGGAGATATTCGGGTTCCTGGGACCGAATGGCAGCGGTAAGACCACGACCATTCGCATGGTCTGCGGCCTGCTAACGCCAGATGCAGGGAGTGGGACCTGTCTGGGCTATGATATCCTGCGCGAGAGGGCGCAGATCAAGCGCCAGGTCGGATATATGACCCAGAAATTCTCCTATTGGGACGATCTGACCATCCGCGAAAATCTGGACTTCGTGGCGCGGATGTACGGTCTACCCAACCGCCACCAGATGGTAGCCGACGCGCTGGATAAACTGGGCTTGAGCGCACGCGCTGAACAGCTGGCCGGAACGCTTTCGGGTGGATGGAAGCAACGCCTGGCCCTGGCGGCCTGCATGCTGCACCAGCCCAAACTGCTGTTGTTGGACGAGCCGACAGCCGGAGTGGACCCTTCCGCCCGCCGGGATTTCTGGGAGGAACTGCACCATCTGGCAGCCAAGGGCATTTCCGTTCTGGTGAGCACGCATTATATGGATGAAGCGGAACGTTGCCACAAGCTGGGCTACATCGCCTTTGGCGAACTGCTGGCTTATGGTAGTGCAAGCGAAGTGACAGCTGCACAAGGCCTGAGCACTTGGGCCATCAAGGGTGATAACCTCGAGGGGCTGTCGGTGATGTTGCGCGGACGGCCCGGCGTGGATCAGACCGTACTGTTCGGCGCGACCTTGCATGTGAGCGGGCGCAACGCGGCGGCCCTGGAAACAACCCTGCGCGCGACGCTGGCCGGCACAGGGCGGCACATGGAACCAACGGAAACCGGCCTGGAAGATGTTTTCATTAACCTGATGATAGATAAGCTTTGACCGCTCGGAGGGGCCTCCATGACTTGGCCTATATCGTTCTCCTTCTCACGCTGGTGGGCGATGGTGCTGAAGGAATTCCTTCAGCTCAAACGCGACCGCCTCACCTTCGGCATGGTGGTCGGCATCCCCCTGATTCAATTGATACTCTTTGGTTACGCCATCAACTCGGACCCCAAGCACATGCCGACCGCCGTGCTGGCCGCCGATCATAGTGAATTTACGCGCTCCTTCATCTCGGCCATGGAGCAATCGGACTATTTCCGGATCGTGCGCGATCTGCCGGATGAAGCTGCCGCCCACGCGGCCCTGCGGCGCGGCGAGGTGATGTTCGTGCTGAATATCCCGGTGGGTTTCACCCGCGCCCTGCTGCGCGGAGAGAAGCCGGCCTTACTGCTCGAGGCTGACGCCACCGACCCGGTGGCGACCGGCACCGCGCTGGGCTCGGTTGAGCAGATGGCCCGCGCTGTCATGCGTAAGAACATCGCTGGCACATTGGACTTCCTGGCCCCCGGTGACCTGCCCTTTCAGGTGCAAGTGCATCGCATGTTCAATCCTGAAGCGAACAGTCAGCACAATATCGTGCCGAGCCTGATGGGCGTGATCCTGACGCTGACCCTGGTGTTGATGACCGGCCTAGCTATAACGCGCGAGCGCGAGCGTGGCACGATGGAGAACCTGCTGGCGATGCCCGTCCGTCCATTCGAAGTTATGTCCGGAAAGATCCTACCCTATATCTTCGTCGGGCTGCTGCAAGCCACCCTGATTCTATTATTCGCGATCCTTGTATTCCGGGTGCCTTTCGTGGGCAGTCTAGCGATGCTGTATCTGACCACGCTGCTCTTCGCGGCAGCTAACCTGACGGTGGGCATCACGCTATCATCCATTGCCAGGAACCAACTGCAAGCGATGCAGATGAGCGTTTTCTATTTTTTGCCGAACATACTGCTATCGGGTTTCATGTTTCCGTTCCAGGGCATGCCGGGCTGGGCACAGGGCATCGGCAATGTGCTGCCGCTGACATATTTTATCCGCCTGGTGCGTGGGATCTTCCTGAAAGGCATTGGCGGTTGGGATTTATGGCCGAACCTGTGGCCGTTGCTGCTGTTCACAGCCGTGATCATGGCGGTGGCGGTGAAGTGCTATCGCAAAACATTGGATTGAGAGGATGCAATGAAATTACAGGCCGTGCAGGCATTCCTGGGCACGCTGACTATCAGCCTCGTCGGATGCGCCAGCGGGCCGGATTTCCAGCCTCCCGCTGCTCCACAGCATGATTACTGGGGGGCGCCAGCCGCCGAGGTCGGCACGTTTACAGCCTCGGGTCCCGACGGGGCGACCCAGCGTTTGGCTGCGGATCTCGATATCCCCGCACGCTGGTGGGAACAGTTTCGGTGTAAAACGCTCGATGCACGAGTGCACGCTGCCTTGACCAACAGCCCCACCCTCGCGCAGGCCATGGCCCGGCTGCAGCAGGCCCAGGAAGAATTCAATGCCCAAGCCGGAAGCGTTCGCTATCCGAGCGTGGATGCCGGGCTTTCCGCTACGCGGCAGAAAGTGAACCCCAGCGCCATGGGCATTGCCAATATCCCGGCGCCAGACCCCTTCAACCTGTTCAGCGCTTCGGTGAATGTATCTTACGCCTTCGACTTGTTCGGACGAAACCGGCGGATCTTGGAAGCCCGGCAAGCCCAGGTAGACCGCAAGGCGTACGAGTTGGTTGCCGCACGGCAGACCCTGGCCGCCAATGTCGTCATGACCTCCATTCGGCTGGCCGAAGCCGAGGAGCAATTGAACATGCTCCGGGAAGTGGTTATCCGCCGGAAGCAGCAACTGGAAATTGCCACGCGGCGAATGGAGGCCGGAGGATTTTCCACTCGAGACCTTGAAGCACAGCACATCGCATTTGCGCAGGCTCAGGCGGCGTTGCCAACAATGGAAGATCTGGCGGCCCGCTTGCAACGCCAACTAGGGGTCTACTTGGGACGCGAACCGGCTGAAATCCTCAGTGATTCCCTGGATTTGAAGGCTCTGCACCTGCCGCAGGAAGTTCCCACTAGCCTGCCCTCGGCTATCGCCCGTCAGCGACCGGATATCCGAGCAGCGGAGGCGCTTTGGCAACAGGCCAATGCGAGTCTCGGTGTGGCAACCGCAGACCTATATCCGCAGATCACCTTGACCGGCAGCCTGGGTATGCAACAGACGGATATCACGGATATTCTGGAGAAGGCGAATGTCTGGAGCATCGGAGCCGGCCTGATGCAACCGCTATTCCATGGTGGGGCGCTGCGTGCCAGAAAACGCGGCGCCCTAGCCGCCCGCGATGAAGCAGCGGCCGCCTATCGCGACACGGTCCTGCGCGGACTGCAGGAGGTGGCCGATGTCATGGGGGCGCTGGAGCGGGACGCCCGCGTCCTAGCAGCGCGCACAGCCGCGGCCCAGCATGCCCAAACCAAGGCTGAAATTACGCGGCAACAGGTGCAACTGGGCGGACTCAGCCAAACGGCCTTGCTGGATGAGGAAATCGGCTGCTGGCAGGCTGAAGGCGAGCGCCTTGCCGCTCAGGCCGCGCGTTTGGCTGATACCGCGGCACTATTCCATGCATTGGGCGGCAGCTGGCGCCAGGCGGCCGATCAAGGGCCGTAAGGCTTGCGGGGCGCGTTCTCCTGCCTGGGTGCGGCGGCCAGCTTGGCCGGGCCGGCGGGACGGATCAAAAAGCACCGATTCCTCCGGCCGGCCACCGCTTAAGCCGGATGGTCGACGCAAAGGATCATCAGCCGCGCGGCCTGGCTAAATTGATTAAAAATATTGACAGCCAGGCCGGCATGCGACACATTGAGCCCCGGACTAGCCATAGACGGCCGAGCGGCCGATTGAGCCCTGTAGAGAATAACATCCAGAATGAGAGCGCCATGACTAAAACAGACGCACCCATCCAACGCTATAGCAAGAACCCGATTTTAACCAAAGCCCAGATCCCCTATCCGGTGCACACTGTGCACAATGCCGCCGCCATCAAACAGGGCGATAAATACCTGATGCTCTTCCGGGCGCATCGCTCCACGGGCCTTTCCATTCTGGGCTTGGCCGAAAGCCAGGATGGTTTTAATTTCAATCCGCGCCCGACGCCCTTCATGGTGCCTTGCGCCGAGGGCGACTATGCCCGTTACGAAAAAAGCCTGGAAGATCCGCGCGTCACCCTGCTGGATGGCGTTTATTATATCACCTATAGCTGTTATTCCGGCTTGGGTGTGCGGATCGGCCTGGCGCGCACGGAGGATTGGCAAACGGTGGAGCGCCTGGCCATGATCACGCCCTTGGGCTTTCGCAACTGCGCGCTCTTTCCCGAAAAATTCAAAGGCAAATACCTGGCTTTATTCCGCCCCAATGTAACCGCCGACGGCACCACACGCGCTATCTGGTCGGCGGAATCCAGCGATCTCGTGCATTGGGGCAACTGGAAGGAGCTCATCCGGCCGGTGCCCTATCACTGGGATGGCGAGTATATCGGCCCGGGCGCGCCGCCCTTCCGTTTCGATAAATATTACATCAATATCTATCATGGTGTTTTCCCGACGGCCGAGGGCCGCGTCTACCGCCTGGGCATCGCCCTGCATGATGCCGAAGATCCCCGGCGGGTGGTGGCCGTGGGCAATCGCTGGATTCTGACTCCGGAAGATTTATGGGAAATGATCGGCTATGTGCATAATGTAGTCTTCACTTGCGGCGCTATTCCGGAAGAGGATGGCACAGTGAAGATCTATTGGGGTGGCTCGGATAAAGTCATGTGCGTCGGCACAGCCCAAATCAACGATCTGGTCCGCTTTTGTCTCGAAGATTCCCGGCCAGCATTATAAAAGGCTCGTAATGGCTTCTTTACAATTATTGCAAAAGCTGGCGCGGCAGCATGGCACCCCGCTCTGCGTGATGGATCATGCCGTCATCCGCCAGAATTATGCCACCTTCAAGAAATATCTGCCACGCGTGCAGGCCTACTACGCGGTCAAGGCCAATCCCGACCCAGCCATCGTCAAAACGCTCTATGAGGCCGGGGCCAGTTTCGATGTGGCCTCCATGCCGGAATTTTTGATTGTCTATGAATTGATCAAAGACCTGCCGGCGCCGCAACGCCAGGATTGGATTTGGGATAAGATCATCTATGCCCATCCCATCAAAGCCAACGAAACCCTGCGCGAGCTCGATCGCTACAAAGCCTTGGTCACCTACGATAACTCCGAAGAAATCAAAAAGATCAAAAAATATGCGCCCCATTCCGGGTTGGTCTTGCGTCTCAAGGTGCCCAATACCGGGGCCATGGTGGAGCTATCTTCCAAGTTCGGAGCGGAATCGGGCGTGGCCGTGGACCTGATTTTGGAAGCTGATCGGGCGGGGCTCACGGTGGAGGGTTTGAGCTTCCATGTGGGCAGTCAAACGACCAACTTCGATAACTATGTACAAGCGCTCAACCTGGCTGCCAATGTCTTTCAGGAAGCCCGCGCGCGCGGCTACACCAAAATGTTCCTACTGGATATCGGCGGCGGTTTTCCGGCGCCCTATGATGAAGAGGTACAGCCCTTTCGTAACTTAGCGCGCAAGATCAATGCCGAGCTCGAGCGGCTCTTCCCCCCCGAGATTCAAATCCTGGCTGAACCGGGCCGCTTCATGGTGGCCACGGCCGGCACGGCTGTTTCCAAGATCATCGGCAAGGCCGTGCGTGACGGCAAGCTGTGCTACTATCTGGATGATGGCGTCTATCATACTTTCTCCGGCACCATCTTTGATCATTGCCATTATCATCCGCGGGCTTTCAAGAAGGGGGCCACCCAGCTTTGCACGCTCTTCGGCCCTACCTGTGATGCGCTGGATGTGATCTCCATGGCCGAAATGCTGCCGGGTAATCTGCAGCTTGGCGATCTGCTCTACACGCGCAATATCGGCGCTTATAGCATTGCTTCCTCCACTTATTTCAATGGCTTCCCGCCCGCCAAGACCCTGCACATCAATCGCTGAAACGCCGCGGACAGGAAATGGCGCCCAGAAACCGCCCTGCCATGTACCACTCACTGACCATAGGCCGGAGCACCTTCGCACCGGCTCTCTTTTGCGCGCCGATGGCAGAGATCACCCACAGCGCTTTCCGGCGGCTACTGGCGGATTTTGGCGGCTATGGAGCCTTATTCACCGAAATGCTTTCAGCCAAAGCCCTCTTACGGGAAGATCCCGCTCTCTCACCTTATGTCAAGAAGCGCCCGAACGAGGGTCAGCTGTTTTATCAAATCCTGATTAATGGCTCTGAACCCCTCGAGGCTATCGCCGAGCGTCTGACGGCCTGGGGCGCCGCCGGCCTGGATATCAACTGCGCCTGTCCGGCGCCGGCGATCAAGGCCTTGCGCGCCGGCGCCTTCCTCTTTGAAGATCGCGTGCGCCTGGCGCAGACCCTGCAGACCATACGCCGTTGTTTTAGCGGACCGCTGACCGTAAAAATCCGCTTGGGCCACAACCAGCCCGGCTGGCCGGAGCAACTGCGTGAGCGCTTACAGCTACTGGAAGATCACGGGGTGGATGCGCTCACTCTGCATCCGCGGTTTCGGGATGAGAAGCTGAAGCGTTCGGCGCGACACACCTGGCTACCATGGGTGGCCGCCCAGTGTCGCCTGCCGTTGATTGCCAATGGCGATATCACCGGGCCAGCTTATGTTCAAGCCCGCGCTGATTGTTTTGCGGCAGCGGCGGGCTTGATGATCGGTCGCCAGGCAGTCGTGCAGCCATGGATCTTTGCCCAATGGCATCAAGCGCGGGCGGTGGATCACGCCGCCATCTGGGAACGTTTATGCCAATATACCTATGAAGATTTTCAACCGCGCCAAGCCCTGATCCGGATGAAAATTTTTACCACCTATTATGCGCGCAACTTCGTCTGGGGGCATAGTCTCTTCAAGGCGGTGCAGAGGGCGCGAGATTTAACGGCCCTGCGCACGGCCGCCCAGGAATTTTTTAGCGGCGCAGCCAGCTTAGTCCCACCAAGGGCCGCCAGCCGCTAGCCGCCGGTGGCCGCTTTCCAGAGCATCGAGAAACCCACGCAGAACAAACCGGCCAAGCCGCCGCCGGCACCGAAACCCGCTATCAGGAGCGCAGCATAAGCTTGCCATTTGGCTTCACCCAGACGCGGTGCCATCAGATAGCGGGTCATGAGCGCGCCGGCAATCAAGAAGAGGCGGTCGCAAATATTCGGCGCGCCCATGGCCACCACAAACCCATAGAAAAACACCATGGGCATGCGAAAAACACGGAGCAGAGATACCAGCACCACGCCGGTGATAAAGCCGGCAAGGATAATATTAGGATGCAAGAAAAGAGTCAGGAGATTGGCCATGCCCGCCTCACCGGGGATGGTGGTTTTAACCCACATGATCTGTTGGATAAGCGTGAAAGGCCAATAGCGCTGAATGTAAGGATAAATATCGCTGGGAATAGGCCCCATCTTCCAGATCAAGGCATACTGGAAGAAGCCGACCACCGTTAAAACCAGCAGAACAACCACATGCATTTTATAGTAACTGGTGAAGCGCGTGCGCGTTAATTCCATATGCTTGAAAGTCGTGGCGGAACCGCCACCCAGGTTCAGGCCCAGCCCCGCAAACCAGACGCGCGCGCCCTTGGCGCCCGTCAGGTAAATACAGGCCTCATTCATAAAGGGCAGCGTCAGCGCGCCCGATCCCATATAGGCATCCAAGCGACCATTGACATATTGAAAGAGCGGCGAAAGGATGAAGGCGAAGAAAAGGAGGGCCGGCAATCCCACGCCGATTTCGCCTGGCAGCAGTTTATGATTCAGGAGCCACCAGGTAAAAGACACCGTCAATAATGCTGCGATCAACCAGATCAGGAAAGCGGCCCACAGGGGTATATCACCGCGGTTTTTGGGCAGGGCATGAGATGCGCGTATTTTTTCTGCAGCCGCCGCGCCGCCTTTGAGGCGCTGCTCCCGATCTTGGGAGCGCCGCGTCTTGGCAATCTGCAATATACTGATAATGCCCACCAAGGCCACCAGCAGGCCCTTGCCGGCTTGAAAGGAAATGGTGAAGTCAATACTGTTCACCAGACCGGTGGCCAGCGCGCCGAACCCGGTTTCCCAATGCTTCAAGATGCCGTAGCGATATAAGATCGGGAAGGCAATCACCGTACATACACTGCCAAAAAACCAGCCCAGCACCAGGCGCCACGGCAGGATCCAGCCCGACATAAAGGAGCCCACACTAATGGTGACCGCCAGGGGCACGGCGTAAACGCCCAGGCTGGTTAAGGTATCCGTAAAATCCCAAAAGGGAATCTTGATCAGCATGGGCGGTGGCGACCAGAAGAGCCCGCCGATGATGGGTATACCGGTGTTGATGGCACCCCAAACCAGGCCGATCATGGCGCCAGCCGAAAACATCCGCCAACGCCAGGTCTCCTTGCCGGCCGAGCTTTCGGCCAGAGCGGTGGCCCCAAAAGCCTGCACCTTAGCCAGGGGAAAAGGCAGTTTTTCTATATCGCTGAAAATCCGAAACTTAATATAGCCGGACATAAAGGAATAGACCAAGCCGAGCCCGGCGCCAACCAAACCGGTCCAAAAAGGAAATAACCAGGCTGGATGGAAAAATGTGCGCTGCGCGAATAACTCGGGGAATTGATCGGGGCTGGGCACCACCCAGGCGGGGATCCAGTGACGAATGCCGGCGGCTTGGGGCGATTGAATAAGATACTGATTCCAAATCCAGACGCCGTACCCGCTACCCAAGCCGGCGGCGGCAATCCAATAGATCATCATGATCTCTTGGGTTTTCATGCGCACCAAAGCGCGCTTGGCAAGCTCCAAGAAAACAATGACCACCATCCAGTCCACCGCCGAGCCGATCCCGCTACCGGTGGTATAACCCAGCAGAATAGAGACCGGCAGCATGAAGATGCTTACAAACAACAAAGCGGCCACGCATTTCCAGGTGAAGCCGTTCTCGAAAGGAGCGTTGGGGTCTACGACCTCGTAGGAATCTGCCGCGGCCGATTCTGCTGCGGTGGCCTGCTTATTTTGATCAACTTTCATCATGTTTTACATGGCTCCAGGCTATCAGGCATGGGGCTCGTTTGATCCATAACGGCCAGGGCCTGTGTGAGTTCAATATTCATCTGCTTGATATTCTGGGGCACCACCCGCCATAACAGGAAACGCTTGCGCAATAAAGTCAGGAAACGCTTATTGAGTCGCACCCAAGAGGATAGCTCGCCGCTGACCAAGCGCAGGGAGATTTGCACCTCGTAGACTCCGAATGAGCCAGTTGGCAGAAAATCCAAACTCACATCCTGGCTCACGCCCAGATCAAAGGGCGCCAGCCAGATACGGGCAGAGAGATGATAGGCGGGGCTGGATGCTATGCCCGGCGTCGTACGGATCTGCACATGATCGGCAAAAAACTCCGTTAAGGCGCCTTCAATGGCATCGCGGAAATAACGGGCCACATAGCCCACCATCCCTTGGGCATCATAGCCGGCAACCGTAAAGGGAAATTCAAAGCGCCAGATATGCCCCTCCTTGGGCGGCGTTGGGTTCCAGGAACGCGTGACATCCGGCACCGACATCTGACTGGCGCGCCGCGCCGGCCAGATGGTGGATAAGAAGACCATCAACATAACTAAGACCGATGAAATCACGGCCGAGGTGGAAGAATAATTAAGCTGCAAGCCTTCCATCCAATTGAAATGCACCGTCAGGTAGGCCGCCAATTGACCCAGGAGATAGCCATTCACCGCGCCCACCGTGGCAAACACAGCGGATTCCGAGAGAAAGAGCACGCCGATATGCGCTGGCGCCAGGCCCACCGAGGAATAAGTGCTGATTTCTCTCATCCTTTCGGCGACCGCCCCCATCATGGTATTTAAAACGATCAGGCCCACCACCAGCAAGGGGATCACCATGGCGCCCATGCGTTTCATGGAGGTTTCGGTGATGCTCCGCAAGGCGATCGCCTGGCCATCCAAGCCCAGATAACAGCGGAAGGAGAGCAAGCCCACAAAATCTCTAGCGCGGGCGGCGAATTGCTTTTGAGCCTCTTTATCTGAAGGCGCCACCACTGCCAGGGAGTGGATCTGACCGCCCAGGCGCAAGGCGGTCGTGGAGGGGAAGATGAGCAGTTTGGCCGGATCCATCCGTTGCGCCAGCGTCAGCGGCGAAGCTTCGTCGCGTTCGTCATCAAGCTCACCGGCGGCTCGGGAGCGCATGCCCGCCAGGAGCTCAATAATTTCGTGGCTGAGCTGCGAGAAATCCAGGGGCAAGGGCGAATAACCGTCGAGATCACGAATGGCGGAAATTTTCCAGGCATCGAAGGTCCCTAAGACCTGATAAGGCTGGCCCAGGAACTGAACATAGGCGCGTCCGGCGCTGATCTCCTCCGCGCTAAACTTCAAGGCTTGGGCCAGGCTTTCGGGAATCAATACGGCCGGCTCATCGGCGGCCGCAAACCAGCGTTGAGTATGGATTTGGTCAGCGACGAAGGTTTCCAGCGCGGCGCTGAAAGCCGGTAAAGCATAGGGCTCTTCAGGGCTCAATCCCATGAAGCCGCCCACGGTGGCCACGCACCCGTTATCGGCGCGAATCACCTTGGCCAGGGTTTCTTCCACTCCAAAAGATTGCGGATAACTATGCCAGAAACGGCCATAGACCCGTTCAGCAATACGCACGCCGGGGATGCGTTCCGGAGATTCGGCCAGCCAGAATTCGCGCAGGAATGGCAGGGATACATCCTCGAATTGCTCCCAATCTTCATGGTGTACCAAGAGGCCATCATAGGGGGCCAGCTCGGGCAGGTTACGCTCATAAATGCCTAAACGGCTGGTCACGGAAGTAAAGGAGAGGATTGAAAAAGTAAGCAAGCTGATCACGAGCACCGTCAAGCCCGTGCGCAAAGGGCGGCGCCGCAGGTTAGAAAGGCCTATCGTGATGCCGGCGCCGAAGGCCTGCGAGCGTTTGATATCGCTCTCGAAATGGCCTTGGGTCTGGCGCCGAATGAGGGTCATGGCATGCGCAAAGCGCCCTTGGATATAGAGAATAATCCATAAGGCGGCGATCATGATGGCGAAGGCGTGAATGCCCAGCAGCGAAGTAACCGAAATGCTCCCCGAGACTGTGGCGCGAAAGGCGGGATGCACCATCGCCAGAACCCAGATGCAAATGATGGCCATCACCGCAAAACCGGTCAGCCGATAATAGATATTTGCCGCGCCGATAAATAAGCGTTCCATAAAAATCGCAAACGGCAGAATAAGCAACATATAGAAAACAACGCCGCCCATCGTGCCGCGCTGGGTCTTGAGCAGGTATTTGAGGTTCTTGGCTTCTATGGCATGTGCCACCCGGAAGGCCCGATCGGCAGCTCCATAACGGTATTCATCCAAAGCTCGATAGCCATCCAAAATCAGGTCGCGGGCCGTGGCATGCTTTTCTAAAATATCGGCCACCCCAATTTTGAGGGTATGGAATCTTCTTAAAACCATATCCGCCAGAAACCAAAGGTCACCGGCGGCCTGATAGGGTGCCTGGGGGATGAAACGCAGGCTGCCGGCGGGCTCTCCCAAAGCAAGCGCCTGTTGATCATCGGCCGCGCGGGCTTGGCGCAAGTATTCAGTAGCCGGCCCATCGATATCCCAACCACGGCCGGCATATTGTTCCTGGAAATGCTGGCCCGCCTTTTCATGCGCATCGGGCGCGGGAGGATTCAGGAGATAAGCGCGCTGGACATTAGCCAATTGCAGGGAAGCATCGGAAAAGACCACCTTGAGACCGCTGGAAATAAAAGCCACCCGGTCAGTATCAGGGTCTTCATAAATCTGGCGCCGTGGCACGCAAACAACGCCTTTGCCTGGCACGGTCCCATAATAACCAAAGGGCAAAGCGGCTTCGGTGGAAGGCAACCCCTGCGGACGCTGGGGGACTAGCGCGCCGTAACGCGCCAGGGTATTGGGATCGATCAGGCCCGGCAGAGTGAGCGTGCGACAATAGTCCACCAGCACCCGCACGGTATGCAGAGGGAACCAATACATTTGAAATTGATTGGGGAAATCGGCGCGCATTTGACTGGAATAGCCCATGCATACATTGCCCGCCTCATCCAAAGCAAAGGGATACAGCGTAACGCTATTATAAAGCTGTTGCTGCACCGGGTGCATATAATAGTAAAATTGATCCACCCATTCCGTGCCCGCCGAGCCCTGTTGACCGCGAGGCAAAATGGCCGGATGCGTGAAAATGATTTCATTTTCGTTATAAGGAGTCGGCCAAGTGAAGATCACCCCCAGCTGCGCCGTCTGATAAGCAAGCTGTAACCCGGAGCGTTCCCGCTGCAGGCGCCGGTCAATGGCCAGCACCTGATTCATGCGCCGTTGCAGGAATTCCTCGAAGGCCAGATCGCGCCCAGGGCCCTGCGGCACAAACCAGCCCTTTTCCGCACGATGCTCGGCGAGGATGGCAATCAGCTCCAGCAGTTGGGCTCCGCGCTCCCCGGAAGGATTCAGCTGGTGCATTTGCGACAGTTGCTGTGCCAGATTGGCAATGATCTTCTCCGCCAAGAGTAGGACTTCCTCCTCGGCCGCCGGCGAAGAAATACGGGGATCATGCCCTCCCCGGCTCCAATCGCGAACGAATTGCTCCAGTTCCAGGAGCGGAATGATCGGTTGAATGCCGGCTCGGCCGGTGGGCACAATGGGGTTTTTATCATAATCCCAATAGACCAAATCGCCACAAACGCTTTGGGTTAAATCTTTGGCGCTGCCGGCCGCGTTCCAATCCGCAAAACTCCAACGATCCGCCGGTGGCTTAAGGGAGGCATCTTTCTCCCAATCCCGCAGCAAGGCGCTGCCATCCATGGCCAGGGCCAGGACGGTATGCTCCACCGCCCGGGCTTGAATGGCGAGGGCCAGATCATCGACCTGGGCGAGGGCATCCCAAGGCGTTCCACAAGTCGGCATATAATCTTGAATGGTCTTGATGGAAACGCTGGGAATGCCTACAAAGGCCAAGATTTCGCTGTCCGCGCCCACCTGCCGCCCCAGGCGTTGGTAGGATTGCCATTGATCAGTGCCTTCATGGGTGATCAAATCTTCCGGCATCGGCTGACCAGTTGCCAGGCTGGAACGCAGAAACACATTTTCCTTGCCAATCATCGTGGGACGCGCCGTGAAACGGCTGGTTAGATAGCGATGGCGAACGCCCAAGGCCATGCTCAGGGGCTGCTTGCCATAGTTGCCCGTGCCCAGATTGGCATCCGTACCAAAGAGCCCACATTGCCCCGTACCAGTGGTCAAGTGTAAGGCGATAACCAAATCCATCCGGATCCGGTTCTGCTGTTCCCAGTTCTGCGCCCATTGCCGGCGTAGATCCAGAAATTGGGAATTGGCCAAGGAAGGCGAGGTGGTGGCCAAGAGCGCCTTGGCACTGCGCGCATGCCGAAAAGCAAAAGCGCGCATGCCGCTGAAACGATCGAAATGACCGCCGGTGGCCAGGAATAAGACACGGTTCTCCAGCTTGCCTTGAGCTTTAAGCTCGAGCACCGCTTCCATGCTTTGCAGTAAAGCCACCAGCCCCGCCGCCGTTTGCGCGCCCGGGGAACGCTCGGGCACGAGCGAGTAAGAATCGTAGAAAGCCGTCAAGACCAGCGTGGGCACATCGGCCTGCAGATTGGTATCCATGCCATCCGGAACCACCATGCCCCATACATTCCACACGGGCACCTCGGCCAGCGCCATGCGTCCCTCAAAAAGCACCTCCTGCCCGGAATGCGCCCAGGCCTGCAGTTGGGCTACATCCTGCGGATCGGCTAAAGCGGCGGGCAGGCGATCATCAAGGCACAAGGCCTGCAAGTCTGCATAGGTGGGCGAGACAGCGCCGCGGTAATAAATAAAACCCACCGCGCCCATCATGCGCGCAAAATCACGCAGGGTCACGGCTTCGGCAAGATCCATGACGCAAATGCGGCCGGCAATCGGCAGGCCATCCAGATCTTGCAGGCGCTTGCCGCTTAAAAGCTGCAGCGGGGCCTGAATGCCCGAGCCGCAAGTGGGCGTGTAGATCCCGTGCCCCGCCAGCCCGCTCAAGGATAGCTCAGCTCCTGCGGCTGTTATGATCCGAAACGGCACGGTGGTTTTTTGCACCACTGTTTGCAGCGCTGGCGGCTGATACCAGTCGGCGGGAATATATTTGATCTTATGGGCTTTTAAGACCTGGCCCTGCGCTTCCTGCTCTTCCAAGGGCTGCAGGTCCATGGCGATACGGCCGCTGGCCGCAGTTAACGGCGGAATTTGTTGCGAGTCCAGACCGGCATCCAAGGCTTCACGGGTAACATGCTGCAGGCCGCGCGCGCGGAAATGTTCCTCCAGCCAAGCGGCCGTGCGCCGGTTGCCCTCGGCACCGCTCTGGCGCGAGTGACCACCCCGCTCCAGAATCTCCACCAGCCACTGGCGCACATCGGCACGCGGCAGGCCCTCATAGGCCGCTGCTTTTTTAGCCAGGAGTTGCAACTGTTGGGCATCGTGGTCAGAAAGCGTTTTATCTTCCAGATAGCGTTCGGCCACCACTCGATCGGCCGTTGAGGCCCACGACCAGGGCGCGGAGAGAAAGGTCTCGATCCGCGCGCGATCCGCCGCCGAAAGCGGCGCGAGCGTCTCCGCCGCCGGCAGACTATGGCTGCAAAGCGTCAAGCCCAGCGCGAGGATCGTCCCCCTCCGGAACCAGCCACCAACAAGCATTTTTTTGAAGAAACAATTCATATTTTCAGACCGGCCCCTTGCCTCACCAGCTCACCAGACGAATCCAGGGGCTATGCATAAATATCTGCCAGCTCCAGTTCTGCTGGCTATAGCAGGCATATAAACCGTTGCTCAAACTGATCAGCCAGGAAAGCAATATGCCCAGCGCACAACCGGCCAGCAATCCCGCAAAGAAAGGGCTCACCCGGCGTAAGCCACCGGTGCTGGCCACCCGAAAGGTGATGGCCTTGACCAGCCAAGCCAGAAAAATGGAGAAAAACGCATGGGCGATCGGATCGCAATTACAGAGCAAAAGACCGATCGGATGCAACGGCCACCAGACCACCAAAACGCGTAAGGCCGAAAGCAACAACACCCCCAGGAAACCACCCAGCAAAAAGAAGCCCCGCCTTTGATCCAAGCCCGGAATGCTGAAACCATCTTTGGCACGCTCCTGAAACTCGGAAGAGCGCACCACGCTGCTGGGCGTCTCGCCTTCCGCCACGCGAATCGCCGGCAGGTTCCCGGCCTTGAGCGTTCGGGCGCCCTGCTCCAAAGCTCCGCGCGGCAACTCGCGATTATGCCAAGTGCCATGCATCACATTCACGCCCAACCCATAGGACATGCTCAATTGGCTCAGCAGACAGACTAGCATGGAAAGCACAACCGCCACGGTCACGCCCAGGCCCAGCGCGCGCCGCGAGCGACCGGCCCCCGGCAAAGAGCCTGCCAATTTATTAACATGCCCGAAGGCCTGAGCCGTAAAGTTCTTAATTTCCCCTAGATAAACATGGCCGGCCGCAACTCCGGGAATACAGGTCCAGGTATGCGCCAGAGTATTACGCAAGGCATAGAGCATGGCATCCGCCAGGGAAATCGGCGTGCGGAAGAAAAGCAGACCTGTTTCCAAAACCACGCGCGCCGCCGCAATCAAGATCAGGGCGGTCAGCAAGGTAACGACCAGCGCTAGCCAGGCACACAGCTCAAAACGCAGCAGGCTCCAATAAAAGAGGCCCAGCCCGCCGAAAATGAATAGTACGCTCAGGCGATAGGGTAAAAGCTCGGCGGCGTCGCTCAGATCCGTTGGCCGGCCCAGAATGTGCCGCGTCACTTTCCAGAGAAACCTGCGCGACATAAAAATCGTCATAATGCCAAATCCGAAAAAGGCACCCATGGCCACCCAGTTCGGGTTGCAATTATAGGGATTGCCCTCCAGAAAATAAGTATTACCAAAGAAGCAGGAAGTCATATCGAGCAGGCGCCCGAAGAAGGCGGCGGCCACCCAGAAAAAGACGATACTGAAGAGCACGTCGCGGCGAATGAAGAAACTGATGGCCAGCACTGGCAGATAGATCCGCAAAATAATAACGGGATTGGGCGGCACACCGAAGCGGCTCCCAAAAAGCGGCTCCCAAACACCATGCTGCAGGGTTATCGCCGGCAGATTGGTAAAGATCGCGGCCAGTGTATTCCAAACCAGATAGCTGGCCGCCAGGCCAAAGCCCACCAAGAACACCCGGTTGCGGAAGACAGACTGACCTTCAATCCCCTCGATGAGCATGAGCGGAGCTTCCAGTAAAGGCGTGACAATCCGCTCGTTTTCGAGCCATTGCTTGCGGATCAGGCAAGTATAGCCAGCCCCAAAAAGAACCAGGCCCCCGATCAGCCAGCCCCAAGCCGTCAAGGGCGGCAGCCAGGCGCGCAGGATGCGCCCATACCAATAGGCGTTGAGCGTGCGTTGGCTCTGATGCCGCAGATCCCGGATATCCTGACAGAGCACATTCAACTGCTCCTGCTCTTCAGCGCTGGCGCCGGGCGCCAGCCGGAGAGCGTTAGCGCTCATATTGCTCCCGGGAACTTTAGCGCCGGTCACTGCCAGCAGCGCTTGTTCCTTGGCCAGCAATTGTTCTTCCAGCGCTTGGATGCGAGCGACGATCGGCTCCAACTCCGCCGCCTGAGCGCAAGCCTGTTGCAATGCTTTGGCTTCCAGTGCCGATAATTCCCGTTCAGCCTGGCGCTCTTCGATCTCGCGGATGGTCCGCCGCTGCTGGGCCAATTCATCGGCAAAAGCCGGCACGCGCCCGGTGAGATAGCCGCGAGCCACCTCAGCATCTCGCACATAAAAACGATCGGCCAAGAGCGGCTTGGCATAATCCTGGAAAGTGGTAGATTGCAACCCTGATTCCGGCAAAGCTATGAAGCCCACTACGGCCGGAATACGATTGCAGACCGCGCCGCCCGCAAAAGCCACGGCAAAAACCACCACCAACTCCGCGACACGCAACTTGGCGCGCTTCAAGCCCAGATTGAGCAGCACCAACAGCACGAAGAGGGCGATCACCATTTCCGGCAAAATACTGCCAGCCGCTCCGGTAGAGCCAAAGGCCATCTCCAACCATGGGTTGCAGAAAGCCGTCAGCAAGGCAATCAATAGGCCGATCCCCAGCGCCCGCCAGGTAACCACTCTTTTTTGTTTTCGGTTGCTATGCATACCCATGACTTTCAGCGCCACGCCCGGATACTTGCTAGGCGCCGGCCGATCCCGTCTCGCGCAACTGGCCAATTTGAATATCCAGATCCTCGCGCCGTTCAATGCGGTCGATGCGCCCATCCCTGATCCAAACGATGCGATCCGAAACCGAAAGCATTTTCATATCATGGGTGGCGGAGATAACGGTGACGCCCTGTTCCTGGTTAAGGGCGCGCAAGAGCTGAATAATCTCTTCACCGGTGGTCGTATCCAGGTTGCCGGTGGGTTCATCGGCCAGAACGATGGCCGGATCGTTAGCCAGCGCCCGCGCGATGGCCACCCGCTGCTGCTGGCCGCCCGAAAGCTCATAGGGTTTATGTTGCACGCGGCCGCCCAAGCCCACGCGTTCCAGCAATTGCACGCCTTTTTCACGGGCAACATCCGGATGTTCATCGGCAAAAATCATCGGGAGAGTCACATTCTCCAGCGCCGTCATAACCGGGATGATATTGAAGGTCTGGAAAATATAGCCGATCTTCCGACAGCGCAGCCAGGCCAGCTCGGCGGCCGTGAGTTGCGCCACATTCACCTCGTCAATATAGACATGCCCGGCGCTGGGCTTATCGAGTGCCCCGAGCATATTAAACAAGGTGGTCTTGCCCGAACCCGAAGGGCCCATCAACGACATATACTCGCCGCGAAAAACCTGCAGATGGACGCCGTTCAAGGCATGTACTTCCTCTTTGCCCATGCGATATGTGCGGCGCACATTCTCCGCACGCACGATGGTTTCTCGGTCGGCATCATCCGCCGCGCTGAGCGCCGGTGAGCTGTCCACAAATTCCTTGCGGGCCACCATATTGCCGGCCATGGTCACCAATTCGCGGACTTGGGCCGGCTTAAGCTTATGCGCATCGCAGATGCTCTGCTCGGTTTTACGACCGGCACTCAGATCCACAATATCCTGCAGTAAAGTCTCAACCTGTTTGGTGTTGGTGGCCATGATATCCTTCCTTGAGATGACGCCTACTTCTCTCTGACGCTTGGTGCATCCATCCTCGATGCAGCAACCCCAGCCCCAGCAGCACCAGCAAACTGGCCCCGGCCGCATCCAGATACCAGCTCGGCATCGGCAGCCGCGCCGCGGCCTGGTCTTGGCGCAAGCGCTGCAGAGACTGATAAGCGGTGGCGTTATCCGGAGCGTTATTGAATTCCGCGATATAATGCGCGATAGCCGTCGCCTGATCGCCGCGCGATTCAGCCAGCAAACCAAGGTGCAGCTGCAAATCTGGCTGCCAATCTCGCCGCCGCCCCACGGCCTGCGCCAAGCTCAAGAATTCCTCGCGACAAGCCTGCGCCCGCGCCGTCAGGCCAGCCGCTTGATAAGCCTCGGCTTGCCGAAAGGCTAGCAAGGCGCGATTCCAAAGAATCATCAATTCCTTAGGATTCAAGGCGGCGGCTTCCCGCAGCAGCTGGTCGGCCGCGGCAAAACAGCGCTCCTTATCCTCAAGCGCCGCATGTTCATCGGCCAACATGGATTGAATACAGCCCATGCGCAGCAATAAATCCGGCTGGCGCCCATATTTGGCCAAGGCCTGTTGCATGAAAATATCGGCATCTTGATAGCGAGCCAGCGCCATGAAACTGTCGGCATCCAGCAAGACCGCATGCGGTACTTTCTCCGCTTGACTGCGGATCACAAAAAAAATCACTGTGCTGCAAAAGAGCGTTATCAAGACGGCCGTCAGTAGCAGCAGGGTCATGCCCAGGCGCCCTAAATGGCCAAACTGAAAAGCAGTGGTTATATTTTTTATTCCAGGTTGCATGGTCCTTATTTTCGTAAACTCATCCTCAAATATCCTGGTCGGCCGCGGCTTACTGCTCCACACGCATGGCTTCAATCGGCGCCATCCGCGCGGCCACATGCGCCGGGCCCACCCCACCAAAGACAGTCAGCACTATACCCACCAGCCCCAATTGAGAGAGCGCCAGGATGATTTCCCGCCAAGGTATATCGGCCGCCGCCGCCCAGCCATATTGCATGCCCAGCTGGACCAGGCTGAGCAAACAGCCCAGCACTAAACCCGTCATGACGCCCACCGTGCCCACCACCAGCGCTTCCACCAAAAAGAGCAAGAGTACCATGCCATCCAAGGCCCCCAAACACTTCATGGTGCCAATTTCGCGAAAGCGCTCCGTCACTGACATCAGCGTGGCATTAGCTATACCGGCGACAGCCACCACCAACACAATGCCCATAATCCAATAGCGGGCCGCGCGCTCCTGGCGCACGACGCTTATATCCCGCAGGTTGGCGGTGAGGCCGTCCTTATCCAAGGTTTTTTCAAGCTCTCCCATGATGACGCGCGCCGTGATCTCGTTCCGCTCAGCAAAAGCGGCCGCGGCGGACGCTTGCAGAGCAGCTAAAGTGGGGGCGGCCCCGCCGGCGGCAATCAATTGGGCGCGTTCGGCCATGGAAAGCCGCTCCAGCTGGCGCGCCTGCGCTGCTTCCGGAAGAGCATCCAAGCCCTGTTCGCGCAGATAGGCGTCACGCAGATGCCGGCCGCTGGTGTTCAAAAAAGCTAGGTCGGTGAAAGATCCATCCTGCCAGGCCCCTTCCTGGAGCTGAGCCAAGCTGGGCGCTGCTTGGCGACGTTTAGTGGCCTCAGCCTGCACTTCCCCAAAAACAGAGTTGGCCGCCCGCGTCAATAATATAGCCCGCCAACGCTCGACTTGCGCACGAGTGATCTTCAGTTCTGGATGGTAAGCTTGTTCCAATCCTAAAAAATGGCCGCTATAATCATAACAGCGCACGGCCTGCGAGAAGTGAGCGATGTTTTCGGTCACCAGTCCACTGACGCGAATAGACACCAAATAGGCGAGCGCCAGACAAATGCCGCCCATGGTAATGAGGCTGCGCCCCAAACGCACCTGCATACCACTGCTGGCAATGGAACAGATGCGATTAAAGGGCGGCAGTTTCTGCCGCTGATTGGGATTTTTGCCTGCCATGCAACTCTTTCTGGAACTCGCCACCGAAAATGCCGCAGATTAACGCCAGTGCTCTCGAAACACAAGCGCAAAAATCCCGTTAGCTAAAGCCGTTCCAAAAAAATTTGGCGCGCTATCCCTCAGAAAAGTACGCCGCCAAAAGCTGTTTTCTGCGGGAAGATACCGGGCCTGGCGGGGATGAATATTCTCATAAACCCCGGCCGAGCTGCGCAGCTCCCCTGCTCTCTGAGGCTCGGCAAGCTGCCGAGCTGAGCCTCTCAAGAATAACAATTGCCAAAGCCCGCTCGGCCATGCCATAGTGGGTGACTCTCAGGAGCTGCCATGGAGATTGAAAGCGCGAAAGTAATATCAAACACACCCCTGACGGCCGCTTATCGGCTTTTGATCCTAGAGGCGCCACGCATCGCGCCCCAGGTGCGGCCGGGACAGTTTGTTCAGGTGCGCGTACCCCAGCTGGATGCCGCCGTCTTACGCCGTCCCTTCAGCGTCTTCAAAACCGAGGGCGCCAGGCTGACCCTCCTTTACAAAAGCGTTGGCCAGGGCACACGCTCCATGGCGCGCCTGCAAGCCGATGACAACCTCAATCTGTTGGGGCCGCTGGGCAATGGATTTCCGCCCATTAACCCGGAATCTTATCCCCTGCTGGTGGCCGGCGGCTATGGCATAGCCGCCCTGTATTTATTGGCTCAAAGCGCTCCCCGGCAAGGTGTTATATTTATGGGCGGATCCTGCGCCAAAAACATCTTATGCCTTCAGGATTTCGCCCAAATCGGATGGCCGATCCGGATCGCCACCGAGGATGGCTCGCAGGGCGAAAAAGGTTTGGTGACCGAAGTCCTGAAGGCTTGGCTCCAACAGCAATCCGAGCAGCGCGCGCTGGAATTTTTTGCTTGCGGCCCCATGCCCATGCTGCGCGCGGTAGCGCAGCTGGCACAGAGCGGGGGCTGGCGCGCATGGCTTTCCTTGGATCGGCACCAGGGCTGCGGCGTGGGAGCCTGCCTGGCCTGTGTACAGAAAATCAAAAAACCGGACGCCGCGCCGCCCCAGCCCGCTGACTGGCAGTGGGCGCGCACCTGTATAGAAGGTCCCGTATTTGAAAGTCGGGAGATTATTTGGGATGACAACGAACCCTGAACCCAACGAGAGGCTGGCCGTCAATTTAGGCGGCATTGCCATGCGCAACCCGGTGATGGTCGCCTCGGGAACATTCGGCTACGGCCCGGAATATGCCGGGCTGGTTGATCTCAACCGGCTGGGAGCCTTTGTGGTCAAGGGCATCAGCCTGCATCCGGCACGGGGTAATCCCACGCCGCGCCTGGTGGAAGTGCCCTGCGGTCTGCTGAATGCTATCGGCTTACAAAACCCTGGGGTGGAGAGTTTTATCCAGGATCACCTGCCTTTTTTCAAGCAATATGATGTGCCCGTTATCGTCAATATCTGGGGGCGTTCTCTGGAGGAATACCGTGATGTGGCCGAACGCTTTGAGGGCGTACCGGGCGTGCATGGACTGGAATTAAACATTTCTTGCCCCAACATTAAAGCGGGCGGTTTGGCTTTCGGCACGGATCCTAAAATGGCCCGCCAGGTTATTGCAGCGGTGCGGGCCAAGACTCATTTGCCGCTGATTCCCAAGTTATCTCCCAATATCGCTAAGATCGGAGAGTTTGCGCGGATCGCACAGGATTGCGGGGCGAATGCCATCTCCTTAATCAATTCCATTCCGGCCATGGCCATTGATGTGGAAACGCGTCGACCTCGGCTGGCGAATATCACCGGTGGTCTGACGGGGCCGGCGATCCACGCCATCGCACTCAAACAAGTTTGGGAGGCAGCGCAAGCTGTGACCATTCCGCTGATCGGCATGGGCGGCATCACCTCGGCCACTGAAGCCTTGGCCTTCATCATCGCCGGCGCCACGGCGGTGGCGGTGGGCACCGCTAATTTCAGCGCACCCCAAACTACGCTCGCGGTTATTGCCGGCCTGGAGGATTATCTTTCACGCCAGGGTCTCGACCGGATCGGCGACCTGATCGGAACTTTGCAAAAGCCCTCACCAGCCGATGCGCGGCAGATTTCGGAATGAATGCCTTATGAGTTGCCAGCGGCGTAGCGTGTTTTGGGGGCTGCTTAGTTTAGGCTGTGCCGCCCTGGTTGTGTATCTGGCCTGGACGCCATATCGCCCCGCGACTCTCTACCGCGCCATCCCCGCCCATGCTAGCCTGCTCAGTTCCCACCAGAACCTGGGTGGCCGATGGCATAATCTGGCCACCAATCCCATCCTGCGCGCTTTTCTCCACTGGCCAACAAATGGACCAGCCGCCAGCTGCCTCCGCCTGGCCAACAAGGAAACGCTGATCGCCTATGTACCAGCTGGAGGAATAACCCAGGAACCAACTTGGATATGCGCCAGCTGGATTGGGAGCTACAGCCAATTTTTACGTTGGTGGTTATCTGTAAAACGCGTGCCGGGGCTGACACGGGCCGCCCAAGATTGCCATGGCCGCCCCATCTGGATCAGCCAGCCGCAGACTGATTCAGCCACCGCGCATTGGTCGCTGGCTTTCGGAGAAGGAGTCGCCCTGATCTGTTTTTCTAGCGATACAAATGCCATGCGCCAGGTCATCATGGCCTATGATGGCCGAGCGCCTTCCATGGCCTCCGCGGGGCACCCGGAGCTTGACCAAGATGCCGCGATTCAGGATAAAGGCTGGTGGCGTTGGCCGGCCTTCGGCCGAGCACCCAAGGCGACCACCACGCTGACCTATGCCATAGATCACTTGGATGCCGAAGGCCTGGCCGCCACACTGCGCTTGGAACCAGCTCCCCACCCGCAAGCTCCCCTGGCCCTAGACCTGGCGAGAGGATTGGACGATCGACCCATCCTGATCGCCCTGCTCCCGCTGGATACCATCCTCAACCTGCCGGGACTAGCCCGGGCCACTCCTGCTTGGTGGCAAATAGTGCGCCAGACCTTGGCCGCAGGCGCTCTCCTGGATGAGAGCCAGCCCCTGACCTTCACCCTGCTCAGCGGCCCAGATGGCGGCGGTTTTGGTAAGGAACCCTGGCGCATGCAGGTGCCTGCGCTCACCATATACATGAAAGTGAAACGGACCGACACCATCAAACCTTTCATCAACAATTTGCTGGATCAATTGAATGCTCGCTACCGTTGCGGCCTGATAATTGATCCCAGCGCCCTGCGCGTCGGCACGACTGCCATCTATACCCTGGAAGCCACCGCCGCTAATTGGCTGGCGACCATCGAAGACCGGCCAGCCTTTGCCGTGGACGGACAATGGCTGATTCTTTCCAGCAACGCCCGCAGTTTGCTCAAGCTGCTGAAAGATCCCAGCACAACAGCGTCAGCCGGGCCTCAGCCGCGCTGGCAAAAAAACCTGTCAGCACATAATCCCAGCATGCTCATCTGGGCCGATCTGGATATATGTGGGCGGGCCCTGCAGCTGCCCCTGACGGGTCTGCGCGCCCTGCGGTCAACTCCCGCGGCGCCCCCCGCTGCCAGCGGCGCTATGATCCCAACCATTAAAACCTGGCTGGAGGATGTACGCCCGCTCAAAACCGGCCGGCTCTGGATGGAAGCCGAAGGCGCCGCGCCCCGGCTGCATCTGGAAATCGGATCGCAGCCGGAAAGAGGCGTGAGCTTTCCATAAAGTCGGCCGGGCTCTCTCCCTGACCCGCGTTGCCTGCCCGAGCATAGGAGCAGCGCTTACTTGAAGCAGAAGCTGTTTTTCCTGGAGAAAGATCAATGGATTTCCACATGCCGAAAGGCAGCCAATCCAAAACAAAGCAAACCGGCGATCAATAAGCCGGCATAGATTGCGGCGCCCAGCACATAGCCCCAGGGAATGACGGCGCCACTGGCCAAAGTGTCTATCAGCCAGAAATTCTGGCCGTTGGGCAAGGCGGCATAGCATAGAGCGGCCAACAGCGAACGAGCAGCCGCCGGCGCAAAGAGATAATCGGCCAAGAGCCCCAGCAAAAAGACAGCCCCGGCAATGGAGAGCGTGAAAGCCGGCGCCAGGCGCGTGGAGAGGCTCAGTGCCAAGGCCGCAAAAACGGCCAATGCCAGGCCAATGAGCACACTAACCGGCGCCAGCCGCCAGGCCAGCAAGGACCCGTAGGCGCACCAATGCCCGGTGGGATCCAGCCCGGCGCCCACCAGAAAAGCAATGCCCAAACAAGGCGCCAGAAAAGCGAAGGCCTGCGATACAAACGGCCGCCGAAAAATAAAATTGGTGCCGGCCGCCAGCAGGAAAGCCGTCGGCAAGACCGCATACAGCATGCCGCCTAAACGCCAGTCTGTTTGCAGATGCGCCAACGGTAAGCGCACACTGAGCAGAGTCACCGCCAAGCTGAACACACAAAACAGGGCCAGCACCAGCAAGACCCCGCCATACTTGGCTAGGAAAAAAAGTGGGCGGCTAACCGGCTTACACAAGACTGCCGCCGCTGTGCCGCGATGGATTTCCTGAAACAGCGCCGCCGAGGCCGCCGTGCCGGCCAGCAATAAGCCCATCCCCAGCTGTAAAGCCAGGGCGCCATCCTGCACCAGGCGCACCTCTTCTCCGAACATGAAGAGCGATACCATCGGCAACAAACTGGTTACAGCCAGTGAGGTCGCTACCAGCAGCAGCACAATGGGCTGGCGGATGATGTCCAGAAAAGCATTGAACATCAGCGTGCCGAATTGTTGAAAGGGCAATAAGCGCATCGACATGCAAAATAACAGTTTCCGGCTGGGGCGTCCACCCCCGAACGGCTCCAGCGCGCCTGGCGCAGAGAGGTTGAACCGCAGGCGTGACCTCACCTGGCATTCGCCAAACGCTGATAACATAGCGCGCGGGCTTTCCAGATGGTGAACAGGGTCAGCGAACAGGGAACGGTTAAAATCGCATAAACCCCTATGGGCAGATGGAGGATCATGCGCCACATTTCAAACTCAAAACTGGTCTGATAACGGATGGTCGCCCATAAAGAGGCCAAGACCGTTACGACCAGCGGCGCTATCATCAGCAGAAACACGCTGCCGCCAAAGGCCAAGGCCTCGCGCCGCGCCGGCCACTGTTCCAGGCGGCGGAAGATATCCGCCGCCAATAAGTCCAGCAATAACAGCGTCAGCATACTGGCCAGCAATAGTCCCAGTACATTGACAAGATAGAGCGGCACCTGCGGCGCCCTTTTCCACCATTCCAGAAAAGGCGCGAAATAAATAGTCAGCAGGAGCAGCCCCAGCGTCGCGCGCCAGCAACGGCGCCACCACCGGCTGTCTAGGCCAGCGGCGGCCAGGGTCCAGACGCCCCAAGCGGCCAGCGCGCAGCCGACGACATAGGCGGAAATCTTCATCCCGGGCGTGACCACTATGCTCACACGTCCAAAAAACAAGATCAAGGCCACCAATAAACCCCAGAAAATGCGGGTAAAGCCGCGCGCCAAAAAAAACAGAGCGAGCCGCGCATCGCTCGGATCCTCAGCCGGGAGCGCCGGTATAGCGCTGGACATCATCTGGGTGCTCGTGTCTGACATGCTGGCGTTCAATTTAACACGCCCGCGCTTTTCTGACCATGGAAACTTACCGCTTGATCCAACCGTCCTCAAGCCATACCATTAAGGATTAATGAGGGTTTGGCAGAACCGGTGACGGCGAGAGCTCCTCTCGATCGTCGAGGCTTAGAGCAGCTCTTAAGACATCATGGCGATACATGCGCAATCATCCAAGACTGAGTCGGAAGCAACGCCTCCCCGCCGGCTTTTTGACCTGAAAGCCACTGGACACCATCCGCTGCGCCGCCGCTTGATGGGTCTTTTGGCCTCGCCGCTCGAAAAAACCTTGATGCTCACACACATCAACGACATCTACTCTAAAATCAGCAGCGATCCGAGCTCGGCCCATTTTTTTGATAAATGTTTGAAACACTTCCATATCCGCTACGCTGTTTCGGAAGCGGATTTACGCAAAATCCCCACCCAGGGCCCTTTGGTCACAGTGGGCAATCATCCCTTTGGTGGCTTGGAAGGCGTCATCTTGGGTGCCATCATGGCCAAGGCTCGGCCCGACGTCAAAATCCTGGGCAATTACCTGCTGCAACATTTATCGGAAATCCGCTCGCATATCATCCCCGTAGATGTATTCGGCAAGCCCGGAGCGCGGTTACAAAATGCGAGTGCTCTCAAGGAAGCCATTCAGTGGACGAAACAAGGTGGGGCCCTGATTACTTTTCCGGCCGGTGAGGTCTCCCACCTGCGCTGGCATCAGGCCGAAGTCACTGATTCTCGCTGGACTCCGCATATCAGCGGCATCGTCCGCCATGCCCAGAGCACTGTCTTGCCCGTGTATTTCCCGGGCAAAAACAGCCTCTTATTTCAAATCATGGGCTTATTGCATCCGCTTTTACGCACGGCGCTCCTGCCGCGTGAATTAGCCAATAAAAGCTTTCAAACCATCGAAGTTTATATCGGCAAACCCATTCCGTGGAAGGTTCTTAAGGATTTCGGATCCGATCAGGCCATCATCCAATATCTGAGAACTAACACTTATTTCCTGCAAAATCGTAGACCGCGGCGGCAACGCTTATCCTCGCGCTCTTTCCCCAGAGCCCGGCCGCGCGCCGCCACGGAGATCATTGCGCCGGTACCCTCAACACAGCTGGGGGAAGACATCGCATGTTTACCACCCGAAAACCGGCTCCTGGAAACCAAGGAATTCAGCGTCTTCATCGCTAGTGCGCCGCAAATCCCGGCCGTGCTCCGGGAAATTGGGCGGCTCCGCGAAATCACCTTTCGTGACGTCCAGGAAGGCACCGGTCTAGCCCTTGATCTGGATCGCTTCGACGATCACTACCTGCACTTGTTTCTCTGGAATAATCCGGCCAAGGAACTGGCCGGCGCTTACCGCTTGGGGCTCACCAATGATATCCTGCGGCGCTTGGGACCCAAGGGCCTTTATACCAATACGCTCTTTCGCTTCAAACGCGGGTTTCTGGCTCAATTTGAAAATGCCATTGAGCTGGGGCGTTCCTTCATCATTTCCAAATACCAAAGGGAATACAGTTGTCTGGCCATGCTCTGGAAAGGCATCGGCCAATTTATCGTGCGCCATCCGCAATATAAAATCCTGTTTGGGCCGGTGAGCATCAGCGATGATTATCACATCGTCTCCAAACGGCTCATCGTGCAATTCCTGCGCCAGAACAAGCTGGATAAGGAATTAGCTCGCTATGTGCGGCCGCGAGTGCCCTACCGCCCGGGGCGCCTGAAAACCGTGGATGCTCTCTCTTTGCGCTCTTTCTTCCGTGATATTGATGATATCTCGCTCCTCATTTCTGAAATCGAGAAAGACGGCAAGGGCATTCCCGTGCTCCTACGGCATTACCTGAAGTTGAACGCTTCCATTTTATGTTTTAATGTGGATGCCAAATTTTCCCATGTAGTGGATGGACTGATACGGGTGGATCTGACGCAAACCGATACGCGTCTCTTGCGGCGTTTTATGGGCGAAGAGGGCTTTCTAGCCTTCGCGCGGCAGCATGACCTTCCGCCGCCCGAGCAGCAACGCATGCCGGAGAGCGCCAGCGATCCTTTTCTGGAAGCGGCGGCACCCTAACGCCGGGCTGGCGCAAACAGATCCACCTCTCCTGAACAGAGCGCTCGCAAGAAAGGAACCATGATGATTAGATTGCGCTATAGCTGGCTGATTTTATGCTATGCCCTGGCAGGCAGCGGCGCCTGGGCCGATAGTGGCGTTTCACAAAACAACGCGGACTGGCGTGAAGATTTCCATACTCTGGCACCCTGCTGGGAAGTGCGCGGTAAGCCCGGCACAAAAAAAGCCATCTTCTATATCACCAATTCTGCGCATAATGCCGGGAGCTATCTCGCAATGGAAGCCGAGCAAGCCAGCGCCTCGTTGCTCATGAAGCTCGACGAGGTGGATTTGCGACGAACTCCCATTCTACGCTGGCGCTGGCGCGTGCATGAGTGGCCCGCCAATGCGGATGGGCGCGATGCCGCCCGAGATGATCAAGCCATCGGCATCTATATCAACGCTGGCAGCATGCTTAAACAACGCTCCCTGGCCTATCGCTGGGAAACCGAAACACCCGTGGGCACCAGCGGCACGGCGAGCTATGCCGGCGGCCTGGTCACCGTGAAGTGGTTCAGCCTGCGCAACCAACAGTCGGGCAACAAGGCTGAATTTTTTATCGAGGAACGGAATATAGCCGAAGATTTCCGGAGGGAGTTTGGGTTCGTGCCAGCCAAGATCGGATTGGGGATCTCCTGTAATAGCCAGTATACCGCCAGTCGGGCGGCCGCGGAGCTGGACTGGATCGAGCTATGCGCTCCCGCCACGACCCGCTCGCGCGACCCCGCGCCCCGATCAGAAGACCTTGCTGAAGGAACAGCGGTGAATGGCCTGGTGCTGCCGTAAAAAGAGCATTTCAAAATCGGTGCGCTCAGCGTCCTCCAGCTCCAAAGGCTCCTGAGACATGAAACGGCTATCGGCGGCAAAGACCCTCTTGATCACCGCAAAATAATCATCATGATCGGTGGCGATATGCACGCGACCGGCCGGGCGCAGCGTTCTATGCAGAGCATCCAGAAATGGCGCGGCAAACAAGCGCCGGCGATGATGGCGACGTTTCGGCCAGGGATCGGGGAAAAAAATATAATAAACCGAGACGGCCGCGCTGGGCAGGAGATGACTGAGCGCGTAAGCAGCCTCCGCGTATAAAAGGCGAATATTGGTTAAATGCAGGCGCTGGATCGCCCGCTCCACACGCAGGATACGTAATAACAAACGATCTATCCCCAGAAAACAAACCTGGGGATAGCGCTGGGCGCGCGCCAACAAAAAACGTCCTTTCCCACACCCTAAATCCACTTCCAGTTCCGGCGGCGGCGCCCCGAAAATAGAGGTCAAATCCAGCGGCTCCAGCCAGTTGGCTGGGACCACACGCAGGCTGTTATGAAGCAGGGACATACTGCACAAAATGATGGCGCCACGGATAGCTCCGGCCGTACCCCGGGCGCTCAAACCTTATAAAGCTACGATCAACAGCCCCGCTATGGCCAGATAAATGGCAAAGCCCCGCAGGGTATGGGACCGGAAAAACTTAAGACAAAAATGGATCGCCCCCAGGCTGGCCAGAAAACTAAATAGAAAACCCAGCAACAAAGGCAGCGGCGCCATCTGGGCCGCCGGCGCCGCCCAAAGTTCACGGCTCTGCAAGATTACCGCGCCGGCAATGGCTGGCAGAGCCATCCAGAATGCAAAGCGAATGGCCGCCGGGCGCGCTTGCCCGCATAACATGCCAGCGCCCGTGGTCCAACCCGAACGAGAGGCCCCGGGCAAAAGTGCTACTACCTGTAAAAGGCCAATAATCAGGGCCTGCCGAAAACCTAACGCGCCGGCTTCCGGCGCCGCGCGCCCAGCCGCCAAACGCCGCTCGCTCAACCAGAAAAACACAGCCGTCGCTAACATGCTCAAGCCCACCATCCGCGGATTACGCAAAACCAAAGCGCTCTCCAGCCAGGGTTTGAGCAACGGCCCGGCCAGGGCCACGGGCAAGGTGGCCACCAGCAGCAGCCAGGGCAGGCGCCGCTGCCAGCTCAAGCTCCGCACGCGCGGCTGGGCATACCCTTGCAAAATCGCCAGCCAATCACGCCAAAAATAGATGAGTAAGGCTGCTAAACTACCGGCGTGCAGGAGCGTGTCATATAGCAGGCCGCCTTCGTCCGACCAATCAAAAATAGCGCGCACAATGACTAAATGCCCCGAACTGCTGATCGGCAGAAATTCCGTCAGTCCCTGCAGAATGGCCAAGGCTATGGACTGCAAATATATTGCCTGGTAACCCATAAGCTTGCTGCGCCGCAGCCTCTTAATGCTTGGACCAATCCAAATATGCCAGCCAGCCGTGGACAAGGGTTTGTTCCATCATCCGGATCGGCTGAGCGGGCTAAACCTTAGCAACCTGTCTTTGGACGGCTATTTTCATATATTTAGGCTGGCTGGTCAAGCGCGCCAGCGCGGAAAGTTAACCCGAAGGATGAAAAACAGGCGGCTCCCATTTCGCACCCAGTCCGGCCACGCAGGGGCTGGCCAAGGTCGGCATCAAGGGCTTGCCGGGGCGCTGAGCAAAAGGCCCACCGATGCCAGCGAGGGGTTCTGCGGCGATACAAATGCGCCCGAGAGCCAGACCCAGCTAGGACCTTGTCTTTTCAATGGCCGCCAGTTATATTTGAGGATTCGTTTATGAAACTGCCCCATCATGCCATCGCCTCCTTGATCGTCAGTGGGCTGGTCTGGCTATGGCTGCGTTCCGCCGCCGCCGCGGGGGCTTGTTTTTTGGCGGGTGTTTTCGTGGACTTGGATCATGTGCTGGATTACAGCCTGCAATACGGTCGGCGCATCCGTTGGCGCCATTTGATAGCCGTCTTTGAGACTGGCTTATTCGAAAACATCTATATCTTCTTGCATGCTTGGGAATGGATCCTGGTGATGCTGGTGCTCTTGTGGTTGATCGATTGGAAGCCGGCCCTGCTGGGTCTGCTGATTGGGTTCGGAACGCACTTGGCCATGGATCAAATTGGGAATCGGCATCAGCCCTGGTCTTATTTTCTCTTTTATCGTATGTGGCACCGTTTTTCCGGTAAGCATTATTACGGAGCTCGGGAATATCGCCGACGCTTGAAACACCTCAAAAGAACAGATCGCTAGCGCGAATATCCCTGGCGTATGGACCAGGGCCGCGGCGCAGGGAGTGCAGCATGAAACATCTGGGAATGTTATTAATGGCAGTATTTTTAAGCGGGCCTTGGAGCGCGGCGGCGCAGGTGCGCGTTGTTAAGCCCATGAACGAGATTTCGCTCTTAGATATGGCCCTATTCAAGAGCGCGGATGAAGGGGCCGCGGCCCTGTTTCGCCGGACATTGGAAGCGGATTTGATCCGCTCGGAATACTTCAAAATTGCCACCGTCGGGCGCGCTGAATATGCCTTACGCGGTGAGGTGGAGTTGAGTGGCGCGCAGATCATCGTGCGCTGCGATGCTTATAATACTATGTCGCGCGAGCACTATCTCCACAAAACTTTCAAAGATAAAGCGGAAAACGCGCAGCGCCTGGCGCATAAAGTGGCCGATGAAATCGTCCTCGCGCTCACCGGTCGCCCGGGAATGGCATCCTCGCGCATCGTCCTGGTGGGGCATCATGCGCCCAGCAAGGAACTTTATCTGTGCGATGCGGATGGCCAGAATCTGCGCCAGTTAACCAACCATAAAACCCTGAGCCTGACGCCGAAATGGGGGCCCGATGGACAGCAGCTGGTTTACACCTCCTATCGCTCGCAATTCCCCGATGTCTATCTGATCACCCTACAGGGTGATTCCTGGCAGGGCCGTAATATCGCCAGCTATCCCGGCTTGAATGCCTGTGCGGCCCTGGCGCCCAATGGCCGCGAGGTAGCTCTCACGCTTTCCAAAGACGGCAATCCCGATCTGTTCATCATGGAGCTGAGCAGCCGGCGTCTCACCCGGCTCACCTATACCAGGCATGCCGCTGAAGCCAGCCCTTCCTGGTCACCGGATGGCAGCCAGATCGTGTTTGTTTCCGACCGTTCCGGCGCTCCTCAGCTGTATATTATGGATCGCAGTGGCGGTGAACCACGGCGCATTACCAGCTCCGGATCACAAAATGTTGACCCCGACTGGGGGCCCAATGGGTTCATTGCCTATAGCAGCCAGGTGGGTAAAATATTCCAAATTTTTGTGCTGCATCCCACCACGCTAGCCACCCAACAAATCACCCCCACCGATGCCAGCTATGAAGATCCCTCCTGGGCCCCTGATGGACGGCATCTGGTCTGCACTCGGGTCCAGAATTACCGTTCGCGTATTTTTGTCGTTGACATGATCAGTCGTTCTTGTATAAGTCTGCTACCAGATGCCATCACAGGGGATTGGTCGGCGGCAGATTGGTCTCCTAAATAATCTGTATTCATACAAGGGGGAGCGCCATGGCAAAGCATTATGGATTTATGGTTCTTACTGTCTTGCTGGCTGGTCTAATGTGTTTTTCGACCGGCTGCCGTAAGAAGAGAAGTGCCCTGAGCAACGATACCATGAGCGGCATCCTGGGCGAAACCGATACGGAACAGGCCATGTTTGGCCCGCGCCCGGGCAGTTTGAAGATTCTGGCCGATATCCAAGTGGAAAACGTCTTATTCGATTACGATAGCGCTCAAATTCAGGCCGCGGAACGCTTCAAGCTCGAGATGGTGGCTGATTACCTGAAGCACCAAAACCCCAAGGCCGGAGTTATCATTGAAGGGCATTGCGATGAACGCGGCAGCGCCGAATATAACTTGGCTCTGGGTGAGCGGCGTGCCCTGGCAGCGCGCGCTTATCTGATTGGTTTAGGCGTTGATGGCGACGCAATCCAAACACGGAGTTTGGGCAAGGAAGTTCCCCTGGATGCGGGGCATGACGAATCAGCTTGGCGCCTGAACCGGCGCGACGAATTCGTGTTTTTTGAGAGATAGTCGGAAGGGTGCTTCCGCGGGCCGCCTGCAGGGGGCCGGGCCCTGCTCTATATCTATTTACAGCGGGTCGCTAAGGCCTTCTGCCGCCAGAGCCAAAGCGCCGGAGCTTCAGCCCTCTTACCAGGGATCTCAATGAAGCCAACCGGCAGGCGGGCGGGGCCGAACGACTTGTGATGACCATGCGTCACACCCTCGCAGGCTGCGCAAAGCAAAACTGAAGCCGGCCTCCAAAATAAAAAGCATCATGATGCATCTGGCTTTTTTGGGTAGTTCCATCGGAGCGGGGGAAATCCTGCTGATCCTCTTGGTGGCCCTACTGCTCTTCGGTGCCCGGCGGCTGCCCTCGATCGCACGCTCGCTGGGACAGGCTTTGGAAGAATTCCGGCGGGCGGCGCGCAACTTAACCCGCGATTTCACCACGCCACCTCCGCCCGATACACCCGCCAATGAGGCTGACGCCGAACAACACGTGGGCCCCGATGCAACGCTCCCGCCCGCCGGGCCAGAGGATGCTCCCGCGGAAGAGAATCCGATTGCTGAACAGTCGCGTGAGTTATCAGGATGAAGCTGATGGTGGGGATTGAAAGCCGTCGATGAAACCAGCGCCAAGCATAGGGCAAAAAGACATTGAAACCAACCCAGGTGCTCTGAGTCAGGCCCAGCCCCTGCTCCTCGATCTGGCGTTTGGGCCGGCTTGGGCGCGCCAGCCGGCCCACGCCTATACGGCCTCCCCAGAAGGCGCTCGGCCGCATGCCTCCCAGCCGCGCTCAGGCCGCAGACGCTTCGATGGTCGGGCTAACCCAGCCGCGCGCCGGCCGGCGGATAGTTCGCGCAGACAGCCGCGCACCACCCCGGATAGTGGAGTGAACCATAGGCGGGGGCAGCGGCCGCAAGCTAACCAGCTGGGTCTAGAGCTCACCGTCAGCTTTATTCCGGAACGGCGCGGACTCAAGCCGTTAGCCAACCTGCTCGCTAAAACCGCCCGGGCCTATGCGCTAATGGATGTAGCTGCCATGTTTCTAAGCCGGCCAGAATATCATGCTGTCAAACTGGAACTCGCTGCGCAAGCTCCCCGCGCCCATCAGTTATATCAATGCCGACAATGCCAGCTGCTATTCCTCTCCTCGGAGCAGGTTATCCAGCATGGCTTGGCCAAGCATTTTGATCTCTTCTACGAAGGGGAATCCATCCAGGTCGAGCCGCCCAAGGGTAAATTCATGTGTGTGGCGCGTTGCGGCTTAAGCGGCGCCTTATTGGGGCCGCCCAATCATCACGCCTTTAACGATAGCCTGTTGGAAATGCATCGGACCCGCTTCGCCAGTCTGCCACTCGAGGAATACCGCGCCAAAATCATCAACGATACCGATCCGGCGGCCATCGAGCAATGGAAACAGGCCCTTTGCCAACAGATGATCTATCGGCCGCGGCAGCCGGATGCTAGCGCGCAGATTTTCAACCGGCGCGCGGAAGCCGAGCTCCATTTCCGTGAACAGCAGGCGCCAACCTTGATCCGCCAGGGAAAACGCTTTGTCATCGCGGGCCCGCTCAGCCGCCAAATAGAAGATCCCACCCTCAAACAGATCATTCAACAAGCCTGGTATCGGGAAAGTCGTTTCCCGATCAAGATGGCCATGGCTCTGCAGGCGGCCTTTCGTTCCTATGGGTTGCATACTTTCAAAACGGCTCCCAAAAGCTCCTTCATCACAGCCATTCGTCCGCAACCCATGGCCGCCGCCCAAGCTTTAGCTGATATCAGACGCATCCTGGAACACCTGGAAGCGCATCCGGGCCTCAGCCGGGCCGACCTAGTAGCTGCCTTGCAAGGCGCGAGCGCGCCCGAGGGTCCGCCAGTGGCCCAACTCATCAACCACTTACGCTGGCTCATAGATAAAGGCCACATCATTGAGTTCATGGATGGCAAACTGGCTGTGCCGCAACAGCCCGCGCCGCGCCAGCCCCAGGCATCCCCATCCATTCAGCCGCGGATGACCGCGGCATCGGCTGATTTAACTTGAAGGCGCTCTCATCAAAAAATTAGTATGCAAGGGCCATGTCCAGTTTAATCAAAGCTTATATCAGCCGCGCGGCGCTACGCCATAATTTCAGAATAGTGCTGGCTAAAAGCCGAGGCGCTCGCGTCTGCGCGGTGGTTAAGGCCAATGCTTACGGCCATGGAGCACCGCTGGTCATCCGGGCGCTGGCGGGGCTGGAGGTCGCCTGTTGGGCTGTCGCCACCCTGAACGAGGCCCAGGAGTTACAGCAGGCCGGCATCCGGAAACCCATCCTTATCTTTCGCCCGCTGGAGGCATACGCCCCGGCCAAAACCCTGCGCGCGCAGCTTGATTTGATCCTGGCCGCCGGCTGGCGGGCCACGGTCACCAGCCAGGCCGGACTGGATATGCTGGCTGCGGCCGCGCGCCGCCGCCGCCGGAAAGCGCTATACCACCTCAAAATCGATACTGGTATGGGGCGCAATGGCTGTGGGATAGATGAGGCCCAGGAACTTATTCAACGCAGTCAAAAAACACCGGGCCTCAAGCTCGAAGGCCTCTATAGCCATTTTGCCTGGGCCGATGCGCCGGACCTGACGCATGCGCGCCAGCAATGGGTCACATTTAAATCCCTGCTGGATAATTTGGGCCGGACTAACGGGCGGCCTATCTGCCATATGGCCAACAGTGCGGCCATCTTCAATCTGCCAGCGGCCCGCTTGGACATGGTCAGAACCGGCCGCGCCTTATACGGGTTCGGCAGCCAACTCTTTCGCGGCGCCGACGGCTTACGCCCCGCCTTGCGACTGGAAGCACCTCTGGTAGCCGCTAAATGGCTGCGGCGCGGCCAAAGCTGCGGCTATGGCGCTACCTTCGTGGCGCGGCGCAAAACACGCTTGGGCATCTTGCCGATCGGCTATGCCGATGGTTATTCCCGGCGCTGTTCCAATGCCGGCTGGGTGGATTTTCAGGGACAGCGGGCGCCGGTCATCGGCAGGGTCTGCATGGATTTTACACTGGTTGATCTGACCGATGTGCGCGGGGCGGAGCTTGGCTCAGCAGCCTGCTTGATCAGTGACCGGCCGCAAGATCCCCATTCGGCCGAAGCCATAGCCAACCGCCTGGAAACCATTCCACATGAAATAGTTTCGGTCCTGGGCAACCGTGTACAACGGGTCTTGAAGGCCTGAGGTCATGCCTTGACTTTTTTCTTCGGCCACCACATACTGCAAGGTATCTTTTGCGCAAGCAAGATCCAGAGACCCCGGCGGGAAAGGGGATGAGGGTATAGCATGGCTTTTCTCATTGGTATGTCAGGCGAATTGAAGGGCCAGCGGTTTGAGATCAATAAGGACCGCACCGTGCTCGGGCGCCACCCGAATTGCGATATTATCGTCAATGATGGGGCGGCCTCCTCTCAACATTGCTATATCGCCCGGCGCGGCAACCGTTACATCCTGCATGATCTCAATTCCACCAATGGTACCCAAGTGAATTTTGAGCGCGTCACCGAAGTCGAACTTCAGCCCAAACAGGTCATCCAGGTGGGATCCACCGAGCTATTGTTTGATATGCCCAATTCGAAAATCTCTTCGGATTTAGCCACCAAAACGCATGTGATAGTGGATGCGGCGCCAGCGGTGATCGCTCCGAAATCCTTTGCTAGCGTCTCGCCCTTTGGGGCGCGCAGCCGTGATAATCGCCGCCTCTGGATGATAGCTTTCACCGTGATCGGCTTTTTGGTTCTGGCCGGTCTCATCTTTTTCCTATACGTCCTCTTTCAATGAGATGAATTGGCGCCTTTCCGCTCGTCGCCAGCCCAGCTGCTCGGATATGCCCGGACAGGATGGGGCGCCGTGCGCGCCAGCCTCAGCTAGCGGCCTGACCCTCATCGAGCTTCTGGTGGCCCTGGCCCTGGCGGGTCTGCTGGTGGGCATCGTCTTGATGATCCATAGCACCACGCTGTATAGCACGCGCTTGCAGATGACCGAAGCTGATATCCTGGCGCCCGTGGAAGATGCCCTGCAAGCACTCCAGAACGACTTGCTGGGCTCCCTCATTCCCGGCGGCTGCACCAATCCATTTTTGCTCTTCCTCAATACCGACCAGACCAGCGAGCTGCGCTTGCGTTTATTCAGCGCGCGGCCGGAAAGCGCTCCTGATTGGCGCAGCTACAGTATTGAAGAGGTGACTTACACATTGCGGGCTGAGCAGGATGGGCGCTATGCCTTGCAATGCCAACGCCAGCCATGGCGAGCTGAGCTGAGCGCTGCTCCGCTGACCATGGCACGAGCCATCATTGATATGCAAATCCAGCTTTATGATGGCCAGGCCTGGACCAACACCTGGGAGGGGCACTCCCGCCTGCCACAGGCCGCGCGGGTCTGGTTGCTCTTGGATTTGCCGAACGGCACGCAGGCTCTCACCATGGAAACTTTAATCCCCGCCGGCCACCGCCTGCCGCCAAGCCCTATGGCGTCTGCCTCGCCTTAAGATCGGCCTGCAAGCGAGACAATCTCTGCCGCAGATCCTCCTGAGCCGACTGCTCGGCCAACGGCATGGCGTGAGCGATGATCTGAGCGCTGCGGGTGGTGGCGCCGCTCATAAGCAAACTGCGCGCCGCCCGGTAATAACGATCTACAGCGCACGACGCCGCGCCGGCTGCTTCATAGGCCTGGCCGGCTTCATCCAACGCTTGGGCCATCGAGCCGAATTGACCGGCCTGCTGCAGATGGGCGGCGGCCGTATCCAGCCAGGCGGCGGCGCTGAGATGCTCTTGAGCCAGCAAGGCCAGGCGCGCGTGAACCCAGGCCGCATCGGCCTGCACCAGAGGATCAAGAGTGGCTAAAGTTTTAGGGGGGATCTCAGCCAAGGCCTGGGCGGCAGCGGCGCTAGCGCCTTGGACACACAACAAATCAGAGATTAAAATCTGGTATTGAATCTGATAGGGATTCTTAGCTGGTAAAGGCCGCCAGCCAGATTGCAATAACTCCCTGGCCGCGGCCACCTGTCCGCCGCGGCGCGCTAAGCGGGCTTGTAAAAGGATGATCTCCGGAGGCTGAACAGCCGCGCGCGCATATTCGGCCGCGGCTTCATCAAGCCAGGCCCTGGCTTCATCGTCGCGCTGCAAGAGCGCCAAGCAAGCGGCTAAGTTATAAGCCTGGCAGCCCATGGCCAGGGGATCATCTATCAGGCGAGCACGCTCCAGCGCTTGGCGATAATATAAAGCTGCTTTTTCCGGCGCACCGGCAGCCAAGGCCCCGCTGGCCAGCAAGGTGTTGCGTTCCAGCTCGGCATCGGGGCGCACGCTGAGGCTTGGGGTAGCGCATCCGCCCGCCAAGCAGAGGCCTCCCAGCAGCAAGACCATCAGTCCTGTACGACGCATGGCAACCCTCCTCCCAAGGGCCCTATGCGGGGCGGAGCGATGAGCAGATCGCTCTCCAAGGGCTCCATGTATTTTCGCAAGAGCCAGTGCCGTTCCAGGCCGCGCAGCAGCCTCTGCGTCTCGCGCAAGGTATTCTGGGTTTGAATGGCCAAGGGCGGCAATTCATCCAAAAATAGCTGTAGTTTATGGAGGGCGGGAATGGTCTGCGCACGGATTTCCTCCAGCATAGCTGAGGCCTGCTCAATGATTTCCGTATCCTTGCTGCAGGCAATCATGGCGCCATCCGGCAGCAGCGCTTGTTGGCGATCGCCCACCGTGATCTCAACATAGGCATCTCCCGTAATCACCAGCGTCTTCTTGACCAAGGCGTGGGAGTCGGCCCGCACGAAACCATGGAAGCGTTCCTTGATCACAAAGTCGGCCCGCATGCTGCCAGCGGCGGTGGGTTCGATCCGCTCCACGGCACCGGCGGTGGTGTTCAGGATCTTAATTTCCGAGCCTTTCTTCAAGCCAAAGGAACCTTCGGCCGAATCAAAGACCACATGCAGCGTGAATTTTTTTTCGAAGAGTCCCTGAGCGCGGCCGGCCATAAAAATTCCCGCGGCCAGCAGGATCAGAGCCAATAAGACAAAGGCACCCGTGATTTCGTTCACAAATCGGAATTTGAAAGTTGTATCCATGCTTGCTCCCCCCCCCACTGTCTCGGGCCCAGGACGCCCAAGCACCGCCGCCGCCGCCATTCAGATGGCGGATGGCGCCGCGTCGGCGAAGATCCTATCCCCTCGCATGCGAAACCGCAAACAATTTTGCCCGGGCAGGCCGATGACGGGCTGATCATGGGTCATAAGCACCGCACTGCCACAGGCCAAGGCGCTCTGCACCTGCGCGAGCAGGCGCGGAGCATGTTCCATGGCGACCCCGAGCAGGGGACGCTCCAAAAGGATCAGTGCCGGCCGCCCCAGGAAAGCGCGAATCCATTCCGCGCGCCGCAAATCCCGCCGCGGCACCGCCGCTGGTCGGCCGCGAGGAACCTCCGAGAGCCCGAAAGCACGCGCCAGGTCGACGACTTCAGCGATGATTTCAGGCAGCGGCCGGCGCGTATGATGCCGCTGAGACAGCGTTAAATTTTCCAGAACATTCAAATTGCTGATCCAGCCATGTCCATCAAAAACTCGTCCCTGCTGAGCACGCAAGGCCAGTTCCCGATCAGGCGCCAACTCCGCCCAGGATGCGCCTAAAAAGACGATGCGCCCGGCCGTGGGCTGGAGCAGCCCGGCCGCTGCATCGGCTAAAGGCAATTGCTCATTACCCGGCTCAACCTGCACGAGCATCAGGCTGCCGGGCAGCAGCCGGAAGCTTAGATCACGCAGGCCTGATTGACCAGCGCTGGGCGGCAGGGTGACCGCCGCGAATTCCAGGATCGGATCCGCGGACTGTTGAGCGACTGTTGCAGAAATTTTCATCGGAGATAACTAAGGATGGAAATGATCACGGAAACGATGAAGAGCGCTGAAATGGAACGCACCACCGCCCGCGTGGCGGCCTGGGGCACCTCGGTGATGGCCCGTTGCACGCTCAGGCCCTCCTGAATACAGATGATACTGGTCAGCATACCGGGCAGCAATGTTTTCGCCAGCAGGTTAAACATATCGGGCCCGTGGACATCCTTGAGAATACTATCCAGAAAAAGTTGCGGATCGACCACGCCGACTCCGATCAGGATGCCGCATAAATAGCCACTGGCGAAGGAAATGGCAATGAAGGCCAGGGTCAGGCAGAACACAGCCAGCGCCATCCCAACGCTGCGTGGCATGGCCAGGTAAAGGAGTGGATCCAAGCCGGCGGCCTCTAAAACGCGAATTTCGCCATGGACCTTCATGCTGGCCAGCTCGGTGGCAATGGCCGTACCGCTGCGGCTGATCACGATGAAGTTGACCAGCAGCGGGGCCACTTCGCGGATGATTACCATCACCAGAATGGGACCCAGCAAAGCGCTTTGGCCGGCTTTGCCCAACCATAGTTGGGCCTGGACCACCACGGCAACGCCGGTAATCAGGGCCACCAACGCAATGAAAGGCAGCGCTTCCACCCCGCTAAAAAGAAGCTGGCGCGCCAAAACCCCGCGCACGGTCCGGGGCCAATAACGCGGGCGCACCGCCAGGGTGAGGGTGGTCCACAGAATAGCAAAAATTCGTATCGCGGAGCGCGCGCGCTTCAGCACGGCTTGCCCAATGTGACCAAGCAAGGTCATGCCAGTCAGTCATCCATCGGTGGTGGCTTCAACAGTTCGGCACGCAACTCGGCGAGCATGGCCATCAGGCGGCGGCCATATTCCTCGTAGATTGCCGGGGCCTCTGAGCTGTGAGCGGCAGTGGGGTCATGAAAGACAGCGGCCAGATGCGGCTCAATCGAAATACCACCATCATAACCGCGCGAGAGCAGGTCGCGCAGAATGCGCCGCACATCTCCTTGACCCTCGCCCGGGTAGCTATAAATCATCTTACCTTGCTGGGCGTCCCAAGAACCATCCTTGATGTGGATATAAGCAATATGCTCGCGCACATGGGAATAAAACTCCCAGGAAGACTGGCGGGGATATGGCTGGGGGCGCGCGCGATCCGCATTGAAGACCGGATTGCCCGTGTCGAAAACCAGTTTCAATCCCGGCACATTCTCCAGCATTTTAAGGGTGAAAGGCCAGCCCAGGCCACCATAGTTCATGCAGTTCTCATGCACCGCACAAATGCCGGCATCGGCGAACATACGTGTGATTTCCCGCAAACGCCGGAAGCGCTCCGCCTCCATCTGATCGGCGGCCTCGCGCACGGCATAACTCATGATGCGAACCAGCTTGGTCCGTAAGCGCTGCATGCGCGGGATCGTCCGCCGCACTTCCTCCAGGGTCTGCTCAAAAGGATCTTCGATCTGACGAGCCCAATTGGCGATGGCCGAACCAAAACAATTCACCTGGATACCGGCCGCATCCAACTGATCGGCTACCCGGTCAAAAGCCGGCGCTGGAATATCGTGGAGCTGGCCGGAAGGGAATCCAGCGATTTCCACCATGCGCATCTCGATATGCCGCCAGCCCAAGGCCCGCGTCACCTGGATTTGAACATCCAGCTGCGCGCCAGCTTCATCTGCAAAACCGGTTAAGTACATAATTGCTTAAGATAATCGAAGCTCATTTTCAGGGATTCCAGCGGCGGACGCTGGCAGACATCCTGCTCGACCATAAACCAAGTGGTCCCGCTCTGATCGCAGGCCTGGCACACTTCCTTGAAATCAATATTGCCCTGACCGATTTCCGCCATGGTGGGCTGGTTATCGATGATCGTCATGTCTTTCAGATGCACCAAGGGCAAGCGGCCCTGGAGCCGACGACACCAAGCTGTGGGGCTGCCGCCGCCATACTGCACCCAGTAGGTATCGATTTCACCCTGCAAGCATTCCGGATCGGATTCATCATAGAGAATCTCCAAGCCGATCTTATCCCCATATTTCTGAAATTCGAAGCCATGGTTATGATAGAGCAGCGTAATGCCCGCCGCCTTCAATTTACGGCCGGCAATATTGGCTGAGTGCGCCAGGCGTTTATAGCCTTCGGCCGAACGATACTCCTCACCGATATGCGGGATGGCCGTGGTGACCGCGCCCAAGATTTTCAGACGCTCAATGAGCTGATCCGTGTTCTTAAAAATATCATCGAGCGATTCATGCGTCGAACAAGCCCATAACCCATTATCATCCAAAATCTTTTTTAGTTCCTGGGGCCGGATCGGACCAACGCAGGAAGCCTGCACCACCTCATAGCCAATGGCACGCACTTGCTTCAGGGTCTGGGCAATCTCGGGGGCAGTTTTCATTTGATCCCGCAAGGTATAGAGCTGCGCGCCAACATTTTTAAGTTGCATCTAAACTCTCCTCTTTGGATAAGGGTTGACTTGTAACAATTGGCTCATGAGATAGCAAATCGGAGGCAAGCTGTCAAGCGCCCTGGCGAGCGAGACGCTCTGCAGCCCGGGCAAAGGCCTGCTGGGGAAGATGCTTTTTCCGCCGGGCGCAGCTATCGGAGCGCTGAGGGCCGGGCCAGCGCGCCGCGCCGCATACCAAAAAATCAGAAATAGAGATGCTTGATCAATTGATAAAAAGCATGATTCACCGCCAAACTGTATAAAGCGGAGATGGCATCATCCACCACGATACCCAGACCGCCGGGCCACGCCTGAAAGTTGCGCGCGGGCGGTGGCTTGAGGACATCAAAGAGGCGATTGGTCAAAAAAGCCACCGCCAGCATCCAAGGCACCAGAGGCAGACCGATCATGCACAGCGGAAAGGTTAAATATTCATCGGCAACGATGCGCGCATCATCTTTCTGTCCAAAATGCCGCTCGGCCAAACCGCACAAGGGAATCGCCAATAAGCCGAGCATGCCAGCCAGAAGAATCTGCCAAATAACCGGCCCCTGCCAGATAGCAGCCAGTCCCCAAAGAATAGCCAAGCCCGGTAGGCTGCCGGCCGTGCCCGAAGCCACCGGTACCAAGCCCAGCCCAAAGCCCGTAGCCAAAATAATGAACGGCCGGCGCCAAGCCTCGGCCTCAGCCAAGCGCATTGATTTAAGCCAAAACATGGACCCTCACCTTGGTTATCGTGCGTGCCACCCCCGGACTAACCTGCCCTAAGAACATCCCATGGAGTTGCCGCAGACAAAGCAGCGATAACAAGAACCGTTACGAACGGTGATGGCCCCGCATTGATCGCAGACCGGAGCGTCTTCCTGGAAGCCTTTGTGCATTTTATCGAGCTGGCTGCCTTCCTCGACAACGCCGGTCGGCGCCGTCGCGGCAGCGTCTGAGACCGAAGCGGTATCCGGAAACGGCAAAGATTGTAAGGAACGGTTTTGATCATCCGGAAAAGTAATGGCCAGCCAGCGAAAAATATAATCCACCAATGATTTAGCATAGGGGATTTCCGGATTCTTGGTATAGCCGCTGGGCTCAAAGCGGCTATGGGTGAATTTCTCTATCAGCGTGTTGGCCGGCACCCCATACTGCAGGCACATCGAAATAGCCGTGCCAAAGGCATCCATGATGCCGCCCACCGTGCTGCCCTCTTTGGCCATGACGATAAAAAGCTCGCCCGGACAGCCATCCTCATATAAGCCCACCGTCAGATAGCCTTGATGACCGGCAACCTCAAATTTATGGGTGATCGAGCGCCGCGTGGCCGGCATACGACGCCGAAAAGGCTTGCTGGCCATGAGAGCCTCCGTCCCGCTCCCAGCCTCCTCATCCGCAGAGCTCTTGCTGAGAGATACCGGTTGAATGCCCTTGGAGCCATCACGATAAATGGCTACGGCTTTCAAGCCCAGCTTCCAGCCTTCGATGAAAACCTGGATGATTTCATCGCGGGTCGCTGAGGAGGACATATTGATCGTCTTACTAATGGCACCCGAAAGAAAGGGCTGGACGGCCGCCATCATTTTCAGATGAGCATGATAATCAATGCAGCGGCTCCCCTGTTGGGGCTTAAAGGCGCAATCGAAGATCGCCAGATGTTCCGGATGCAACCCGGGAGCGGTTTCGATGGTATCCTTTTCATCGACATGCTGAATGATCGCCGCCACCTGCTCCGCCGTATAGTCCAGCCGCCGCAGGGCCGTGGCCAGCGTGCGGTTAACCAGCTTGAACATACCGCCATCAGCCAATTGCTTGTATTTCACCAAAGCGATATCCGGCTCCACCCCGGTGGTATCGCAATCCATCATGAATCCAATCGTGCCCGTCGGCGCCAGGACCGTCACCTGCGCATTCCGAAACCCATGGCGCCGACCCTGCTCCAGGACCTGTTCCCAGATCTGGCGGCTGGCCTGCAGCATGGCCTCCACACTCTCATCGCTATCGATATGATCGACGGCTTCGCGATGCATGCCAATAACAGTTAGCATGGGATCGGCGTTCGGCGCGTATTCCTCAAAGGTTCCTTTGATCGTGGCTATCTCGGCGGAAGTCGCATAAGCATAGCCGGTCAAGAGCGCTGTCACCGCGCCAGCGAAAGCGCGCCCCGCATCGCTATCATAGGGCTTGCCCAGGCTCATGATCAGAGCCCCCAGATTAGCATAACCCAGACCCAAGGGGCGAAAGCGATGCGAATTCTCAGCGATCTCGGGAGTGGGATAGCTGCCATTATCCACCAGAATATCCTGGGCGATGATCAAGATCCGCACGACATGCTGAAAGGCCCGCAGATCGAAATCCTGTTGGGCATCCGCAAACTTCATCAGATTGATGGAAGCCAGATTGCAGGCGCTATTATCCAAAAACATATACTCGGAACAAGGATTGCTGGCATTGATACGCCCGCTGCGCGGACAGGTATGCCAGCGATTGATGGTGCTATCATATTGTAAACCGGGATCGCCACAGGCATGGGCGGCCTCAGCGATGGCCTGCATGACGGTATTGCGAGCGTCCAGCTCGGAGACGATCTCGCCCGTGGTCACCGCCCGCGTATGCCAGGCAGTGCCGGCCTGCACGGCATGCATGAAATCATCCGTCACGCGGACAGATAAATTGGCGTTCTGAAACATAACTGAGGCATAGGCTTCGCCGTTAAAGGAGCCATCATAACCGGCCTTGATCAAAGCGTGAGCCTTCTGCTCCTCCTTAACCTTGCACATGATGAATTCCATGATATCCGGATGATCCACCCGCAAGCTCTGCATCTTGGCCGCCCGGCGCGTTTTGCCGCCCGACTTGATCACCGCGGCCACTTGATCGAAAACACGCATGAAGCTTAAGGGCCCGGATGGCGCGCCGCCGCCGGAAAGTTTTTCGCAACTGCTGCGCAGGGTGCTCAGATCCGTTCCCGTGCCGGAGCCGTATTTGAAAAGCATGGCTTCGGCACTGGCCAGCCGCATGATGTCCTCCATGGTATCAGCTACGGACTGGATAAAGCAGGCCGAGGCCTGAGGATGTTGATAGGAATCCAGCGCGCGCTCCACGCGCCCCGCCGTGGCGTTCCAATAATAGCTGGCCTTATTATGGGAAGTCAGCCCATAGACCTGATGCAAACCCACATTGAACCATACCGGACTGTTAAAAGCGCCGTATTGGTTAACGCAAATATGCGCCAGCTCTTGGTAGTAGGTTTCCGCATCTTCCGCCGAGGCAAAATAACCATCACGCCAGCCCCAGTCGGCGATGGTGCGCGCAACACGGTGAATCAATTGCCGCACGGACTTTTCCCTGATCTCGCTGCCGCGGGCGCCATAGAAATATTTCGAAGCCACCACATTGGTGGCCAAAGTGGACCAGGACTTGGGCACCTCCACGTCATCGCTCTCAAAAACGACTTCACCCTTGTCATTGCGAATAATGGCCTTGCGATGCTCCCACTCGATCTCATCGAAGGGATGCACGCCCGGGCGCGTGAAAAGCGTCTGAATTTTTAACCCGGGATGATCCTTGGAATGGGCGGCAGGCATAGCTTTGCGTGAAGATCTAGGTTGCGCAGCGGTTTGCGGAGATTGTTTTTCAAGCTTGAGGTCGTCCAACATCAAATCCAAGCCAATCGGCTGATGATCATCCCGCATGACACAATTCTCCTAAACAACATAAGACCAATCAATTACAATTTTTTAAAAGTCATCCAACGCTATATATGCTACTAAAATGCTTTCAACCTACTCTATTAACACTACCTGTTGTGGTTGCCAAGTAAAAAAAGAAATTAAATATTCTGGGTACCTCTTTTCTAATTCAAGCTCAAGGGCGCCGGGCCTTTAAGCGCAATACCAGCGGCACGCCTTGCAGTCCGAAGGCCGAGCGCAAACAGCGCAACAGGTAATTGCGATAAGCCATGGCCAGCAGCTGCGGGTCATTGACAAACAGGGTCAGCACTAGCGGCTGCGAGCTCACCTGGGCCGCATAAAATATCTTCAAGCGTTTGCCGCCCACCAAGGGTGGCAAGGTGCGCTGATAAGCGGCGTGGATAACGCGATTCAAAACACCCGTCGGCAACTGGGCTTGGAGACGCGCGCCAACTTGATCCAGGGTTTCCACCAGACGCCGCATTTGCCAACCGGTTTTGGCCGCCACAAAGACTACCGGAATAAAATCGCCGAAGGGCAAGGCCCGCCGTAAGGCCGCCAGATAATCGGGCACGGCTGTAGTCGAGAGTAAATCCCATTTATTAACCACCAGCACGCATCCCTTATGAGCCGCTAAGACCTGCGCCAAGATGGTTTTATCATGGGCCGTCGGACCTTGGGCCGCATCCAGAACCAACCCCACGACATCGGCTCGGATAATGCTGCGTTCGGTCCGCCGCAAACTGAGGCGCTCCACCAGGCCGCGCGTGCTCCGCCGGCGGCGGATGCCGGCGGTATCGGTCAGGATATAATGGCGCGCCAGAGCATCGTTCCCAACCACGAAGGGGATATCAATGCTGTCGCGAGTGGTGCCCGGCTGAGCTGAGACAATCACCCGTTCATCACGCAACAGGCTGTTGATGACCGAAGACTTACCCACATTGGGGCGCCCCACAAAAGCCACTTTTAAGGGATCCTGCAGCGTGCGGTTAGCGCCAGCCGGCAGGGCCGCGCTCACCCTGCGCAGCAGGGGAGCCAAGCCGCGGTTATGCAGGGCCGATACCGGAAACACCGGCAAACCCAAACGAGCAAATTCAGCGGCGGCCAGATCGCGCTCCGGATGATCGGCCTTATTGGCCACCAACAAGATGGTGCGGGCACTTTTACGAAGCCCCGCCGCAATTTCCTCATCCTGCGGCAAAAGTCCCCGGTTGATATCCACCACCAATAAAATAACTGCGGCATCCTCGACCGCCGTCTCCATTTGACGGCGCACGGCGCCTTCCATTTCCGCCTGCTGCGCGGCGGGCTCGTCCGCTGCCCAGTCCCCACGCCCAATCCCAGCGGTATCGATCAGCTCAAAACGAGATTGTTCCCACTGCACCTCGGCGATCAGGCGATCGCGCGTGATGCCATGCTCCGCATGCACAATGGCCACCCTGCGCCCCGCCAGACGATTAAAGATCGCCGATTTACCAACATTGGGCCGACCAACGATGGCCACTGCGCGCCGGATTGTTATTTTTGATTCCATGATTTAACCATCTAGCAAGATAAAAAAATAAAACACAACAACCAAGATAAAAAATAATGCAAACCCTATTGACAGCATCTTCCCCGGCCATAGAATCCGGTTTAGAAAAGGGTTGTGCGGCATCTGTTGGCGCGGGCCACGGCAGGCCGCCAGCCATGGAAGGGAGGAGACTGGCTATTTGAAAGCATCGCTGCATGTCGCGCTCGTTTATTCCTCCCGGAAAACCGCCCAACACATCTTGAGCGCGCGCCGCGCCCAAGATCCTCCATCCGCCAACCGGCCGCCACCCGATTTATTGGTGGAATATGACTCGGAATCCACCATCGCCGCTGTGGCCAGCGCCCTGGCCAGCCGGCATCGCGTATCACGGATCGAAGGCGATGCCGCCGTTTATGAACGATTACAAGCAACGCAACCGGATCTGGTTTTCAATATCTCTGAAGGATTCCGGGGCGCCAATCGCGAATCGCACATCCCCATTGTATGCGAAATGCTGGGCCTGCCCTATACGGGATCTGATGCTTTAACATTGGGCTTATGCTTGGATAAAGCCCGGACCAAGGAAATCCTGCTTCATCATCGGATTCCCACACCCGCCTTTCAGGTGATCAGTTCCCCGACCTGGCGCAATAGCGCGCCGCCCTTTCCCTTGCCGGCCATCATCAAACCGCTGCGGGAAGGTTCCTCGCAAGGCATTCACAACGACAGTTTGATCACCCGGCGCGCCCAGTTGGCGCGCGGTGTGCGCCGTATCACGCGCGACTACCGGCAGCCAGCCCTGCTCGAGGAGTTCCTGCCCGGGCGAGAATTCACCATTAGCGTCTTGGGCAACGCCCCACGCTATGAACTGTTGCCCATCATCGAGATCAATCACAGCGCCCTGCCGCCAGGCTCCAACCCCATCTATGGCTATGAGGCCAAATGGGTATGGGATAACCCGCGGCGCGCCTTGCCCATTCTCCTTTGCCCAGCCAAACTGCCGCGCGCTCTGGCGCACAATATGCGCGCGCTGGTGCGCCGCGCCCTGACTGTCCTGCGCGTGCGAGACTGGTGCCGCGTAGATTTGCGCCTGGATGCCAAAGGCCATCCGCAAATTTTGGAACTGAATCCCCTGCCGGGCATTCTACCCAACCCGCAGGATAATTCGGCTCTGCCGCTGGCCGCGCGCTGCGCCGGATACTCCTATGAAAACCTGCTGCTACGCGTGGTGGAACTGGCTTGGCAAAGAAACCAACAAGCATTATGAGACAAGTCCAGGACCTCATCATCCTTTATAATGAGACGGTCTGGGAAGCGGCAACCCGGCGCGATGAACTGGCCTCTGAGCTGGCCGTGCAAAAAGATGCCCAGCAGCTCGCCCAGCTCCTCGCCCAACAGCATTGGCGCGTACGCCTGCTGCCCGTGCGCCAGGATATCAGTGCCATGCTTAAACGCCTGCGCGCTATGCGCCCGAGCGTCATCATCAACTTGTGTGAAGGCTTCCGGCAGCGGGCCGATTTCGAATCCCGAGTGGCAGGTCTCCTGGAGCTCTTGCACATCCCTTTCACAGGCAACTTGGCCCCGGCCCTGAGCCTCTGCCAAGACAAATTTCAAGCGCGCGCTGTCCTGCGCGCCTGGGATCTCCCCACGCCAGCCAGCTGGCTGGCCCAAACCAAGGATGAACGTCCACGGCGCCTCAAATTTCCCTTGATCGTGAAGCCCAACGCCGAGGATGCCAGCATCGGCATTAACCGGCGCGCAGTGGTGCATGATCCCCAAAGCCTCCGGCAACGGATAGCCTGGGTCATCCGGCGTTACGGTGCGCCGGCGCTCATTGAACAATATATCGACGGCCGCGAATTCGGCGTCAGCATCGTGGAAAATAAAGGCTTACAAGCCCTGCCAGTGGTGGAGGCCGTGTTTCGAGGCCCCTCCAACCAGCCGCGCATCATAGACTATGCCGCCAAGTGGTCGGATCAAGGAGGGCGGGCGGGTGTGGATTTGATCTGCCCCGCGCCGGCAGCCGCGCCGCTGATCGATACGCTGCAATCCTTGAGCATTACGGCTGGCCGAGCCCTGGGCATACGGGGCTACGCGCGAGTAGATTTCCGGGTCAATCGCCGGGGACAACCCTTCATCTTGGAGGTCAATCCGAATCCGGATATCTCGCCTAACGACTGGTTGGATCGTGCCCGCCAAGCCGCCGGCATCACCAGCGCCGATTTTTGGAAGCAGCAAATCGCCCTAGCACGCCAGCGCGCAGGGCGCGCCGCGGGCCAATCATAAACCCGCTGAAGACGCTCGGGAAACACGCACGATCCAGGCGCCGTCCGGGAACGGTAAAAAAATTAAGGAAGTATCTTGCAGCCGATTAATGAAACTGGCATCTTGCTGCCAAGAGAGGAAGAGATGCTTATCGATCCGAAGTGTATCGGCGCGCCTTCCCAGCCATGCTTTTAATATTGAGGGCTTAAGGTGGCATACAGATTGTTGGCGACGATATTTTATCCGATCTCCATGATCGAAAAAACGATGGCGCCGGATGGAATCGCCGCCTATTCTGTTCCTCTCAATATGGGATATGGCCCAGCTCCCGTCCGCCCAGACAGCGCTCCACCGTGGGCGAGCCTGCCATACCGGCGGCGCCTTTCCATCCTCCATCCATATCTCGAAAGCAGTGGCCTAGAGCTGGCTTGGAAGCAGCTCATCCTCGCAATTACTGCCGCTATGGCAACGCTTTATACATTCGTTGCCAGCGCCTTAATACTCCGGGAGCATGACCATGGAAAAATGGCAAAAACTATTGCGGCAAAGCCTGACTAGCGCCGAGGCGGTGGCGGATATTTTTGGCTTGGATCCCGAAGAGACGCGCCGGGTGGCATCCCGCTTTCGTATCCGCATCAACCCCTATTATCTGCGCCTGATTAAAGCCAAGGGCGACCCTTTATATCGGCAAGTGGTTCCCGATATCCGCGAGCTGGAAGATGCCTGCGGGGTGGAGGATCCCCTGGCCGAAGATAGCCATACACCTGTGCCCGGCCTTGTGCATCGCTATCCGGATCGGGCACTTTTTCTGGTGGCGCATGAGTGCGCCTCCTATTGCCGTTTCTGTACGCGACGGCGCATGGTAGGCAATCGCCAGAAGATGAGCCCGCGCTTCATCGCCCAAGGCCTCAACTATATCCGTCGACATAGCGAGATCCGCGATGTCATCATCTCGGGCGGCGATCCGCTCCTGCTTTCCGACGCCCGCTTGGAAGCGATCCTCAAAAGTCTGCGCGCTATTCCGCATGTAGAAATCATCCGCATCGGCACGCGCGTCCCCTGCTTTCTGCCACAGCGCATCACGTTACGACTGGTTCGCATATTAAAAAAATATCATCCGCTCTTCATGAATATGCATTTCAATCACCCGGACGAAATCACGCCGGAAGCTCAACGCGCGCTGAACCGCTTGGCTGATGCCGGCCTTTCTCTGGGTACTCAAACCGTGCTCCTCAAAGGAGTGAATGATGATCCGGCGGTTATGAAGTTGCTCATGCAAAAGCTGCTGGCCTGTCGGGTACGCCCCTATTATATCTTTCAGGCTGATATGATTGCCGGCACGGAGCATTTACGCACGGCGGTGGCCAAGGGTCTGGAAATCATCCAAGCCCTACATGGCTGGACTTCCGGCTTGGCTGTGCCTCATTTCGTGATCGATTGCCCCGGCGGGGGCGGCAAAGTGCCGCTGCTGCCCAACTATGTGGAATCCAGCTCAGCGCAGGAGGTGACCCTCCGCAATTATGATGGCCGCCTTTTTGTTTACCAACAAGCATCCCCCAGCAACACAGAGTCTGCGCCCCAGGGCTCAGGGCGTCGCCCTAAAGGAACCACGCCGACGGCGCCTATCTTGACCGCCACTCCACAACCCTGAGGTGCTCCTCGGGGCACCAGCGCCGCGCACATTGATCGGTCAGAAGGGGGGCTTCAGGTGATGACTGGGGCCGCGGGTGCCGCGGGCGCGCGCCGCCAGGATTCCTTGATTCGCCAGGAGGCCAGCATGGAAGCTAGCGCCAGGACCGTACAGCCGAGGCCAATAGCGCAATAGGCCATCGGCGGATAAATAATGGCCGCGGCCGTATGTGTGGCTAAACCGCTGAACTGATCCATGACAACGCCCGCCAGCATGATGATCAGGGCCACCATCAAATAACATAGGGAATTATTCAAGCCCATAGCAGCTCCCACGCTCTGCGGATAGTTCAGCTCTCGAATCGACGAATTGAAGATGGTCACGGAAGCATTCGAAATGGCCAGCATGATCAGTACCGTCACGAACCAGGGCGCGGGAGCGCGCAGGGCGGTCACCAAGACCAGCATGACGGCCGCCGCGCAAGTCAGCGCCGTCGCCGCGATCAGAATGGGACGATAGCGATTGCCCATCAAGCGCGAGAGCCAGCCGATACCGCTATTGCATAGGATGGAAATCAAGGTCATCAGAAAAATAAAAGCGGCGGCCTTGGAGGGACGCAGTCCGCAACAGTCCTCCAGCATTTTCTTGCCCAAGGCCGCCTGCCAGAGAGAATAGATGCCAAAATTTATGGAGGATGAAAAATGGATCCAATAAGAGCGCCGTACGATCCCCTGAATTTGTGCTAGCAGAGGCGGTGGCGGCAAGGTGCCTTCGCGAGCTAATGGTCGCTGCCAGCGCCATAGCTTGGTCATCGCCAATCCATAAAACAAAAGCCCCAATAAACCGGCCACCAATAAAGGCAGTCGCCAGCCCAAAGCTTGGGTGGCCTGCTCCAGCGGCCAGGTCCCCAGCAATCCACCGCTATAACCAAAAAATACCAGGACGCCCATAGCGATCGCGAAGTTGCGACTATCGAACCAGCGATCGATCAGCTTCACCAAGCTTAAAAAAATAACACTGGCCCCCAGCGCGATCAGCACCCGCGCCAGATATAAGCCGGAAACGGAAACGGCCAAAGGAAAAATGAGGGCGCCCACGCTGAAAAAGGCTCCACCCAAACCAAAGGTGGGCACCACGCCCCAGCGATCCACCAACAGGCCCACCGGCAATTGCAGCCCGCCGTAGATCAGCATAAAGATGGATCCGATCAGCGTCACCGTCCCGGCCGAGAGGATCAATTCCGTCTGTAATTGATTGAAGATCGTGGCCGGAATGCCGATGCGGTGAAAATAGGAAAAAAAATACACCGCCAACATGCAGCCAAACAGCAGCAATTTATCGCGGTGTTGAGAGAGCCGTAAACGCATGAGTCCCACTTACCCCCTAATGGTGCTTCCTTATAGCATCTCCGGAGATAGCGGCAAAGATCTATTCCCGCATGCCAGCCTTGCAAAGCCGGCTGCCTGCATGCTAGGATGCTCGGCAGTGACGGGCGTGCGGCCCCCGACTTCAGCAGGCCTCTTGCCCGAATCGCAGCTAAGCAAACCAGATCAGGAGATGCTATATGCAACGCACGCGTATCAGCTCATGCTTGCTGGCGGCCTTGATGGCCTGCTTGACGGGCTGTTATATACAAAGCGATCTGACGCTTGATGCGCAAGCGCAGGATCTTGAATTGAAGCAGGTGTTGATTTCCATGGATGCCGTCCCGGAAATCGTGGAAGCTTCAATCCGTCAGGCCTTGGTCTTACTGGGCCTGGATGACGCTTTTCTATGGCAAGCCCAGCCCGAGAGCGAATCCGGCAAGAAGGCCGCTTTGCTGCTCAAGCCGCGTGCCAGGCTGCGGCTGCCCCAGCCAATGGCCGGCGATCGGATCAGCGTAACAGCGCAAGGCGAGCAAAAGCATTTCGAATGGCTATTAGCGCCACGGGCCGAGATCTTTGCGCAGAAGCTGGAGCATAATCCGGAATTGGATAACAAGGTATTTCTGGTTATACGCATCACTTTCCCCGGCCCCGTGGTCAGGGCCAATACCCCGGAGAGCGAGGGTCATACCTACACCTGGCGCATCACCCAAAGCCAGCTGACCAAGCCCTATAAAATCAGCGCCGACTATCGCTAATAATGCCCCGGCACAAAACCCACGCCGCGGTCAGGCCGCCAGCGTGGCCCGGAGGTTGGGCTGTGCTCTTGGCGGTTTGGCACAGCGTAAACGCCTGCTCATCTCCGACTGGATCCATCCGCTAGACCCTTCCGGCGGCGAACCATCGCTTCGGAAACAGAAAAAACAGCCCGGAGGCCAGGATCCAAATCCCGCAGCGTCAAAAAAGGATATCTGCATCTTACCGGAGCTAAACCTATTGATGCCCACACCAGTTTCTTATAGGATTCCGGCCGTCAATCTGCAGGCTGCCAGAGCGCACCTGGGTTAGTGGAGCACAATGCACCCTATTGGCTTAACCATATTATTGCTCATGCTAAGCAATGTTTTCATGACCTTTGCCTGGTATGCGCATTTGAAGGAACTGAACACCAAGCCCTGGCTGGTAGCGGTGCTGGTCAGCTGGGGCATTGCGTTCCTGGAGTATCTCCTGCAAGTGCCCGCCAATCGCATTGGCTATAGCCAGCTTTCCCTGGGGCAGCTCAAGATTCTACAAGAAGTTATCACGCTTGCAGTTTTCGTGCCCTTCACGATATATTATATGCAGGAGCCGCTCAAATGGGATTATCTGTGGGCAGGCTTATGCGTCTTGGGCGCTGTCTATTTCATCTTTCGCAGCCATTGGGCTGGCGGTTAGAGGAAGACGGAGAGAGGCACTGTCCACGCCAAACGGCATAATGAGGAGAGCAGGATGTCTTTCAAAGTCGACTTGGCTTCGCGGCTGGAAAATGAAATTGAGCTCTTGAAACGCTATGGCTTTAAAATCCCGCCGCAGCTGGACCGGGAGGCCCTCCGGAAAATCGGGGCTGATACGCCGGCGCTGATGCGCTTCTATGAGAAACTGCGTCAACTGCCAGCTCCGGACTCCCCTCTCTGCAGCACCTCAGATTATGCTGCTATTCTGGCGACCAGCCCCAGCGATATTGCGCTGACAGCACCGCCGCCAGAGGCGCTAGAGAACAAGATTCTCGGAGGCTGGCTGGGCCGGGCGGCGGGATGCATCTTGGGCAAGCCGCTTGAATGCGGTGTAACCCTGCCAGAAATCAAAGCCGCGCTGGGCAAAGAATATCCTATCAGTGATTACCTGCCTTTAGCGGTAACAGAGCGCATTACGACGAGCAAACAATCTTCTCTGCACCCTCTGACGACGGTCCCCTGCAGCCGGGAACACCTAGCCTATGTCATGGAGGACGACGATCTCAATTACACGGTTTTGAATCTGCTCCTCTTGGAGCAGAAGGGCTTTGAATTTTCCACCGAGGATGTCGGCGCAATCTGGGCCTCCTATTTGCCAATCCTTTACACCCATGGCGCCGAGAGATGGTCCTTCATAAATTATCTGCGAGGAATGCCGATTGATCAGGTGCCTTTATATCTGAATCCGGCGCGCGATGCGATTGGAGCGCAAATCCGGGCGGATATGTTCGGGTATGTCTGCCCGGCTCAGCCGCGGGCCGCCGCGGAGCTGGCTTGGCGGGAGGCCTCCTTCTCGCACGTGGCCGACGGCATCTACGGCGCCATGTTCGTGGCCGGCATGATCGCCGCTGCCTTTGGCGCCGCCAGCATGCCGGAAATCATTCAGGCCGGCCTAGCACAGATCCCCAGCCGGAGCCGCATGGCGGAGCTCATCGCGCAAACCAGGCAATGGCATCTGGAGTTGAGCGATTGGGAGGCTGTCTATGCCAGGATCAAAGCGGCCACGCCTCAATATTCGGGCGGACACGCGGTCAATAATGCCGCCTATGTGGTCAATGCGCTGCTGAGCGCCGCGGGTAATTTCGAGAAGGGGATAACCATAGCTGTCATGCAGGGGCATGATACAGATTGCAATGGCGCCACGGTTGGCTCAGTCCTGGGCGTGTTCCTTGGCGCCCAGCAGCTGCCGGATAAATGGGTTGGTCCTTTGAACGATCGCTTGCAAACCAGTCTGCGAGACATGAGCGCTGTGGCTATCTCGGAACTGGCTCGCAGAACCTATCGTTTGACCATGCCCGATGAGCAAGAAAGGAGGTACCACATAAGCAAGTGCATCTATTGCGGGTCCACCGCGTTTGGCGCTGGCTGCCCTTACGGTCCTGATCGTAAGCATGTGCATCTCTCGGATGAGAAGCATTGCCGCTTCTGCAATTCAACCGCCTATGGCGCTGGCTGCCCCTACAGTCCTACCAGACGCCATGTGCATGGGCCGGGCCAGAAATGCGTGCATTGCGGATCAAGCAGTCTGGGAGCCGGCTGTCCTTACAGTCCCGATCACAAGCATAACCGCATGGAGTGATGCTGCCGCAAGGCCACTTCTTTCAAGGATCGGGCGCGGCGGTGCTGATCTTGATCTCATCCGCCAACAGGTAAGCCTGGTTTTGTTCGGGACAGAAAACCCATAGCTTTAAGTTTTGCTCGCCATGGCCCAGGCGTGTCTGATGAATGGCCATCTGCCAGCCATAGCCTCTGATCTGGGGATAGGCTGGCAGGCGCACGAGATCCCAGCGGATATCTTGAGCCCGGGCATAGCCGATGATCTGAGTGGCGCTATGATCGGTCAGGAAAACCCATACGCCATTAACCTTTTGGCAACCCGCCCAGCCCAGAGCATAGAATTGATCCTGCACCAAACCGTAAGCCTCCACACAGCCGACGCAGAGCCGGGGATGGGCTACAAGCAGCGTGGGCCTGGCCGCAGTCGGCAGCTGGGTCGGAGAAAAACGAACCGTGCTTTCTCCTAAAAAAGCGATTTGATCAGCCCGGCTTAAAATGGCATAAGCGCGCAGGCGCGCTTCGGCTTGCGGAAACTTCGCCGCCGGAATGGCCGCCGTCCAGGTGGCTTGTCCTGGATTGCTGGCTGGCCGCACGCTGGCCGTGGCCACGATCAAGTCATCTTCATTTACTATCAGCACGCGGCGGGCCGCGCGGCGGCTCTGGGTATCATAGGCAGAGCCTTCCAGGAATATGGTCTGGATGCCCCAGCCGGGCGCCGGCGGCGCATTGCTCCAGACCCGGGCGATGGCTCCTGCCGGGGCCGGGATGATTTGATATTCGGCCAAGCTTTTCTTATCCCGAAACACCGAAAGCCGCTGACGCTCCAAAAAATTTATGCGTTCCGGTAAGCGCGCCGCATTTAAATAAGAGAGGCCCAGGACAGAAAAATCGGGCACATCACACAGCAATTCAGCCTGGATTGTTACCAGTTTTTTGTGCAGACCTTGCCAGGCCTTATAGTAAGTGACGGAGGAGATCACAAAGAGGATCGCGCCCGCGCCCAGCATGAACTGCAGTCCCACCGTCAGCGCGCTGGCCCAGCCGCGGTTAAGCTTGCGGGTTAATAGCTGGCGCAGCAGCGGCCAGGCGCTGGCGACCAGCACCAGCGTGCAGATCCAGAATAAAGAGGAGATCACCGCATAGCGGCTGGCCAAGGTTTGGGCGAGGCCATGATGAATACGCCCCAGAGTCACCATCGAGGCGGTCCCCAGGGCATAGGCTCCCAAGGCGATCCAAAAGGATAGCACGGCCCGGTGCTGGGGCAGGCGCAGCCAGAGCAGCAGAGCCGCGCCCAGGAAAAGCAGCAGGCCCATTAAGCCCCAGATTCCCGCTACCCAATAGGGCACATAGGGCAGATGCACTATGCCACCGCCCAAGAGAACCAATAGGAAATAGACCACATCCACGCCGTGCATGAGATAAAAAGAAGCCGCAGGCATCTGGGTGGCTTGATGGTATCCTTTGAAGAAGAGGGCCGCCCAGATGCCCCACGCTCCCAACCAGACCAGCCAGGCCAGGGCAGCAGCGCGGCGGGCCGGTCTCTGCAGGGAAACCCACAAAGGCAGCAAGGCCGCGCCAAAGAAGAGGAGGCCATTGGAATATGCATAGAGGGCTACTACGCCTGCCAAGATAGCTCCCAGCAGACGCCGCCAAGCAAAGGAGGGCTGCGCCAACCAAAGGAATCCCAGCAGGGCGGCCGCTAAACTCAGGGAGCCGGTCAGCGTGAAGCCGAAAGACCAGCATTCGCATTGGATCAGCGAAAAGAACAAGGCCGCCAGGGCCAGATAGATCCAAGGCGGCCAGGGCAGCTCCCTGATGCGCGCCAGGCGCCGGGCTTGAGCTGCCAGCAAGCCAAAGCTGGCCAGGGCCAAGAGCGCTATCAGCAGTTGCTCTCCACGCGTATCCCAGCCGGTCAGGCGCGTTTCCAGCCAGACCAGCAAGCGCAAAAAGGGCAGGCGGCTTTCGTTATGCTGAGCAAAAATATCGCCCGGCGTCATTGTCCCAGCGGCAGCCTTTTGCAGAAAAGTGACATGCTCCCAAGCGTCTTGATAGGGCATATCAACTGCCATGCTGGCCATGCCGTAAAAGAGTAATCCCACGGGAGCAGCTATCAGCAGGCCCCAGCACAAGCGCCGCCAAAGGTGCATATCCTTTCCAGGCATATCCTCAACTCCCATAGCAGTTATCAGAGAAGCTAACGGCTCAAGCCCCCCGGGGATTTCAGGCGTTAGCCGGCTGCCGCGGATCAAAACGGGTGATCGTCTGGATAACGCGTTCCTGGGCGGCGGTATGTAAATCGTAAAAGAACGGCAGCCGGAGCAGGCGATCGCTGATGTTTTCGGTCACGGGACAAGCGCCGGGCCGACCGCCAAACTTTTGTCCCATGGGAGAGAGATGCAGAGGCAGATAATGAAAAACCGCCAGGATTTTTTCCTGGCGCAAGGCGGCCATCAGGGCTTGGCGCGCGGCCAAATCCGGCAAGAGCAGATAAAACATATGATAAGCCTGCTGACAATGCTCGGGGATGGAGGGCAACTGCACGCCATGCGCCGCGGCCCATTCGCGCAGGCCCGCAGCGTAGCGTTCCCAGATCATCCGGCGCTGATGTTGAATGGCCTCTTTCTCTTCCAGTTGTGCCAATAAAAAAGCGGCCAACATATCCGAGGGTAGAAAGCTGGAGCCAATATCCTGCCAGGAATATTTATCCACCTGCCCCCGAAAAAAACGGCTGCGGTCGGTGCCTTTTTCGCGCAAAATCTCCGCGCGTTCGACCAAGCTCGGATCATTGATCAGCAAGGCGCCACCCTCGCCGCAGCTGAAGTTCTTGGTTTCATGGAAACTTTGGGCGGCCAGGGCGCCCAGGCTGCCCAAGGGACGCTGGCGATAGCGGCCCAAAAGCCCATGCGCGTTATCTTCAACCACCACCAGATGGTGTTCCGCGGCCAGGGCCAGGATGGTATCCATTTCGCATCCCACCCCGGCATAATGCACGGGCACGATCGCCCGCGTGCGCGGTGAAATCAATTTCCGCAAGAGCCTTTCATCCAGATTCAAAGTGTCCGGACGGATATCGCAGAATATCGGCCGGGCGCCGCGGAGCACAAAGGCATTGGCCGTAGAGACGAAGGTGAAGGCGGGCAGGATAACCTCATCGCCTGGCTGAATATCCAATAATAATGCGGCCAGTTCCAGAGCATGCGTGCCGGAGGTCGTCAGTAAAGCACGCTCCACGCCCAGTTCGCGTTCGAGCCAGGCATGGCATTGGCGCGAAAAATGACCATCGCCGGAAATATGCCCGCGGGCCAGGGCCAGGGCCATATATTCCTGCTCTCGGCCAATCAGGGCCGGCCGATTGAAAGGCGTAATATCAGATATGCTATTTGAAGATGCGGAGCCCATAATAATTTTCCGGCTTTTACAGCGCCAAGGCCGAGGGTGTTTGCTGTTCGGGCGCAGCGCTCGCTTCATAAACCAGCAGGAGCTCCTCCTGAGCCTCCTGTACTTTCTGTAAGGCGGCGGCGCCCGTCTCCGCCACGGCCACCAGATGCCCGATGCGGTCCGGCCCTATGCTGAACTGGCGCACGGCATCACCGGGGCCATAATCAAATTGCACCTCCACGCCAACCAGGGGCCGCCGCAGGGCCAATTGTTTGAGGATACCATCCTGTGGAGCACGCAGCAACTGCACGGCACAGGCATGCTGCAACTGCTGCTGGACCTGTGGCGGCTGCCCCAGGGCACAGCGCAGGATTTGTTCATAGCAGTCAAAGCCGTAAGCTCCGCTGATCATCTCCGGGATGCAATTGGCGCCCATGCGTGCGCCCACCTCAATAATGGAAGCTCCCTCGCGCGCCAAGATGATATCCATATCGAAAAAACTATTGTTAATCTTCAAGGCCTGCAGGGCTTGGTGCGCCTGCTGCAATACATCCTGCCGCTGGGCGGATGTGATTTGCGGAGGGATCACATGGCCCACCCCCACATTGGCGGCACCGTTGAAGAAGGCGATTTTATCGTGCAGCCAGAGCACCTCTTGGTCGGCGGAGATAAAACCATCCACGCCTAGCTCAGGCCCCGCCAGGCAATGCTCCACCAAGACATACGGGGCCGCGCTGGCGGCGCGCGCATATTGGTAAGCTCGCGCCACCTGATCTTCTTGATCAGCACGCATGATGCCGCGGCTGCCAGATTTATCCACGCACTTCACCATCACCGGAAAGCCCAGCTGGCGAGCGGCTTGTAGAGCTTGCGACTCGCTCTCCACCTCTTGAAAGGCGGGCGTGCGTACGCCCGCAGCCCGCAAGGCCTGTTTCATGGCTACCTTATTGGTGCAGAGCCGGGCACAAGCGTAATCTATGCCGGGCAGACCAAGTTTTTCGCAGACATAGCCCAAAGAACGCACGGCCACATCCGTTCCGCAGGTGGTGATAGCGCCGATGCGCTCCGCGCGCGCCAGGCGCAAGATACCCTCCTGATCGGTGGTATTCAGATAATGGATCTGATGGGCTAAATCGAACCCGGGATAATTGCCGGGGATGCTCACCACCAGGGTCTCAAGGCCCAGCCGGCGCGCGCGGTCAATCAAGGGCAGCTGATAGATACCGGCCCCCAAGATCATGATTTTTTTATTGGCAGATCCCATGGCTTGATCCGTTGAGTCCGTTTTTAGGGCGTCAGAATATTCTTTTGCAGATATTCATCCGCTGTCCAGCGATCACGCACCAGCGTAAAGGAGCCGTCGCTCTCGCGCACATAAACCACCGGCGGATAATCAATAAACATCAAGGGCGTAAACGCCAGCGAATAAGCCCCCGCATTATGCAGCACCAGCAGATCGCCCGGCACCAGGGCGCGTTCATTTTCCAGAACGAACAGGCGGTCGGTTTCCATACAAGTATAACCGCAAATCACTTGCCGCGCATAACGCTGCTCTGATTGACTGAAAATGCTATAGACATAACGATCTTTTTTTAGTTCGTGATCGATGTTTTTGCGGCCGGCTTCGGTAATCACAAAACGATCCACATCGGTTTCTTTCACATCGATCACCCGCGCCGCATAATAACCCGGGGTGCAGATCACAGCACCGCCCGGCTCAACGATCAAGGTGGTGCGCTGGGGGTCGAGGGTGGGCCGCAACTCTTCAGCAATGGCTTGGACATAGCGGGCATAGGCGCCCGTATTAGGCCCCCCGCCAAAAAAACCGCCGCCAATATCAAAATAGTCCAGCTGCAATTGATGCTGGCGGATCAGGCTGACGGCGCGCTGGGCCAGGCATTGATAAAGCTTCAAGGAGCGCGTGCGACTGGCAAAATGCATATGCAAACCGGCGATCCGCACATGCGCCTGCGCTTGCAGACGGCGGATAACCTGCGCAAGCGTTTCATTTTCATCGCAAAAACCAAAACGGCTGCCGGCCGGACCGGCCACGGTTTCGCCCGGACAACAGTTTTCCAGGTTGAAGTTGACGCGCACGCCCACCGCGGCCGGCGCACCACGCCGCGCATATTCCAGGGTCCACTCCAGCTCGCGCATGGAATCCAGATTAACGATGCTGCCCTTCTCCAAGGCGAAGTAAAGCTGCTCCCGGCCTTTTATGGGTCCATTAAAAACAATCTCCGCGGGTGGGTAGCCCAGGCGCAAGGCCAATTGATATTCGGCATCGGAGACAACCTCCGCATAGCAGCCCTGGCTTCTGGCAAAAGCCAGCACCCAGGGCAGGGGATTGGTTTTGACCGAATAAGCCAGGATCGCGCGGCCCCAGTGCTGCTGCAAGGCTTGCTGAAAATCCTGCAGGTTCTGCTTTAAGGCGGCCCGGTCAAAAATAAAGCAGGGCGTTTTCAGGAGGGATAGCTGGTCAGCATTCATCTTCCAACCCGCGGTTTTCATATGAATTTCTGGTACAGGCGGCTAGAGCGTGGGGCGCGCGGTGTGCCCTTGGGAATATAGACGCTGCCGTCTGGGGCATCCTCCAGAAGCAAGGCGCCCGTGCCCAGAATCACGGATTTACCAATGGTCACATTGGGCCGGACCGTGACATTCAAGGATAGAAAGCTATAGGATCCAATGGTCGTATTGGCACCAATAATACAGCCCCCGGCGACATAGCAATAGTCCTGGAACTTAACATCATGCCCGGTAGCCGTAGCGGTCAGAATCACCACGCCATGTCCCAGGCGGCAAAAGGGTTGCAGAGCAATCCTCTCAGATACAAAACAATTCTCGCCATGCACCAGATCCGGGGCCACCGTGATCGAGGAATGCAGGTAGCTCACCATTTTATAACCCTTGGCCCGTACCAGGCCAATGCGTTCGGCGCGGTGCTGATTCAGATTGCTGTAGCCCATGGCGACGAATACATCAAAATCCGTAGGCGGAAACTCCTCTTCCAGAGTTTCGAAGGGCACCACCGGCTTCCCGTGAAAAGTGGGTTCCTTGATATAGGCTTGATCCACGCTGAAAGCCGCCACGCGAAAAGCACTATCGTGCTGGAAATAGAACATCGTTTGATCCGCGAAAGCGCCGATCCCAAATATGACCACTGGTTTCATGGAGCCACCTGGCCTTCCTTTAATTCCGCCGCCGGATTACGATAGATGCGCCGTATAATATATTGCGGCCGCTCCTTCACTTCGGTGAAGATCTGGGCCAGATAAATGCCGATCACCCCGATAAAGAGGATCAGCAGACCGCTCAAGAACCAAATCGAAACGATGATCGAGGCATATCCGAAAAAGACCCGTTCAGGAAAAAGCAGCTTCTTCACGAGCATGTAAGCGCCCATGCCGCCGAAACACAGGAAGAGCAGCAAGCCGACCATGAAGATGATCTGCAGAGGATAAGCGGAAAAGGAGGTCAGGGCATTCACGAACAATCCCAGTTTGCGTCGCAGGGTATAGCTTGATGGGGAGCGGCGCTGTTGGCGTTGCACCGTGAGCACTCGCGTGCGAAAGCCCAGCCAGGCCACATTGGCCGGCAGGAAGAGATTGTTTTCCCGCAAGCTGCCCAGGGCATCCACGAAAGTGCGCGTCAGCAGGACGATGGGGCAAATATTGGCCACCACCCGCACACCCGCCAGGCGATTGAAAAGCCAATAGAAAGCGTCTCCTGAGAAGCGGCGGAACCAACTCCCGGAGCGCTCCGCCTGCTTGGCATACACCACATCGCAAGCATGCGCGGCTTGTTCCTGCATGAACAGGTCCAGCCACTCGGGTGGATTCTCCAAATCCACATCCAGATAGAAGACGAGATCGCCGAGTGCCGTGCGGATGCCCGCTAGTTGAGCATAATGATGCCCGAAATTGCGCGAGAGCTCCACCAGCACCACGCGCGCATCCTGCTGCATGAGCTTGCGCACAATGGCAGCTGAATCGTCCGGGGAACCATCATCCACAAAAATCAGCTCATAGTCATTGGTCTGTAATTGCGCGGCCCGGCTCGCCCGCTGATAAAACTCCTCCACAAATTCGGCGGATTTATAAAGAGTGGTGACCAGGCTTAATTTCATGTCGGCAACCATAACATAGCCCGCCGGCCCCTTCAAGCGCAAAGCCGCCAGCAGCGCGCGCTGATGGCGAGCGCCAGCTGCGGCGCGCGCGCCAGAGCGAGCCCACCCAATTAGCTATCGACAAGCTGCTTGTCCAAGCGTATTTTGAGCCGCATGTTGCCTTTTCAACAAAAGCTGAAAGCCACCTTCCAATCGGGCATGGACGCGCGCGCTTTTTTTATCAGCATCCTCATCTGGGGCGTGGGGGTAGGATGCTTTGCGGCCTCAATGAATAATTTCCTCTCCGGCCCTTATGCCATGAATAGCTTGGAGCGTGGGTGGCTGGAGTTTTTTCGTGAATTGCCCGGCCTGGCACTGATCTTCCTGCTGGCCATCTTGCACCGCGTAAGCGATTGGCGGATCATGCGTCTGGGCACCCTTATTTCCATGGGCGGGGCCGCCCTGCTCCTCCTGCCCGTCAATAAAATCTGGGTGACGGTTTTCTTCATGATCTGGAGTACCGGAGAACATCTGGTGATGCCGGTACGCTCGGTGATCGCCATGCAGGTCGCCCGGCCCGGCAAGGCCGGTCAATCGCTGGGCTTCCTAACCGCCGCTATGAACTTCGGCTCAGTGGTCGGCAGCCTGCTCGTGGCGCTCATTTTCCTGGTGGGCACCAAGCTGTTGCGGCAGCCCGAAACTCCCATCTTTGATGTGGTCTGGGGATTCATCGTGCTGCTCTTGATCATCAGCCTGATCGCCTCCTTCTCAAAACGCGTGCCCCATCTTCCCTCCCGGCGGCCGCGGCTCTACTGGAATGCGCGGTTCTCGCGCTTCTACGCCCTGGAGCTTTTTTATGGCGCGCGCAAACAGGTTTTCCTGACCTTCGCCCCCTATGTGCTCATCCGCGCCTATGGCTTCAGTACGGCGTCCATGGCTTTATTGTTCGGGGTCTGCGCCGCGTTCAATATATTCGCGGCGCCCCTGATCGGGCGGCTGACCGATCGCTGGGGTTATCGCAATGTCATGATTTGGGATACCGTCTTTTTGGCCTTCGTTTGCCTGCTCTATGGCTTTGCTGGCAATATCTTTCCGGCCCGGATCGCCGTGGTGGTGTTGGCCGTCAATTTTCTGATCGATGCGGTCCTCAGCACCACTTCCATGGCCACCAATGTCTATGTGCGCGAGCTGGCGGCCACGCAGGATGAATTAACCTCCACCCTTTCCACCGGTATTTCCATTAATCATTTCATTGCCATTCTGACCGCACCTCTGGGCGGCTGGATCTGGCAGCGTTACGGAATCGGCCTGCTCTTCTCTTTCGCGGCCGTGATGGCCATCTGCAACTCGCTCTTCGCCATGACCATCCCCAAACGCCGCCAGGGCCCAGCCCCCGCTTGACCCAAAGGGGGTGCCCCTCTGGGTTTGAGCCGATTCGAGGGCCTTTCCAGGAGGTGCTCCGCCCCACGTTATTATCTCCAGGCTGGGGGTGAGGAGGGCTAATTGATTATGCCGCCCGACCCTGGGAGAAGTGAAAAATATCCGTGGTTATGCATAAAACGCGCAAGCCCAGCCTTCTGATCAGGACAGCTGGCGGCAGATCGGGCCAGCGCGCCGGCGCTGCTATGAGGAGCCGACGCCTATCTAGCAGACAGGCGCGGGCGAAGGGTATGAGCTTTTATCCGGCCGCGGCCGGATTATCCCGCTTCAGCTGGCCGGCGCTAAAACCAGCCTGCTCCTGCCAGCAAGTTGGATCGGTCGGCCGAAGCCAACCGATCCCTCAATCCTCATCTGTGGTGATGGGAATCACCTTACGCTGGGAGCCTGCTCCGGCCTGCTTGGGCAGGGTGATGGTGAGCAGTCCTTGCTTGAAGGTGGCCCGGGCGGCATCCGGCTGGCTGCCTTCCGGCAGAGCAATGACACGCTGGAAAGAGCCGCAGGCTTGTTCGCGCCGGTACCAGCGCTGTTCTTTTTGCTCCCGTTCCTCTTTCTTCTCACCACGGATGGTGACCGTATGCTCATCCAACTCCACCGCAATATCCTGCTCGCTTAAGCCCGGTAGTTCAGCCGAGATTTTCACTTCCCGATCGGTCTCGGAGACATCAACCCTGGGCAGGAACCCTGCCGCCAGCTGCTCTCCAGCAACCGGCCAGCGGGCCAGAGAATAATCGGCGTAGAAATCATCGACGAGCCGATCCAGTTCCCGACGCAATCCACGGAAAAAATCTTCCTCCGCGCGGCGCCGGGGCGCTCGATCCCCCTGGCGATTGAACTTAGGCATCAGATCCTTGATAGTCATGCTTACCTCCCTCTTGGCTAGTCCCGGTGGGTTAGCTTTCGATCTTGATCTTACGCGTCTGCACCCGCTCTTGTTTGGGAAGCGTCAGTTCCAGCACGCCCTGGCGCACGCGCGCCTTGATACGGCTCGCGTCCACGGCATCCGAGAGCGTGAAAGCCCTGCGATAGCGCCCCAACCCATGCTCTTGCCCCACCAGTTGATAACCAGCCGGCGCCTCAGTCTGGGTCTGACCTTCAATGGTCAATACATCGTTTTCAATCGAGACCTCGACCGACCCCTGGTCCACCCCGGGCATATCCGCCAGCAGACGCAGGCTCTGGCCATCCTCAATGATATCAACATTGGGCACATAGATTGTCTGCGCATCAACCGCGGCCTGTTCTTCACGTCGCTCAACTTGTTTCTTTTCGTTCATTGCACACCCCCTTTTCAGCTAGACCGCTTCCACGGCGATCTTCTTGGGTTTCTCTTCCTCGCTGCGTGGTACGGTCAGGCGCAGGACCCCGTTCTTATAACTGGCCTTCACAGCGCCTGAGTCGGCCCGGAAAGGCAACTGCAATTTGCGAAGGAATTCACCGGCGGGTCGCTCGCGACGATGATAAGTTTCGCCCTGGGCCGCTTCATACAGGTTGACCTTGCCGCGCAAAGTCAGCTCGTCGCCCATAACCGAAACCTCCATATCCTGCGGCGCCAAGCCAGGAACTTCCGCATCAATCACCACACCATCCTTCGCAGACCACACGTTGAGCAAAGGATAGGTCGGCCGCCGACGCCGCCGCTCCTGCCGCTCCGCCAAAATGCTGTTCATGCCAGCCTGCAGCTCCTCTAATTCATCGAAGATTGACCAGGGGCTTCTGGGCCATGTAACTAGCTCAAACATAACTTTACCCTCCTTTGAGTGATTTATTCTCGATCAAGCACCATTATAATGAGCAATAATAGTGCCAACCTCAATAAAAAGAAAAGATCCATGCATAACATTATTATAATAAATATCTTATAAATATATAGCGACCCTTCGAGCAGCTCATTTCCAGAACATATTTAGAGATGAAATGTCACAGCTTCAAGTTGACTGTGACATTTAGTCGCTATCACAATCGAGCGCTGGCGTGGCGGAAAGAGGCTAATGGAATGAGGCGATGACTGAGAATAGCTCTTAAAAAGGCGCCGAGCTGGAGCTACCCCCTGGGGCTGGCAAGCGCTGTTGGCAAGCCAGCTTGCAAGTGGATAGATCAAGAGGTCGGCGCAAGCGGACCTCTTGGCGATTCAAGCTATCAAATCTGACCTGATACTATCTTTGCCTCAAGTACCAACGATAGTATGCGTACCACTTATTATACCAGGCGTTGGCGCTGCTGGTCATGCCATAATATCTATAATAATAATAGCCTTGTAGCGCGAGGCTTCTATAAGCATAGCCCATATTCTCATACCACAGGGATCGAGCAGGGTAATAGTAGCCTAGAAAATAATAGTAATAATATTTATAGGCCTCGGCTAGATAGTAGTAGGCATCCGTCCAATATTTATGTTGGTTGGAGAGCGCTTCATTGGCATTCCCTGTCTTATACATCCAATAATAATAGCGGGCTAGGCCGTAATAATAATGGGCATGGGCATAAAAGTAATAAGCATAGCCTAAGTATCCATAGTTACCATAGGCATAGGCCTGGTTATAATATGGCCAGGTTGCATTGTAATACTGCATGGCCAGATTATAATTTCGCTGATACTGGGTGTAGTAAGCGCTGTTAGTCGGCTTGAGCTTAAGGCTGTGGGTCCAAGTATGGCCACCGCCTCTTTTGACCCAGTTATAGCTGTTGACGCTTGGCCCATTGGCCGGCCAGGGATCATTGAGATAAACTGCGTTGCCGGAAACGCCACGGATCACCAGGATATGGCCACCGCCGCTGTCCCAGCCCCAACGAATTACTACCGGGCGCGATGCCGCCGTCTCACTATTCAAGGCGCTGCTGGTCAGGGCGGCAGCCGATCCGCTGCTGGAGATATTGCCGAAATGCTTGAGGATCAGGTCCACGCCCTTGCGCGTGCTATCCGAACCGTAAATGTAATTGGCCACATTTTTGCCAGCTACAGCCCATTTGGCAATCGCGCTTTGGCTGTAGTTATAGCCCTTATATTTCAAAACCATCTGCGCGCTGGCATTCCAGCACCACTGATCTTTCTCCTGGTAACATTGGGGCACATTCAACACAGCGGCCGGGGAAACCAGAACGAAGAACAGGGCTCCAACCAGGCAGAAACTCCAAGCCTTGACTGCGCGCGATAAATTCATGATCAATTTTCCTCCTTAGACCGGTTCATTCCTGCGCCTGCTGGACGGTTGCTTTCAGTTCTTCCAGAACAGTATCTGCTGTGCCCAGTTCCTTATATTTTATTTCAGCCGGTGCCGCCGCCGCCAGCAAGGGGCTGCTAGACTGACCGCCCGTAGACTGCAAGCGCGTCAGGTTATAAGCATCCTTTTCGGGAATGGTCACCAGATATTGCTGTGCCTGAAAAACAACGATCAGGATCGGATGATAGCCATCCGCGGCTTTCCATTGCCGTCCCAAAGCGTCCAATTCGCGCGCCAGCCCCGCATAGCCGAGGGAAACGGCTTCCCATTGATCATCCAACTTATCCACCACCAGCATGGCCTTGGCCTGATCATCCACCAGCACAGGAAAATACCATAGATCCGTGGGGCTGATGACAGAGGCAACGCGCGTGCCAGCCTGGAATTTTGCGAGAGCGGCAGGCGTGATGGAATGCAGCTGGAAGGGCGCACCGAGGCGAATTTGATCCGCAGTTTCTTCCGGGATAAAGCCGAAATCTTCCACCAGTTCCGGCGTCATTTGCGCCAGGAAAGGCGCGAGCCCCGCGTCCGCTGCTTGCTGAACTGCGGCCGGAACATTGGCGGCCAAGCCCAAAACTGGCAGGCACACAAGCGCGAAGACGAAGAGAGCACTGGTCAGGATTTTTATTTTAGACATGACTTTCCTTTCCTGAGGATTTTTCCGCATAATGCTAGTCTGAGGCAGTCTCAAAGTTAGGCTAGCCCAGTTTAACTTTCGCTGCTTGATGTCCGCTGGAACATTGCCCAGAGGCATATCGGCTGCTGAGCAATAGCCCAGAAATACCGTTTTCCTGGCGCCCCTGACGACAGCTTTTAACACAAAACCACTGTGCCTCGCAAGAACCAGATAAAGGCACACTTTATATCCATTTCAAAGCCGCTCTAGCAAGCAATATTATCGGCCAATGGAGTGGTTTATTCTCAGTAAGCGCTCTCGCTAAGCTCAAAACCACCAGGCCATCTCAAGATAATTTTTTAATGGACCGCGGGCCAGGGTGCGTGATCGGCAGCTGGCCTGATCTTTAATCTTCCTGGCTAGCAGGCGGCGCGGCGGCCAGGCCGGGCGGCACATCCTGACGCGGCGCGCAGGCGAAACAGGTATAGGCGCCAAAGTCACTGCGCTTGGCGATGGCACCAGTGGGGCAAGCTTCCGCACAGGTCAGGCTGAGTTCACGGCCAGCGGCTCCGGCCACCAAGTAGGGCTGGACCCAGGTGCCAAAACCGCGCCGCACAAAGCCGAAGAGACCCAGTTGATCCTCATCATTGCCAAGGCGCACACAGATTCCACAGTTGATGCACTTGCCCGGCTCAAGCACAATATCCGGATGGGCGGTATCCAGGCAATAGTCACGCCGCGCACCAGCAAAGCGATCGGGATCAGCGCCATACTCCAAAGATAGATCGCGCAGAGCACAGTCGGCCGCGGCAATGCAGCCGCAGGCCAAGCAGCGCCGCGCTTCCTGGCGGGCAGCCTCCGGCGTAAAACCCAACTCCACTTCACGAAAATCTGAGAGACGCTCCTCAATATTCAACTCGCGCATGATCGCGCGCGCCTGCGGGGCGATACCCGCAAAGCGTTGCGCGCTCACCGCCGCCGGATCCTTGCCCATCAATAAATTGAAGGCCGCGGCGCGCCCCACCACCGGCTGCCCGCTCAGATATTGATCGATGCTGATAGCGGCCAAATGTCCGGAGCCCACAGCCCACACGGCGATCTTTTGATCGTCACGGGCCACGACATCTCCTCCCGCAAAGAGATCGGGCAGGGATGTTTGCAGGGTGTGAGGATTGACGCTGATGGCCGTCTGCCTGGCATCCAGCTCCAGGCCTTCCTGACGCAAGAGGGCGGCATCTATACTCTGACCAACCGCCACCAACACCGTATCAATCTCCAGCTCGAACTCCTGCCCCGGCACAGGCAGAGGCCGACGGCGGCCAGAGGCATCCGGCTCGCCCAGTTGCATCTGCTGACAACGCAGCACCAGACCGGCCGCTGCCGGCCGCACTGCCAGCGGCGCCGCCAGCAGACGCAAAGCGATGCCTTCCCGCTCCGCTTCTTGAATTTCCGCCGCTAAAGCTGGCATTTCGGCCCGGGTACGCCGGTAAAGCACGGTGACCTCCGTGGCCCCCAGACGGCGCGCCGTGCGCGCGGCGTCAATGGCGGTATTGCCGCCGCCAATCACCACCACGCGCCGTCCCGGCGCGCAGGACTCGCCCCGCGCCACCCGGCCCAGAAACTCCAAGCCGCCCCAAACCGCTGGTAGATCCGCACCCTCCATCCGAAGCGCAACGGAGCGCGGCGCGCCCACCGCGATGAAAATGGCGTTAAAACCCTGGCGGCGTAAATCGGCCAGGTGAAAATCCCGGCCCAACACCTGACCATAATGCATCTTAACACCCATCTCGATGATGGCCTCCAGCTCAGCCCGTAGCGCTTCGCGCGGCAGGCGATAAGCGGGAATGCCCCAGCGCAGCATACCGCCGGGTTCCTGTTGGGCCTCAAACACCTCGACCGCATGCCCCTTTTGTCGCAAGAAAAAGGCAGCCGCCATGCCCGCCGGGCCAGCGCCGATAATGGCTACGCGCTTGCCGCTGGCCGCGCCAACCGGCGGCCGATAAATCGACCCGGTGGCCGCATCCGCATCGGCTACATAACGATGCAGCCAGCCGATGGCCAGCGGCTCTTCCACCCGCACCCGCCGACATTGCGCCTCACAGGGGCGCGGACAAATCCGCCCCAAAGCCCCGGGAATCGGCAAGGTCTCCTTGAGCACGCGGATCGAATCAGCGATGCGCTCAGCCGCTAAATCCTCAATGAACTGCTGCACATTACACCCCGCCGGACAAGTCAAGGTGCAAGGGGCTACGCAATCGCCATAATGATCGGAGAGCAACAGTTCCAAGCACATTTTGCGCGTAGCCTGGATACGGGGAGAGAACGTATGCACCACCATGCCAGCGGCCACCGGCGTGCTGCAAGATGGCACAGGGTTAACCCGCCCTTCCACATCCACCACGCAAATGAAACAAGCGCTGAAAGGCTCCAGGCCCTGGCGATGACACAAGGTGGGAATGCGAATGCCCAACTTATTGGCCGCGGCCAGGATGGTGCTGCCCTCTGGCACACTCACCTGCTGCCCGTCGATGGTTAAGGTTATCTCTTGAGCCATAGCATACTCATTGCACTTGTACGGCATTAAACTTGCAAACCTCGAAACAGGCCCCGCAACGAATGCACTTTTGCTGATCCAGAAGATGAGGCTCACGCCGCGCGCCACTGATGGCTTGAGTGGGACAAACCCGAATACAAGCACCGCAGCCCACACAGGCACTGGGCAGGATGGAGTAGGTCAAGAGCGCCTTACAAACTCCCGCCGGGCATTTTTTATCCCTAACATGCGCTTCATATTCAGCGCGAAAATAACGCAGGGTGGTGAGCACCGGATTGGGAGCCGTCTGCCCCAAACCGCAGAGCGAGGTCGCCTGCACCTTCAGAGCCAATTCTTCCAGCAGCTCAAGATCACGGGCGGTCCCTTGCCCAGCCGTGATGCGAGTGAGAAGCTCCAGCATGCGCTGGGTACCGATCCTACAAAAAGTGCATTTGCCACAGGACTCATTTTTGGTGAAAGTTAAAAAGAAACGGGCAATATCCACCATACAGGCGGAATCATCCATCACCACCAGCCCTCCCGACCCCATGATGGCTCCCGTGCGCTTTAATTCCTCGTAATCAACCCGCGTGGCAAACAGGCTGGCCGGCAGACACCCGCCGCTGGGTCCGCCAATCTGCACCGCCTTCACCGGCCGCCCCGAAACACAACCACCGCCGATATCTTCGATGATCTCACGCAAGGTGATGCCCATGGGCACTTCCACCAAGCCGCCGTAGCGGATTTTGCCGGCCAAAGCAAACACCTTGGTGCCCTTGCTCTGCTCGGTGCCTAACGCGGCAAAGGCTTCTGCGCCCCGCAGAATGATCCAGGGCACATTGGCCAGCGTTTCCACATTGTTGATCGTCGTCGGCCGACCCCATAGCCCGCGCTGCACCGGAAAAGGCGGACGCAAACGCGGCATGCCACGCTGGCCCTCAATGGATTGGATCAAGGCGGTTTCTTCGCCGCAGACAAAGGCTCCGGCACCCTCGCGCACCTCGATTTCAAAATTGAAAGCCGTGCCTAGAATGTTGCGCCCCAACCAGCCCGCCGCCATCGCCCGCTCAATGGCATGACGAATGCGCTTGACCGCCAGCGGATATTCGGCCCGCAGATAAACATAGCCCAGCGAAGCGCCCGTCGCATAGCCGGCGATCAAAATACCCTCCAGAACCCGATAGGGATCACTCTCTAAGATGCCGCGATCCATGAAGGCACCCGGATCGCCCTCATCACCATTACAGATGAAATATTTTTGATCGGCCACGGCCGCCGCCGCTAAACGCCATTTGCGTTCCGTGGGAAAACCCGCCCCGCCGCGGCCGCGCAGGCCGCTGGCGGCGATGACCTCAATCACCTCTGCCGGCGTCATTTCCAGAAGCGCCTTGCGTAAGGCACCCCCGCCGCCCGCTGCCAGATAAGCCTCATAAGATTCCGGATCAAGGTTACCGCAGTTTTCCAAAACAATTTTTTTCTGCTTGGCTAAATAGCGCCGCACAGCCTGGGCACGCCCGCCGCCGCTCAATAGAAAATCCTGCACCGGCTGCCCGGCCCCAATGTGCTCGCGCAGGATGCGCTCCAGGGCTGCAGTGTTCAAACGCACATAGGTCCAACGCTGGCCTTCAGGAGAATATAACTCCAGCATGGGTTCCTGATGACACATCCCCGCACAGCCGGTCTGCTCCAGCACAATGCGCTCACGATCCACAATAGTTTCCAAATGATGATAAAGCTCCCGAGCGCCAGCGGCCACACCGCAAGAGCCTAAACCAACCGCTATGCGCCAGGGCTTCACGCTTGGCTGATCTTTTTGTTTTTTGGGAAGGGTCTGCATGACTCAGGAAGAAGGCGCGGCCTGTTGCCGATAACGCTGAAGGATCTGGCGTGTCTTCTCGGGCGTCAGACGGCCATAAGTGACTTCATCGATCATCATCACCGGTGCCAGGCTGCAGCAGCCGAGACAGGCCACGGTTTCTAAAGTGAACAAACCATCGGTGGTGGTGTCTTGATCCTTAAAATCCAGCAGTTCTTCAATGGCCTGAGTGATACGATTGGCTCCATTAACATGACAGGCTGTACCATGACAAACGCGTATCACATGCCGGCCGATCGGCGTGAAGCGGAATTGATCATAAAAGGTGGCTACGCCATAAAGTTGGCGCTTGGAGATGGCGCTATGATCCGCCACATATTGCAGCGCAAGCGCCGGCAAATACCCATAAGCCGCCTGCAATTCCTGCAGGATTTTAATGCACTGTGCGCGCCCGCCGGCACCCTCCCTTTCGAGGATGGCCATGGTCGGAGCTAAATCAATCGATGATGACGGCTGCTTCATTGATAGACGCTCAGGATCTGTGATCTGGGTGAAAAATCGGATGCCAATGGCAGTATGACATGGGGCGTCAAAAAAAATCCAGCTCAAAATAAGAACTCTGTCCAACCGGCAAAATCTGCAGAGGAAACCTGTTGGGCGGCCAAGCTTCGACGAAATCCTTCATCAGGCCCTTTGCCTGACCCGGTTCCTTCATCAATCGCAGCCGCACCTGCCCCTCTCAGGCTGAAATCCGATCAGCTGCCCCTTCTCATATCAAACGCCTTCTTTGGCGCAGCTCCCGACTGCTAAGCCATTGCAGCGCGGCGCGCCAGGCACCAACCCCTTGTTTTAATGACCAGCAATCCTTGCCAAGACAAATCCACCGGCTTGGCATGGTCTTTTTTTGTAAAATATTGTATAAGAAGTATTTATATATTTCAACCCTCGCCTCTTTTATGCTGACCGGTGAGCCCGGGAAGATCTTATCAGGGCTCCAGAGCTGCCTCATAAAAGGAATAGAAGAATAGCAGCTATAGGCGCCGACAAGCTGGACAGCTTTTCACCAACAAAACCAGTGAATAACAGCCTGCCAAGGCTCCTGTCGGAGCCTACTCTGGCCTTGAGCCAGGCAGATGATTTTCAATCCCGGCTAACCGGCTTATACTGGCTTGAAGAGTGAAAACCAGCAGATCTTTGCGGCAGGATCGAACCTGATCATAACTCGCGCATTTTACTGGCTAGCCTGGGTTCCCACGCTTAATCCATACCGATAAAATACTGATATCAGCAGGATTAACTCCAGGAATACGCAATGCTTGGGCTAGATTAGTCGGTTGGATTTTTTTGAGCTTGAGACGAGACTCATAACGCAAGGCGCGAATTTTATCATAATCGATCCAGGACGGAATATCTTGTTGTTCAAGTGTTTCCGATTTTTCAATTTGTTTATTTTCGCGTGCGATATAGCCGGCATATTTGATTCTAATTTCGACCTGATTTTTAATCTCCCTCGATAATCCCAGTCTAGCTTGAGGTAACATATCATAATCAGTCTCAGGCCGGCGCAATAGCTGAGCCAAGGAAAGCTTGCCTTGATATACTGTTGATAACCTGTTAATTTCGGCCTCGATCTCAGCCTCGCTGGCTCTTATTTGTTTGATGGTCGTGGGATCGACCAAGCCAATGTTTTCCGCATAAGGTAGCATTCTATAAGCGGCATTATCTTGTCTCAAGGACAAGCGATACTCAGCCCGCGAGGTGAACATTCGATATGGCTCATCCACTCCCTTGGTGACCAAATCATCTATCAAGACACCAATATAGCCATGATTTCTGGTGATATTAAGAGCATCTTGTTCGGATAGCTTGCGCGCAGCATTGATGCCAGCCACCAGGCCTTGCGCAGCCGCTTCCTCATAGCCAGTCGTGCCATTGATCTGACCAGCGAAATAGAGGCCTGAGATGAGCTTGGATTCGAGAGTATGATAAAGCTGCGTTGGATCGGCATAGTCATATTCGATTGCATAGCCAGGCTCCAAAAAAACAGCCTTTTCAAGCCCAGGAATGGAATGAATCATCCTCAACTGCACCGCTTCAGGCAAGCTATTGGATGTTCCATTGGGATAAACCTCTAAAGCCTGACGGCCCTCAGGCTCAATAAAGACATGATGTTGATCTTTATCCTGAAATTTAACAATTTTATCCTCTATTGAGGGGCAATATCTAACGCCAGTGGCGCTAATTGAACCGCCATAAAGAGCGCTATCGCCCAAATGATCGCGGATAATCCGGTGCGTAGCCTGTGTCGTTCTGGTCAGATAACAGGCCATTTGATCGCTACCGGGCAGCCAAGGCCGCATGGATGCATCAAAACGTTCCACGTGAAACATCCTGGCCAGCTCAGCATTCTTCCAGGAAGAATGTTTCACGTGAAACCTGTGCCAATCCTCCCTGGCAGTGCGGGAAAATAAAGGCGGCGGATCCATACCTGGCTGCAGGGTCATTTTGGAATAGTCGATCGAGTCTTTATGCAGGCGTGGCGGAGTACCAGTCTTAAAGCGGCCCAGATTATGGCCGAGATTCCTCAATGACCGACTGAGATCCTCAGATGAGCATTCATGGCGCCTGCCTTCGCTGAAAGCTTGTTTGCCAACATAGATCACGCCATTCAGAAACGTCCCAGGAGTTAAGACGACAGCATCAGCCTCTATAGTGCTGTTATTGGCCAACACGCCGCCAATAGATCCTTTTTTAATGATCAAGTCCGTCACATGAGCCTCGATCAAGGTCAGGTTTTTAATGCTCAAGAGCACGGCCGACATGCGCCTGGAAAAAGCCTCTTTATCGCATTGGGCGCGATATGACATCACAGCAGGACCCTTACGGGTATTGAGAATCCTGAATTGAATCCCAGAATAATCGGTGTTTCTGGCGAACTCGCCGCCCAGAGCATCAAGCTCAAAAACCAGGTGCGACTTAGCAATGCCGCCAATGGATGGATTGCAGGAAAGCACCGCTACGGCCTGCCTGTTTGGCGTAATCAGCGCCGTCCTCTTGCCAAGTCTGGCTGAAGCTATGGCCGCCTCACAGCCGGCATGCCCAGCACCAACAACAATAATATCAAAACTCTCTGTCTTGCTGTTCATAGTATCCAACTGCAGATGAAAGAATCCTATCCGAAACATTTCCTAAAGATATATCTGCAAATCATTATAAATAAACTTATTATATCAATATAAATGCTTCTTTAGTTCGCTATTAAGGATCCTTGGCTTGGCTGTTAAAATCCTGTTAATAATCGGGATATTCCAGGCCGTCAGCCCTCATTTACCAATGCAAAATCTGGAAAATATTGAGTCCAATAAAGCATCGTAATAGGTTTTGCCCGTGATTGTTCCGAGAGATTCGAGCGCTGTACGCAGATGCAAAGCGCAGGGAATCAGAACTTCTTCTCGCCCCGTTTCCAGCAGGGATAGGGCGCTCAGAATTTCCTCGGATACCACCAACAAAATCTGCCTGTGCCTTTCCGCTATAACAGCCTGAGCGGGTCGCCCGGAAATAGCGCCCAATCTCTGGCTGATGCTCCGGCGGATTTCCGATAAACCCTCCTGGCGGATCAGGCAGGCGCTGATCAGGTCGGCATAAAGCCTTGGATCTATATGTGCGCACCGCCCCAGATCGGTTTTATTGAGAATCAAAATCGTGCGCCCCGGCTCCAGTTGGCCGAGGTTTTCCCGATCATCTTCCTGCAGGGATTGCGAGGCATCCACCATATATATATGCAGATCGGCCTGCGCCATATAATGGCGTGCTCGCTTAACGCCCTGGCTCTCAATGTCACAATCTGTTAAACGCAGGCCGGCCGTATCCACCAAGCGCAGTGGGATGCAATCCAAAACCAGGTTTTCTTCGATGATATCCCTGGTGGTTCCCGGTGCCGGGGAAACAATGGCCCGTTCTTTGCCCAAGAGCCCATTCAGCAAGGTGGATTTGCCCACATTTGGCTTGCCGGAGATGACCACTAAGGCACCTTCGCGCAAAAGATGACCTTCCTGCCAGGTCTCTAAAAGCTGCTGTATTCGAGCATGTATCGAGCGCAGGCTGCTGCAAGCGCCGGGCATAACCTCAGGCGTGAGATCGTCTTCCGAAAAATCAAGCATGACCTCCAGATCGGCATTAAGCTCGCTTAGGCTTGCATAAATATCGTTGAATGAAGAGCTTAACCTTCCTTCAAGCTGCTCCACCGCGGCTGCGGCGGCGCGATCCGTGCGTGCTCGAATCAAATCCAGCACGGCTTCAGCCTGCACCAGATCCAAGCGACCGTTCAAAAAAGCGCGCCGCGTGAATTCTCCCGGCTCAGCCAGGCGGGCACCTAGTTTCAGGACAGCTTGTAAAATACGCCGGGCCGATACCATCCCGCCATGGCATTGAAATTCCACCACATCTTCGCGCGTATAGCTGCGCGGAGCAGGCATGCTCAAGAGCAGGATTTCATCCAGGGTCTGAGCCGTGCTCCTGAGCCAGCCATGCAGGCAACTGCCAGCTGGTCGGCGGGAAGGGGGCGGCGCGCCGATAAACAACTGGTCAGCAATCGCTAAGCTAGCCGGCCCGGATACCCGGATAATGGCAATGCCAGCCTCGCCCGGCGCCGTGGCAATGGCCGCTATAGTATCATTGGTGGTCATGATTTTTAAGGCTTGGATCAGCATTGATTGTAGACGGGATCTTTTTCAATAAAAGATTTTTTATTGAATACCAGCCGGCCGGCCTTCCTGAACACCACGCTCAAAGGAGAAGATTGACAATGGGCATGGTTTTCAGCATGGTTAGCATGACCAAGCGCTCGCTTGGCAGCGAACGCACGGAAACTGGCACAGCACCGATCAAGGGCAGATCCCTTCCATGAAAAGCAAAAAACACTCAAGCAAACCAGCCCCACCGGCGGCGGCCAATGCCATTCTAGATAGCATCTCAGATGGCGTCTTTACGGTGGATCGCAACTGGCGGATCACCTTCTTCAATCGTGCCGCGGAAAAAATCACCGGCACATCGCGCAGGGAAGCCCTCGGCCGACCCTGTTCCGAGGTGCTCCGTTGCAGCATGTGCGAGGCCAACTGTGCTCTGAGTAAAACCCTGAAAACAGGTAAGGCCATCGTCGGAAAATCGGCTTTCATCGTCAATGCTGAGGGACGCCGTATTCCCATCAGCATTTCTACAGCCGTTCTGAGGGATAGCCGGCAGCGCGTCGTCGGCGGAGCGGAAACTTTTCGTGATCTGAGCTTGGTGGAGGAGCTACGCAAGGAGTTGCAAGGCCGCTTTGAGATTGGCGATCTCGTCAGCCGCAGCCCTGCCATGCGCCGCCTCTTCGATATTCTGCCCCAAGTCGCCGCCAGTACCAGCACCATCCTGCTGGAGGGCGAAACCGGTACCGGCAAAGAATTGCTGGCCCGCGCCATACACTCCCAAAGCGCCTGCCACCAGGGACCTTTCATCGCGCTCAACTGCGGCGCGCTGCCGGAAACTCTGCTGGAATCGGAACTGTTCGGCTATAAAGCCGGCGCCTTTACTGGCGCGCATAAGGATAAACCGGGACGCTTTGCCATGGCCGAAGGTGGTACGCTGCTCTTGGATGAAATCGGTGAAATCAGCGCCGCGCTCCAAGTGCGTTTGCTGAGGGTCCTGCAGGATCGAATCTATGAACCCCTGGGCGGCACGCAGGCCCTCAAAGCCAATGTGCGCGTCATAGCGGCGACCCACCGCAACCTGGAAGCTCTGGTGAAAAAGGGCACCTTCCGCCAGGATCTCTTCTATCGCATTAATGTAATGCGGATCGTTTTGCCGCCCCTGCGTAAGCGCAAAGAAGATATCCCGCTGCTGGTGGAGCATTTCATCGCGCGTTTCAATCGGATGCAGGCCAAAGCCATTGCGGGCGTTAGTCCGGCGGGCATGGCTTTATTGATGGGGCATGATTATCCCGGCAATGTCAGAGAATTGGAAAATATCATCGAACATGCCTTCGTCTTATGCCAGGAAAAATATATTGAACCACGCCATCTGCCCGAAGAATTCACGGGACGCACTCCCAGCGCGGCGACAGCCGGCGGCCACCTGCGCGCCATCAGACAGGCCACCGAAGCCCAGGCCATTCGTCAGGCCCTCGAACGCCATCATTTCAACCGCCTGGCCGCGGCCCGCTCCCTGGGCATGCATAAAAGCACCCTCTTCCGTAAAATCAAAGCCCTGGGCATCGCCCTGCCCGCGGTCGACGGCCGCGCCCGGCGCTCAGATAGGGTTGCATTATAAAGACTATATAGGCGAAATAGAGTAGCAGTTTTGCTCCATAAAATAGGGCGAAAGAAGACTTGATTGCTGTAAATAACCGATAATGAAGAGGATCCACAAGCAGAAGCGCTTAATGCCAGAACTTGGCACGCTTACTGCTATTTAAAGAGGGTGTGATGCGCGTGGCGATGACAGTCTGGCAGGGCAGAATATCGCCTGTGTGCGATGTGGCGCGCCAGTTACTCGTGTTGGAGGTGCTGGATGCTAAAATAAGCGCCCGGCGCGAGGAACGCTTGCCGGGCGCTGGCTATTGGCAGCAGGTGGCCCAATTGGAGAAATTACGACCGCAAGTATTGATTTGCGGTGCTATCTCCAGCCCCATGGCTAGCTTATTGAGCGCCCGAGGCATGCGAATTATGCCTTTTATTGCAGGCGACCAAGAGGAGGTTATCGCAGCCTTTTTGGCGGGGACCCTGCGCCAGCCAGCCTTCGCGATGCCAGGATGCTGGGGACGCGGGCGAGGGCGCCGGGGCCACCGGGCCGGTTGGGGCAGGCGTTGCTTATGATGGAGAGCAGATGATGAAAAACACTTGTCGGCCTGAAAAAAGGCGCTGGGGAGCGCAAGTCCCTCGCCCAGCGCCGCCGCCTGAGCGGCCCGGCCCTTGGTTTTATGAGACCATGCTGGCCTGCGCGCAGGCCCTGGGCTCGGTTTTAGGCGCGCGCCTGGCCGAAAAAATAAATCCCTTTTCGAAAAGTAAACAGGCGCCGGCAACATACGGCGCGCAACAGAAACAAAAATAAAATATGCCAAGGCAAGCGGGAGGTGTCCTATAAAAATCATCATCACAGCACAAGGCGACAATTGGGAAGCCCAGGTCGATCCGCGCTTCGGGCGCGCCCGGTTCTTCCTTCTGGTAGATACCCAGACCAACACCCTGACCGCTCATGATAACACTCAAAATTTGAGCGCCGCGCAGGGGGCCGGCATTCAGGCGGCCGAAAATGTCGCCCGCTTGGGCGCCGCCGCGGTGATTTCGGGCCATGCTGGGCCCAAAGCCTTCCGTACTCTGGCAGCCGCTGGCATCAAGATCTATTTATGCGAAGCAACAACAGTGGCCGAAGCCGTACGCCTCTTTAAGGCCGGCCAATTATCCGAGGCTTCCGCGCCCAATGTGGGTGGCCACTGGTCTTAAAAATGAAAAGTCCTGAGCGGGCCCGCTTAGGGCACGAGGCTTCTGTGCGCCGGGCCGGAGCTGAGTGCCAGGCTTGGCCTGGCTACCAGGGCGCCAGTATGCAACCAATACAAGGAAAGGAGGCAATTATGCCAGCAGGAGATGGAACAGGACCGACGGGCATGGGCCCTATGACAGGCCGCGCAAGCGGGTTCTGCGCAGGATATGCTATGCCTGGATATATGAACCCCGGCTGGGGTCGCGGCATGGGCTTCGGCCGCGGGCGTGGCTTCGGGGGCGGAGGCCGGGGCGGCGGACGCGGATGGCGGAATATGTTCTCTGCCATAGGACCGTCTGGATGGCAAGGCTGGGGAATGCCAGGCGCCATGCCTCGCGCTGCCGGGCCAACGCGCGAGCAAGAGCTGGAGATACTGAGAGGCCAAGCGGAGCATTTTGAAGCTTCGCTGGATGGCATCCGCAAACGGCTGCAGGAACTCGAAACGGAAAAAACCGAGTGATAACCAGCGACGGCCGGCCACCAGCTGGTGCGCCGGCCGCCGCTATACCAGCTGCGGATCTGCTCACAAGCAGAGCAGCTGTGACAGAAGGAGAAAATAATATGCCCAGAGGAGATGGAACAGGACCGGCGGGCGCCGGGCCGAGAACCGGCCGCGGCCTGGGAGGCTGGCCAGGGCAGGGTGGCCGTGGGGGCGGCTTCGGGCTGGGTGCCGGCGGCAAATGTGTGTGCCCCGCTTGCGGCAAGAGCGTGCCGCACCAGCGCGGTGTGCCTTGCACCCAGGTGCAATGCCCGGCTTGCGGGGCCGCCATGACCCGTCAAGGATAAGCCCACCCGTCAGTCGCAACAAGATCGCCAGCGGCCGGAAGAGACCGCAGAAGTTAAGCCTCTCAGCCACATGACGCAGGATTTATGCCGCACCAATATAAATATCTCTTCGGCCCAGTGCCCTCGCGCCGGCTGGGACTATCATTGGGCCTGGATCTAACCCCCTATAAAACCTGCACGCTCGATTGCGTATTTTGCCAGTTGGGCCGCACCACACGCCGCACCATCCAACGCCGGGCTTATGTGCCACTCCGGGCGATACAAACTGAATTGCTCCACTGGATCAAAAAGGGCGGCCGGGCCGACTGCATCACGCTCTGCGGATCGGGCGAGCCCACCTTGCACACGGGTTTTGGCGAAATGCTAGCTTTCGTCCGCGAACAAACATCCTGGCCCACGGTGCTGATGACCAATGGCACCCTCTTTACGCGACCGGCGGTGCGGCGAGCAGCGCGGCGCGCCCACATCGTTAAAGTTTCGCTGAGCGCTTGGGATCAAGCCTCGTTCATGCGCATCAATCGGCCGCAGCAAGCTTTAAGTTTTGAGCGCATCGTGGAAGGCTATCGTGCTTTACGGGCTGAGTTCTCGGGCCAGCTCTGGCTGGAAGTTTTCCTGCTGCAGGGCTGGAACGCAACGCCAGCCAATGTGTCCAAAATAGCCGGCCTGGCAGCCAGCTTTCAACCAGATGTGATTCATCTAAATACGGCCGCACGCCCCACAGCCACCGCCAAGGCCCGGCCATTAGCAACGCAAAAAATGCTTGCTCTCGCCAGTCTCTTTCAGCCCCTGGCACAGGTGATCGCCGAGTTCCCGGCCCGCGCCACGGTCGCCAGCAGCCTGCATGAGGCGGCCATCCTGGCCTTGCTGCGCCGACGGCCCTGCACGGCCCAACAAATCAGTGCCGCCTTTGGCACACACCCGAATGAGGTGGCTAAGCATTTGGAAAAACTAACGCGCGCCAACGCCATTCGCCGCCGCCTTAAAAATCAGGCCGCCTATTATGTGGCTCTCAAAAGAGATGGAGACTGAACATGAATGCGCCCGGCCTACATCGCCGCCAGGCCCAGAATGGCTGCGCAGCGGCCTGGAAGCTGGCGGCATTGATGGGAGAATCCGGCGCGGGACGCGGGCTGGGCTTCACCGGTGATAGTTGGCGCCGCTGCGGGCGCGTTATTTCTGAGAGCATCTTGGATGGTGGAATATCCAGGCAACTCTGGGCTTGTTTTTCGCGACGGTCCCGCGAGAATGGGATCCTGAAAGTGTGTGGCGGCTCAACCGCTGAGCAGGCTTGATAAAGGAGCAATCGATGATCATTACCGTAGCCTCCGGTAAAGGCGGCACCGGCAAAACAACCTTTGCCGTAAACCTAGCGCATGTGTTAGCAGGCCAGGGTGCAGCCGTACGCCTGCTGGATTGCGATGTGGAGGAGCCTAACGCTCATCTTTTCGTTCATCCGACCTTCACCGAGCAAGAGTCGGTCACGGCCTTGAAACCCGTATTGGATGCGACCAAGTGCGATGGCTGCGGCATTTGCGCGCGCGCCTGCCATTACAACGCCATCGCTTGCGTCAAGGGCCAAGCGCTTATTTTCAATGAACTGTGCCATGCCTGTGGAGTATGCGCTTATCTCTGTCCCCAAAAAGCCCTGCGCGAGGAACCAGTGCTGATCGGCCGGGTTAAAGTGGCCCCCCATCATCAGCCCTTCTTTTTCGCACACGGTATTTTGAGTGTCGGCGAAACCTTGGCGCCCAATGTGGTCGAGGCCGTGAAAGGCCATCTTCAGCCGGAAGCCATCAATATCCTGGATGCCGCCCCGGGCACAGCCTGCCCGGTGGTTAAAGCTCTGGAGGGGGCCGATGTGGCCGTGCTCTTGACCGAGCCGACGCCTTTCGGCCTGCATGATCTTAAACTCGCCGCCGCCATGACGCTGAAAATGGGTCTGCCCACTGGCATCGTGATCAACCGCTCCGGGGCCCACGACACCCTCATCGACACCTATGCCGCCTCCAGCGGTATTCCCATTCTAGGCCGCATCCCTTTCCAACGCGCCTACGCCGAAACCTATTCCAGCGGCGCGCTCTTGATCGAAAAACATCCCGAATTAATCCCTGTCTTGCTGGAGATTTATGGTGCCATCCAGAAATTGCCCGGCAGCCCACCGCCGCCCGCGCCACCCTTGCCCGAACTGACGGTCACACCCGGAAAATTTAAGCCCTTTCCCTCCGGAACTTCCAACGCCTACCGGGAAGTCACCGTTATCAGTGGCAAGGGCGGTACCGGCAAAACAACGCTGGTAGCTGCCCTGGCCACTCTGGCTCAAAAGAGTGTCCTGGCCGATAACGATGTGGATGCTGCCGATTTACATTTACTGCTCAAACCCCAGGTGCGCGAAGCCCATCCTTTCATGGGCGGCCACAAAGCCACCATCATAACCAACCAATGTATCGGCTGCGGGCAATGTGCCGCTGTCTGCCGCTTCGCTGCCGTCCAGCGCGAGGAGCCAACCTCCGGCCAGGCCATTTACCGCATCAATCCTCTGGCTTGTGAGGGCTGCGGATTCTGTTTTCATGTCTGCCCGGCTCAAGCCGTCTGCATCGCACCCACACTCACCGGAGAATGGTTCGTCTCAGCGACGGCGCAGGGCCCTATGGTGCATGCCCGCCTGGGTATCGCCGAGGAAAATTCCGGCCGCCTGGTAACGCAGGTACGCAACCGCGCCGCCGAATTAGCTCAAGCATTGCAATATGCCCAGATCATCAGCGATGGTCCACCGGGCGTTGGCTGCCCGGTGATCGCCTCGGTTTCGGGGACAGACCTCATCTTGATTGTCACCGAGCCTACGGTCTCTGGTGTACACGATATGCAACGCGTGCTTGATTTGGCACAACACTTTCAAGTGCCCGCCCTGGTGGTCATCAATAAGGCCGACCTCAATGCCGAACAAGCGCAGCGCATCACACAACTCGCCGCGCAATATCACGCGCGGGTAGTTGGGCAAATACCTTTCGACGAAACCATCAACGACGCCTTGATAGCCGGTCAAACCGTAATCGAGTATGCCGGGGCCAGCCGCGCCGCCGCAATCATCGCTGGAATATGGCAAGAAGTGCGCCAGGCTCTGGACGGTCCCAGACCTGTCGGCCCGCCACACCATTCATGAAAGCAAGTATGTCGCCAGCACTCAGCCAGCCGCAGCGCCGCGCCGCGGCCCGGCAGCCATCTAGGCGACGCCCCCGCAAGCAAGCTCTCCCGTCAACGCCCGGGCGCCGCAGTCCTTTTCAACAACTGACCAGTCGCTACGATGCCTGGTTCGAAAGCCCCCATGGCCGCCGCATTTTCCGTGTCGAAAAACAATGCATCCGCGGCTTGCTGAACGGTCTGCCGCGGCCCTGGGTAGAAATAGGCGTGGGCACGGGGCGCTTCGCGGCGGCGCTCAAGATCGAAGAGGGCCTCGACCCATCTAGCGCTGCCCTGCGTTATGCAGCCCGGCGGGGCATCCGCATTCGCCAAGGCCGCGCTGAACAACTGCCCTACAGCCAAAATCGCTTTGGCGCCGCCCTACTCTTGGTGACCATCTGTTTTCTTGACGATCCCACCCAAGCCCTGCTTGAATGCTGGCGAGTGCTGAAAAAGGAAGGGGGCCTCATCATCGGATTGGTGCCCAAGAATAGTGCCTGGGGTCGAGCCTATGCGCGCCGGGGCGCGGCCGGGCATCCCTTCTATGCAGCCGCCCAGTTCTATACTGCGCATCAGATAATCGCTTTGGCGGAGCAAGCTGGGTTCTGTTTTGAACGGGCTAGCAGTTGCCTTTTGATGGGGCCGGACCCCAAAGAGTTCAAGCCGCATCGGCCTAGAGCGGGCCTGCTGAAGCAGGCTGGCTTCGTGGGCTTGCGTTTCAGAAAAAAAGAAGAGCGAGCACAGACCCAATCAGGGATAAACAAGAGAAAGGAGCCATGCCAATGAATGAACCAAATGCAACCAGCCAAGCGGCGCCCGTGGCGCTCACGGATGCTGATTTCGCAACGCAGACCGCCAGCGGCGTGATCCTGGTGGATTTCTGGGCACCCTGGTGCGGGCCCTGCCGAATGCAGGCGCCCATTCTGGAAAAAGTGGCCGCGGCCATGACCGGGCAAGCCAAGGTCTTCAAATGCAATGTGGATGAAGCCGCCCAAGCGGCCGGGCGCTTCAATATCCGGAGCATCCCCACTTTGGTGATCCTCAAGGATGGTCAGGAGGTTGAAAGATTGATCGGCGTGCAGCAGGAAAAGGATCTCGTGGCTGCGCTCCAGAAGCAGCTGGGATGAAGGGGCCGATCTGAGCCGCCGACTTGTTGACAGAGCTTGGGTGCGCGGCGGATGCTGCGCACCCAGCTCCCGGATCAGCACAGAGAGAGCATGCCCGCAGCATGAAAACACTCGCCCAGGCCGCTGATGCCATGGAGGAGATCAAGGGCTTCACCCTGCGGGAGCGCGCCCAATTGGTGCTTTTAACCCTCGGCAAAACACCCGCTGAAATCCAGCGTGCCTATCGGCGACGCGCCAAACGATATCATCCTGATATGCGCGGCGGTAACGCTGAAAAATTTCAGGTGATCAATGAAGCCTACGAGCTGCTGGCCAAGGGCCACATCCCCAAGCGCCCCTTGCTCGCCAATGATGAACTGCTGGCCAAGGTCATCGGAAAACGGCTCGCTTTATTGATTGACCGTCAGAAGGAATGGGAAGAATATGATCGCTGGATGAAAGATCGTTTCTACGGTGTTGGCGTTTTATGAAAACCATCCCACAGCCTCCTTCAACAGATGCCTTTTATGGTCGCATGTCCGCGCCCACCTGCGCCGGCGCGATTCGTGGGCCGTGCGGAGATACGATGGAAATCTACCTTGAGATCCAAAACGATACCATCCTCAAGGCCTCGTATTACGCCGAAGGCTGTGCCAATACGCGCGCTTGCGGACAAGCCGTGGCGCGGCGCGCGCAAGGAAAATCAATCAGCGCGGCGCTCGCCATCAGCGCCGGCGAACTTATCCGCTCCGGAGAATGCCAGCCGCTGGCCGGGCGCCATTGCGCGATCCTGGCGGTCAGCACCCTCTACCGTGCCATCGCCAATTACTTGCTGCAAACCCAGGGCGAGGCGGAATGATGCAAACCAAACAATTCAAGGTTATCTTTGAATCCCAGGGACGCATGAGCAGTGTGCTGCCCGGCAGTGCCCTGCTCGAAGCCGCCGCCAAGGCTGGTTTGATTATTGAAGCTCACTGCGGCGGCGCCGGGACTTGCGCCAAATGCCGCGTGCAAATCACAGCCGGCGCCGCACCGCCCACTGCCGCCGAACAAGCCGCCTTCACCAGCCCGGAACTGCAGGCCGGCTGGCGCTTGGCCTGTCAAACACTCGTGCAGCAGGATATGAAGCTCCAGGTGCCCGCCAGTGCTCTGCTGACCGATCAAATGCAGATCCTGGCAGCTACCAGCAGCAGAAAAATAGAACTGATCCCTGCCATCCGCAAATTTTTTGTGCAAATGCCCGCGCCTTCCCCGGATGATGCGCGAGCCGACTGCTTGCGCCTGCGGGAGGCCCTCGGTCCTTTCCAAATGGATCTTGAGCTCCTGCGTCAACTGCCCGCCCGCTTGCGTGCCGAAAACTTCACCGGCACAGCCGTGCTGGCCGCGCAACACCTGATCGCCTTCGAAGCCGGTGATACCAGCAAGCAGCTCTACGGTGCCGCTTTTGATATCGGCACCACAACGCTGGTAGGCACTTTGCTCGATCTGCGCACGGGCGCCGAAAAAGCGCTCGTGGCCAGGCCGAATCCGCAAATACAATATGGCGATGATGTTTTATCCCGTATCCGCCATGCCACGCTGCAGCCCGAGGGCCTGGCAGATCTGCGCCGCGTGCTGCTCGAGGCCTTGACCGATATGCTCAGCCATCTCTGCGACCAAGCCGCCGTCACATGCCAGCAGATCTATGAAGTGGTCCTGGCCGGCAACACTGCCATGCAGCAGATCCTCTGCGGCATTGATTCACGTTTTCTGGGCGAGCTGCCCTTTGCGCCGGTGCAGGCGGCAGGTCTGGCCGGCGCGGCCCAGCAAATGGGTTTATCAATCGCCCCGGGCGGGCGCGCCTATGTCTTGCCAATCATCGGTGGCTTCGTCGGTGGGGATACCGTCGCCAGTATGCTAGCGAGCCGCATCTTGGAACGCGAAACACCCCTCTTGCTGGTGGATCTGGGCACCAATGGCGAAATCGTGCTGGCCCATGATGGCCGGCTCTGGTGCGCATCCACCGCCGCTGGCCCGGTCTTCGAGGGCGCGCGCCTCAGTTGCGGGATGCGCGCTGAGCCGGGCGCTATCGAAAAGGTGGTTCTGAATGATGATCTACATCTGGAAGTCATCGGCCAGCTGCCGCCCAAGGGCATCTGCGGCAGTGGCTTGATTGATCTCATAGCAGCATTATTGAACCATGGTATCCTCACGCCCGCCGGCCAACTATTGGCCCCGGATGCCTTGCCGGCCCGACTGCCCGTGGCGCTGGCGCAGCGCGTGCGCTTGAACCGGAGCGGCGCGCCAGAATTTCTGGTGTGCCAGCGCGAACGGGAGCCGCTCCTGCTCACCCAACGCGATATCCGTGAGGTGCAACTGGGGGCCGGCGCCATTCGAGCCGGTATCACCTTGCTCCTCAAGCAGGCGCGCATCAATCCTCGCGCTATCCGCGCCGTTTTGCTCTCCGGCGGCTTCGGCAATTTTATCCGCCACCAACATGCCCAGCGCATCGGTTTATTGCCGCCGGATATTGAGCATAAAAGGATTACCAGCTTGGGCAATGCGGCGCTCAGCGGCGCCAAGTGGGTGCTATTGAATACCGCCGCCCGGCACCAGGCCGAAATCATCGCCCGCCAAACCCGCCATGTTGAGTTATCGCAAGCAGCGGATTTTCAGGCCCAGTTTGCCGAGGCTATGATTTTTCCCGAAAGCGGTAGCTGAAATTCAAGGCACATCCCTGGCGCACAGTCGGAAACGGCGGGATAGAGGGAGAATATAAAAAATGAATTGGCAACAATTAAGCCAGCGCGTCCTGCGGGGCGGTCAGATCACGCCCCGGGAAGCCTTGGCCATTCTGGAGTCGAAAGATGATGCCTTGCTGGCGGTGCTCGATGCCGCTTTCCGCCTGCGGCTGCGCTATTTCAAGCGCGGGGTGCGCCTGCACCTGATCCGTAATGCGCGCCAGGGTAACTGCAGCGAAGATTGCGCTTATTGCAGTCAGTCGGCCGCCAGCCACAGCCATACGCCTCCTTATCCCTGGCAATCGCCAGCGGATATCATTGAAGGCGCGCGCCAAGCTCAGCGCCTGGGCGCCTTCCGCTATTGTATCGTCTCCAGCGGTCGCAATCCCAGCGCACGCGATATCAGTCATATCTGTCAAATAGTACATGCCCTGAAAAAAGAAGTGCCCATTCAAGTCTGCGTCTCGCTGGGCCTCTTGACTCTGCCCCAGGCGCGCCAGCTCAAAGCGGCCGGCGTCAATCGCTATAACCATAACCTGGAAACCTCCGCCCGATTTTTTAAGCAGATCTGCTCCACCCACACCTATGCTGATCGCCGGGCCACAGCACGGACCATCAAAAAGGCTGGCTTGGAGCTATGTTGTGGCGGCCTGCTGGGCTTGGGTGAGACGCTCCAAGATCGCGTGGCCCTGGCCTTGGCCGTGCGTGAACTCAAGGCCGATTCTATCCCCATCAATTTCTTCGACCCGCGCCCCGGCACGCCTCTCGGCGCCAGAAATCGCATGCAACCAGCCGATGCCCTGCGCGCGCTGGCCATGTTCCGCTTCGTCAATCCCCAGCAGGAGATCCGCGTGGCCGGCGGGCGCGAAGCCTGTCTGGGCCATCTCCAAGCTCTGGCGCTTTTTCCGGCTAACTCCATGTTCACCAATGGCTATCTGACCACCGCCGGTCAGGGTTATGAGGTCGATCGCGCCATGATTGCAGCCGCAGGTTTTAAGGTGGAAGAAATTACATGCGCCTAGTCCAGCTGCCAGGCGAGCTATCCCTTTGCGCGAGGGGAGCTTGCCCGCGAAGACCGTCACCGATTTATGCCAAATTAAGGGAGAAAAAATGATAGCTATCCGGCCCGAAGTGATCCCCTTCCTCATTGCCGTCTTGGTCATCTTTGGCCTGCTGGCCCTCGGCTGGCGCCTGCAAAAACAACCCGCGCGCCATAGCAGTTGGCTCTGCGCCGGACTGGCTATGATCTGCCTGCTCTACTTGCTTTTCTTCTTCCGGGACCCAGCCCGCACCCCGCCCCATGATCCCAGCGCCATCGTGGCCGGCGCCGACGGCCGCGTGATGAGCGTCACCGTTCTGCCGGAAACACAATTTTTACAAACCGATTGTGTGCGCATTAGCATTTTCCTGAGCCTCTTCGATGTGCACGTCAATCGCGCGCCCCTGGCGGGGGAATCGGTTTTCCTCGGCTATTTCCCGGGACGGCATTTTTTTACCTTCCAAGAAAAATCATCCGAGGTCAACCAACACAATAAGATCCTCATCACCGGAAAGCACACTCGATGCCTGATAACCCAAATCGTCGGCCCCATCTGCCGCCGCGTCGTCTATTGGCCGGATCATAACCGGGCCGTTAGCGTTACTCAGGGCCAACGCATCGGGATGATGAAGTTTGGCTCGCGACTCGATATGTACCTGCCCGCCGCTGAGGTGGAGGTGCTGAGTAAGCCGGGCGATTTGGTGCGGGCCGGAGAAACGATCGTCGCTCGCTTACGGCAAGAGTCGGCTGACTCTGGGGCGGCTATAGAATGAAAGCAGTGGATGAGGCTCAGCAAAGGCCCTGCATCCGCCAGCCAAGAAAGAGGGGAGAATCGCCATCATGGGAACAAGCCTGAATGTTGCCATTCTGGGCGCCAGCAATAAGCCCGATCGTTACAGCTATCAAGCGTTGCAGCTCCTGCTGGCCAAGGGACACCGGCCCTATCCGGTGCACCCGGCCTTGACGGCCATCGAAGGCCGGCGGGTCTATGCCTCATTGCGCGCCATACCCGATCCGCTCGATACTGTCTCCATCTACATCTCCGCTCATAACCAGCAGGCCATTGCCGATGATATTTTGCATTGCGGCTGCCGCCGCGTCATCTTCAACCCCGGCACCGAGAACCCGGCTCTGGCCACGCAATTGAAGGCTCGGGCTGTGGAGGTTATGGAAGCCTGCACCCTGCTCTTGCTTAAAACGGGACAATTTTAAATGAGCGCTCCGAGTTCCATCACGGTTTTAATGGATAATTGCGTGGCCGCGGCTGGCCTGCAGGCGGAACACGGCCTGGCCTTGTGGATTGAACATGGCGCCCAGCGCCTGCTGTTCGATACCGGCCCCAGCGCGCTCCTGATCGCCAATGCCCGCCGCCTTCAGCGGGATCTGACGACGGTCGCGGCCATTATCTTGAGCCACGGACACTACGATCACGGCGGCGGCCTGGCGGAAGTGCTGGCTGTAGCGGGAGACCCAGCCATCTATGCGCATCCCCAGGCCTGGCTGCCCAAATACCGCCGGATATCAGGCGCCCCCTCCAGGGCCATCGGCATCCCGCCAAGCTGCTGCGCCGCGGCCCAGCAGCGGCGCCGGCATAATATCTCCACACCCACAGCCATCGCCCCGGGTATCTTCCTGACCGGTGAGATCCCGCGCTCTCATCCCCAGGAACAAGCAGAAAAAGATTTCTGCCTGGATGAACACGGTCGCTGCCAGGATCATTTCAAGGATGATCAAGCCCTCTATATACCAACCAGGCGCGGCACACTGGTGGTGCTCGGCTGCGCCCATGCCGGCCTCATCAATACGCTCTCTTACATCCACCGCCTGACCGAGGCGGCCCCCTTTTACGCCGTTATCGGCGGCATGCACTTGCATGCGGCCACGCCTGAACGCATCGCCTGGACCGTGCAAGCCCTGCGCCAATTCACCATTGAAAGATTGTGCCCCCTGCATTGCACTGGTATCAAGGCCACGGCCGCGCTCTGGAACGCCTTCCCCGAACATTGCCTGCCCGGCGGCGTGGGCTGCACTTTGAAATTCATCCCTTAAAGGAAAGATGCTATGCAACAAAAATCCAACCCTCCCCAGCCAGCGGCTGATGCCGCCGCCGCTGAACGCCAAGGCCTCATCCGTCACAAGATCCTGGTGCTATCCGGCAAAGGCGGCGTGGGTAAAAGCACGGTCGCCTGTAACCTGGCCAGCGCTCTGGCCCAGGCCGGCCGCAAGGTTGGCCTGCTGGATGTGGATATTCACGGGCCCAGCATTCCGCATATGCTGCATCTGGAAAATATTCCGGTGCAGATGGAAAACAACCTCATCCTGCCCATTGAACGGGAAGGCTTGCGGATCCTATCGGTGGGCTTGCTCTTGCGTGAACGCGACGAAGCCGTTATCTGGCGCGGGCCCATGAAAAACAATCTCATTCGCCAATTCCTGCAAGAGGTCCAATGGGGCCAACTGGATTTTCTGGTCATCGATTCTCCGCCGGGCACCGGCGATGAACCCCTCTCGGTATGCCAGATCGCCAACGATCTCAGCGGGGCCATCATCGTCACCACGCCCCAGGCCGTGGCCACCAACGATGCGCGTAAATCCATCAATTTCTGCCGGCAGCTGCAGGTGCCCATCCTGGGCGTGGTCGAAAACATGAGCGGCTTCGTCTGCCCGCAATGCCAGACCATAACCGATATCTTCCAGAGCGGGGGCGGCGCCCAAATGGCGCAGGAAATGGGTGTGCCCTTTCTGGGACGCATCCCGCTCGATCCAGCGCTCGGCGCGGCCTGTGATGCGGGCATGCCCTTCGTGCGGCAGCACCCTCAGAGCCAGACCGCTCAAGCCCTGCAAGCCATCATTGCACCGCTCTTGGCCCTGGATCAACCAGAGCCGCAAACGGCAACCACAGAGAATCCCAAGGAGGAGACACCCATGAAAATCGCAATCCCGCTAACGGATGGCAAGCTCTGCATGCACTTCGGCCACTGCCAGCAGTTCGCCCTGGTGGAGGTGGATCAAAAAACCAAGACTATCACCAGCCAACAAGTGCTGGTGCCCCCGCCGCACGAACCGGGAGTGCTACCACGCTGGCTGCAGCAACAGGGGGCCCAGCTCATCATCGCCGGCGGCATGGGCACACGCGCCCAAAACCTCTTCGCCGAAAACGGCATCCAGGTCGTGGTGGGCGCATCCGGCGAGGACCCAGCCGAGATTGCCCGCGCCTGGCTCGCCGGCACCTTGCAGTCTGGCGCTAATGTCTGTGAACATTGACGCTCCCACGCGGGGACACTTGCCAGGAAGCCTCTGACGATGCAAGCCAAGATGGGCCCTTATCCCAAGCCGGCTGTGCATGAAGGCCAGCTCAGGCGCCGCGCCAAGCGGCCCCTTCCGTTATAAATAGAGGGCTGACCCAGTGGGCTCTTGACAGGAGCGATCGGCTCTACCATACTTTTTATATATCAACAGGCAATGGGGTCTGCCGGTAACCGCCTGCAAAGGCTGATGACTCCTCTGAAAGGAGGGCATCATGCCTAAATTACTGTTGATTGGTCTGGGCGGTTGTTGCGGTGCTCTAGCCCGCTTCCTCATAGCAGATCTCGCCCACCGGTGGATTACCAGCGCTTTTCCAATAGGCACCCTTGCCGTCAACATCCTCGGCTGCTGCGCCATGGGGGCTGTCATGGGACTGATCAATGACAAAGGGGTTTTGGGCCCCAGCGCTCAATGGCTAATTGTCATCGGCTTTTTGGGCTCATTCACAACGTTTTCCGCATTGGGCTACGAGACGCTTGCACTATTCAACGATCGTCAGCTCTTGCTTGCCGCTCTGAATGCTGTTGGCAACTATGTCTTGGGTATCGGCGCCGTCTTGCTGGGGCGCTTGATCGTGCATGCAACCATGGCCTGAACAAGAATCAGATGAAGGTCGCAGGCGCAAGACAATAGCGGCGTATCTCAATATCCAATACATGAGCTGACGACGGCGCATGCAGGAAGCCAACGGGCGAACATGCGGAATGGGGAAGGGCTGATATCAACCCAGCGTATGCAAACGTGGGGAGACGCGCCGCTTTCTTTTCCAGGCCAGGACGGCAGCCACCAGGGGCAGAGTCAGCAGGAGCTCCACAGCCACCACGCCCAGATTATGCCAGGTCCATAGTTCCGCCCAGGTGGCCTTGGCTGGTGCCGGAAAAATTGAGATGGGCGAAGTCCAATGGCTCCCGGCGAGTGGCCAGAAAAGCGGCAAGCCCCGCGGCGGCGCTGTATCCAAGCAGAAATAATCGGCTAATAAATGACTGCTCGTTAAAACCAGAAGCCAGATGAATCCCAGCCCGGAACCTTCGCGCCGGCGAACTAAAATCCAGACTGCCAGGGAAACCAATCCCACCCAGATGATGGTATGCGTCCCCGTCTGATGATAGAAATTGAGGTTACCACGGAAGATCCCAAAGAAATAATCAATATCCGGCGCATTGGCCAGGACGATCCCCAGCAGGATCCAGCCGCGCTGCTGCCAGATGGCCCGGCCTAATCCCGGCCAATCCAACCAGCGCGGCAGACGCCAGGCCAAGCTTAAAGCCAAACCAATCAGGCTATGTCCCACGGGTGATGGCATTGTTCAGGCTCCCTGCAGGCCACCGCGCAACTAGGTTATCTGCCCGGCGCTTTTGGCCAGACGCAGGCGATACAGGCGCTGGAGCATGAGCGCCGTATTATTGCGTCGGCCAGCAGGCCTGAGGCACGCGGCCTGCTCGGCGACCAAGGCGCGGGCCGCGCGCGCCGGCTGTTCCAGATCAAAAGGTCCCTCATACACGAATCCATAAGCTCCCATCCGCCGCTCCTCGCCCGCCAGGGGCAGAGGGTCGGATCCGGGCAAAATGGTCAGCCCGCGCGCCCGCGCCTGACGCATGCCGATCGGCTCAGGCCAGAGCCGCGGCCGCAAGGCCGAATCGCCCAGAGCCAGCTCGCCGCGGCGCTTGGCCAGGATGAGCTGCCGAATGAGCCGGCCGCGCGCTCCCCACCACTTGCCGGGCGCCCAAGGCAGAACAGGCACACCACCCGCTTGCCTGATACGCTCCAGCACCTCCTGGGCCGATAAAAGATCCGGGAGCTCCTCCCGCAGGACCAGCCCCAGAATCTCCAGGCGTTCCCGAGTGATGATCTGGCGACCGGCGACCAAGCACAGCCGGCCGCCGGTATGGTGACGTAAGAGCAGGCTGCCCCCCTCATCGGCGCTGAGGATTTCCAAGCCGGCCGCCGCCGGATCGATGCGGCCTGCCTTGAGCCGCTCGAAAAAATTATCGCCCCGGCGTTCAGCCAGAAACACCAGCTGCCAGGGTGCCGCCGCGGCGCCGGGCCAGGCGACCTGGGCCTGCTGGCTCAGGTTAGCAACCAGGCAATCGAAAGCCAGCTTCAAGTGGAAATGGGGGTGGAGATGCACATGCCCATCGCCAACGATTTTGAGGAAGGCTTGGCTCATGATCATCTGCGCGGCCGGCGCCGGCTTTTAGACTCCCATAATTAGTTTGCGTACGACATTCTTGAAGGGCGTCAGCAGACGCCACAGATATTCACCGGCACGGGAATAATAGATGCGCAGAAATATGGCCTTGCGCAAACTATGCTGGCGGTAAACCTGAAAGGCGAAGTTGCGAAAACAGCGTAAAATCTCCCGACGCGGAAATTGCGGCATATCCAGAACAGTATCGGTACGCCCCATGAAAGCGCTCGCCGCCCGCTCAGGATCGATGAAGCCTTCCTCCAGACAAACCTCCGCCAGCCGCGTGCCGGGATAGGGCTCGAAGATGCCGACGATAATGCTATCCGGATTGACACGCGCATTCAAAGCCACGGTTTCCTGGGCAATGGCCGGTGTTTCATGGGGAAACCCCAGGATATTGAAGGACTTAGTCTTGAGGCCCGCACGCCGGCAATCCTCGAAGGCCTGGATGATTTGAGCATTGGTGGTGTGGCGCCCCAAAACCCGGCGGCGGAACTCCTCGCTGCCATTTTCGATGCCGATACTCACCCGACGACAACCGGCCTGCTTGAGCATCTGGCAGACGCTGGTATTGAGCGTTTCCGGGCGGGCATTGATATCGAACGGCAAGCTAAACTCGTGCCGGTAACGATCACAAAACTCCTCTACGAAATCGCCACGCGCCGTGAAACAATCATCGTTGAAATATAAAGCCCCCACCCGATAACGCTGCGTGACCTCCCGGATTTCCTGCAGACAATTTTCCACGCTGCGAAAACGGACGTAACGGCCGGCCTGTTTCGAGCGCAAGGCATGGTTGCTGCAAAAGGTGCAGTTATAGGGACAGCCGCGCGAGAACATAAAAAGCGCTGTATGAAAATCTGAATCCACGATGGCCTGATAGTCGAACAGCTCACGATCCACAAAGGGCAACTCATCCAGGTCGGTGATGAAAGGCCGCGTGGGATTGCGCAGGATGCTGCCATCGGCCTGGCGCACCCACAGATTGCTGATGGCATCCACCGGGCGGCCGGCCTGCAGGGCCGCCGCCAATTCCAGGAGGGGATATTCGCCCTCACCGACGCAGAGCGCGTTGAGGCCCGGCATCTCTTCCAGACATTGCGGCGCCAGGGTGGCGTGCGTGCCGCCCAGCACGCTAAAAGCCGGGCAGGGTTGCAGGTCGGCGATGAGCTGCCGCACATACTGATATTGAGGCGAAACCGCCGCAAAGGCAATGAGATCCGGTTGCCAAGCCTGGATTTCCGCTCGCAACCGCTCGGGACGATAGCGGCCAAACATGTAATGCAGTCGGGTTTGATAGCCCTGGCGTTTGAGCAGGGCACTGATGCTGCCGATGCCAAACTGATAGCTGCGCGCGCCGCCGCGCACATTGATATCTGTATACACAAACAGAATTTTCATAGGATATGCATGAAGATTCTGGCATAAAGAAGCGGCGCTGCCAACTTTTTGTTGCGACGCTTGAGCCGCGCCTAATTCCTGTTTGTCTTTTGGGCCTTGTTCGGGTATTGAAGGATGCAGCGGAGCAGAAGAGTACTGGGCTGATGCGCATCCGCCCAGGCTGGCCTGATACAAAAATAAGCTAGATCATACGAGCACCGGAAGATGAGGCGTTGGTCAACATGGCCCCTGTTACTGGGCGGCTTGGCGCTGGTGGTGCTGGGCGCTTTGAGCGCCTGGCGCTGGCTGGATAGCCGCCGCCCGCGCGAAGTGCCCATCCTGATGTATCATCGCGTGGCGGAAGTGGAGAACAGTGCCTGGTGCGTCCCCAGCGATATTTTTGAACGCCAGATGCAATTCCTGCGCCAGCAAGGCTACACCAGCATCCTCCCGGCCGATCTGGCCGCTCACCAACGCTGGGGCAGTCCGCTGCCCAAGCGCCCCATCATCATCACCTTCAATGACGGCTTTCGCGATTGCCTGACCATCGCCGAACCGATCCTCCGCCAATACGGCCTGCGTGCCATTGTCTTTCTGATCACCGATGACAGCGGCCATGCTCCCGAAGAACGCCGCCAGTTTGAAGGCACCGATTGCCTGACCTGGGCCGAAGTGCACCAGGCGCGCCAGCGCGGCACCCTGGCCTTTGGCGCACATGCTCACCCCCATCAGAACTTGAGCGCGGCCCCCAATCCACTCGAGCTGACCAAGGCCAGCCGCAAGCAGATCATCCGCTATGGCCGATTCATCCCTGACGCCTTTTCCTATCCCGGTGGCCAATACAATGAGCGGGCCATAGAAGCCGTCCGGCAGGCCGGATTTGGCACGGCCGTCGGGTGCGTCAATGCCGTGGCACGCACCGGGCGGGAACTCAACCTCCTGGCCTTGCCACGCGTATCGGTTATGGGCGGCCGGCATCGTTATCAAGTGGCGCGCGTCCCAGAAGAGGAAACGGATGGCGAGGTGATCTTTCGTGTTCGGCATGAGGGCATCCCGATCGAGGTGACGCCCTGCCTGAAGAGCGCTGCTGGCGCAAGCTGGCTGCCACCGCAGGTGCTGAAAAACGGCACGGAAGCCGAGTGGCGTTGGACACAGGCCGGAAACGATCAGGCGCTGCAGCTGGAACTCTGGGACCGTTGCCGTATCCTGCCACTGTATCCCTGACAGACACCCGCCAACGCGGGCGACATTTAGTTGCCGTCGGCCAGGCCAGGGATGGAGCTCAAGCTCAGCACATCCAGATGGTGCCCCGCCAGGGGCAGCGCACCAGGATGCCATTCCACATCCGTTTCCACGCCCAAACCGATAGCATGCACATTTAAGACAGGGCCGAAGCGTTCGTTCAGCTTGATCACCAGGGCCACCCGCTCGCCACGCTGGAGCCGGGGGCGAGAACTAAGCGCGGCCGATTGGCGTTTGCGCCAGGTGCCCTGTTTCCGTTCCCACAACGCAAGAGCCAAAGGCGGCGTTTCATTTTCGAGGATCTCCACCAGGCAGGATAACTCCCGCGTTTGCGGATCGAAGGCACAGCCAACCAAGGCTAGAAAGCGGCCGCAGATCAGCGGCGCAGCCAGGTTGCCGGTCAGTGCTTCGGCTTTGAGCCGGCTGCCGGGATCCGTCTCGGCCAAGAGCTTCAAGCAGCGATAATCGGCCGGAGCCAAGGCCAGCACATTACGCGCCGCCGCCGCCAGTTGCGGCGCCCGCCGCTCAACCACACCTTGCAGAGCCTGAAAACGCAACTGATGCAGCTCGATATCCTGGGCCACATACCCCGCGCCCTGGTGCTCCAAAATAGCCAGCGCCAGCGCTGATTGACCGCGCTGCAGAGCATGGGCCGCGCGCGCCAGCGCCCAGGCGCGTTGCTTGGATTCCAAAGCTGAGCCCAACGACCAGTGCAGCTCCAGGTTGCGTAAATAAAGCTGCAGCGGCGCCGCGGCCCGCAGCATGATGTGGGGCTGGAACTCCGTGTGCGCGGTCAGCGGCAGGGCAAAGGCCGTCCATGCCGCCGGCGCATTGGAGGGCAGGCTGGCCTGCCAGATGGTTTGGGTCAGCAGGCTGCCTTCAATGGTTAGGGTCGCAGACGGTGGTGTGAGCCCAGCATGCGCCCGCCATTCTCCACGTAATTCATATTGGCCGCTGGCGAGACGCACAGGCAAAACCAAAGCGCCTTGATAAGCGCCAGGTTCCGCCGCCGGCGTGGCGGCCAGAGATATTCTATCCACCAGCACCCTCTTTTGAAAACGCTCCCGGGAAAATGCATCACGCCACAAGCTCTGCTGAGAGCTGGGCTGCAGGCGCAGACGAGCCAGTTCATTGTAATAATAGCCGCTATTATCATTCAGACGCAGGCTGGCGGGTTCCGCGCGCCTGGCCGCCGATAAGGCGCCACTGGCTTTTTCCGCGACAGCGACCAGTTGCTCGGCCAAATCCCAACGCCCGGCACAGACGGCCAACTGATAGCGCTGCAGTGCTTCCGGCAAACCCACCAGATCAGCATCAGTGAAGCACTGCCAGAAAGCCTCGGGCCGCCCCAAATCGCAGCAGAGCCGAGCAACCTCCGCCGGGCTGAAAGCCACCCGAGCATAGCAGGGAATATAGGTTATGCCCCTAACCGACACAGCGCGCAGGGTGATCCGTTCGAAGGGCTGAGAACTGAACAGCTCGCCAGCACGCGCCAGAGGCACCACCGCCAACGCATAGGGCGCCAAGGACACCGTGCGCCGCTGGCCATAGCCGCGCACCTGAACCTGGGCGCCGCGCTCCTGGGTATTTAAGAGCAGATAAACGGGCGCCGGCGCATTCGATGGACCGCCAATGGCAATCATGCGCGGATAACGATCAATGAGTAGACCGGTGGCACTGCCCAGTTTATGGCCGATGGGCCAAAAAGTTTGTTGCCCCGTTTCGCTCTGATGCGCGTTGCTTAAAAACAATGGCTGGGCAAGCTCTAAATTCAATACCTGTTGCGGGTAAAAACGGCGCAGCCCCCACAGCTCGATCGTCGGCGAAAGAAAGGTAGCCAGCTGGTCAGGCGCGCGGGTGCCCCAGGCGCCGAGACGTTCGCTATGCTCGAGAAAATCATCGAAACGGCGTTGAGGCTCGGGATAGCGCTGACCGGTGAGCGGATGCTGCAACCCCCGACCGGCGATCGTAGCCGAACGCAGAAGATAATCCGCGCCTTGGGCCTGCAAGGGACCCCGACCATCCCGCTCCACTTTATAGATCATTATCGACTGCTGCTCCGAGGGGCAAGCTGCTTCCGCGTAACGCTCGCTGGCCAGCACCGCCTCAGCGGGCAGATGCTCTTCCAGCCAGGTGCACGCTAAAAGACGCGTATCAGGCCAGCCAAACAAGGCGGCCACGCGCCACCCATTCCAGGCATTTAACAGCAAGGCGACACAGGCAAGCACTAAGACTAACCAGCGCCAGGCTCGGTGGCGTCCTTGCCACAGAATCACGAGCGGCAAGGCCGCCCAGGCCGCCAGGACCGGCAGGTAATTCATGAATTCCTGGGTGCGCACCCAAGGGGCTGTCACTATCCAATAAAAAGCATACAGCGCCGGGAAGAGCAGCAGGACCGGCCAGAAACGCCGATAGGGTTTCAGCCAGGCGCAGGGCAATCCCACCAAGGCTAAAAGCATCCAGCCCCAACCCAGGGTCTGGAACATCTGCCAAAGAGACTTTATGTGCAAAAAGTTTTTGAGATAGGGCTGAGCGTGCAACAGACCGAGGTTCAGCACGGTTTCATGATAGACGCGCCGCTGCTCCCAATCCAGGCCGGCCTGGAATCCGGCCCAGTCCTTGACCACCAACGGATTGGCTATTATAAATCCCCATAAAAACAGTCCCGTGCCAATCACCACGCAGACCAATCCCAAGGCCAGCGCGCGCGCACGCGTGGTCGTCCGGCGCCCATGCATCAGGCCCAGCACCAACACCAGCCCATAGAGTATCATTAATGGAAACTTGGTGCCGGCCGCGAACCCGCTGGTGATGGCCGCCGCGCCCAACCAGGGCCAGCTGCGCCGCGCGCTGCCCTCCGCCCATAGCCATAAAGCGGCCGTCAGCATGAAAACCATGGCGATATCAGTCTCACCATAATGACTGTGTTCCACCGGATATTGTGCCCAAGCCCACAGAGCTGCCGCCCACAGGCCAGCCGGACCCGAGCCGCTGATGCGGGCCACCAAACCATAAAGGAACAGGCAGGTCAGGGTACCCAGCCAGACATTGAACCAGCGGGCAAAGAGGATGGAATCAAAGGCCGGCTCAGGGGGTTGTTCGGCAGCCCCCACATGGTAAGCCATCTGGTGCCGGATATACTGCCAGGCTCGTGCAGCGCATTGCACCGGCCGCGCCAGCGCAAAAAATCCATTGGCATATACTTTATCGGCGATATATCCGGAATGAGCGGTGCGCTCAATCCAGTTCCCAATGAGATGCTCGTCGGGATGCAGTTTGGGCCATAGGATGCCCTCCGAACGCAGCAGAAAGGCGGTCAGGCAGATCAGCATCAGGAGCCAAAGCCGGCCGGCGTATGAGGAGCGCTCTCCGGCCGGCGAGATAGAAAGTCCCATATTTTTATTTCCGTTGACTAGCCTTTGAAGTAACATAGCAGTCGTGCCTGGGAAAAGCAACGGAGGATTATGATGCTGATGCCGGTCATGCTGGGGCGAATGGCCTCGATTTTATGGGATTTTCGGAGGCGCCACGAACGGGTGCGCAGCCTGCCCATCCGGCTGTGGATCGAAAGCGCCAGCGTTTGCAATCTGCGCTGCAGCATGTGCCCCAATAAGGATTTCCCCGCCCCGCGCAAGGGCCTCATGCGCCTGGAGCTCTTTCAGAAGATCATTGATGAAGCCCGCCATTTCGCCAATGATATCTATCTGCATCATCGCGGCGAGCCCCTCTTGAACCCCAGGCTCCCCGAGATGATCGCTTATGCTCGAGCGGCGGGACTCAAAACGCGCCTGCATACCAATGGCAGCTTGCTCAATGAACAGCGCGCGCGCGAACTGCTGGATGCCCAACCGCATCTGCTCTCTTTTTCGGTGGATGGTTTCAGCAAAGAAACCTATGAGCGCATCCGCGTCGGGGCCAACTTTGAACAGACCGTGGCCAACATCATGCGCCTGGCCAAGCTGCGCCGGGAACGCCAACAGCAACTGCCCTATATCGTCGTTGAAAAAATCCGCTTCAAGCAACCAGCTCATGAAGGCGCCGCCGCAGCCGAGTTGCGGCGCCAATTTCTGGCGGCCGGCGTGGATGAGATCATCGAAAAGGAGGAATATATCTGGGCGGCCACTGATGCCCCTCAGCCGGCCGGCACGCGCAGCGCAACCCCCTGTACCTTCCCCTGGTATGCCATGGTCATTTGCCATGACGGCACGGTGACGCCTTGTCCTCAGGATTTCTTCGCCCATCTGGCCCTGGGCAATGTGCAGGAAAACACCCTGCGGGAAATCTGGAATGGCCCGGCTTACCGGGACCTGCGCCGCCGCCTGGCCCACGCTGTTGAATCTCTGCCTTTATGCCGTAAGTGCGACCGGCTCTATCGTCAAACCGTCGGCGGCGTGCCGCTGCAATATATGCTCACCTTTCTGGCGGATCACTTCGTCGGTTACGGCAAACTGCGCCGCTGGTTGGGCACGCATGAACGTAATCCGGAACCATAAAATCCCTGAGCGGCTCGCTGCTGAGCGGGCATAAAAATTATCTGGCTTAGAATGAATATTTTATTACTGGCCCCGCAACCTTTCTATCAGGAACGCGGCACACCCATCGCCATCCGCCTGCTGCTGCAAGCCTTGTCCGCCCGCGGCGATCGCGTGGATGTGCTCACCTATCACGAGGGCCAGGATATCAGCCTGCCCGGCGTGAACATCCAACGCATCCCACGCCTGCCCGGATTAAGCAATATCCGGCCCGGCTTTTCGTTCAAAAAATTGATCTGTGATATCCTTTTGGGCGTCCGCGCCTGGCGCATGTGTCGCCGCCAAACCTATGACCTGATACATGCCGTGGAGGAAGCGGCTTTCATCGCTCTTTTGATCAACAAAAAAATGCGGATCCCCTATGTCTACGATATGGACTCCTGTCTCTCTCAGCAAATGCTGGATAAACATTTTCTCTTTCGTCTGTGGGCGCCCTGGCTCCAACGCCTGGAAGGTCTGATCACCCGCCGGGCACTGGCGGTGGTGCCGGTCTGCGAGGCCCTGGCAGCCATTGCGCGCGCGCATCGGGCCAGCAATGTTTGGCTGCTGCCGGATGTGCCGCTTACGGCCAGTGCGTCAACCACGGCTCCGCTGGCAGCCGAGAACTTACGCCTGGCCGGCACCCGTTTTATGTATGTGGGCAACTTGGAATCATATCAGGGCATTGACCTGTTGCTGCGCAGTTTCGCCTGCCTGCACCGCGAGCGCAATAACGCCACCCTGGCTATCATTGGCGGGACGCCGCCGGATATAGCCCGCTACCAGGCGCTGGCCACGCGCCTGGGGGTGGATCAATATGTGCGTTTCACCGGCCCGCGGCCGGTAGCCATGCTGACCAGCCTGCTGCATCAGGCCGATGTGTTGGTATCGCCGCGCATTCAGGGACTCAACACGCCCATGAAGATCTATTCCTACCTGCAATCAGGCGTGCCGATTCTGGCCACCGATTTACCCACGCATACTCAAGTTTTGAACTCCACCGTGGCCATGCTGGCGCCGGCTAAGCCGCCGGAGTTTGCCGCGGCCATGCGCCAGCTGGCGGATAACCCTGAGCTGCGCAAGACGCTGGCAAGGCAGGCTGCCGAGTTGGCGGCCCAAAAACACAGCTGGCCCGTCTTCGAGCAAACCGTGCGGCGCCTCTATGAGTGGCTGGCGACGCAGGTGAACCCATGAACGCCGCGCCGGTCAGTGCGGCCAAACAAGCCGCCTTGCGGGCGCGTATGCAAGCGCTGGGCATCCGCGAAGCTGATTTAGCAGAAACCTTCATTCGGGGCGCGGGCCGCGGCGGCCAGAAGCTCAATAAAACCTCCTCCTGCGTGCGCTTGCAGCATGCCGCTTCCGGCATCATGGTCAAATGCGGGCAGAGCCGTTCGCGTGAACTGAATCGTTTCCTGGCCCGGCGGAGATTATGCGAGCGGCTGGAAACATACCAGCTGGGCGCCCGGATCGAACGCCAGCAAGCAGTGGCCCGCTGTCGCCGCCAGAAACGCCGCCCCTCACATCGCCAAGAGGCCCAGCGCCTGGCGGATAAGCATCACCAAGCGCAAAAGAAACAGCGGCGCAGCGCGCCTGGGCCGGACGATTGAAAATCGCAGCGGCGCCCGTAGCTCAATTGGACAGAGCTTCTGACTTCGGATCAGAAGGTTGCAGTTTCGAGTCCTGCCGGGCGCGCGCGGAATTATTTTCTCGGGGTTAGGCTTGCTTTTCCCGATGCACTTTCTATCATCCTGCGCAGGGGTGGCGAAAATGCGCCGCCGGAATTACACGGGAGAGGCCCTCCATGTCACGGCTCGCAACGCCATATTACCTGATTGATGAACGGAAGCTGCTGGGCAACCTGCGGATCATCCGCCGCCTGCGCGAGATTTCCGGCGCCAAGTCCGTCTTGGCCTTGAAATGTTTTGCGACCTGGGGCGTCTTTGACTTGCTGCGCCAATATCTGGATGGCACGACCAGTAGCGGCCTCTACGAGGCGCGCCTGGGGCGCGAACGCTTCGGCAAAGAGGTGCATGCCTACAGCGTGGGCTTCACTCGTCAAGAAGTGCGCGCGGCGCGCGGGTACGCTGATAAAATCATCTTCAACTCCATCTCCCAGCTGGAGGCTTTCCGGCACGAGGCCCGCGGCTGTTCCCTGGGCCTGCGCCTAAATCCCGGCTTCAGTTATTCGCACTTCGACCTGGCCGATCCGGCGCGGCGCTATTCGCGCCTGGGCGTGCGTGATACACGCGCACTGCGGCGCGCCGCCAAGCTCATCCAGGGAGCCATGTTTCATTTCAACTGCGAAAATGATGATTTTACCGCTTTTGCCCAACAGCTTGAGCGCCTCGAAAAAAAATACGCTGGACTCCTGCAAGGCCTGCAATGGGTCAGTCTCGGCGGCGGCCTGGCTTTTACGCAGCCCGCTTATCCCCTCGACCAGCTCGGCGCCCGCTTACGGGAGTTCGGCCGGAAATTCAATCTGCAAGTCTATCTCGAGCCGGGCGAGGCGGTGGTCAGCGGCTGTGCTGAGCTGGTGACCACGGTGCTGGATGTGCTGCACAATGAAATGCCGATCGCCATCGTGGATGCCTCGCTGGAGGCCCATATGCTCGATCACCTGATCTATCGCACCAGTCCGCAGATCGCTTGGCCAAGACCCGGTCGCTGCCGGGTGATCATCGCGGGGCGCTCCTGCCTGGCCGGCGATGTCTTTGGTCAATACCGCCTGCGCGCCCCTCTCAAGCCTGGTCAGCGCGTGCGCATCGCGGATGCCGCCGGCTATACGCTGGTCAAGAAAAATTGGTTCAACGGCTTGCCCATGCCGGCCATTCGGATCCGACGCTTAAACAAAAAACTGGACACCGTTCGGCAGTTTGACTATAATGATTATCTTTCGTCTCTAGGATAAAGACCCTGAAGAGGGCTCGAAGAGCTAAAACATTTAAGGCATTAGCGCTCGCCGCCGTGCGGCTCTGCCATCTGGGTTAGGGGCACCCCGGAGCAGCGCCAAGCGAGCCCCATGCTAAGGGAGGCTAGACCAGGCATCCATCACCAAGCAAGGAGGATTCATGAAGAAAAACATATTGATCATCGGCGCCGGAGGGGTGGCTCATGTAGCAGCTCATAAGGCCGCCATGCACAATGAATTGCTCGGTGATATCTGCATCGCCTCGCGGACGCAATCCAAGTGTGAGGAGATCATCGCCAGCGTCAAGCGCAAGGATCATCTGCAGGATAAATCCAAGAAACTGTTCTCGCGCCAGCTCGATGCCCTCGATATTCCGGCCACCATCCGCCTGATCAAGGAAACCAATTCGGGAATCGTCATCAACCTGGGGCAACCCTTCATCAATATGGCCGTGCTGGAGGCCTGCCTGGAAACCGGCGCCGTCTATATGGATACGGCCATTCACGAGGATCCGCACCAGGTCTGCGAGCAGCCGCCTTGGTATGAGAACTACGAATGGAAGCGCAAGGATGACTGTCGGGCCAAGGGCCTCACCGCTATCCTCGGGGTGGGATTCGATCCGGGCGTGGTCAATGCTTACTGTGCCCTGGCGGCCAAGCGTTATTTGGATAAAATTGATGTTATTGATATCGTGGATGTCAATGCGGGCAGTCACGGCAAATACTTCGCCACCAATTTTGATCCCGAGATCAACTTCCGCGAATTCATCAAGGTCTGGACTTGGATTGATCGTCGCTGGAAAAAATATCCCACCCACGCTGTCAAGCGCGTCTATGATTTTCCGATGGCCGGTCCATGCCCCGTCTATCTCACCGGCCATGACGAATTGCACTCGCTCTCCAAGTATATCGATGCTAACAGCATCCGTTTTTGGATGGGGTTCGGCAATCATTACATCAATGTCTTCACTGTGCTCCGCACACTGGGCCTGCTCTCGCACCTGCCGGTGACCCTCAGCGATGGCCAAGAGGTCGTGCCCCTGAAAGTCGTCAAAGCCTTGTTGCCCGATCCCAAGTCTCTGGCACCCAACTATACGGGCAAGACCTGCATCGGTAACTTCTGCAAGGGCTGGAAAGATGATCAGCCGCGCGAGGTTTTCATCTATCAGGTCTCGGATCACAAGCAGTGTTTCCTGGAAGTGGAATCACAAGCCATCAGTTATACCGCTGGGGTCCCGCCGGTGGCCGCGGCCATGCTGGTTGCCCAGGACGTCTGGAACCCGCGCACGATGGTCAATGTGGAGGAGCTCGATCCCGAACCCTTCATCGCCATCCTCGATAAAATCGGGTTGCCCACCGAGATCCAGGAAATTGAGCCGGGCAGTCCGGCCTCTTTCGATGGCACCGTGCGCGATCTACCCAGGGAATTGGCCTCGGCCACCTCCACGGTGACGGTTTCGGCCGTCAATCCCATGATCGCTTTGAATGCCAAGGTTCAAGCTCGCGTGCAAGCCAAGCTTTCCTGAGCGGCTAAGCTATCCAGCACCCGCCCGCTGGGGGGGGGGGTAGCGCCAAACCGCCCGGCTGGACCGCCCCCCCGGGGGGGGGTAGCCAGCTTCAGAATAGTGGTTGCCAGATCCTGGCTTTTGCGTTAAAGTGCGCTTCTTTTATTTTTACGGAGCAACTGGCCATGGATACAACCTCACTTTCATCTTTGAAGCAGGGCGAAGAAGCTGTCTTTCAGGCCTTGGAAGGTGGCTATGGGTTACGGCACCGCCTGCACAGTATCGGTCTACAGGAAGGCAAACGCTTTCGCGTGATCGCCAAACATCACCTGGCCGGACCGCTGGTGCTGGAAGTGGAACGGCGCCAAATCAGTATCGGCCGGGGCATGGCCCGTAAAATCATGGTCTCACGCTCAGCATGAAAACCATAGTGCTTTGCGGTGATCCCAATGTCGGCAAAAGCGTGCTGTTTTCCCGCCTGACAGGGGTGGACGTCATCGCCTCGAATTATCCCGGGACGACGGTGGATTATGCCAAGGGCCGTCTGCGTCTGCCCGATACAACCGCCACCATCATTGATGCCCCTGGCATGTATTCGCTGAGCCCCACCAACAAGGCCGAAGAGGTGGGGCGCTCGTTGCTGCAGCAGGCAGATGTGATTGTCAATGTGGTGGATGCCACCAGCCTGGAGCGCAGCCTCTTCCTGACCGTGGAGCTCCTGCAGCTGCGCAAGCCGATGATCATAGCCTTGAACCTATGGGATGAAGCCCAGCATTTGGGCATTCAGATCAATGTGGCTGAGTTGGAGCGGCTCTTGCAGGTGCCGGTGGTACCCACGGTGGCCATCACCGGCGAGGGCATCAAGGAACTGGTGCAGCGCCTGGAAGAAGCGCGCGCGCCCGAGCCGGCCCCGCAGCCTCAACTCCAGGATAGCGATGAGAAAACCTGGACCGCGGTGGGCCATCTGGTGAGCAAGGTGCAAGTGGTGGCGCATCGGCATCATACCCTCAAAGATCTACTGGTGGATGCCACCGTTAAATCCGGTACTGGCTGGCTCATGGCCCTGGTGATTCTGGCGGCACTTTTCGGCTTGGTACGCCTGGTGGGCGAGGGGCTTATCGGCTATGTTATCGAGCCGCTATTTGAATTATATCGCACGCCCATCGCTGCGCTCAGCAGCTGGTTGGAACCGGGGCTCCTGCGGGATGTCCTGATCGGCAAACTGATTGGCGGCCAGGTGGATTACGAACAGTCCATGGGCGTCATCACCACTGGGTTGTTTGTGCCCTTTGGCATGGTTCTGCCCTATATCATTGCTTTCTATCTGGCCCTGGCCCTCCTGGAGGATTCGGGCTATCTGCCACGCTTGGCCACGGTCACCGATAATGTCTTTCATAAATTCGGCCTGCATGGGCACAGCATCATTCCGGTCCTGCTGGGCCTGGGATGCAATGTGCCGGGAGTCTTATCGGCACGTAATATGGAGACGCGCAAGCAGCGTTTTCTGGCCGCGACCCTGGTGAGCATCACCGTGCCTTGCATGGCACAAAGCGCCATGATCTTCGGCGTGCTCGGCCATTACGGCCTCAGATATATTTTCCTGGTCTATGGCATCCTCTTTAGCATCTTCCTGATCTTGGGTGCCATTATGAACAAAACGGTGCCCGGTGATTGCCCGGAACTCTTCCTGGATATCCCGCCCTATCGCCGGCCCAGCCTGATGATCATGCTCAAGAAAACCTGGATGCGCGTGCGCTGGTTTCTGGCCGAAGCGGTGCCCTTCCTGTTTCTCGGTGTGTTGGTGGTGGCGCTCCTGAACGCTTTTGGCGCGATCGATTATTTGGCGCGCTATCTAACGCCCTTCATGCAAGGCTGGTTCGGTTTGCCGGGCGCCGCCGCTCCGGCCCTCTTGGCCGGGTTCCTGCGTAAAGATTTAGCGGTGGGCATGCTGGTGCCCCTGGCGCTTTCGCCGGCCCAACTCACCATCGCGGTCACGGTGCTGACCTTGTTTTTTCCCTGCGTAGCCACCTTTGCGGTGCTCTTCAAGGAGCTGGGCTTCAGAGACATGCTGAAAGCTCTGGGCTTGATGGTCTTGACCGCGCTCCTGGCAGGCGGCCTGTTGCGCATACTCATGCGGGTTTGAGCTGCGCGGCGCTGCGCTGGCCTCCTGATCTGCCAGCCGCGCTGAACAAACAAAAATATCTTAGTATGAGACTCCTGGAATATTTATGCCGACGCACGCTCGCGGGCGCGCTGCTCCTGACGACGCTAGCCTTGGCGCCCGCGGCCGGGAAAAGCATGGAAATGCCGGTGCCCGGCGTGATGCCAAATTTTTGGTGGTCGGCGCCTGAGACGGGCCTCGGGCTCTTAGGGCGCGTGGAAGTGGGTACACGCCTAACCCTCTTCCGGCTCAGGGAGCAGCGGCGCCATTGGCCGGATAGTTTTTATGGCACCATTACCGAGCTGCGCGAGGAACAAAACTACTGGCCGCTGAAACCTTTCGTCCGCTTCAACTGCCATCGTTATTGGGGTCTGGAAGCTTCCTGGGATCAGATGCGCGTAAAAACTTTATGCAGCCCTGCCGACGGCCAGAGCGATGGCTGCATTGACCTGCACGGGCCGATCTTCAGCGTCGGCGGCCGCTATCCACTGGCCCGCTGCGTGCCTTATATCGGCTTGGGGCTTATGCTGATTCACAGCTCCTTTGATCCCACGGACAGTTGGCACTATCGCGGCGGCACGGCGCAAGATGCAAGCGTGCAAGACTTCACCTTCGATAACACCTGGGCCCCCGTCATTTACGGCGGGGTGGGCCTACAGCTTTCTGAGCATTGGAGCGCTGATCTATATCTGCGCTATCTCGAAGTGGATATAAAAGGTGAGCATTATTTCACCTGGCACGGTCAGCGACTGAATGATGTGCGCCGATTAAAGTTCCCCTTGAGCAACAGCGCCGTTGGCCTCAGTCTCCGTTACGCCTTTTAAGCGGTGCGGAGGCCGCACGACCAATGGCCAATGCAAGCTGGACTTTGCGGCGGCAAAGGCCTATCTTCGGCGTTTGACTCATCGCGAACGGGAGGCCTATCGGCTGGGAGCCGGCAAGCATGCCTGGCCGAGCTTATTTGAGCAGCATATGCCACTAATGCCCTATGTCCAGATCGCCCGGCCCGAGCATTGGTTCAAGAATATTTTCATGCTGCCGGGCATTCTGCTGGCATTCTTTTTCTGCCGCGAAGCCTTCTCCCTGGCAGCGCTATGGTCCATCCTGGGCGGCGTGATCTGTGCCTGTTTGATCGCCTCCAGCAATTATGTGCTCAATGAAATCCTGGATGCACCCTATGACCGCCATCATCCCGAGAAAAGCCGCCGCCCCGTGCCGGCCGGCCAGATCAATATACGAGCGGCTTATGGCCTCTGGCTCAGCTTGGCGCTCATCGGTCTCGCGGGCGCTTTTTTGATCAATCGGCTCTTTGGTTTTTCCAGCCTGGCCCTCTGGATCATGGGGCTGCTCTATAATACGCCTCCCATCCGCCTCAAGGATTGGCCCTACGCCGATGTCTTGAGCGAATCGATCAATAATCCCATTCGCCTGGCTATGGGCTGGTATGCCACCGGCCTGCTGGCGCCACCACCGCTCTCAATGGTCTTGGCCTATTGGATGTTTGGGGCCTTCCTGATGGCCGTCAAACGCTTCGCCGAATTCCGGCACATCGGCCAGGGACAGCTGGCCGCCAATTATCGCCGCTCCTTTGGTTATTATACCGAGGAGAAACTGCTGCTCTTGATTCTTTTCTGCGCCGGTTTCTTTGGGATGCTGTCCGGCGTATTCGTCGCCCGCTATAGCCTGGAGCTAACGCTGGCGGCACCGCTGGTGATATATACCATGTCTTATTATCTGCATCTCGGTTTCAAGCCCAACAGTCCAACCCAGTATCCGGAAAAGCTGTTCCAACATAAAAAACTGGTCTATCTGGTGGCCCTGGCCTTCATCGTCTGCGCCGGAGCCTTGTTCCTGGATCTGCCCGGATTAAAGCAGCTTCTGGTACCACGCATCCTGCCGCCAACTTCCTAGCGAGCTGGTGAGAGCGCGGCTTGATCGGCCGGGCCAAACGCGCGCAGTTCGGCAATGGTCCACCACCAACGGGGGTCAGAGGCGGTCAGTGTGCATTTCAGCCAGCGGGCGCTGACTGGTGCAAAGGACGCATAATAGTGATCATCCCCGACGCAGAAGCGGGGCTGGTCCTGTTCCCAAAACAGGTTCTGCCCCACAGCTCCCATCTCTCCGATACAGTGCCAATCTACGCCATCCAGCGAGCTCTCCAGCCTATATCCGCGCGGGTGATCGCGGAGACTGCGGCCTGAATCGAACCGCAGATTGCATATTTCCAGCGGCTGGCCTAGATCCACCGCCACCCACATACCGCTTTGCTGCGGAGCCTGGCTTTGCCAACTGGTATGGAGAGAGCCATCGATGATGAGGCTGGCAGCATCCGGATTGGGATGCGTGATGATCCGCCAGGTGTCTCGCGGTATCTCCGCCAGCACCCGCTGGCCATAGGGCGGCTGGAAATCATAAAAGACGCTGAAGCATCCCACCTGCTGCTGCCGATAGGTGCCGCCAATGCGCCGCAGAAGCAGGGCAAAATTTTCATCGGTGAAAGGCAGCTGCGGATGCGTAATATAAGCCACGCGGTCCGCGGCCCGGGCCTGATCGAGATATTGCACCTCGCGCCCGGGGAAGCGCTCGTTATAGGGCTCGGTGCAAATCAACCCGTTCTGCGATTCGAAGGTCAGCCGATAGGCGATCCAATAATGGGCGTAGGCATGAGTAATGCCTTGTTGCTCCAGGAAAGCATGTAAGGCGGCTGTCTCTGGCAGATCCAGTTGGACGGCGCGACAGTGCGGATCGCTCCAGGCTTGCATCAGAAGCAGATTACCCCATAGCTGGCAAGCGATGATGTAGGTCAGCAGCGCCGTAAAAATCGGGCGCGACCATTGGCGCACTTGGGCCAGGCCGCCAGCGAGCATAACCGGCAACACCGCCAAGAGGGGCATCAGGAAACGCGCCTCGGCCCAGCCAGAGCGGGCGCTGCGTATAAAGAGAAATAATACCGCCCCGGCCGTGGCCAGCAAGAGAGCCGTGCCGTCTGTGCCAGCCACCGCTAACCTGGCATGCCGGAGCAGTTTTTTGAAGCGGCTAACCAGCAGCACAACCAGTAAGCCCACCCAAACCCAGCCCAGGCCCATGGCCACCACCGTTGGCAAGCTGATGAAATGCCTGCTATCGCCATAGAGCATGACTTTCATGCCCACCAGGAAGTGCAGGGTGATCTTAACGGCCATCCGCAGCAGCGCCAGCGAGCTAGCCCAGGAGACGGTCCGCCCGACATCCCCAAAGGTTTCCATGCCATGTCGGAAATTATGTAACCAAAATGGCAGGCTGCCGAGAGCGAACCCCGCCAGGCCAACCCAGAAGGCGCGGCGGAAGATGATCAATTTATCCTTCAAAAATAAAAAGAGCAGCGCCACCCCGATGAAGCTCAGCGCCACCAGATGCCACCAGAAAACAAAGCCGAGCAGGAACCCCAACAGAGCCAGGGACCCCACTGTGGGGCGGCCGGGAGTGCGCCAGACGATCTTAGCCAGCAAGGCCAAGGCCAGGCTGCCCATGGTGGTCACGGCCAGATATTCCGGCGGCACACTGATGGCGCCGCTCATAGCCAGGTAGGGCACCGGCACAGCCAGCAGAGCCAGGGCGATCAAGCCGGCCGTGCGATCATAGGCCATCCGCGCCAGCCAGTAGCTGCTCAAGAGGAAGAGGAACGAAAAGAGGAGGGGATAAAGCCGTGTCGTCAGGACATGACAGCCCAACCAAGGATAGAGGGCGGCATCAAAATAAGCCTGCTGAGCGCCCATATAGGCCTGGCCCCAATAAAAGACCGGCAGCTCGCCTTGCAGAATATGCCGCCCCATCAGAGCCGGCCAAGCCTCATCGGACGAGGGCGGCAGCTCGTGCAGTGCGAAGAGGAAGAAAGCCAGGCGAAAGATAAGCGCCACGGCGAAGATACCCAGCATAAGTTTGAAGACCGTATTTTTCATGGCGGATCTCGATAGCTATCCTGCTGCCAGCGGTGCGCTATCCGATCTATGATGCGGCACCAAGCATCGGGACAGCTGGGCATAAAGACCATTTGATATAACACGCGCAGCTCCAGCAATCAACTGCACTTCAACCGGCAGACTGGCGGCCAGCGAAAAGGGAATATCCAACGCCTGCTAATCGGGCGCTCTGGGCGCCACCGGTGCAATATCAGCGACCATGATTTCCGGGCCATTATCGAAATGCACCAGGCGAACTTTACCCCAGCCATGGCCCCGATCGCAACGCGGGCGTTGGGCTTTATAATACAGGCGCGCCACATGGATCAAGATTAACATAATCGCCGTCAGAAAGGGCTACCGGCGCCGCGCGGTCCTCATTACGGCGCAGCACCTAAATCCAGGCTCGGCCAGGCGGCAGCCAGCGCCGATAAAGGTAGCGGGCCTGTTCCATGTAATGGTGGAGCTGACCAAAGCTCAAGATATATTGATCAGCTTGCACCCACCACCAGCTCTGGGCGCCTGTCCTTATAAGATGGATCATAGAGGTCGTTGAATTCGAAGCCGCCAGCGATTGTTTCAGGCGGCACCTGCTCCAGCAACAGTGCGTAAAGGCCCCACACACCCACCAAGCCAAGCAGGGCCACCGACAACCGCAAAGCAGTATAGGAAAAACCAAACAGCCAGCTCACCAGATAGCCCCACAGCACATGCACGATGAGGCTCATGAAAAGCCGGCTCAACTGCAGGGAGCCTGTCTCAAGCAACTTGTGGACCAGAGCGGAAAAAGCTCAGCTATCGTTCAAGGGGAAGACGCCCACGGGATAAGCCAAGAGCACCATGAGAGCCCAGATGGCAGTCAGGCACAGGGGCGGGCCCAAGCGATGGTCGCCAATGCGATGCAGTCTCCTGGTCTCGCGAACGATGCGCGTCATGGTGCGGCCATCCTATGTTATCGGGCCGCAAGGGGGCAACTGGAAAACCCGCATCTTTGTTTGCGCGGCGCAGGGAGTTGCTTTTTAAGCTTTGCAGCGCGCTAAATCCATGTATGCTGCTGGGAATTTTAGGGAGCTGCCAATAATGCATCAGGAACCCCAATCGTCAGCTGCAAAGCTGGCCTGGCCAACGCCCACGCCGCCCCCGTGCCGCCGCGGTCTGCGGCGGCAAATCCGCGCCGCGCTACAGGCGGCGGCCATGGCGGCCGTGGCCACCTTCTTCCTGCTGGTGGGTCAGCGGGTGGTGATCGGCCTGATCTTATACAGCTTGAGCGCTCTGGTTTTGATCAGCGGCTGCTGCATCCCACGCTTATTCAATTATATTGAGTTGGGTGGGCGCTGGCTGGGCCGGGGCGTGGGTCTCGGCCTCACCTGGCTATTATTAACGCCTTTTTTCTATCTCTGCCTCTTACCGGGGCGCTTGATCTTACTGCTCTGGCGCAAGGATCCCATGCATCGGCGCTGGGAACCAGAGCGGCCTTCCTATTGGCTGGAACATAAACCGTCCAGCCCGCAATCCTATACGCGGCAATATTGATGAATATCCTTGGGATCAGTGCGCTTTATCATGATTCGGCCGCCGCCTTGGTGCGCGACGGCCAGGTCATCGCCGCCGCCCAGGAAGAACGCTTCAGCCGCCGCAAACACGATGCCGGCTTCCCGGTGCAGGCCATCCGCTATTGCCTCTCCGCCGGCCAGGTGGGCGCCGACGAATTGGATGCCGTGGCTTTTTACGATAAGCCCATCGTCAAATTCGCCCGCATTCTGGAAACCTACTTGAGCACGGCCCCTCGCGGTCTACGCTCCTTCATGATGGCCATGCCGCTCTGGTTGAAGCGCAAACTCTGGCTGCCGCTGGAAATAGAGGCCTGCCTGGATGAACTGGGCGTGCGCGCCAAGGAGCCGCTCTATTTCCTCGAGCATCATGAGTCGCATGCTGCCAGCGCATTTTTTCCCGCTCCCTTCCAGCAAGCCGCGATCCTGACCCTGGATGGAGTGGGCGAATGGGCCACCAGTACGCTGGGCGTCGGCCAGGCTAATCAAATCCGTATCCTCAAAGAACTGCGTTTTCCCCATTCGCTGGGCTTGCTCTACTCGGCCTTCACATACTTCACCGGGTTCCGCGTCAATTCCGGCGAATACAAACTGATGGGCCTGGCACCCTATGGCGAACCCCGTTATGTGCAGCGGATTCTGGATAACCTTCTGGACCTGAAAGCCGATGGCTCCTTTCGTATGAATCTGGACTATTTCAATTACCTCCACGGCTTAACCATGACCAATGCAAAATTCGATCGGCTTTTCGAGGGACCGCCCCGGCGGCCGGAAGCCGAGTTGACCCAGCGCGAAATGGATATGGCACGCTCGATTCAGGTGGTCACCGAGGAAATCATCCTGCGCATGGCGCGCTATGCCCGCCAGATAACCGGCCTGGAGCAGTTATGTCTGGCCGGCGGGGTGGCCCTCAATTGTGTAGCCAACGGGCGCTTGCTGCGCGAAAATATTTTCAAAGATATCTGGATTCAGCCAGCCGCCGGCGATGCCGGCGGCGCCTTGGGCGCCGCCCTGATGGTCTGGCACCAAATCCATCAGCAGCCCCGGCCCCGGCCAGCCAAACCCGATAGCATGGCCGGCGCTTACCTGGGCCCGGCTTTCGCCGATGCTGATATCGCAAGTTTTCTGGAGGCACATGGATATCCGGCGGAGAAAATAAGCGATCCCGAACTGTGGGCCGCCCGCATTGCCCAATTGATAGCCGAACAGCAGGTGGTGGGACTATTACAGGGCCGCATGGAATTTGGCCCGCGTGCCCTGGGCAACCGCTCCATCATCGGCGATGCACGCTCGCCCAAGATGCAATCGCTGATGAATCTAAAAATCAAATATCGGGAGTCGTTCCGCCCCTTTGCGCCCTCTTGTTTGGCCGAGCGAGTCGGCGATTACTTTGAACTGGATCGCCCTTCGCCCTATATGCTCCTGGTGGCGCCGGTGCGCGCGGAACGCTGCCGCCCGCCCGCCGCCGGCGCCCAGGCCTCCCTGCGCGACTGGATCAATCAGGAACGCTCCGATGTGCCCGCCATTACCCATGTGGATTGCTCAGCGCGCGTGCAGACGGTCACGCCGGAAAGCAACGCCGGATACTACCGCATCATCAAGGCTTTTGAAAAACAAACCGGTTGCGGCATCATCATCAATACCTCCTTTAATGTCCGCGGCGAACCGATCGTCTGCACGCCCGCCGATGCCTATCGTTGCTTCCGACGCACGGAAATGGACTATCTGGTGCTGGGCTCTTTTCTGTTGGATAAAAAACAACAGCCGGTCTGGACCGAAAAGAAAGACTGGCGCACCGACTATGTTTTGGATTAAATGCAAGTCGATTGGCGGGCCCAGTGAGGGTCGCCCGCTGGGAGAAAAAAATGCGCTTCGTTAAATATCTGTTACGACTGCTGCAGGAGTTTCTGGGGTTTGCCTGGCATAACAAGGCCTGGTGGATCGTGCCCATGATCCTGATTCTCTTATTGATGGCGCTCTTGATTGTTCTGGGCCAGACCACGGCGCCTTTTATCTATACTCTCTTCTAAAAGGCTGGGGGCCCTCGGCCAGCGCGCGAGCGTTTTTATGATGAATGCACCAACTGTTCAGCCGCCGCGCCTGGCCGGCGCCCTGGGGTCTAAAGCATTGCTTCTCCTGGACCTGGTGCTGCTGGTGACTTTATTGATCCTCGCCGCGGCCTGGTTGTGGAACCCCTTCTGTCTGAGTCTGGGGCCGCTGCGCCTGACCATTCATTGGGGACTCAAACCGCTGCTGGCACCGGGGGTGGTCCTGCTCGCACGGGGCCTGCTTAAAAAAGGAATCGCCCGCCGCGGAACGCTTGGGCGCGGCCTGTGGGAAACCGCCGTCTTCAAGAAAATCATCTTGGCTTTATGCTCAACCTACCTCCTGGTGGCCCTGCTGGAACTGGGGCTGGCCTGGGCCAGGTTTGAAGCGGAATTGCCGCCGATCATCTTTCAGGGACAAAATGCCGAGGGCGGGATGGAGATACCGCGCACCGCGCCTGATCCCGCCCTGATGTTCCGTCTGATCCCCGGCTCCTATTTTCAAGGCCGGCTCATCAATAGCCTCGGATTTCGGGAACGCGAGGTCGATCCTCATAAACAGCCAGGCACCGTGCGCGTGCTGTGCATGGGCGATTCCGTCACCGGGCAGGGCCGCCCGGGCTACTCTCACTATCTCCATCAGGGCCTGCTCCAGGCTCCGCCCACGCCCCAGCCCTGGGAAGCCTTTAATATCGGCGTGCATGGCTATTCGGCCCTGCAGGGATTGCGGCAATTTCAAATGCTCGGCCGTCAATTATCTCCCGATGTGGTCACGCTCTATTTCGGCTGGAACGATCATTGGCTCAGCGAGGAAGCTGACCGCCAGAAAATGGGCTTGGAAATGCGTCCCTGGGCGGGGCGTATCTTTGAAGTCTTGCGGCAAAAACGTTTTTTCAAGTTCTTTATCTGGGCCGCCAGCCCCGTACAACATTTGGCCCGCCGCTCCCAGGGACAGGAACGCGTGCTGCGCGTGCCGCCCGATGAATACCGTTCGGTCCTGAAGGCTTTCATCAAGGAAATCCGCGCCACCGGTGCCATCCCCCTGCTGATCACGGCGCCACGCCGCAGTTTGACCAGTGCGGTGGTCGGCAAGCGCTATGTGGTTTCGATAGAGGAAGGCAACCGGACTCACGATCAATATATTGATATCACCCGGAAAGTCGCCCAGGAAACCGGCGCCGAACTATTGGATTTAGCCGCCATCCTCGCGGGTCCGGAATGCGATGCTTACTTTGCGCCGGATGGCATTCATTTCGATTTTTTCATGCAGGAAGGCAGCCTGGCCGCCGATCCGCCCTCCCAACCAGGCCTCATGCGCATTGCCGCCGAAATCGATCAACGCTTGCGAGAGATGGTCAGCTCGCCGGCCTGGCCAAAAAAACGCGCCGCCGATGAATGATCGGCGGCAACCGGTATGCCCTTAGGCCCAGCAGGCCTGGAGGCTGATCTTTTATGAACTCGACTTGCCCCCATCAGAATGCCCGCCGCGCGCGCCGCAGTTTCACGGCCATGGCGGGCGCCTATTCCTGCGGGGTGTTCAACGATAATTTCTATAAGCAAGCCGCCCTCATCCTGGCCGTGGCCGCCGGGCAAACCTCCCTGCAGGGCTACGCCCTGGCTGTTTTCACACTGCCCTTCATCCTGGCCGCCGCACCGGCCGGCTGGCTGGCCGATCACTTCGCCAAACGGCAGGTGATCATTGCTTGCAAGTGGCTGGAGCTCCTGGCCATGCTGCTGGGCGCGGCCGGGATGCTGCTCGATAGCTGGCCGCTTATTTTTGGTATGTTGGCTGTCATGGGCCTGCAGGCCACGCTCTTCAGCCCAGCCTTGAATGGCTCCATTCCAGAATTATATCCGCCCGCCGAGATCATTCGCGCCAACGCCATTCTGCGCACCGCTTCCACCACCGCCATCCTGCTGGGCGTGGCCCTTTCCGGCGTGGCCCTGGATTGTCCCGGCCTGGCCTGGGGTGTCGCCAGGGGGCGGTGGTGCGTTGGACTCAGCGTCTTGGCCCTGGCCCTGCTGGGCTTGGCTTTCAGCTATGGCATGCAGCGCCATCCACCGCTGCGGACCAATCGGCCTTTCCCCTGGTCTGGGCCCTGGCATACCTGGCAGAGCCTGCGGCAGATCGCCCGTGATAAATATCTCAGCCTCGGACTGAGCGCCGATGTCCTCCTCTGGTTCATGGGCGCGCTGCAGATCCTGATCATTAACCCCTTGGGCATCAATCAGTTCAGCTTAAGCAAAACCGCTACCAGCCTCTTGATCGTCACCCAGTTAGCTGGTATCGCTGCCGGCGGTTTTGCCAGCGCCAAGCTGGTGACGCCCACCCGCTGGCAGCGCCTCCTGCTGCCGGCCGGCGGCGGTATGGCCCTGACCATGATGCTGATAGCGGGCATTCCTTATTTACCGGCAAACTGGAGCTTGCCGATCCTCTATAGCGCCCTGGCGCTGGTTGGCTTCTGGGCCGGGCTGTTTTTAATTCCCGTGGAAAGCTTTCTGCAGCTGCGCGCTGACCCGCAGCGCAAGGGAGAGGTCTGGGCCAGTGCCAATTTCGTCGTCTTCGCTGGTATCCTGCTGGCCGGTCCGCTCTCCAATATTATCAACTTATTGTGGCAGCCCACCAGCGCCATGGGAGTGATTGGGGTGGGGATGCTGGCGGCCTGTCTGGCGCTGCACGGCGCCTTCCGACGACTGGAGCGCTCCAGCTTGAAGACTGCCGGCGAGCCCGGCTAACTCAGTGCTTGAAACAGCGCTGCCCAGTGAAGACCATGGCCGCACCAGCTTCATTGCAGGCGGTGATGCTCTCGTAATCCCGCTCGGAGCCCCCCGGTTGGATTACGGCCGTAATGCCCTCACGCAACCCAACATCCACACCGTCGCGGAATGGGAAAAAGGCATCGGATACCATGCAGCTGCCCGGCAAGCCGCCGCGCTGGCGCGCCACTTCCTGGTCAATTTCGGCGCGTTGCGCAGCCTCCGTAAGATTGCTGTAGGGGCACTGATACTGTTCCCAGCTGAGTCGTTCGGCCAGGTTGCGATAGGCTTTATCGCGCGCGAATTGCGCCATACCCACTCTGTCCTGACCGCCGGCTCCGATGCTGATCGTCACGCCATCCTTCACATAAAGCACCGAGTTGCTGGTTACACCGCCTTCGATCAACCAGCCGAAGAGCAGATCATCGTATTCCTGGGCGGTGGGCATGCGTTGGATTCTATATTCCTGGCCCTTATGCAAGGCCTGGGCTGGCAGGAGCTGCTCGGGAGTACGGGTCATGGGCAGGAACGACCATTGCGCTATGATGCCACCATCTACCAGGGATTTGAAATCCACCACCCGCTCACAGGCAAAGTTTTCCAGACGGTCCATATTGGCAATGCGCATGACGCGCAGGTTTTTTTTGGTGGCGAACATCTCCAGCACGCCAGACCCAAAGGCGGGCGCGGCCACCACCTCGGCGTAATTCTCAAGAATCAACGCGGCGGTCTCGCGATCCACCTCGCGGTTGAGCGCGATAGCACCGCCGAAAGCCGCGACGCGATCGGCCTGATTGGCCTTGGCATAGGCAGCCGCCAATTGGGCATCCTTGGCCACGCCGCAGGGGTTATTGTGTTTGACGATAATGGCGCAAGGCGTGGCCGTGAGATGCCGCAGGATGTTCAGGGCGTTATCGATATCGGTGATATTCGTCTTGCCCGGATGCTTGCCCGACTGCAGCAGCTCCACATCCGAAGCCAGGTAACGCCCGGGCTGAACGCTCTGCACCTCACCCAGCAGCAGGTTGCCGTTGATCAACCTGTAGAGCGCGGCCGGCTGACCCGGGTTTTCGCCGTAACGCAAGCCCTTATCCTGCCCCTCGATGAGCCAGCGTGCTTTCTCGTAGACCAGTGTTTGGCGCGCGGATCCCTCTCCGAAGCTGATCTCCATGCGCAACGGAAAATGATCGGCGACCATGGTTTTATAGGTCGATTTAAAATCCCTGACTGCCATCGCATACCCTCTATCTGGCTGGGAAAACAGCGCGCCGCCCGGGCGCGGCTGGCAGGAGCGGCCCCCATTGCTTCCGAAAGCAACACGGCGCAGGCGCCAGGCCTTACATCATGATGAAAACTGTGCCGGCCGGCAGCCCGGAACTGATGGTCGTATTTTCCACGTCGCAGCTATCGTAACCATCGTAGGACCCACCCCGGAAACGTGCCTCGGGTTCGTTGTCTTGGGCCCAAGCATGGGCTGTTAACCAGCCCCCCAGGACCATGCCGGCAGCGAACAATATCAAATATCTTTTCATCTCTGCTCCCTTGCTTTGCATCCAATGAACCATTTATAGCAGGCCGCGCCGACCTGGTCAAGGGCCCTGGCCCCCGGGGCCCGCGCCGCGCTCAATTCATGATTTTATAGCACTGCCGCACGGCGCTGGTGGTGCGGCCGGCCAGATAAGCGGCAATGGCCGTATCATAAGCGGCGGTATGTGCAAAAGCTTTCTGAGCCAACTCAAAGCGGGTGTTGAGAGTCAGGGAGCCGTCGCCCTGCTTGAGCTCCGCCAGGATACGCGCATAATCAGCTGGATCGCTCAAAGCGGCTACCCGCAGAAAATTCTTGGCGGCGGCCCGCAACATGCAGGGCCCGCCGATATCAATATTGGCCCGGGCCTGCTCGGGAGTAGCCGTCGGCGCGGCCACCGTCTTGCTGAAGGGATAGAGATTGGTCACCACCATATCCAATTTACTGGCTTCGAGCCGCGCCAGATCCTGAGCATGAGCGGGATTATAGGTTTCGCTCAGCAGCCCCAGGTAGATCTTGAAATCCAAGGTCTTAACCAAGCCCCCCTGCATCTCAGGCTGACCCGTATATTGCGAGACCTGCACCAGATGTTGGGCCGCCCGGGCCTCGCCCAGGATTTCCTTGAGCACCTGATAGGTGCCCCCGGTGGAATATAACACCAGCCGCGCATTGGTCTCCACCAAGCCGGGGATGAAGGTTTCCAGATTGGTTTTGTCGGAGACGCTCACCAGCACGCGTTCGACGCGGACGGCGTCATCGCACATTGCAACGATATTCACAGCCACAGGCTTGTCCCTCCCACACCCGGCGCAGGCTAAACGCCAACATACCGGTGAAACTGCTATTATGCCCTTTGCACTGGAAATGTCACGCCGGAAATACAGCTGGTTGATTCAGCAAAAAACCAGCCGCCCCCGGCCGGCAGCGCCGGCCCGCAATCCCAGGCTTGACTTTCCCCAGCCGAACGTTCAGTCTAAACGCCAGCAATGCCGAAAGACGGCGCTTTTTTGCCGGATGGTGTAATGGTAGCACGGCAGACTCTGGATCTGCTCGTCTAGGTTCAAATCCTAGTCCGGCAGCCATGATGCAGCTCTCCCAGGACGCCATGCCCCAGGCAACAGCCCGCTCTCCGGTGGAACTGCCCCACACCCTTGAGAAGCGCGCCTGCTTGGCTTGAAGCCAGGCACAGGCGACGCTTTTTTCATTTGCTCCCCGGCGTTTTTTGGCATAACCTTAACTCGGCATCTTCACGAATGGCAAACTAGTCGGAGGAGAAAAGACTATGTCCACCAGCACAGATCGCACCCCCGCGCCATTGCCGGCCGTGCCGGGGACGCTCATGCAGTCGGCGGATGACTTTTTATCGCTGCGGGATATGCTGCGCATGATACTGCGGCATCGCTGGTTCATAGCGCTCTTCGCTTTGCTGGTGACGGCCGCCGCCGGCGCGTTCTTCCTCAGCCAGCCACGGGAATATCAGGCCAAAGGCTACCTGCAGGTAATTCCACCCACCTTCGCCGATGGCCGCGTGGATAAGGATTTGATGGAAACCAGGGTGCTTTCGCATCTGCAAAGGTTTTCCGCGGCCTTTCTATCCAAGGAAGTCTCCGCCGCTTTGCTGGCCGAAAATATCGATATCGCCCCCTGGCTCTTACAACAAAAGGTCAAAATCGGCCGCGTGCCTAAAACCAATCTGATCAGCTTAGAAGCCCGGAACGCGGCCCCGGAAACGGCCCTGCGCATCGCGCAGCATTGGGTCGCTTTTTATTTGAAAAGCGACCAGCAGAATAGTATGCGCACGGCTTTATCCGAGGTGCGCCGCTACCTGCAACAATCCCAGGCCAATCTGATGGAGCAGCAGGTCACCGTGGAGCAGCTCAAAGCGCAGTTGGAATCTGTGCCACCATTGATCATCATAACCCGCGGTGTGGATGATCAACAGTTATGGCGCCAGCTGGCCGAACAACCGGCCCCCGATTCCGAAGCTTTGCAAAAACTGGCCCAAATCCACATCCGGGGAGAAGAGCAGAACCTGGCCTATCTCCCGCTCTGCGAAGCCCTGATTAATGCCGAACAAGCGTTGGCCGCCGCCCGCGGACGCCGCGATTTTTTCCGCCAGGCGAACGAACAGCTGGAGGAACTGCTCAAGACGGGCGCCAGCCACACGCTCCCCCCACCTGAGACAGCGGATCATCTGCTGAGCGCGGAAGTGGAACTTTATATCGATAGCATCATCAAAAACAGTGAGGTGGTGCCGTTTGGCGAGCCGGGCTTGGCTTTAGCCGGGCGCCGCGCCCTGGCCAGGACCGGCCTGGTCTTCATCGCCGCCCTGCTCCTGGCTGGCGGCGGCGCTTTTCTGCGTGAATGGGGCCGGGGCCTTTTCGAGTCCTGAATATGGTGTGCGCCAGACGGCGCCTAAGCTTTTAGATTAAGGGCGCATGCATGCAGCCAACCATCATTCCCACCCCCATCCCTGACCTGCTCATCCTGGAGTTGGACTGCGTACGAGATGAACGGGGCTTCTTCATGGAAAGCTGGCAGCAGCGCGACTTTGCGGCCGCCGGCCTCAGGGCCGAGTTTGTGCAGGATAACCATTCCCGTTCACGACAGGGCGTTTTGCGGGGCATGCATTACCAGGATATGCGCGCGCCACTGAACAAGCTGGTGCGCTGCACACTGGGCGCCATCTTCGATGTGGCCGTGGATTTGCGAGTGGGCTCGCCCACTTGCGGAAGCTGGTTCGGCCTGGAGCTATCCGCCCAGAATAAGCGCCAGCTGTATGTGCCCATCGGCTGCGCCCACGGATTCCTGGCCTTGAGCGAGTTCGCCGAAGTCCAATATAAACAAACCAATTATTATAACCCGCCCACGGAAGGCACCTTGCTGTGGAACGATCCTGAGGTGGCCATAAAATGGCCCATAGCCAACCCGCTGGTTTCGCCGCGCGACGCGCGCGGCCTGAGCCTGCGCCAGTATCTGGCGCAGCCGGCCTTTACGTGAGGAATAGCTTGACGCCGGCGGCCGAGGAACCAGCCCTGCTATGGCCGGGTGGGGCGCTGGGCCGCGCCATCAAAAAATTGTTTGGGGCGGGAGCTTATTGTGGTGTTGGGGATCCGGACATGCTAAAGGATGCTTTGGATGACGAATAAGGATCTAGCCCTACCGCCCAGCCAGGCGCTTAACGCTCGGAGACTGGGCCGACCAGGCCCGCCGGCCGGCGCGGCGGCACGGTGCTACTGCGCTATTTTACCGACTGCTAAAATGCCGGTAGTATGCACACGGCGCTTGGGCCTGCGCGGCCGTTGGCGGCAGGAAAAGTTGGCTTGGTCCAGCTGGTCCGCCGCGCCCCAGCGCCAGAGCGCTATGGAGGGCGGTTGCCTGCTGGTGCGCGAAAGCCTGACGCTCTGGTTGGCCACACCTTTGACCTCCGCCGCCAAGGCTGCCAAGATTTTACCCGCGCTCTTGGATGTGCAACTGCCCTTTCCGCTGGAGAGCTGTTACTATCGCGTAGTGGAAATGCGCCGCGCCGCCGATGGCACCATCCTGGCTTTAGCGGTGGTGTGTCGGCGTGAAAACCTGCAAGCGCGTTTGGCAGCCTATACCAGTCTGGGCGTGAATCCCGTGCTCTTGGATCACGAAGGCCTGGCGCTGTGGACCCAAAGTCAGGCCGAACACGCCTGGCCGGCGGAGGCGTTTCGAGCCATTTTATATCTGGATGCCAACCAGTTGACGCTCGTCATCGGGCGCGGCGATCAATATCAGAACGCGTTCAGCATGCTGGCCAGCTCAACTCCTGGCTGGGCCGCCGCCGAGGTCACCAGCTGGCTGCAGCGGGTGCTGCGCTCCGCACTGCCAGCCGCAGCGCCCCTCCATTGGCTGCTCTGCGGGCCCGACGCCGCCCAAGCCGCCGCCGCTAATACCTGGCACCAGCCCCTGGAAGCTGAATGGCCCGGCACGCTGCACCTGCCGCAGGAGCCGGAAACCTTTCTGCTCCGAGCCCTGGGGATGCGCGCCGTGACCCGCGGCCCCTTGCGTTGCAATTTACGCCTGGGCGCTGCCGCCCATCCCTGGCTGGGTCAACAACGGCGCCGCCAGGCGCTGATCACCGGCCTGCTCTTGCTGGTGGCCGGCCTCTTGTTGAGCGGCTCCAGCAACGCCTGGCGCTGGCTGACGGCGCGCCGTATCGCCAAGGTTAATCGGGCGATCGCCAGCCTGGCCGCGGATTTGGCTCCGGGCACCCGCGTGCCTTACGGTCAGGAAGCCTTGGTCCTGCGCAATGCGCTGGCAGTGCGCGCGGAACAAGAGGCGGCTTTTCTGGAAATTTTGGCATCACCACTTTCCGCGCGCCTGAGCGCACTGCTCAGCGCTGGCAGTGCGCTGGGCGTGGCCTATGAAACCCTGCGACTGCATCCCAGCGGTTTTTTACTGACGGGCACCAGCGCCGATTGGGACTGGTGCGCCCAGTTGGCAGCTCAGCTAGAAGCCCTGGGATACACAGTGCAACTGGAACGCCGCGAGGCCCTCACGGATAGCCTGGTGCATTTCACGATTCAAGGAGAGCTCCTCACCCCATGAAGATGACGCCGCTCCATTGGCTCTATAGCAGTGCCCTCTTGTTGCTGACCTGGGGCCTCATCCTCAGCGCCACGACGGCGCGCCAGGCGGCCGGGCGCGCCGGGCAGCTCCAGCAACGCCTGGCCGTGCTCTCTGAATTGCACACTATGCAGGTGCAGCAGCAGCGCGGCGCGGCGGTGCGCGAGGCCTTCGCAGCCCTCCCGAATGCAGCGCCGCCATCTTTAGCCAGCCTGGCGGCGGACACCATCCCGGCGACGGCCGCGCCTGATATTCGTGAAATCGAAACCCGCCCGCTCGCGCAGGGCTGGGTGCTCACGCGGACGGAAGTCACCTTCAATGAAGTGAGCCTGGATCAATTACCGGCCTTCTGGCAGGCTGCGGAAGCGCAACGGCCGCCCTGGCGCCTGCGCGAATGCACCCTCACCGCATCCACACGCGCGGATGGTTTTGGCCGGGCGCTGCTCGTTCTGGAAGCCATTGGCCGCTCGCGGCCCTGAGACGCGAGCGCTTTTTTGCTGGTTATCCCGAGGCCGCCCTGTATAATTCCACGCATGAAAATAATGGTGACAGGCGGCGCCGGCTACATCGGCAGCGTCACCACCGCCATGCTGCTCGATGCCGGGCATGAGACGGTGGTGTTTGATAACTTGAGCCGCGGCCATCGCGCGGCAGTAGATGAACGGGCCAGCTTCATCCAGGGCGATTTATGCCAGCTGACCGAGATAACGGCCGCCATACAGGAATCCCGGCCGGATGCCGTGATCCATTTCGCGGCCTATGCGCTGGTCGGCGAATCCATGCGCCACCCGGATTGGTATTTTGGCAATAATGTCCGCGGCGGCATTAATCTGTTGGAGGCTATGCTGCGCGCCAATGTAAATAAAATCGTCTTCTCTTCATCCTGCGCCACCTACGGTCAGCCAACGCACACGCCGATCACCGAAGCAACCCCCCAGCAGCCCACCAATCCTTACGGGGAATCCAAGCTGATTTTCGAAAAAATTCTGGGCTGGTATCAATGCCTGCGGGGCCTGCAACCGGTCTCTCTGCGCTATTTCAATGCCGCCGGCGCCTCCGCAAAATATGGTGAAGATCACGACCCCGAAACGCATCTCATCCCCAATATCCTGCGGGTCGCCCTGGGTCAGCAGGAGAGCGTGACGGTCTTTGGCGGGGATTACGATACTCCGGATGGCACCTGTATTCGGGATTATATTCATATCGAGGACCTGGCCCGCGCTCATCTGCTGGCGCTGCATAATCCGTTTTGCGGCGCCTTGAACCTGGGTACGGGCGAGGGATGCTCGGTCCTCCAGGTGCTCGAAGCCGCGCGCCGCATCACCGGCCATGCCTTGCCCATGCTCTCCACGCCACCGCGCCCCGGTGATCCGGCCCGCTTGGTGGCCGAGGCCAGCCGGGCCTATCAGGTGCTGGGTTGGCGGCCGCAACAGAGCCGGATCGAGGAGATCGTGCGCTCGGCCTGGGCTTGGCATCAGGCGCATCCGCACGGCTACGCCGGTAAAACACCGGCGGAACCCCATAAAGATGTTTGACATACCTCTCCGAATGCTCAGAATAGTTGTTTAAGGCGCCCTGCGCCAAACTGTGGCCCAAACCCCCTTATCCAAGGAGCGAGGCATGGCCTCCAAAACAAATAAAACTGAAGAAGGCAGCGCCCAGAACGCGGCGCTCAATACCATTCTAGCCCAGATCCAGAAAGAATTTGGCGAGGGCGCCATCATGCGCCTGGGCGATGCTAAAGCGCGCATGACGATCCCCAGCATCTCCACCGGCGCCCTCTCGTTGGATTTAGCCTTGGGCGTCGGCGGCCTGCCACGCGGCCGAATCACCGAGATTTTCGGGCCGGAATCCTCTGGCAAAACCACCTTGACTCTGCACCTGATCGCCAACGCCCAACAAAGCGGCGGGGCCGCCGCTTTCATCGACGCCGAACATGCCATGGACCCGCTCTATGCCAAGAAGATCGGCGTCAACCTGGATGATCTGCTCGTCTCCCAGCCCTCCTCGGGCGAGGAAGCCCTGACCATTGCCGAGAAGCTCATCCGCACCAATGCCATGGATGTGGTGGTGGTGGATTCGGTGGCCGCCCTGACGCCGCGAGCGGAAATTGAAGGCGATATGGGCGATGCCCAGATGGGCCTGCAGGCGCGTCTGATGTCCCAGGCCATGCGTAAATTGACCGCCGCCATCGCCAACTCGAAGACCTGCTGTATCTTCACCAATCAGCTGCGCGAAAAAATCGGCATCATGTTCGGTAATCCCGAAACCACTCCCGGCGGCAAAGCGCTTAAATTCTATGCCTCGGTGCGCCTGGATATCCGCCGGATCGGCGTGCTCAAGGATCCCACCGGGCGCGTGATCGGCAACCGCACCAAGGTTAAGGTGGTTAAAAATAAAGTGGCGCCGCCCTTCATCGAAGCCGAATTCGATATCTTATATGCCGAGGGTATTTCCTGGTCCGGCTCCATTGTGGATGCGGCTTTGCAACATGATATCATCACCCGCAAAGGCTCCTGGATGTTCTTCGAGGGCGAGCAGCTGGGCCAGGGGCGCGAGGCGGTCATTGGCCAGATCAAGGACAACGCCGCTCTGCAAAAAAAATTGGTCAAAAAAATTCAGGAAAAAGTCCAAGCCGCGCCGCCACTCTAAAGGCCAGGCCGCCGCCCGGAACCTTTTTAACCGCGCATAAAGCAGCACCCCATGAGTCGATCCTTAACGGCCCGCGAATTGCGGGAGATGTTTCTCAGCTTTTTTAAAGAGCGGGGCCATGCCCTCATTTCGGGCGCCTCCCTGCTACCTCAGAATGATCCGACGGTGCTCTTCACCACCGCTGGTATGCACCCGCTGGTGCCCTATCTGCTGGGTGAACCTCATCCGGCCGGTAAACGCTTGTGCAATGTGCAGAAATGCGTGCGCACCGGCGATATCGAAGCCGTGGGCGACGCCACCCACCTGACTTTCTTTGAGATGCTGGGCAGCTGGTCGCTGGGCGATTATTTTAAGGAAGAAGCCATCGCTTGGTCCTATGCCTTCCTGACCTCGCCCGCCTATCTGGACTTCGCGCCTGCCAACCTTTATGTGACTGTCTTTCAGGGCAATGACCAGGTGCCCGCCGATGAGGAATCCGCGCGGCTCTGGCGCAAAATGGGCCTGCCCGATGAAAGGATTCTCTTCCTGCCCATGGCCGATAACTGGTGGGGACCGGCCGGCGATACCGGGCCCTGCGGGCCGGATACGGAAATGTTCATTGATCGCGGCCAGCCGCCCTGCGGGCCGCAGTGCCGCCCGGGCTGCGCCTGCGGCAAGTATTTCGAAATCTGGAATGATGTCTTTCTGCAATACGCAAAAACCGCCCAGGGCGCCTTCGTGCCCCTGCAACAACATAATGTGGATACCGGCATGGGCGTCGAACGTACCATCGCCATGCTGCAGGGCCAGAGTTCCGTCTACGAAAGCGAGCTCTTTAAGCCCATCCTGGAGGCGCTCGCTGATAGCGCCAGGCGCCAGATCTCCAGCGCGCCCACGGCTTTCCGCGTCATCGCCGACCATCTGCGCAGCGCCGTTTTTATTTTAGGCGATGAACAGGGCGTCTCTCCCGGCAACCTGGGCCAGGGATATGTCCTCCGGCGCTTGATCCGCCGCGCCATTCGCCATGCCAAAACGCTGAACTTGCCACCTGGCTTTTCAGGCCAATTGGCCGCCACGATCATCGCCCAATACAGCCCGGATTATCCCGAATTGCAAGAAAACCAGGCACGCATCCTGCACGAGCTGACGGCCGAGGAGGAAAAATTTGAAAAAACCCTGCACCAGGGCCTGCAGGAGCTGGATAAGGTGCTGCAAAAAATGCGCCAGCATAAGCAAACGGCGCTCGCCGGACGCGTGGCCTTCCGCCTCTATGATACCTACGGGTTCCCCCTGGAATTCACGGCGGAAATCTGCGCCGAGCAGGGACTCAGCGTTGATCAGCAAGGGTTTCAACAAGCTTTCGCTAAACATCAGGCCATCTCACGCCAGGGAGCCGCCAAGACTTTCAAGGGCGGCTTGGCCGATAACACCGCCGCCACCATGCGCTTGCATACGGCCACCCATCTCTTGCATCGCAGCCTGCAACTGGTGCTGGGCCAACATGTCCAACAGCGGGGCTCCAATATTACCGCCGAACGCCTGCGCTTCGATTTTTCACACCCAGCCAAAATGACGCCGGCCGAAATTCAACGGGTGGAAGAACAAGTCAATGCCATCATTCGCGCGGCTCTGCCGGTGACGGTGTGCGTGATGAGCCTGGCGGAAGCCCGCGCCGCACAGGCCACGGCGCTCTTCTCAGCCAAATACGGAGAGCAGGTTAAGGTTTATACGATCGGCGATTTTTCCAAGGAAGTCTGCGGGGGCCCGCATGTCAGTAATACCGGCGAACTGGGCCGCTTCCGCATCCAGAAGGAAGAAGCCTCCAGCGCCGGTGTGCGCCGCATTCGCGCCGTCTTGGAAGACGCCCCTTAAAAACCTCCTGCCGTCTGCACGCCAGCTGCGAACGACCAGCTTGGGCTGCCTGAATAGCCGCCCCGGCGGCTGGAAAGCCCGCTGAGGGACCCAGCCCAATGCCGCCTCAAGATTTAGCTTGCATAGTATTACGATTTATGAAAAACATAATACCCACTGAATAACCCCACGAGGAGCAATCAATGAAAACTGGAGCCATGATCGGGAGAATAATGGGCGTCATCCTGCTGAGCGCAACCCTCCTGCCCGCCGAGGAGACCGCTGCCTTGCGCGTGGATGAAATCGTCGTCCTGGGCACGCGCCAGCCCCGTAAAGTCAAGGACATCACTTCGGCCGTCAGCGTGATCGATCAGGAACAGATCGATCAGCTCAATGCCGATTATGTTATGGATGCCATCAGTGCCGAGCCCAGCGTCTATGTCCGCCGCGATAATATCTATGGCCGGCAGGATGTCAGCATCCGCGGCCAAGGCTCGGAGATGCGGCGTATCCAGACCCTGATCGATGGCCGGCCGGAAAAAATGTCGCTCTTCGGCTGCAGCGTGGCGCAGACTCTGCCTTTGGCCAATGTGGATCGGGTGGAGGTATTGCGCGGGCCGGAATCGGTGCTGTATGGCACGGATGCCATGGGGGGCGTCGTCAATATCATTACCCGCCGCCGGCTGGATCCCGGCTGGGAGACGGATGGCGAAGTTCAATATGGCAGCCATAATAGCTTGCGGAGCGTGCTGCGCCATGGCGGCAAAATGGAAGGCTTCGACTATTATGCCACTTACGACCATAAACAGACCGATGGCTACCGCGCCAATAGTCGTTATGAAGCTGATTTCGGGTCCTTACGGTTGGGCCAGGACTTGAACGATGTCTGGCGCGTGGAAGCTTCCGGCCAGTATCTGGCCGATCTGGGGCATGATCCCGGCCCCACCACCAACCCCTTCATCCATAACGACCGCCGTAAATATAAGCGCGGCTCGGGCAACCTCAGCCTGAGCGGCACCTGGGACGACGCCCGCTTCACTGCCGTCACCTACTACAACCATGGCATCCATCAATTCGATATGCCCACGATCAATGATTTCTGGCATTCCAAAGATGAAACCTTCGGAGCCAAACTGGAGTATTCACAGGTGCTCTTCGAAAATGATAGCTGGAAAAGCGTGCCGACCATCGGCTACGAATACCAGTATTTATGGGGTCGGCCGGAGAACAGCTGGGTGGCATGGGCCAAGCAGAATATGCCGGTCAAATACATGAACCTGGGCAGCAGTATCCAACAGAATAACGATCTCTATCTCTTCCATGAACTAACCTGGGGCCGCTGGGTGAATACCCTGGGCGCGCGGGGGCATGTGGATAATATCGATTCTGATCTGACGCTGATGCCGCATGTGGGGCTCCTGCGCCATCTAACTGATTCCACCACCGTGCGCGCCAAGGTCGCCCGCGGCTTCCGTCAGCCGCGCTTCAGTGAGCTCTATCTTTTCCCGGCCCATACCGAGGATCTGGAGCCGGAAGATATCTGGGGCTATGATCTGGGGCTGATCCAGCGTTTGGGGTCCTGGGGCAGTGTGGAGATCACGCCCTTTTATCAACAGGCGCATAATATGATTCAGACCGTGCCTAATCCGCAACCGCCGCCCGCCGCCGTCAATCAGAATTCCGGCGTCTTCGATACGCGGGGTTTGGAGCTGGCCCTGGAATTACGGCCCTGGCCTGCGGGACGCATCTATTGCTCCTATACTTACACGGATATCGAGAAAGCCTCGGGCGCTAATCCCTACGCTAACCGCCAGGGCATGCCCGAACATGAGTTTAACCTGCTGGGCGAATGGACCGTTAAACAACTGCGCCTCTCGGCGGAACTCCACTATGTGGCCGGTTTGTATGATAGCGATATACTTTCCGGCGGTGAGATCGCTAAGGTCGCCGACTATTGCGTGGTCAATCTCAAGGCCGCCTATCCGCTGACGCCTGAGGCGGAAATCTTCGCCGGTATCGATAACCTTTTCGATAAAGACTATGAACAGGTGCCCGGCTATCCGATGGCCGGCATCACCGGATACGCTGGCTTGCGCCTGCGCATCTGAGGTTTAAACTTATGCAAACCAGCGGCGGATGTAAGAAACCATGGCGGCCGGGGTCTTGGCTCTGGATCATGCTCGCCGCCAGCCTGGCCACGCTCCCCGTCCGGGCGGCCGCGCCGGACGCGCCGCTGGTTATCTGCACCACCACCCATTTGAGCGCCTTGGTCAGAACCCTGGCCGGCGACCAGTTGCAGGTGGAAACGATTGTGCCCTGGGGTATGTGTCCCGGGCACTTCGAGCTTAAGCGCGGCCAGATCGAGAAACTGCGCAGTGCCGGCCTCATCCTGAGGCATGGTTACGAACAATTCCTCGCGCCCTTTGAAAACAATCCCGATTACGCTCCCCTGGCCATGGTGGATGTGCCGGGTAATTGGATGATACCTGCCGTTCAGCAGCGCGCGGCCGAGCAAACGGCCGCTATCCTGGCCGCTAAATTCCCGCGGGCCGCCGGCACGCTCTGTGCTAATCTGGCCGCCTATCATATCCGCCTGAATGCCCTGGAAAAGGAGGGGCTGGCGGCCTTGGCCGGCAGGCAGGGCCAAGCCGTGGTATGTGCTGCCCTGAGTGCGGATTATGTGGCCTGGACCGGTTGGCGAGTCGTCGTCGAATTCCCGCGCGACGAAGATTTATCCCTGCGCAGTCTGCAGGATGTGCTTCAGCAAGCGCGCCAGGCCGGCGCCCGGCTGGTCATTGATAACCATCAGAGCAGCGGCAAAACTGGCCGCACCCTGGCCCGCGAGCTGGCTGTGCCGCTGGTGTTGATCAGTAGTTTTCCCGAGCCGGATCATAGCGGACAATATAGTTATGAGGCTACGCAGCGCAAAAATATCCTGGCCCTCGAGCAGCGCGCCCAGGCCGGAGATTGAAAGATAACCGCATGCACCCCGATCATGAGCCACCCGCGGCCGACTCAGTTTTAAGCATCGCCGATCTCACGGTGCACCTGCAGGGACGCCCCCGCCTGATCCAGCTGGCCTTGCAGGTGGCCGGCGGCGAATTTATCAGTGTGCTGGGCGATAACGGAGCCGGCAAGACAACCCTCCTGCGCGCTATCCTGGGCCTGATCCCCCGCACCAGCGGCAGTATAGGCCTCTTCGGCCAGCAGGTCGGCTGGCGGAACCTGCCGGCCCTCAGGCGCCGTATCGGCTATGTGCCCCAGACCCTGCCATTCGATGCGGCCATGCCCATCAGCGCCCGCGATGTGATCGCTATCGGCCGCAGTGCTCGCCGCGGACTTGCGCGCCGTTTAACGGCTCACGATGAGGAGCTCATCCTGCAAGCCGCCGCCGAAGCGGGCGTGCAAGATTTATTGGCACGGCCGATGGGTCAGCTTTCCGGCGGCGAAAGGCAGAAGGTTCAAATCGCCCGCGCCCTGTGCCAGCAACCGGAAATGCTCCTGCTGGATGAATTTGCCGCGCATCTCTCGGAGACCGCCCGCCAAAGCTGCCTGCAGTTGCTCACGCGCCTCTACCGGCAACACCATTTCGCGGTCATCATGATTACCCATGACCGCTCAGCTATTCCCACTCCCTGCCGCCGCGCCGTGGTGCTGGCCAACGGCGCCAAACAATTCGACGGCCCCCTGGCCCAAGCCCCCACCATCCAGGAGTTCAACCGACCATGCTGACCTTGTGCCAAGATGAATATTTCCGCAACGCCCTGGCGGCCTGCGTCTTCGGCGGCGGGGGCATAGCGATCATTGGCGTCTTTCTAACTCTAATGCAGATTCCCTTTCTGGGGATTTGCATGGCACATGCCGCCTTTCTGGGAGCGATCATCGGCTTGCTGCTGGGTCAAGCCCCCTTCGCCTGGGCCATGCTGGCCTGCGCCGTGGCCGGCTTGGCGGTGGGGCCCCTGGCCGAAAAAACCGAGGCATCCTCCAATGTGGTCTTGAGCATTATCTTCTCGGCTACCATGGGGCTCTCGCTGATCCTGATGGCCTTGATTCCCGGCCCTAAAACGGAAGCCTTGAACTTGATGTGGGGCAGTCTGCTAACCGTCTCCCAGCAACAGGTTTGGATCCTGGGCGCGGTTTTACTGGGCCTGCTTGTGTGTCTGCGCGCCTTTTACAAGGAAATCGTGGCGGTGCTTTTCAACCGCGAACTGGCCGCCGCCAGCGGTCTGCCAGCGGCCTTGATCTATTACAGCATCATCATGCTGGGCGGTCTGACGATCGGCGCCACTTTGGATATGATCGGTGGCTTGCTGATCTTCGCCCTGCTGGTTAACCCGGCCAATACCGCCAGCCTGCTATCCTGCCGCCTGGCGGTTATTCTGCCACTGGCAGTGGCTTTGAGCATCAGCAGTTGCTTGATCGGACTGTGGGCCTCCTATCTCTGGGATATCCCCACCGGCGGCAGCGTGGTCCTGGTTTCTTCCGGCCTCTATCTGGTGGCTTTTTTAATCTCACCCCGACGCTATCAACGCCAGGCTCTTGCCCATGAAACAACCTCAGCCATCAACTGAATCTTCCCAGGATTTCTTCAACGCCCGCGCCGCTAACTGGGCGGATCTATGGCATAAGAATCCCCGGGCCAGAGCGCGCAACTATTATCGGCATGAATTCAAACGCCTGCTGGATCTGGCGCCCCTGCGGAAAAACGATGTTATCCTGGATATCGGCTGCGGCAGCGGCGTGCTCGTGCCGCATATCCTCCAGCGCCTGGGCCCCCGGGGCCGCCTGCACGAAGTTGATTACGCCGCGCGGATGATCGCGGTCAATCGCCAACAACATTCCGATCCGCGCATCACTTTCCATGTGGCCGATGTGCATTGCCTGCCGCTGGCGCGCCAATCCTGCGATGGTATCTTCTGCTTTTCGGCCTTTCCGCATTTCCGGCATAAAGCCCGCGCCCTGGGCGAGCTGGCCGCCGTCTTAAAGCCGAACGGCTGGTTATTGTTGGCGCATTTTGATTCTCCCCGGACGCTCGATAAACATCATGCGGCCACTGCCAGCAGCCTGCAAAATGATCGCCTGCCCAAACCCGCCGCCCTGCAAGCCCTCTTGACCGGCGCCGGCTTGATCAATACCCGCCATATCAATGAAGCAAAGTTTTATGCTTTCCTGGCTGTGCGCCCCCGCTGAACTCCACCGCCCGCCTGGCCCAGGCGCAGCCGCCGCCCCGGGAAGCGGGCATTGCTTATCCGGCTGCCATATGCTTTAATCCCCTGGATTTTCTTGAGCAACCCAGTCGTAAGGGAGAAGGCTGCTGATGCCCAACGCAACCCAAGGCCAAGCGGTGGTACGCGCCGAGAAGCTGACTAAAATCTTTCGGGATTTCTGGCGGCGCCCCAAAGTCCGCGCCGTCACTAACGTGGATTTTGAGGCGGCGCCCGGCGAAATCTTCGGCCTGCTGGGGCCCAACGGGTCCGGTAAAAGCACGATCCTGAAAATGATCCTGGGTCTCTTGACCCCCAGCGCGGGGCGCCTGCAGGTCTTTGCTCAGCCGCCCCGCCAGGTGCGCATCAAGGAGCGCATCGGCTATCTGCCGGAGGAATCCTATCTCTACCCTTATCTGACCACCGAAGAAATCCTGCTTTTTTATGCGCGCCTCTTCGATCTCAGCCGCGCCGAACGCCGCGCGCGCATTGAACAGCTGCTCGAAATGGTCGGCCTGCGCCATGCGCGACGGCGGCAGGTGGGCGAATTTTCCAAGGGCATGATGCGCCGCGTGGGCTTGGCCCAAGCGCTGATCAATGATCCTGATCTGATCATTCTGGATGAGCCCACGGCCGGCCTGGATCCGGTTGGCTGTCGGCAGGTGAAGGATCTGATCCTGGCCCTGGCGCGCCGCGGTAAAACCATCCTGCTCTCCTCGCATCTGCTGGCTGATATGGAGGATATCTGCCATCGCGTGGCTATCCTGTGCGACGGCCTCATTATCGTGCAGGGCGCCGTGCGTGAGCTGTTGGAGAAACGCGAGAGCTATCGCTTGGTCTTTCCCACCCTGGCACCGGCGCAGTTGGAAAAAATCCTGGGTATTTTCCAGCGCGATATCGGCCTGCAGCCGGCGGTGGATCATCCCACCCGCTCCCTGGAAGCCTTTTTCCTGGAGGCGGTGGCGCGCGCCCGCCAGCAAGCTCCCCAGTCCACGGGGGTGGCGCCTACCACCGGCGTCGCCGATTATCTAGCCGCGGAGAAGGATCGGCATGCATAGCATTCTGGCCATCGCCGAACTGACCCTGCGGCGCGCCGTGCGTTCGCGAGTCTTTCTCCTGCTGGCCCTGCTGGTGATAGGCTGCATCATCGGCCTGCCGCTGGTCATGAAAAGCGACGGCACGCTCGCCGGACAAGTCCAGTTATTCCTGCAATATACCCTGGCGGTGACCGGGGCCCTGTTGGCCATCATAGCCGTCTGGACCGCCGCTGGCGCCCTGGCCCTGGAAGTTGAAGAGCGCCACATTCAAATGGTGATCGTCAAACCCGTGCGCACCTGGCAGATCTGGTTGGGGAAATGGCTGGGGCTGATGGTCATCAACCTGGTCATGGTCGCCTTGGCCGCCACCACGATTTATGGTCTCTTGCGTTGGACGACCCGCCCGGCGCTGCTCACGCCCGCCGAGCAGACCAGGCTGGCGGAGGATATCCTGGTTGCGCGCCGCGCCGCCCAGCCGCTCTGGCCCGAGGGTGCGGCGCCCAGCCGCGCCAATGCCCTGACGGTGGCGCCGGGCCAAAGCATCAGCTGGCGCTTTGAATTGCCGCCGCATATTCCCGCCGGGGCAGTGTCCCTGCAATATCGTTTTCTAACATCGCATCCCGACTATCAGGAAAGCGTGACCGGGCAGTGGTGCATCAGGGATGGGGCGGGCCAGGAACTTTTTCAACAGACCGTGAGCGCCAGAGCCCAGGAAACCCATAGCTGCGGCATACCGGTAGAGCTGGCCGGAGACCTGGAGATCAGCTACCTGAACACTGAGACCAGCGCGCCCCTGACCCTCTTGTTCGATGCCCCCGATAGTGTGCAGCTGCAAATCCGCGTCAGCAGCTTCGCCAGCAACTATCTGCGCGCCTGGTTGATGACCCTGGCCCGCCTGGCCTTTTTCTCCGCCTTGGGCTTGACCGCCGGCGCCGCTTTCTCGACGCCGGTGGCGGTCTTCGTCTCGATGGCACTGCTGATCATCTCGGCCGTGAGCCGCTGGCTGCAGCAGGTGGCGAGCTTCGCCGATGCTGAAAGTCGCCTGGATTGGATGGTAGCCCTGGGCGAACAGACTCTGCGCGCCGCCTACCTGGCGCTGGAGCTCATCCTGCCGCCTCTGCAACGCTGGGATCCGCATGCTTTTTTGGCGGAAGGCCTCTTCCTTTCCGGAGCTTTAACGGCGCAGGCCTGGCTGGTGCTGGGTGGCCTTTACCCGGCCTTGCTGGCGCTGGCCGGCGCCTGGTTATTGCGGCGGCGGGAACTGGGTTTGCCCACGCTATGATCATGGAGTAGGGTATGACGCTGATCAAAAAATATGCGCCAACGGTGCTGTGGATCCTGCTGGGCCTGGCCTGTCTCTGGGGTGCGGCCGGCGTGCATGTTGCGTTGCGGCAATGGCGCGCTGAACAAGCGCCCGATATCGCCACCCTCGAAAGCTCACCGCCGCTGGTCGTCTTCACCACCGTGGCCTTGGGCGGGTTCCGCGGCATACTGGCCGATATGCTCTGGATGCGGATCACGCGCCTGCAAGACGAGGGCAGCCTCTTCGAAATGGCCCAGCTCGCCGACTGGATCACCAAGCTCGAGCCGCATTTCACAACCGTCTGGGCCTTTCACGCCTGGAATATGGCCTATAATATCAGCTATCTTTTCCCGGATCCGGAAGATCGTTGGCGCTGGGTCGGCAATGGCATCCGTTTACTGCGCGATGAAGGCTTGCGTTATAATCCGCGTAATGCCGGCCTGCACTGGGAGTTGGGATGGATCTATCAGCATAAGATCGGCTTCATCTTGGATCGCGCGCATTGGGTTTATAAACGTAAATTAGCCGAGGAGATGGGCCGTTTCTTCGAGGGGGCCGCCCCGGATTATGCCACTCTAGCCAGCGATCCGCGCGCGGAACTCATGCGCAACGCCGCTAAACTGGAGCCGGCCGTAATGGCCGCCATCGATGAACAATATGGCCCGCTGGACTGGCGCCTGCCAGCCGCACACGCGCTCTATTGGGCTTATTGCGGCCGCCAGTTGACCACGGCGCCGGATGCCTGGCGCCGTAATTGCGACCATATGATCTGCCAGTGTTCGGCCGATTTATTCCGCCACGGCCAGCTCACGCTGACGGATGATCTATATTTCACCGCCCCGGATCTGGATCTCTTGCCCAAGGTGCTGGGGGCCTTCGAAAGCGCGCTCTACAGCCACCCGCAAGAGCAGCTCTTCGCCTTTGCCTACATCAATTTTATCAGCCAGGCCATGCTGATCACATACGCCTTTAACCAGCTGGAGCCGGCGCGCGAACTGTTCGCCACCTTACAGGCCAACTATCCCGGCGCTGATAGCCTGGATTTCGAGACCACCGCCGAAGGCCTCCTGGATGCGCGCCTGGCCGATATGCCCTTTGTTATGGCCGTCCCCTTGATTGAGGGTTTTCTATTCCAATATTATTACTGGCAAGCCGGGGGGGAAAGTCAGCGCGCCGGCGCCTGCGCAAAACGGGCCGGTGAAATATGGGAACATTATATGGCCACGCGCGTGGATGAGGAACATCGCGCCCAAACGGGGCTGCCGCCTTTGGCCGCTATCCGCCGCCATGCCTGGCAAAGGGCCTGGCAGGAAGTGCCCGCCGCCTGGCAAGGGCCACTGCTAGCTTTGCTGCCCGCCGATGAAGCCGTCGCGGGCCAACGCTAGTCTGCGCGCGCCGCCGGCTCCGCAGTCCGCTGGGGTAGATGCTGCCCCAGAAATTCATCCAGCGCCTGAATATAGGCCGCGGGACTGCTGATCTCTCCATCGTTATGCCAGCCGCTTAGTTCCACAAAGGTTTTTGGTTCCGGCGCCGCCGCCCACAGCGCCTCGCCCTGTGCATAGGGGATGAGCTCATCGCTGCGGCTGTGCGCCACCAGCACCGGGCAGCGGACCCGGCTTAAATAATCGCGGGTGGGATAGCGATATCGACATAGCCAGCGCACCGGCAGATAAGGATAGAAGCGCGCCGCCACATCGGGCAGGCTCGTGAAAGAAGCCTCCAGAATCAATCCCGCCGGCCGGTGTTGCTGCGCCAGCCAGGCGGCTACCGCGCCACCCAACGAGCGCCCCACAATGATAATCTGTTCCGGTGCCAGCTGGCGCGTCTGCGTTAGAAAATGCCAGGCCGCCAGAGCATCGGCATAGGTGCCCGCCTCGCTGGGCCGCCCCGTGCTCTTGCCATAGCCGCGATAATCGAAGATGCAGACATTCATACCCAACTGATGGAATAACTGCACGGCATGCAGGCGGTCGCCGATGTTGCCGCCGTTGCCATGGCAAATCAACACCGTGCCGCGCGCGGCGGGCGCCGGCACCCACCAGGCCGCAAGGCGCTGCTGGTCAGAGCTGAGCGAGACCTCTTCAAAAGCCAGCCCCACCGTCGCCGGCGTGGCCAGCAGCGGTCGTGATGGAAAATAAACATAGCGCGCCTGAAAGATGAAGAGCACCAGGATCAGTCCCAGATAGATGGCCAATCCAATGCGCAATCCGGCCCAGAGTATCTGCCATCCATTCATGCTAGGCTGCTTATATCAAACCCGGCCGCGGCTGACGCCAGCCACCCGCCGGCACACTCATGGCGTCGGCGCGCTGGGCGGGGCTGGGAAGCGCCCTTCCAGGGCATCGGCCACGATGCGTTTGGTGTCGCTGGGAAAATCACTCTTCAGAATCCATCTCAGGAACTTGGCGTTGCTCTGCGCCAGCTCGCGCAGCTTCTGGCCGTTGAATTGGGCCCCAAAATTGATCACCAATTCGCCCTCAGCCCATTTCAGTTTCCCGGTGCGATCAGCCCAAGTCGGATGACGCGGCGGATTGCAGTAGGCGTTGAGCTCATCCAGGGTGCGGGGCAGGTCCTTGTATTTGTTTAATTGAGCTTCGAGCACCGCCAGCGTAGCGCGAGCGTCGGCTTCCGCGCCGTGGGCTCCCAGATGGAATTGACCGCAATAGAAGGCCACGGCCGCCGTCAGGTCGCGGGGCTCTTTCTGATGATAGATCCGTTGGGCATCCAGCACTCGGAACCCATCGGGATCGAAGTTATAACCGGCGCGGATGAATTCCTCAGCCAGCAGAGGAATATCGAAGCGGATCACGCCAAAGCCCGCTAAATCGCAACCATTGAGGATATTCATGATCTGAGGGGCCGCTTCCTGAAAGCTGGGGCAGTCGGCGACATCGGCGTTGGTGATATGGTGAATCTCCGTCGCCTCCGCTGGAATGGGTATTTGCGGATTGATCCGGAAAGTGAAGGTCTCGCTCTGGCCGTTCGGAGACAGCTTAATGATGGCCAGTTCGATGATCCGATCCTGGCGCGGATTGGTTCCGGTGGATTCGATATCAAATACCGCTAAGGGTTTATCGAGCTTGAGTATGGTCATAAATACGCCTTCCGTGTTGCGGGCCTCTTGGCCGCGCGGCTTCCACCTGCCGCTCCATCATTCTGAATAAAAGGGCTGCTGTCAAAATTATTCTGGCATGGATTTTTTTGACAAACCTCCAGCGGGTGCTAAAATCAGGGGGTGGCATGAGCCAGAGACTCGGAAGGAGAGCCGGGCAGCACCCAGTTGCGGATCCGGCAAAGCACAGCAAGAGAAGGAGGCCGTCTTGAAAAACCCCGCATTAGTAGTCATGGCCGCTGGCATTGGCAGCCGCTATGGCGGCTTGAAACAGATCGATCCCGTGGGACCAGCCGGCGAGATCATGCTGGATTATTCCGTGTTCGACGCCATCCGCGCCGGATTTGGCAAGGTGGTTTTCATCATCCGTCATGATATCGAACGCGAATTCAAACAGGTGATCGGCGCCCATTTCGCTGGGCGTCTGCCGGTGGAGTATGTCTACCAGGAATTGGATAGTCTCCCGGCCGGCATGCAGGTACCGCCCGAGCGCGTCAAGCCCTGGGGCACGGCCCATGCCGTGCTGCAATGCAAGGCTGTTATCCAGGAGCCCTTCGCGGTGATTAACGCCGATGATTTCTATGGTCGAGAGTCCTATCAACTGCTGGCCGATTATCTGCGCCAGGCGGCGGCTGATCAGGATTACGCCATGGTGGGCTTTCAGCTGGCCAATACGCTTTCGGATCATGGCAGCGTCACCCGGGGCGTCTGCGAAATCGATGCGGCTGGCCGCCTGCAAAGCGTGGTGGAGCGCTTCAAGATCGAAAGAACCGCTCAGGGCGCCCGCTTTGAAAATGAAGCCGGCCAATGGGTGGCTTGCCGTGGCGCTGAAATCGCCTCCATGAATATGTTCGGGTTTAGACCCAGCCTCTTCGCATTGCTGGAAGAAAAATTCCCGCTTTTCCTGAACACGGCTCTGGATAATCCCAAAGCCGAGTTTCTCCTGCCGGCAGTGGTGGATGCCCTGATCAAGGAAGGCCGCATCAGGATGCAGGTGCTGCCGACCCCTGAACAGTGGTTCGGCGTCACCTATAAAGAGGATAAACCGATCGTCAGTGCCGGTATCCAAAAGCAAATTGCGGCGGGGATTTATCCGGCCCCGCTATGGTCGGCGCGGTAATTAGCCAATGGTGAGGGCATGTTTAGCGGTCATGGGGGAACAGGCGCCGTCGAAGCCCGCAAACTGGGCCAGGCCATATTGGATGCCTCGGCAGGGATTGCGCCTTTCGCCGCGCCGGTGGCAGCGCGGCGCGCTTACCGTCAAGCCGCGGCTGATCTGGGCCATTATCCGGAAATCGCGGGTGCTTCCCTGCGGCAAGCACTGGCGGCGGCCTGGGGACTGAGCGCCGATAGCGTGCTGGTTGGGGCCGGCGCCACGGAGTTCATCTATCTCATTCCCCGCGCGCTGCGGCCAGGCCGCGTGCTGAGCTTTGTTCCCACCTATCAGGATTACGCTGAAGCGGCGCGCCTGGCGCAGTGTCCCTGGGTGCCATTAGTGACGGTTGGGGAACAGGCTTTTGCGCGCGACCTTGCTCAGCTGGCCAGCGCGGTCCGCCCCGGGGACCTGATTTTCCTGGGCAATCCCAACAACCCCACCGGGCATCTGCTGGCGCCGGAACCCCTGGCCGAGTTTGCCGGGCGTTACCCGCAAACAACCCTGGTGGTGGATGAAGCTTATCTGGAATTCGTGGGCGCTCACGCATCCTGCCTGAAGGATCTTAGGCCACCCAATCTGCTGGTGTTGCGCAGCCCCACCAAGTTTTATGCCCTGCCGGGCCTGCGCTTAGGTTACTGTCTGGGGCACCCCCAACTGATCGCCGCCCTCCTGGATGCCAAGGAACCATGGACCGCCAGCGCCCCGGCGCTGGCTGCCGGTCTGGCTTTGCTGGAGAGTGCTGCCTACGATGCCTGCCTGCACAACTGGTTAGCCAGGGACAAACCAGCCTGGGAGCGAGAGCTGGCTGCCATCCCGGGGCTGACTGTTTATCCCAGCGCGGCTAATTTTCTGCTCTGCCGCATTCAGGCCGCCAGCCCCAGCGCCACGCGCTTGCGTGCCGCCTGTCTGCAACGCGGCTTACTCATTCGCGATGCATCCAATTTTGAAGGGTTAGATGGCCATTATTTCCGCGTAGCGCTCCGCGCGGGAGCAGAAAACAACTCTATGGTGCGGATCATCCGGGAAGTTTTGGCGGAAGGCTAAGCAACTCAGGGCCACAGTTTATGATGCCGCTTTCTTTTTTTGCGTTACTATATGCCCTGCAGACCCTGGTGGCCCTGATCACGGATTTTCTTATCGGCGACCCGCGCTGGCTGCCACACCCGGTCCGCGGGGTGGGGTGGTTGATCGTCAGAATGGAAAGTTTTCTGCGCCCGCGCTTTGCTGATCTGCGCGTCGCCGGCGCTGTGCTCTGTGCCCTGGTCACCTTAGCGGCGGCCACCCTGGCCCTGGCCTTGGCTGCGCTGCTGATTTATTGCGATACGCGCGTCTTGCCAGCTGGCGTGCAATGGTTCACTGCCGGCTGGCGATCGGTGCCTTGGTTCAGCGTGTTGGGGGGCGGGCTTTTTGGCGGGATCTTGTTAGCCTGGCGTTCGCTCGGCAGCGAGGCCTTAGGCATCCATGCTTTGCTGCAGGCGGGGCGGAAGGCGGATGCGCGCGCTGCCCTGGCCCTGATCGTGGGCCGCGACACCCAGCAGCTGGAGGAGCCGGCCATGATCCGCGCCGTGATTGAAACCGTGGGCGAAAATACGGTGGATGGCGCTATCGCTCCGGTTTTTTACGCGCTATTGGGCGGGCCGGTATTGGTGGCCTTTTTCAAGGCAGCCAGCACGCTGGATTCGATGATCGGGCATCGCAATGCCAGGTATCGTGAGCTGGGTCTGGTGGCCGCGCGCCTGGATGATGCGCTGAATTACATTCCAGCCCGCTTGGCCTTGGTGCTGGTGCCGCTGGCGGCGGCGCTGGCCGGCCTCGATCCGCGTTCCGCATTCCGGATCGGCCGGCGCGATCATAGCCGGCATCCCAGCCCCAATTCCGCTTGGAGCGAAAGCTGTTTTGCCGGCGCGCTGGGCGTGCAGTTGGGTGGCGCGGCCACCTATGAGAATATACCAGTCGAACGCCCCCTGCTGGGCGATCCGCGCCGCCCCTTAGCGCGCCACGATATCTTAAGAGCCACGCGCCTGCTGTTCAGTGTGGCCGGCTTAACCTTTTTAATCATCTTGAGCGGTATTATCGCGCTTTGGAGCCGTATGAGCGGCTGAGGCCAGAGCCCCGCGCGGCACGCTTGCTCGGCACCATCCTGAAGGGAGGGCGGCGAGCCGCAATGCCGCTAAAGGGATTGACCGGCCGGATCTTGTGGCCTAATATCTCTATTTGTGGGGAGTTGAGTATGAAAAAAGGTAGACGTAAAATTCGGGCTAAAGTGCTTCAGGAAATGAGCTTTCTGGAAGCATTGCTGCGGCGCTGCCCGCAAGATATAGAGATCCTTAAGGCCCTGGGCGATTTATATACCAAGACCAGCCGCTACGAAGCTGGCTTGGCCATTGATTTGGAGTTGAGCCGACTCTGCCCGCAAGAGGCCGTGGTCTGGTACAACCTGGCCTGCAGCTATGCGCGCTTGGCCAGCAAAGATCAAGCCCTGGCGGCCCTGGCCCGCGCCATTGATCTGGGCTATAGGGATCACGGCTGGATGCGCAAGGATGCCGACCTGGCATCGCTTCGCGCTGATCGGCGCTTCATGGCGCTGCTGCAACGGCTGATCAGCGGTAAACAGGTCTCGCCGCGCTGAAAATGGCGCCGCCTACGGCGCCGCAGCCGGCGCTTCCGCTGTGGGTGCCTGCGCACGCCGTTCAGCGACCACCCGGAATCCCAGGTTGGAATGGCGATAGGAAGGCATGTTGCGGCTCTGGCGCGCTAACTGCAGGAAGTAAGGATTGCAATCGGCCCAGGAAGCGCCCTTATAAACCCGGAGGGCCTCCACATCATCGGCGCACCATTCCCAGACATTGCCGCCCAGGCCGAAGAGCCGCCAAGCGTTGCGGCCACTGCGCAGCACCGGGCAGGCCACGCGAAAACCATCGTCGCGATCCAGTTTCTGAGCTGGTTCCGGATTCTCGCGACCGTAATAATTCCAATTGCTGGGTGGCGGCCAGTCGGCGCCCCAGGGATATTCCGTATGCTCTCCGCTGCTGGCGCAGGTTTCCCATTCTTTTTCGGTGGGCAACCGAAAATACAATTGGCGCCCGGCGCCCAGACCATATTTCTCGTTCAACCAGTCGCAGAATTGCTGGGCGGTGTTCCAGCTTACATTGACCACCGGCAGATCGTCGGCGTTTAAATCCAGCTGTTTATAGGTGCCGCTGTTATGTTCCAGATGGAAGCGGCGGAAGATTTTATTGCTGACCTCATACTGGCCCACGAATAGTTGCAGAGGGTCCACCCAGACAAAATACATTCTGGTCCTATTGCCCAGATCAAGGACCAGGTCTCCCGCCTGGCTCTGGCTGCGCTCGCTGAGTCCCAGCCAATTGCAGCCGCAGAGAAAGCCGGTTATCAGCGCCAAGCTCAGGGCGCGCGCGATATATGCGTTTTTAGAGGGCATGATGGGTCGCTCCGCCCCGCTATCCAGCGCGCACCCGTACCGGCTAGGCATCCTGGATCTGCACGCGCACGGTCAGGTTTTTCAGCGCCTCGGCGGTCATTTCCTCCGTGGCCGGCTTGAGCCCCACGGTCAAAGCGCCCAGCAGTTGGGCCATGACCGCCTGGAAGGAGGCGGCATCATTGCGGATCAAGGTCACCACCGGCACATTATCCGGCAGCACCAGCTGCGATTTCAAATGATCGGCCTGCGACAGAATAATGAAGGGCTTCTTGCAATTGGGACAGCGGCCGCGCTTGTTCACATCGGAATCGCGCAGCCAGAGCTTCTGGCCGCAGGAAGGACAGCTGATCTTGAAATCCACCTCGTCCTTATCGCGGAGCAGGAAAATCGCCATGGGCGCCCGCAAGTTATCAGGCAAACGCCGATAGATCATCTTAATCTTATCCAAGGAGAGCACGTCCAAGAAGCGGGCCACGATGGCGATGGCATCGGCCCGGGCCACGCGCTCCTCAAAGGTCGGATCCAGATCAGGATCGCCAGCCACAATCTCGAAGACCACCTGATGTTTATCTATGGTCAGAGCGCTGGATTGTTGATCGGTCTTAAGCGGCTCCGTGAAGGCTTCCGCCAGTTCCCGGTAGATAGAGAGCACCAAGGTATGAATGGTTTTTTGTTCTTGCATAACTCGCTGTTTCGCCTCACCCAATCAGTTTTACAGGTTCAAGATCTGCTGCAGTTAAACAGATTCCGCCGCGGGTTTCAAGCATAAAATCTCCGGCAAATATGCCTCCCGCCCCCGGGCGGTCCGGGCGGCGTAACCGCTGAGCGGAAAAACTTTGCTTACCAGCGCAGCTGCGCCGGAGTATAAGCGGATCCGGAAAGCCAGGCATAAAAAACCTTGGCCTCGGGAATATAGATGGCCGGATCGGTCAGACCATCACCATCATAATCCCCCGGCCGCGCCAGCAGCGTGGCGCCGGCCCAACCGCCGCCCAACACGGTTTGAGCATAGCCCTGACCGGATAAAGCCCATAACCACAAGCCACTCATGGCCTGAAAGAGCGTCGGGTCGGCCTTGCCATCGCCATCGTAATCGCCGACGGCTGTTTGCAGATCCGGCACCGCTGCCGGCAGTTTCAGCCGCTCGGCGGCATAGCTTCTGGAGGAGAGCAGAACCCATAACTCCCCACTGGTTACATGGAAGACGGCCGGATCGGTCAGACCATCACCATCATAATCCTCGCTGGCATTGAGCGCATCCACGCCGCCCAAGGGGATGATAGCAGCCGCGTAGTTCGCGCCGGACAGCCAGGCGCCCATCAGGCCCTTCGTGGGCGAATAGAGCGCCGGATCGGCCTTGCCATCCCCATCGAAATCGCCAGCCACGGGCTGACAGCTGGCGTCACCAATAGCCATGACAGCTAAGGCATAGGCTTGCGAGGAGAGGCGCACGCCCCACAGGCCCAGCTGTGGGTCATAAAGCGCCGGATCGGCCTTGCCATCCCCATCGAAATCGCCGGGGATAGGCTGCAAGCCGGCGCTAAGTTTATCCATGCTCATGATCACTCCCGCCGGTGCATAGGCGCTGCCTGAGAGGAAAGCGGTTAAAATGCCACTCTCGACATCATAGATCACCGGATCGGCCTTACCATCACCATCATAATCAAGTTGGCTTTGGCGGCTGCCGGCGACGGTCAGGCTGAGGGTGAATGGCAACGGATGGGTGGCGCTGACAGCGATGGCCAAGGTGGCGTTGGAGGCGCAGGTCAGCGTGGCCAGACCATTGCGGCCGCTGGCGAGCGTTATTCCTTCGCGATCGGTGATCCGCAAAAGGGGCTGCTGGCCGGGAGAGGTCAAGCGCAGGCGATAAGTTTTCCCGGCGCGCGCGGTGAACCAATACCATTGCGTGCCATTGGCAAAGGAAATCGCGCCATTGGTGATGGTCGAGACAGGCAGGGTGGGAATGGTCGTTTCGTCGATGAACCGGTAGCTGGAGTATTGCAGGACTTCGGCCTGAGCTGCCGGGGCCGCAGCGTCTGCGGCCGCAACCAGATTGGTGATCGAGACCTGGAGAGCGCCGCCGCGGCGATGATGCACACCGCGCGGCCATGCCAGTTGAGCGTTGATCGGCTGCATCACCTGTGCGCCCAGCATCCAGGCGGTGAGCAGCGCGCCATTCTGGATTTGTAAGCGCAGGGTTTTGGGCATCGCTTGATCCGGCTCCCAGAAATAATCATAGGGGTGCATGTCTATCATGCGGTAGATTTTATTGGTCCTGGCGACCCAAGCCACTGGCAGTTGGCCCGGTACATAATGCTCGCCGATTGGTTCCCGCGCTGCGTAAGCGCCGTTGACGCTGTAATAAATCAGCATAGCGTGCCCATCCAAATTGGTGAAGGCAAACTGGGCATCCTGCGAGTCGGCCGGAGAAAAACAGCCGTTCGCGCGCGGCACCAGGTTGCTGGTGATCGTCGGGGTGGGCGTATGCGCATTGGCCTTGAGCGTGAGCGAACCGGGCTGGGCCTCAACCAGGTGATAGCCCTCATCCACCACATAGATGCCGGCCAGAACATCCAGCTCCGCCTGCGAACGATTGGTGATTGGCGCAAACGGCGGCACAAAAGTGTTGCTGGGCCAAGGCAGTCCCGTCTTATCGCGGATCGCCCAGCGCAAGGCCTCGGCGCCGAGCTCGTCGCACCAGTTGCCGGGACTGTTCTGGATCACGGCCACGCCCAGCTTGAGATCGCGCGAGATGCCCAGGAAGGCACAGTGACACAAAGTGGCACCATCCTTCCAGAATACTTTCCCGGCGTAACGGAAACGCTGATCATCAGCATTATCCCATCCGAGCCCTTGCGGGAAATCGGTGATGTTGAGGGGGAGATTGGTCAATTGCGGCGTGGTCATGATATCAATGCCGTTGGAGTTGACGATGGTCCGGCCTTGATAAACGCCATCCGCCAGAATCATGCGGATATATTGCGTTAGATCCTTCACCGATGAATACATGCTGCCGGATCCCTGGCAGTTGAGAAATTCGGGCGGCATACGCTGGCCGGCCGCGGAATATGCCGCCGCCAGACGATTGCTGATAGCAGCCTTGTTGAATAGGAACGAACTGGCGTTCATATCCAGCGGCTCAAAAATAAGCCTATCCGCGACTTGGGCAAAAGAGGTGCCCGCGATACGCGCCACCGCCTCGCTCATCAAGGTGAAACCTACATTACAGTAATAATAACGCTGGTTGACCGGGGCAAAAGGGTAATCGCTCTGCAAATAATGAATGAGCCAGGCCATATCCTCATCCTCCCGCGTGGTCACCATGCCGTTGAAGAAATCTCCGGGCAGACCACTGTGATGATTGAGCAGAGACCTGATGATCACGGGCTCCGAGTTGGTGAAACGGGGGCGCATCGAAAATTCGGGGATGTAGGTGCTCAACGGCGCTTCGAGATCAATGCGGCCGGCATCCAGCAGCTGCATGGTCAGAGTGCCCAGAAAGGCCTTCGAACATGAACCGATGTGGTAGACTGTGTCGGGAGCGGCGGCGATGGCCTTTTCTTTATCAGCCCAACCGAAGCCTTGAGTCCAGACCACGCGCTGATCATCCACCAGTGCAATGGAAAGACCCTGCACCTGCTTGGCCGCCATATTGGTGGTGATGTGAGTGGTTAAATGGGCAATCGTATTGGTGTAGGAGGCGGCGGGTGCTGCCTGCACCCCCAATAATAGCGTTATAACACCAGATAAGAGCAAACGGCGAAGTTGGTCTTGCATAGAACCTCCCGGCTGTTTGTTGTTCGAGACGAGTAGCGCCTCCAATGCTCCTAGGATGTGCTTTACGCCTGCGAACGAGGCTTGGCAAGTATAATCGGTGCTGTAACGGGCCAGCGTTGGTTGGTGAACACGGGTGACCAGGGAACTGGCCTGGCGCCGGCCAGCGGCTTGCCTTCAGGGCCACAGCTGGCTATCATCGGAGTGCATAGTTTTGGAACCCGGCCAGCGAAGGCCGAGAGCAGGAGGGCGCCATGGGGTTAGTCGCCCAGATAAAGTTCACCGATTACGAAACCAGTGTGGCTTTGGCCCTGGATGCCATCGCGGCCAGCAAACACCTGCCGCCCCGGGGCCTCATCATCATCAAGCCCAATCTGACCAATGCCGACCGGCCGCCGGTGACCACGCCGGTTGCTTTTGTGAAAGCCATTTATAAATACTGCCGGCGGCATTCCCGGGCCGAGATAGCCATCGGTGAAGGTTGCGGCAAGGGAACCACGGCGGCCACCTTCCAGGCCAATGGCTACGCTGATCTGGCCCGAGAATATGATCTGCAACTGCTCGATTTCAATACATCCGCAACAGTGCTCCTGCGGAACGCCCAGGCCTTGCAATTGAAGGAATTCCATCTGCCGAAGGTGCTGCGTGAGGCCTTCCTGATTTCGGCGCCGATACTCAAGGATCATAGTTTTACCCTCACCACCATTGCCATGAAAAATATGTTCGGGATCGCCCCGGCCCCCTTTTACCGCGGCTCGTGGAATAAATCCCAGCTGCACCAGCCCTGCACCCACCGGTCGGTGGTCGATATCTGTTCCTATAAGAAGCCAGACTTGAGCATCGCCGACGCCGTGGTGGCTTTGACCGGTATGCACCTGGCTGGCCAGCCCAAGAAACTGGGCTTGATCCTGGCGAGCTTCGATCCCGTGGCCCTCGATGCCGTCGGCAGCCGCCTGCTGGGGCATGATCCGCACCAGATCGAATACCTGCAACTGGCCCATGGCCGCCTGGGGCAGATCGCCTAAAGCGGCTCTGACTTCAGACCCGCCCAGCGCTGGAATAGCGCTTGAGCCGCTCCGGCGCCCATGTTAAGATCAATCTTGCTTGGGGCCTGAGACGGCCACGCACGCTGGCCGCCGCCCCTGGCAGTTGGATGCCCAGGAAAACCGGTATGCTTGCCAAAGTTCATAGCGGCGCAGTCTACGGCGTGGATGCCTACCCGGTTGAGATCGAGGTCAACTCCGGCGGCGGCGATCCGCAGACGGTCATCGTTGGCCTGCCCGATGCGGCCGTCAAAGAAAGCAAGGATCGGGTGCAGACGGCCATCAATAATTCCGGGTTCAAAATGCCCAAAGGCCGCCTGACCATCAACCTGGCTCCAGCCGATATCCGCAAGGAAGGGCCGCACTTCGATCTGCCGATCGCCATCGGCGTGCTGGCCTCTGAGAATGATGATGTACCCCGCGAGGCCTTACAGGATTTTGCCATGATAGGTGAACTGGCCCTCAGCGGCGCTGTGCGGCGCGTGCGCGGCGTGCTGCCCATTGCCATGGCCATGCGCGCCGCCCGCCGCCGCGCCCTCTTGGTGCCAGAGGAAAATGCCGATGAAGCTGCTGTGGTCGAGGGGCTGGCTGTCTACCCCGTCAGCAACTTGCGCCAGGCCGCTGATTTCCTGGCCGGGCGCATCAATCTGACGCCGCACCGCGTTGATCTGGAGAAGGTGTTTGCAAACCATCTGGCCTATGACGATGATTTTGCCGAGGTCAAGGGCCAGGAACATGCCAAACGGGCCGTGGAAGTGGCTGTGGCCGGAGGCCATAATCTGCTTTTCATCGGGCCGCCGGGCACGGGCAAGACCATGCTGGCCAAACGCCTGCCCACGATCCTGCCGCCACTGACCCTGGAAGAGGCCATCGAGGTCACCAAGATTCACAGTGTCTCGGGCGAGCTGGCGCCCCACCAGGCGCTCATAGCCCGGCGCCCGTTCCGCGCTCCGCATCATACCGTTTCCGATGCCGGCCTGCTGGGCGGCGGGGCGCATCCCGTGCCGGGCGAGGTCAGCCTGGCGCATCATGGCGTGCTGTTCCTGGATGAACTGCCCGAATTTCATCGCCATGTGCTGGAGGTGTTGCGCCAGCCGCTGGAGGATGGCCTGGTCAGCATTGCGCGCGCCGCCGCGCGCCTGACTTTCCCCTGCCAGTTCATGCTGGTAGCCGCCATGAACCCATGCCCCTGCGGCTATCACGGCGATCCCAAACGCGAATGCCGCTGCACCCCATTGCAGATCCAGAATTACCGCAATAAAATATCCGGGCCATTGCTGGATCGGATCGATATCCATATTGAATTGCCCACCGTCCGCTACCAGGAACTGGCCGCCACCACCACCGGTGAGCCCTCGGCTGCCATTCGCGATCGGGTCCAACGCGCGCGCCAGGTTCAACAGCAACGCTTCCGCACCGCGCGCAAAGGGTTCAGCTGGCCGGGCCGGCGCCGCACGCAAGCCAATGCTGCTATGCGCCCGCGTGAAATCCAGAAACACTGCGCGCTCCAGCCCGACGCTCAGGATCTATTGAAAATGGCGATCAGTGAGCTCAATTTCAGCGCGCGGGCCTACGACCGTATCCTGAAGGTCTCGCGCACTATTGCCGATCTGGCAGGCGCAACCGTTATCGCCACCGAACATGTCTCCGAAGCCATCCAATACCGCACGCTTGATCGTCAGTTCTGGGTGTGAGCCTGGAGCGGAGCGGCCCGCCCGATACAGCATTTTTAGGATTGTTTCGCGCCGGGCAATGGAGATAATTCCTCTGAGCGTCTCTAACCGAGCAATCAAAGGAGTACCGCCATGCCCAGGATTCTGGTTCTCTACTATTCCATGTATGGCCATGTCGAAACCCTGGCCCAGGCCGTGGCCGCGGGAGCCAGCGCGGCCGGAGCCGAGGTCACCCTCAAACGCGTGCCCGAGACTATGCCGCCTGATATTGCCAAAAAACATGGCGTGAAGCTTGAGCAGCCCGCACCCGTTGCCAGCCCGCGCGAACTGGCCGATTACGACGCCATCATCTTCGGCACCCCCACACGCCTCGGTAATATGGCCGCGCAGATGCGTAATTTCCTTGATCAAACCGGCGGACTCTGGGTCAAGGGCGCGCTCGTCGGCAAGGTGGGCAGCGTATTCACCAGCACTGGTACAGGCGGTGGCAATGAGAGCACGATCATGAGCTTCGTTAATACTCTCATCCATCACGGCATGCTCTATGTCGGCTTGCCCTATACCTGCCCCGAACTAACAGATATCAGCGAGGTGCGCGGCGGCTCGCCCTGGGGCGCAGCCACCATCGCCGGCGCGGATGGCTCGCGCCAGCCCAGCGCCAAGGAACTGGCCCAAGCCAGTTTTCAGGGGCGGCATGTGGCGCGTATCGCCCAAAAGCTAAGCGCGCCTTAAGCGCCGGAGCGCTGCGCGTCAGGCTGGGGCGGGATCATCCCTGGAGCTCTCCATCTGAGGGAGAGATGAAGGGGTGCAGCAAGGAGTCCCGTACGGCTTCTTCATCCTGCACGCCGGCCAGGACGGTGATGTGATCGCCGCATTTAAGCTGGGTGCTGCCTTTCGGGCTGATGACTTCATCGCCGCGGGTGATCATGGTGATCACCGCGCCCTGGGGCAGGCGCAGATCTTGGATCCGAGGACCAGCCACGGCGGCCTCTTGCGGCAGTTGCACCGTCACCAGATCCTTATCGCTCGGCACCATCGTGAACAGTTCTAAGCTGTAGGGTGGATCACCCTGCGCATGACGCCGCGTGAGGAGTCCCAAGGCCCGTGCCATCTGACCGAGGGTGGAGCCCTGCAAGAGCACCGAAAGCACCACGGCAAAGAACACCAGGCTGAATATCTCCTGACTGCTCTCCAACCCCGCCGCCGCCGGATAGGTGGCCAAGACAATGGGGACGACGCCGCGCAGCCCGGCCCAAACCATGAAGGTCTTCTCCCTGGCGGGGATCCCCATCCCCAATGTGCCCAGGATTACGCTCAGCGGACGCGAGATAAACGTTAACACCAGAAAGAGCAGGATGCCCCGCCACCATATGGCGCCCCACTGGTGAGGGAAAACCAGCAGGCCCAGTAAGACGAAGACGCCGATATTGGCCAGCCCGGAAAAGGCCAGGGAGAAATTGGCGATGCCTTGCTTGTGAACGAAGGAGTGATTGCCCAGCACATAGCCGGCGACAAACACAGCCAGCATGCCGCTGGCATGGATGCCCTCGGCAAATCCGTAGGTGAGCAGCACTATCGCGAGGAAGAGGACGTAGTAATGCGCGCGGTCGCGCGGCCGCAACCTGTTCAACATCCACAGCGCCGCATGGGCCATCAACCAGCCGATAATAGGGCCAACCGTGAACTTCCAGCCGAAGGAGAGCACCGTCTGGAGGCCCTGGGTATTTCCCGCCGTCAGCGCCTGCACCACCACCACGGTGAGCAAGATGGCCATCGGATCATTGGCCGCGCTCTCAATCACGAGCGTTGAGGATAGTTTTCTGGGTAGAGCATAGCGGCGTAGGATGGATAGGGTGGCCGCCGCATCTGTTGAGGAAATGATGGCCGCCAGCAGGGCGGATTCTTCCAGGCTCCAGCCCAGTCCCTTCCAGAGCACAGCAAAGGTCACCGCCGCCGTCAATAACACACCCCACACGGCGAGCCCCACCGCCGGTAAAGCTGCGGCTCTCAATTCCTGACGTTTGATGCCGAAGCCGCCGTGGAACAAGATGAAAACAAGGGCGAAATTGGCGAGATGATTGGCGACGCTCGTATCGTCAAAATACCAGAGGTTCAAGACGTCACTGCCGAAAAGGATCCCGCCTCCCAGTGCGATCAGAATCACCGGCACGCTCCACTTATCCAACCATACAGCGGCCAGAGTAATCGAGATCAGAATCAAGGGCGTAATGATATAGATGATATCCATAGAGACTCCAGAAGAAGTGCCCCCTTATAGCGGCTTTTCGGCTATGACGCAATGCTGAAATATCGGCACCGCTTTTTTTGCCGGGGCTAGCCGGGGTTCAGTAAGAGTCTCATCGTCGGAGCTATGACGCTACGCCCACCATAGGCCTAGCCTGGTGAGCAAGGTTGCTCTGCAGCCCTCTCTTAGCCAGCGCTAGCACCCGAGAGACCCCCTCACTAAATAAAAATATTCTTTGACGGCTAACAAAGCTCCGACTATTATTCGTTGCTTGACGAAGTGTGAAAGAACGATATGAAACAGTTTCTGGTAATCACGAAGGCGCTCGCCGATGCAACCCGCGTACGCGCGCTGCTAGCTCTGCGTGAGGGTGAATTGTGCCTGTGCCAGATTATTGAGCTGCTGGATCTGGCCCCATCCACCGTATCCAAGCATATGGACCTGCTTTACCAGGCTGGACTCGTCGAGCGGCGCAAGCAAGGACGATGGCTCTATTTTCGACTCGGCGGACGCCAAGTGCCGGCCACTGCACAGAAGGCCATGCGCTGGACGATGGATGCCTTGGCAGACGATGCCACGGTCAAGGCCGACGCCACGCAGCTTGGCGACATTCGCAGGAAGGATCTGAAAGAGGTAAGCGCATGCTATCGCGTAAACTGAAGGAAGACCAATACAACAGGGGCCAAAACATGAGTTGCTGCGACAAAAAAAACACCAAGTCCAATTGCTGTTCCCCAATCCAGGATGTGCGAGAGCAGGTTCGTCAAGGCTATGCCAAGATCGCACAGACAGGCTCACTGGCCACAGCCACTCTCCCGCAGGGCGGCGGGTGCTGCGGAGCACCCGCCTTATCCGCCGACGCACTGGCGCGGCAGATCGGCTATTCAGCCGACCAGATCCGCAACCTGCCCGAAGGGGCCAACATGGGCCTCTCGTGCGGCAACCCCACGGCCATTGCTGCGCTCAAGCCGGGGCAGGTTGCCTTGGATCTGGGTTCGGGCGGCGGCTTTGATGTGTTCTTGGCCGGGCCGAAGGTTGGCGCGGCTGGGCGTGTTATCGGCGTAGATATGACCCCAGAGATGCTGGCCAAGGCCAGGCGCAACATGGCCGCGTACCACCAGAACACCGGCCTGAAGAATGTCGAATTCCGTCTGGGCGAAATCGAGCACCTTCCCGTGGCGGATGCCAGCGTGGACGTGGTTATCTCCAACTGCGTGATCAACCTTTCGCCCGATAAGCCACAGGTCTGGCGCGAAATCGCCCGTGTGCTGCGGCCGGGCGGCCATGTGGCTGTGTCGGATATGGCGCTCTTGCGTCCACTGCCGCCGGAGATCAGCCAGTTATTCGAAGCTCTGGTAGGCTGTGTGGCGGGGGCTGTGCCGCTGGAGGACTATCAACAAATGGTGATCGCAGCCGGATTGGCCGAGATTGTCCTGCACCCCAAACCCGAATACGTCGCCGCCCTGGCCAGTTTCAAGGATCCGCTTTACCGCAGGATCTCCGCCGCACTGCCCGCCGGCACAACGGTTGCAGATTTCGTCATCAGTATCGATCTGACCGCAACCAAACTTTGAGCGCGCCAGCCCTCAGGTAAAGGCTCTGTCAGCCGGCATCAATGGCGCAGCAGAAGGCATCCAGCCCCATCAGCCGGTATTTTTTCCGTAAAAGCTCCCTGCCGGCCGGGCAATGACCGGCTCTTTTAGCATTGCGACCCTCAACAAAAAATGGATAATGGTTGCATCCGTGATTGGGCCAACGCCAAGGCTCAGCACAAGGGAGGTAGCGAAACATGTCAACGCAACGGTATTCGGTTACGCCTCATCCGATTGAGACTCGGCTGCACTGAGCATTAGATACATGAAGGAGATGGACAAATGGCCGTTCCAGATTACCAAAGCTTGATGCTTCCGCTGCTTCAGTTTGCGGCAAGAAAAGAGGCCGAAATCTCAACCAATGAAGCGGTGGAGGCCCTGGCCCGGGAATTGAGTCTTACCGAAGATGATTTAAAAGAGATGCTCCCAAGTGGGGTACAATCCACCTTCGTCAACCGCGTTGGCTGGGCTTCGACCTACATGAAAAAGGCTGGCTTGCTCGAAGCAACTCGAAGAGGATTCTATCAGATAACCGGTCGAGGCAAGGAGCTCCTGAGAAAACAGCCTAAGACAATAAATGCAAAACTTCTCAAACAGTATCCAGAATTTCTTGAGTTTCAGCAACTCAAGGGGACAAGAAGTGGGGATAAAATTGTTGAATCAAAAAGCATTTCAGAAGCCTCAACTGCGACCCCATCAGAAGCCTTGGAGTCGGCATATGAAAACTTACGCGATGAGTTGGCTTATGAATTGTTAGGCAAACTAAAGAAGACCTCGCCCTCCTTTTTTGAGCGTATCGTGGTTGAGCTTCTGGTAAAAATGGGCTACGGGGGCTCGCGCACTGATGCAGGCAAAGCCATCGGCAAAAGCGGCGACGGCGGCATAGATGGAATCATAAAGGAAGACAAGCTTGGCCTTGATGTTGTGTATATTCAAGCCAAACGTTGGGATAATAATCCGGTGGGCCGTCCTGATGTCATGCAATTTGCCGGGGCGCTCCAAGCTCAAAGAGCAAGCAAAGGTATTTTTATTACCACCTCCAGATTCACTGATGACGCGCGTAATTACGTTTCTCAAATCGATAGTAAGATTGTTTTGATTGATGGCGAACAACTAACCAGCTTGATGATCGAGTATGATGTTGGCGTATCCACGACTTCATTGTATCCGGTTAAGAAGGTTGATGGTGATTATTTTGAAGAGAGCATCTAATGCGCGCTAAAGATACCTCCCGCAAGATGGTGAATCCCATACTCTACAAGCTCCCGCGCCAAAAAATAGGCACGCGCTGGCCTGGTGGTTCGACCGCCGGGGCCGGCGGTAAAGCCGGCGAGGGCAGACCATGAAGCAGTTGGTCTTCATCAGCAGCGTGCAGAAAGAGATCGCCGCCGAACGGCGGGCACTGAAAGAATACATCCACGGAGATGCCCTCCTGGGCAGGTTCTTCGAGGTGTTCCTCTTCGAGGACCTGCCCGCATCGGATCGGCGTGCCGACGAGGTCTATCTCAAGGAAGTAGACCGCTGCAACATCTACCTTGGCCTGCTCGGCAACGAATACGGCTATGAAGACGCCAAAGGCATGTCGCCCACGGAGCGCGAGTTCGACCGCGCCACCGCCGCCGGAAAAGAGCGTCTGATCTTCGTCAAGGGCAACAAGGACTCCGCGCGGCACCCGAAGATGCAGGCCTTGGTGCGCAAGGCTGGGAATCAACTTATCCGCCGCCGATTCGGCAGCATTCCCGAACTCACCACGCTTGTGTACTCCAGCCTCGTCGAGCATCTGATCAACGCCGGAACCGTCCGCACCCGTCCGTTCGACGCGGCGGCCTGCCCCGAGGCTACGCTTGGCGATCTTTCCCGTGCGAAAGTGCAGGTTTTTCTGGCCCGTGCCCAAGCGGAACGCAACTATCCACTTGATCCCCGCACGCCAACCGAAAAGGCTCTGGCGCATCTGAACCTGCTGGACGGTGGAAAGCCCAGTCACGCGGCGGTCCTCTTGTTTGGCAAACAGCCCCAGCAGTTTCTCATCACCTCGGAAGTCAAGTGCCTCCAGTTCCACGGCACGACCGTCGCCAAGCCCATTCCGGACTACAAGATTTACAAGGGTACGGTCTTCGAGCTGGTGGATCAGGCGGTGAGCTTCGTCATGTCGAAGGTTGCGGCGGCGGTCGGCACGCGGGACCAGAGCAATCGCGCCCCGGTCACCTATGAGTTGCCACGGCTTGCGGTTTCCGAGGCCATCGTCAACGCCATCGCTCACCGTGACTATTCTTCTAACGCTTCCGTCCAGGTGATGCTTTTCGCCGACCGGCTGGAAATATGGAACCCCGGCGAGCTTCCGCCGGCGCTTACACCCGAGTCCCTGCGGGTTCCCCATGCCTCGATTCCTCGTAACCCTCTCATCGCCGAGCCGCTGTTCCTCACGCGGTACATCGAAAAGGCCGGGACCGGCATCCTGGACATGATCGGCCTGTGCAAGGAGGCCAAGCTCCGCCCGCCCGAGTTCCGGCAGCAGAGCTGTCAGTTCATCCAGATCCTCTGGCGGCCCAAGGCTGTCATTGGGGACCAAGTCGGGACTAAGTCGGGACTAAGTGGGGACCAAGTCGAAGTGCTGCACCACGCCGTGGGGGACATGTCCTTGGTCAAACTTATGGCCGTGATAGGCAGAACGAATCGGACCAAGTTCAGGGACCAAGTGTTGAACCCCCTGTTAAGCGACGGCCTCTTGGAGATGACGATCCCGGATAAACCGAGAAGCCGCCTTCAGAAATACCGACTGACCGATAAAGGCCGGAAACTCCTGGCCAAGGGGAACGGCAAGCGAACCAACGACCAAGAAACGGAGCGATGACCAATAGCACTATGGCTCAACAGATCGGGACGGCACCTTGCTGAGGACGGAGAAGAGGTGCTTGGGATGATCATCTGCCGAGAAGCCGATAAGGCGCTTCGGTACGCCTTGAGCGCCGTCCAACATGTCGAGCTTCGACTTTATCAGGTTGAATTTCACCTGAACATGCCGGGCAAGTGTGGAAGAAACGAGCTATGAACAATCTATTGGCCGCTGTATGAGGAATAGGACTATGGCAAAAACCCCAAGCGCCAACCTGGGGTTCGAGAATAAGCTACCGCGCCACAACATCAGCACGCGCTGGCACTCCCAGAAGGACGCCATCGACGAGTGGGTGAAGCAGCATCCTGAGGATGGCATGAAGAAGAAGCTAGGGTGAGTGGCCGGACGAGTGAAAAAGATGCTGTGGCGGCTAAAAACACAACGTCCTACAACCATAAATCATTACAGTTTCAGTTCTGGCGCTGGATCAAGAGGCTGGTTTAGCAAGCATTTCTTTTGCTTTTCATACCATTGCTAAGGAAACTGATGTAGGCGGATCATCATCGTGGACGATACATTTCAGAAAATATTGAGCATAGCGGAACAGAGCTTTCTTAAATCTGTTGCAGCGATAAGTAAATTGAGGATTAACTTAAAAGATCGGCAGCAGGTATATAGTGCTTGTTGCTATTGCCGTATTTTAGAGTTAGCAGGCGATGCTTTTCATCTCATCAAATCAAAAAAACCTACTGCGGTACCAATCATTCTTAGAAGCATGTTGGAGGCTTTGGCGACGGGCGCGGCTACGCTTCGGCTCGGACAAGGTGGAATTTGTGCCAGTTAAAAACTGGCGCGCCGCTTTCATTTTAAGGTTTCTTCTGCGAATTGTCCAAACGGGAAAAAAGATGAGACAACAAGCTCAAAGCGTCGAGGCAATCTTTTTCGGTGAATAAGCCAGAATGGCGCAAATCGGCGATTTCCTCGTGGTTCACCGGATTTCGACAACCGGAAACCACGCCCATGGACAAAAATTTTTGACCTTCTTCGATATTGTTTATCGTCGTGGCGGAAAAATCTTTCCCGTCTGTTTTCTTAAAATTTTGCGCGACTTTCAACAACGCCACACTTGCTCCGTTTCCAAAAACTTCCCCCATCATGCTCGATTCGCTGGTGTTGGTGCTTCCCGATTTTATTTTTACGGCGCTGATGTATCTTTTCGCCGCTTCTTGAAACGCCCGATAATAATCTTGCTGTTGGTAATCCGGTTCCGATGCGGCTTTTATTTCTTGGTGCAAATGTCGCCAATGATATTTCGGATACTCCGGTACTATTTCGTGAATCTTTTTGACAGCTTCTTGGTGCGCTTCCGTCGGCAATTCCGAGTCTTTGACGATCGTTTTGATGACCGGCTCGATTTTTTTCCTTATGTCGTCGGGGAGTTTGCTAAACCAATCGGGAATATCGATTCCTGTCGTTTCTTTCAAATTCTTTTCTCTTAATTCGTCTCTCTTTTTTCGCCAGTCCCGCTCGAGCCAATTTATCAAACCTCCCAAATGTTTTCGTATTTTTTGCATTTCTTCGTGCCCCCAATTCAGCGATTGTCTGTTGGTCGCGATAACGTCGTCTTCAAGTTCGTCCACAAAATCCACCTCGAGCCAGCCGGTCAAATACGAGAAAAAATGGCTTGAAGTGCTATCGGAAAAATATTCCGGCAGATTAACCAATTTTTTCCTTGAAAACAAAATTATTCCGCGCATGTTCGTGTTCGGCGGAATCGGTTTTTTCGCGGCCATCAAATGTCCGGTTATTTGATTGGCTTTTTCGTAATCGTCGTAGTATTGGGAATCACCGGGAATTTTCCACTCAACCTCTTTTTCCAATCCGGCGTATCGCCTCTCGTTCGCAACGCTAATCTGCGCGGCGGAATTGTGTTTTATCAAAATCTCAAAGCCGGGGTCGATTATAAACATTTTAGAAAGGCTGTTTGCTAGATTTTCGGGAGAAAAATCGCTTTCCCTTTGTATATTTTTCAAAACAATTTTCGTTCCGTGGTCTTTTTCGTCGCATTTTTCGTCTTTCTTTAGAATGGTCGGCTTATAATCTTTCTGGCTTTTCTTTATATCTTCCCATTTCATTGAGAAGGAATTTTCTTTCCCGTCTTTTTTGGTTGTTATTTCTATTTCGTGGGCAACGCCGAAAAAAGATAATTTGCCCAATCCCTTTTTGCCGATTATTTTTCTTCCTTTCGGCGTGGTTGCCGACGTATCCTCCGCGCGACGGTTTCTTCCAATCCGCAAAAATTTATCGTTAATCTCGCCAAAAGACATTCCGAATCCATCGTCTTCTATAATGATTTCCTTGTTCGCATCGGAGTCGTTCAAAGTCAAAACGACATGTTCGGCATCCGCGTCGTGAGAATTTCCAATCAGTTCGGTCAAAACCGGCGGCAAAGTAGAATACATACGGACCCCGAGGTGTTCGATAGTATTCGGATCAAACGTCATTTTTAATTCTTTTTGAGCCATAAACAATGTTATTTATTCCTAACTGACATTATAATTTGCTCGCCGATTATTTTCGCGAATTTTGGCGGAACGGCGTTTCCTATCATTTTCGCGACAGATGCGATACTGGTTCCAAAAAACTGGTAATCTTTCGGAAAAGTCTGCAATGTCGCGCCTTCTCGCAAAGAAATCGCCCTGTTTTCTTCGGGGTGGACGAAACGGCCGTTGCTAACGCTGAAAAATTTGGTAGTTATCGTCGGAGACGGCTTACTCCACCACATGCGACCGTAAGTATCATAAAAATTCTTTTCGCCGGAAGCGTAACACGGCAGTTGATATTTTTTCTTGTTTTGCCAATTCGATCTGTCGCCGCCGTTTTTTGGAGTCATGCTCAAGCGTTCCAAGTTTTTTTTACTCAAACTGGCGGCGGTGTGTAAAAACTTTGTTTTGTCTTTAGTCCCGGCTTTGATTTTAGAAAAGCCGTTTTTTATACCGAGCACGTCTCCGACGGTGATTGTTTTTTCGGTTGCTTTCGGCAAAGAAATTTTCGCCACGCGCGAAGCCAATAAAGTGAAGCGCCGTCTCTTTTGAGGCACGCCGTATAAAGACATATCTGTTACGTCGTGAGCAACATCGTAATCGAAAAATTCGAGTGCGGCGATAAAATTTCCCATCGGACTGTCTTTTTTTGACGATATGCCTGGGACATTTTCAACTACAACGAAACCCGGCTTGAAATATTCAACGAATTTTTGAAAATCGAGAATCAGATTTTTGGTCTTTTTGGATTTTTCTTTGCTTGTGCGAATAATGCTCCAAAATTGACAAGGGGCGCACCCCGCGAAAATCATATCATCGTCGTTTTTCTTTATATTTAAATCGTTCTCCAAATCTTCCGGTTTGTATTTTGCGATATCCTTCATCAAAAAAATCGCTCCGGTGTTGTTTTTTTCAAAGGTTTCTTTGCACGAGCCGTCGTTGTCAATGCCGGCCAAAACCGAAATACCCGCGGCCATGAGGCCGTTGGTGAGTCCGCCCGCCCCAGAGAAAAAATCTATTGCCTTGAGACAACGTTTCATCATATGTTTTTTATCTTTTTTATTTGTCGGAAATCGAATTTGAAATTTTTATTTCTCAAATCGTGTTCCCAAATCCTTATGATTTTCCAACCACTTTTCTTGTAATATCTGATGCCCTCTTTGTCTTTTTCTAACGGTCCGGGGCTATGCTCGGACAACACCGTTGTTTATCAATAATCAAGCTCTTTTTGCAAGCTCCCTCACTAGTCGTTTAAACCCTGCGGTGTTCACAAAGTAGCTATTGGGATACTGCTCCAGTGCCTCTCTGATTCCTTTCTGTTGACGAGCAATCTTCCCGGTCGCCGTCTTTGAAAAGAGGCGGTTAAAGAGGATACCGTCTAGGAAAGACACATAGATTGTGTTCTTGTCAGTCTGCCGCAAGAAGCGGCTGATTTCTAAGATTTGTTTATCTTGGCCACCACCAAGTTCCTTCATATGCTTGTGTTCTATAATTACGGTCATCGCGCCAACAAGAAGTGCATAGTCGGGTAGTTTGCCTTTTTCTTTGTCTGACCACGAGAAGTTGATTTTCCGAGCATGCAAGATATTACGAAAGGATTTTGTATTACCCTTATCCAGCAGTAAGTAGGCCCGTGGTGCACGAGTACTCCGTGCGGCAGGAGATACGTACGGGACAAAACCGAGGCATGCGAGGATTCTAACTGTCTTAGCGCTACCTTGGTTGCCCGTTCGCTTGTGCGCAAATGAATCTGCCTTCACCTGTAAGGTCGTGAATGTGTATCCATGTGCCTGATAGAGTGCATGGCGTCTGGCAAGATATTCTTGTGTAATGCGCTCCAAGAACTGGCGCTTCTCCGTATCTCCCAGCTTGAGATAAACACTGTATGAGACGTCACAGCACTCCCAAAACGACGTGAACTCGGAGGTGTTAATATTGGCAGCACCTAGAACCTGCATCATCCTTGTTATGATCTGGTTGTTTGCCGCCAAAAGGCCTAGCTGATGATTTACGCCGTAAGCCGTGATGCAGTCGAGCAGCGAACGATTGGCTCTCATAAGATCGTTTAATGTTTTTGAAGACTTACTGATGACTAGAAACTCCTTCTGGTACGCAGGATCATAGATTGGTTCTGGTTTCCCGATTGAATAATCAAGCAAAGCATGGTTAGAAGTCATGCGCCTTAGTCTCCGTGAGTGTATCCGGCGTGCACGCTTTATACACTTTTTGGATTTCATAACGGTTCTGGAAACAGAAGAGGCTCTTGTATGCTTGCTCTACATGCGCGTTCAAGAATCGCCCTTGCTGTGTAGTAGTCAAGCCGCCGTCGCCGTTTGCCTTCCTTATTATTACCTTTGAACGGTGAAAGTAGTATGTCGCCTGTAGCAGCGCGAAAGCGCTCAAGGATTTTATTGGCGTTTGAAATGACCTGGTCTATGTGCCCGTCGTCTACGGAGGGAATTTCTATGAATGTGACAAGCCGCGAGCTGACTTTGATCATATCAATTGGGTAATCGCATTCCTCGCGACACATGAACCGTATTGGCTTTGCCGGATTGGGAAGGTCGACTGCTCTTAGCGCTATCCGACCGGTTTTTATGTTAAAATTAATAGTAACATCTTTTTTAGGATGTAGACGATTGCGCTCAAGATCAAGTAAGAGGCCTAGTTCTTTGTTGCCCAAAAAGACACTGGGGCCGCGATTCGCGTATGGGCGCTTCTTGTCCATACAGACAACACATACGGGGCAATCGGTATCGTTAAAGGGGTTCTTCTCAAGAATAGTTATACTGGCGATATAAGTCTTGGGATAAGCACTGTTTATGATGCTCTCCGGCACAATGGCAACGACCGCTGGGCAAACCGCAAGGCACCGATCAAGGGCTATTTGATATAAGTCATCTCGCTGTCTGTAATGGCCGGCAACGGCATCATATACACGTTTTCTCTTAGCGCTGTGCTTCGCAAGATATGGTGGATTGGTCACGATGACAGCACCTGGGCATGGCGGGATACTGCGGAGACTGTCATTGACTGGCCAACCGGTAGAGCCGTCGATATCGAGTCCTTTCACATCGAGTGATAATTGCTCGGCGGCGAAATGCAGTAAACTTCCTTCTCCGGCAAAGGGATCATATAGACAGTTTGGGTCATGTGAGAGAATAAAGGCACGCACCTGGTCGGTGAGCCAAGATGCTCCCGTGGTCTGGAATTGACCAAGGGACACCTTGACATCGTCAACCAACGAAAAGCGATGCTTTTCTCTAGAAATCAACATCAAAGCACACATAATATGTTAACCTCTGAAGATCGTGAACAGAATAGATAAGAATACGGCCTACGGCAAGGCAGAATTGTTTGCTGGCTTCGATTGGTCAGCGGCAGGGGGCCCGTGGTTTGAGAGCAGGCAGGGTCACGGATCCACTTTCAATATTTATGACATGCACCCCAGCCAGAAAGTGCTCGCGCTTTGAGAGTTTTTTATTCATGACATGACGCTAGCTATTCTTGAATGGCCTTCAAAAGCCCATCACGAGCGTCGGAACAAAACTGGATATCCACCTTAGTTGCCATATCGTCGGAAAGGTCGAGAAGATGCCGGCGGCATATCACAGGGATTAGCAAGGCAGTCGTGCCTTTTTCGACGGCAATCTCCGCGATGGTTACCGCATTGTGAACAGGCTCAATGGAACCACCGAGGGTGATCTCGCCGACGACGATCAGGCCGCCCCGTATATTTTTTCAGCAAGGATGTACAAAGTGCCACGATGGCCACGACGCTCAACTTGGCCTCTCTTGGATGCATCAAACCCAGAATTAGATTGTGAACTCATGTTGGCGAGGGTCTTTATCACCACATGTCGCCTGAGCATACAGAGTCTGCCCTGCCTACCTTTGTCACGCGGAGCCGAAGCGTTAGGCATTCCTGGAAGCTAAGCCCGCCGCGTGCGTATTCCCTCCCGGCTCGGTAGCGGATGACACCGTCCGCCAGGGCAAACGCTTGGTGAGCATTCCAGAACCACGGATACAAGCGCTCCTCAGTGGAGGCTCCGGCCTTGAGCGCGGCACAACGGCCCCTCTGATTCTCCATCAGAGTTGACGGTAATTCCGTTTTCGGCAGACCTCCAGGCATGATTCTTGAGGTGTACCCGCCGCGGGTTCACCGAATAGGCTCGGTGCTATTGTCTGTCGTTTCTTTTTTTATGCCTTGCGGAGCTTTACTCCGGTTCCCACGATTTTATATTCGCCCTCACCGATCACATTCACGCTCCTTCCGTCTGATGTCCGCAGGCTCTTTAGTCCCGCGATTTCCTCGTTCGGATTTCTCATGCTGCCAGCATTGAGAAAGACTGTGAACTCTTCGATCGTAAATGTCTGTCCGTCGTCTGCTACCGCAAGAAATTCTCCTGTTTTCCTTGTCTTTTTCATGTCTGGCTGCCTCCTTTCAAGCTCTCCTCAAACGCTTTGAACTGGTTCATGAGTTTTTTCATATCCCGACGCTCGAGCTTGTTGCGACATGCCTTCACTAAGGATTCGTTCATTAGTCCACAAATTACGGCTCCTATACCAGGCTCTCTCCTGAACCGCTTAGTGAGTTCTATCTTCTTCCAGCGGTAGTCGGCATTACTTCACCCAGTCGTCCAATTGTTGAAGGAAATCGACGTACTTCGCCTGAACATCATTGAGATACGGTGTAGGGTATATGGGCTGATGCAGGCCATCGCACGCGTCAACAGGGTTTTCAAGGATAAACCGGGCGGGCTGGTCGTGGACTATTTGGGGCTGGCCGACCAACTCAAGCGCGCCTTGGCGAACTACACCCAGAGCGGCGGCAAGGGGCAGACCGCGATTGACCAGGAGGAGGCAGTCTCGGTCATGCTCGAACATTACGAAGTTTGTTGTGATCTTTTCCATGGGTTTGACTGGACGCAATGGAAGGCCGGCAAACCGCAAGAACGTCTCTCTGTACTGCCAGCGGCGCAAGAACATATACTGGCCCAGGAAGACGGTAAGAGTCAGCTTGTGCAAGCAGTCAGCGATTTATCCAAGGCATTCGCCTTGGCTGTGCCCCATCTAAAGGCGCTCGCGATTCAGGATGATGTGGCCTTTTTTCAAGCCGTCAAGACGGTTCTTACCAAAAGCGCTAGGGACGGAGAGCGTAGTTCCGAAGAAATCGAGTTGGCCATCAGGCAGATCGTCTCAAAGGTGGTGTCGCCGGAAGAAGTGATTGACATCTTTAAGGCTGCCGGGCTGAAAAAACCCGATATCTCCATCCTTTCCGATAAGTTTTTGGCTGAGGTGCGCGGCATGCCACATCGTAACCTGGCGGTCGAGATGCTGCGCAAACTGATCGAGGGAGAAATCAGAGCACGCGGGCGACAGAACATCGTGCAAGCGCGGTCCTTCGCAGAGATGCTCGAACAGGCGGTACGGAAGTATCAGAACCGCGCCATCGAGGCCGCCCAGGTTATCGACGAGCTGATCCATATTGCCAAGGAGCTGCGAGAGGCACAGTCGCGCGGTGAGGAAATGGGCCTGACCGACGACGAGGTCGCCTTCTACGACGCGCTGGCTGAGAACGACAGCGCTAAGCAGGTGCTGGGCGACGAGAAGCTCCGGGGCCTGGCCCAAGAACTGGTCGAACGAGTGAAGCAGAGCGTCACCATCGACTGGCAAGTGCGCGAGAATGCCCGGGCGCAGATCCGCGTGATGATCAAGCGGATTCTCCGCCGGCACGGCTATCCGCCAGACCTGCAGCAACGCGCAACCGAACTGGTGCTGGAGCAAGCCGAAGTCATCTGCAAGGACTGGAGCGACGAGAGCAAGTGACGAAAAACCGGCGGGCCGCCGGCTAGGATCAGCCCGGGGTATGAGCAGCCAAGCATGGTCATTCCACGATGGATACATCACCGGCGCTGTAAACAAAGATGACATCGCAGGGCAGAGCGGCAATGGGCGCTAGCTTTGCCAGCGCGGCGTTGTTGCCATCAGTCGGCGGATCAAAACCGGTGAAAAGAACGGCGGCCGGCTTGAGATGAGCGTTGACCAGCTGTGGGGGTAGCAATACTGGAGAGCCGATGATTCAGCTCTTTATTTCACTGCCGGAGCATATTGATTAATGACTTTATCAAGCGACCGATCTGTAAAGTACTTTGGGTCCTTGTTGCTAAGGGCTTTTTTGAGCTTGTTATTTCCTTTGGGGATCTCGTTGTGCAGTTCACGAAAACGAATGATCAATGCGCGCTCAAGGAGCTTCCAACTCTTCATTTTCTTTTTCGATCTACAAGTTACAATGAAGAAACTCAGTGTCTGTACCCCGTGATGCTTCAATAGATCGCGGGCCTGCTTTGCTGCACTTCCGGTCATTCGATCAACGCCTTTTTTGGTCGAACCGATATATGCAATGGCTGACTTCTTGAGGCGATAACTAAGTTGCTTGTTCGCTCGCGCGACGTACACAAGCTTCTCCTCCTTGATAGCGTCGCGCGATACCACCAAGGCGGGCTTTTTTCTGGGTTGTGTGCCAAGTTTCATTGCCATCCTATATCCTCCTTCTTATGACAGAATATGCTTCTTCTATGCTTTGAATCCGGCCTATGAGGGCGATCATGCTGACGAGTTCTTCTACTGATGCTTCAACCTTTTCCATCGTAACTCGCTATGTGTGTGCCCAGCATTTATTGGCTCGCCCACTGGGAGTTGAAACAATCAAACCATGATTAATACTACGATAGATAAGTGGAGACTGTTTATCAATAGCATTCTTTTCTATTGCAGCTTGATAAAAGAAGCAAAATAGGCCCGGCTCAACTTGCAACAATTATGACCTTTTTCCTCTGTTTATGAGGATATTTGCTATAAGAATCCGGCGGGCCGCCGGCTAGGATCAGCCCGGGGTATGAGCAGCCAAGCATGATCATTCCATGATGGATACATCACCGGCGCTGTAAACAAAGAGGACATCGCAGGGCAGGGCGGCAATGGGCGCTAGTTTGGCCAGTGTGGCGCTGTTGCCATCAGTCGGCGGATCAAAGCCGGTGAAAAGAACGGCGGCCGGGTTGAGATGGGCATTGACCGCCGCCAGTTGGTCGTCCGTGGCCACAACCACTAGTTCGGCGGTGATGCGCGCCTCGAGCATCATGGCACGCATGGTGGCGGTCACGCCTTCAACATCGCCCCTGGGCGGCAGCGTGCGGATGATGCGCAGGGGCCGATCGCGCCAGCCTTTGTTCTGACGCAACAGAAAGGCGAGCAGCAGCATCAGGGGGCCGTTGTGGTCGTCGCTCCACCACACGTTGATGACACCCTCAGGGATATGGGCATGCTGATCTTCGGCGCGACTCTTGTTGGCGACCACCACCAGACTGCGCCCCATGCGCCGCACCAGGCGCAACAGGCCGACAAAGGTATCCGCCTTGTTAAGGTCACGACTCCAGCCCAGCAACAGCGTGTTGGGCCGTAGACTCCCCAAGCCATGACATTGCAACAACGCCTGCACGGCGCGGTGAATGTTTTCGTCTACCACCACCACGGGGAAGGCGGCGAAACCTTCTTCATGGATAAATTTGCGCAACAGCGCTTCAGCCTCGCGCTGCCGATCGAGCAGGGTATCCAGGTTGCCGTGGATCACCTGAGCCAGGGAGACAACACCGTTCTTGCGCGTCAGCCACGTGGCATAGGCGGTGAGGTGGGCGCGGTTGTAGGCGCCGCCGCTCAGGGCCAGAATAGAGGGCCGCCAGTTTTTGGGATGATAGTCGCCGCGCTCCAGACGCAACAGGGCGCTGCGGGCTCGCTGATAAGCCACGCCGCCATCAACATCCCCCCAGTTGACGCGGATTTTGGCGCGGGCGATGAGCATGTAAAAACCGGCCGCTATGGTGATGGCCAGGATGGTCAGCCAAGGACTGGAGAGGAGCATGACGCCCAGGCACCCCAGGGCGCCGGCCAGGGCCACGCTCCAGTGGTTGAAACGGAAAGTGGGGCGGAAGCTCGGGTTGCGTGAAAAAATCTCATAAAAACAGGCCAGATTAACTGTGCCGTAGGTGATCAGGAAGAAAAGGGAGATGAGCGGCGCAAGGGTGTTCAGATCACTTGTGTAAACACCGATTTGAGCAATGACAAAAGTGAGGATAATGGCCCGGCGCGGCTCGTTGGAGGGTCCGCTGCCACGGGCGAAGAGATTGAAGGGGCGGAAAATTTGATCGCGGGCAAAGGCCTGCAGAATACGCGGCGCCCCCATCATGCTGGCCAGGGCCGAGGCGAGTGCACCGGCAAAAAGGCCGCCATAGACAAGCGGCCCCCAGATAGCGCGGTCGTGCATCACCAGCGTATCGCCCAGAAGGGTACCCCGCGATACGCTGGCTGCCAGGAGAAAGAGCAGCAGCAGATAGATGACGCCAGACACGAGTATGGCGCCCAAGGTGCCCATGGGTATGGAGCGCCGCGGATCCTTGAGGTCTCCCGACATGTTGACCCCCGTCATTATGCCCACCACCGAGGCGAAAAAGAGGGCAAAGGTTGTAAAGAAGTTATACTTTTCACTCCAAGCCGGAGTAAGATTGGCACTCAATATCTCCGGTGAAAAGCCCAGCAGCGCACCCACCACAAAGGAGAGCAGCGCCAGCCCCACAATGGCCAGGATGGCGTATTGCACCCGGATAGTCCAACCGGCGCCGATCAAGACACACAGAAAGGTGACCAGGTTTATCAAGGTCGCGATTTCGCGGTAGTAAGGGAGCAGCGCGGGGAAGGCAGCCACAATCGTCTCGGTCAGGCCTATAACGTACATGGCGACCGAGACGGTCTGGGCGATGTAGTAGAAGGCGGCGATAACACCGCCGAATTCCACGCCCAGGCTGCGGCTGATCATATAATACGGACCGCCAGCCTTGACGCGCATGTTGGTGGAGATGGAGGAGAGCGAGAGGGCGGTGGTAAGGGTGATGGCCTTGGCGATGGCCAGAATGGCCAGCGCCCGCCAAAGGCCGGCATGACCCACAACCGTATTGAAGCGCAGGAACATCACCACGCCCAGAATGGTGAGTAGACTGGGCGTGAACACGCCGGCAAAGGTGGAGAACTTCACCGCTGCGCGGCCGGTTTCGCGAATATTGTTATGGGAGAAAGTGCGACGCATGAGTTATCCGCCAGGGTTAAGACCTATTCCGATGGCATTAAGAGCACATGCAATCTTGGGGTTTCCTGAATAACCTGTGGGCAATTTTACCAGAAGAGTTGCGCGCGGATCAATTTTTTTGGCCAAAAAAAACCTATTCCTACGGCACACAAAATGAATCGTTCCAAGCAAGTTTAGGAGCATTGACGTCGGCATTTACCAGCGCGGGCGGTGCCCGCCGGCAAGTTGGCTGAGGGCTTTTGTTTGTCGCTTCCATCGGCGCTCGAAGCGAGGGCGAGGCGGAAAAAAGGAGGGGGCTCCCCAGGAACAACCCTACTCGAACCACTCTCGGTCATCGCACCCGCCTACGGCCTTCGGCGCGACCGGGTTGACCTGTTCCGGCGGCGTTCTGACCGCCGGGTCGGCCCAGATCGCCGGAATGAACCCGCCAGAGAGTCTCTGCACAGCCTGGTTTGACCACGCCGCCGGGGCGATCATCGTCCGGAAGACCTACCGCCTGCCGGTCCCAGACCGGCGGCGAGGCTCATGAGTGCCCGACGACATCGGCAGGTGCGGTGAATCGGCCATAAATCGGACAAATCGGCCATGCGGGCCACGGCGCTTGCCCTCTCGCAATGGTGCCACAAAGGTGCCAAACGTGCCGTGGGGCCTCAAGTGCTCGCAAACGACGCATACGGCTCAAGTGATGTACCATCGTTCCGCCGGGACCCAGTCGGTCCGGCCGAAACCGACCCAGTCGCCGATCCAGTCAGCGACCCAGTCGGGGCGCTGGCGGCACCAGGTCAGGCACCAAGTTGGCATCAAGTCGGCACCAAGTCGGTGAACCGATACCGTCGCAGGCCGAGGCCCACTCAAGGGCCCAGTTAGAGGCCCAGTCGCCGTGCGTATGCGCACCCGCAACGCGCCGCAGGCCCATGTTGAGGCCCATGTCGAGGCCCAAGAGGCCCAAGTCAGACAATCTGCAGTGGCCAATCCGCCGTCGGTGACAGCGTTCGGTCGCGATCCGGCCTGCTGTACTGGCTCCTGTTGGACTCTGTTGGATTTGCGCTAGCATTCATGGACGCGACCTGCTATATTCGCCGCCACACGTCTTGAACCGGTCGGATCGGCGACGACTCTGGCGGAGCAGGAGATCATGCAAGAACAAGAACGATGGCTATCGGTCGAGGAGATTGCCGTCCATCTGGGCGTCAATCGGGACACGATCTACAAGTGGATTTACCGGCGGCAGATGCCCGCCCACAAGCTCGGCAAGCTCTGGAAGTTCAAGGCTACCGAGATCGACGCGTGGATTCGCGCCGGAAAGGCGGCGGAGGACAAGGAGCAGCCATGAGAGAGATTCTCGGCAAGGCCAAGACGATCCGCGAGCTGCTCAGCGGCGCGAAGTACTCCATCGACTACTACCAGCGCGAGTACCGCTGGCAGAACAAGCAGGTGTCGGAGCTGATCGACGATCTCACGGGACGATTCCAGGAGGACTACGAGGAAGGACATCCCCGCGAGGAGGTCGGGCAGTATGGCCACTACTTCCTGGGCTCGATCATCATCAGTCACAAGGACGGCCAGAACTTCATCATCGACGGCCAGCAGCGCCTGACGACCCTGACGCTCCTGCTCATCTACCTGCACAACCTCCAGAAGGACCGCGAGGACGCCGTCCATGACATCGAGAAGATGATCTTCTCGCAGAAGTACGGGCGCAAATCCTTCAACATCGATGTTGAGGAGCGGCTGGCCTGCATGGAGGCCATCTTCGAGAATCAGCCGTTCGACGATACCGACAGCGCCGAGTCCATCCAGAACATCATGGCGCGATACGACGACATCAAGG